>DATBIB010000059.1:0-45545 GCA_036557205.1 Ktedonobacterales bacterium | reverse complement strand
CAGGTGGACTTGACGCTGACGCGGTGCGTCGCCAGCAGGCGGAAATCGACGCTCTCAACCAGGAGTTCGCGGGGCGGCTGCGCATTCTCAAAGGCACTGAATGCGATATTCTGCGCGATGGCACGCTGGACTATGACGACGAAACCCTTTCTACGTTCGACTTTGTCGTCGCCTCGATCCACAGCAACTTCAATCTCTCACCTGACGACCAGACCCAACGGCTAATTCGCGCGATGGAGAACCCCTATTGCTCGATTCTTGGGCATCCGACGGGCCGGATTCTGCTGCGGCGTGACGGTTACGCGCCTGACCTGGAGCGTGTCATCACGCGCGCAGGTGAGTTGGGTGTGGCCATCGAACTGAACGCCGACCCTAACCGCTTCGACCTCGACTGGCGCTGGCATCGCTTCGCCACCGAGCGCGGCGTGCGCATACCCATCTGCCCTGATGCCCATACCCCCGACGGCCTGAAGAACATCCGGTACGGCATAGGGATCGCGCGGAAGGGCTGGCTGACCGCGAGCGATGTGCTCAATACCCTGGCAGTCGACGATCTCCTGGCTTTTTTCGCCGAGCAGCGGCGGCGTAAAGGAGCCTGAGCGCGTCGCGCAATGAATTCGCCAGCGAACGGCGTCGTGATGATGATTTATGAAGGGACTGTGCATGGATTCGCGAATCTCGCGTTGGGCAAAGACACTGGTTGGCTATTGTCTCGAAGTCAAACCGGGAGAGACTGTGGTGATTGCCGCGACATCGGCTGCCGAGCCGCTCATCGCGGAGGTCTACCGTGAGGTGTTGCGGGCAGGCGGTCATCCAGTGGCCGCGATCCGCCTCCCGCAACTGACCGAAACGCTGCTGCGTGAGGGCAACGACGACCAGTTATCGTGGATCAATCCCGCCGATCGTGTGATGACAGAGCAGGCGGACTGTTTTCTCACGATCTCCAGCGAGATGAACACGCGCCAACTTGCCGGGGTCGATCCAGTGCGGCAAGCGCTTTTCGGCCGCGCCCAGCGCGAGCTTTTCCGTCTGCGCCAGCATCGCACCAACGAGGCTCGCTGGTGCCTGACACTCTACCCGACCGCAGCCTATGCGCAGGACGCCGACATGTCGCTGGCGGACTTTACGGAGTTCGTCTACGAGGCGTGCTTCTTGAACAGCGAAGATCCCGCCGCGCGCTGGAAAGAGCTTGGCGCGCGCCAACAGTTCTACGTGGACTGGCTGGCCGATAAGCAGAATGTCCATATCGTCGGGCCAGACACCGATCTGCGCCTCTCGATTGCTGGGCGCACCTTTCGCAACAGCGATGGCAAGCGCAACTTTCCCAGCGGCGAGTTCTTCACCGGGCCTGTTGAAGATTCGGCGGAGGGATATATCCGCTACACGGTTCCGAGCAATGTCAACGGGCGTGGAGTCCAGGATATCCGTCTGCGCTTCGAGGCGGGGCGTGTGGTCAAGGCGACCGCGGGGCAGGGGCAGACTTTCCTCGATCACATGCTTGAGATGGATGAGGGCGCGCGCTATCTCGGCGAGTTCGCCTTCGGCAATAACTTTGGCATCCAGCGCCCAACTCGCAACATTCTCTTCGACGAGAAGATTGGCGGTACAGTGCACCTGGCGCTTGGCAACAGTTACCCAGAGACCGGCGGGAAGAACGTCTCTGGACTGCACTGGGACATGATCTGCGACCTCCGGCCAGAGGCGGGCGGGGGCGAGGTCTATGTTGATGACATCCTGGTGTTGAAGGATGGCAAGCTCGTTCTTCAGCCAGACTAGCGCCCAGCTACAGCACGCCAGCCGCCCGCAACATATCGCTAACGACAGCGCCAGCGGTGACGGCGACGCCCGCGCCTGGGCCAGTGATGACCAGTGGATGCTGCTGATAGCGCCTGGTGCGCAGCATGAAGACGTTCTCCGGGCCATGCCCTCGCGCGAGGGGATCATTCTTGTCTACCTCGCACAGACTGGCGCGCAGGTGGCCGTGAGCACCCATTGTGCCTACATAGCGGAGGACATGGCCGACCGCGCGCGCTGTGACAAATCGCTCGTGGAGGTGCTCGCGCCAGGACGGCAGCGCTGCCAGAAACGCCCTACGTGAAAGGGACCACGCGCCAGGTGGTATAAGGCTTTCGACCTCGATGTCGCCTAGCTCCGCTGGATACCCGGCAAGGCGAGCAAGAATCAACAGCTTGCGCGCGACATCGTGGCCGGAAAGGTCTACACGCGGATCTGGCTCACAGTAGCCCGCCGCAATGGCGTTCCCAAGCGCGTTGGCGAAGTCCATACCCTGGGACATGTCGGAGCAGAGCTGTCCAAGCGAGCCGCTGGCTACCGCATGCAGCTCGAGGACGGAGTCGCCACTCGCCCTCGCCGCTGCCACCGCGCTCGCGACTGGCAATCCCGCGCCAACGGTTGCTCTGAGGTGGAGCGATCCCGACTGAAGATCACCCTGGAGCGCGCGAAACTGAGTAGACGACCCGGTCAGTGGATCTTTGTTACAGAGCACAACATGCGCGCCAGTAGCTCGTGCCGCCAGCAATAGTTCGGTTGTGTCGTGGCCCACCGCGCAGTCCACCACAATGATCCGGTCGGGTCTTCCACCAGCCTGGATTGCGTGATCCAGCACCACATGCCAGTCCCCTGCTTGCCGACCGTTTGGCAGCGTTCTCAGCGGTCGCCTATTTGTATGGAACTCCATGATGCTCTCCAGCATCTCGGTTGAGAGGAGCCGCTCTGTTCGGCCAGGGGCGACGAAGCCGCTCGAATCGCCAAGCACATAGTACTGGATCCCCAGGCCGAATTGCTCGTGCCAGCTGCGAGCAAGCCGCCGCACCAACGAAACAACAGCCGCTCCTATCTGACCCACCCCAAGCTGAATCAGCAGAAAGTCGGATGGGTTGTTCGGCGCGCTCTCAGAAGGCATCGGGTCGTCCAACCTTTCTCTGCATTCCCGCCAGCGCAAGTGACGCGAGAAACGCTGTCAGCGGTGTGGTATCGACCTGAGGAAACGGTGTAGAGGAAACGCCAATATCCGTGCCCGGCGCGTCCGGGTCGAACGCACTACGCAGGTGTAGCGGGATGCCGCGCTGCGCGAGCGGGGGAAGGGTCGCTGGATGAAGCACGCGCGCGCCCTGGGCGGCGATAGCGTCCGCCTCATCATAGGTTAGCGAGGTCATCAGCCGTGCGCCAGTTACGACGCGCGGATCAGCCTCATAGATGCCCGCGACATCGCTGTAGATATAGACGGCACGGGCATCCAGCGCCGCGCCGATGATCGCCGCCGAGTGATCGGAGCCATTGCGACCGAGCGTTGTGTATGCGCCATCCTGCGTCAGCGCCAGGTATCCCGGCAGCACGGGTGTCTTGCCGCACCCAATCAGGTTCGTGATTGGGTCGCGAAGCCATAGTGATGTCGCCGCAACCGAGGCTATCCTGCGTGGAGATGCACAGCCGAGATTGTGTTCGACGATCACTGGCGCATCCTCGAACGAGGTTGCCTCCATTCCCACATGAGTGAGGGCCACTGCGAACAGGCGTACCGAAAGCTTCTCGCCCCAGGCGGAGAAGGCCGCGATGGCCTCCTCACGCTCAGAAGTGTCAGATATGCCTGCGAGCGACCTCATGTCCGATTCCAGCGTTCGCCAGAGCGGGCTGAGCGTAGTTATTTCAACGTCGTGTCCGACTTCGGCCAATGCTGCGAGCGTGTGTGCGTGCTGAGCGAGCAACCTGGCGAACAGAGCGTGCCAATCCGAGTCACCGTGGGCCGCGAGTCTGGCAAGCGCGAAGAGGTGGTCGGTGACACCAGCCATTGCCGATACGACGCAGACCACCGGTTCGGTGAGGGAATGCCGGGCTACGATACGCGCGGCGGCCAGCATACGTTCTGGGCCAGCCAGCGAGCTCCCGCCGAACTTGACGACAATCATGCGCGCCTCCCCGAAGCTGCCAGCAGTCCGCGCGCGTAGGCCAGCTCGGCGTTGAGCAGCGCCGCGCCCGCTGCCCCTCTGATGGTGTTATGGCTGAGGCAGATAAACCGATAATCGAGCACCTCACAGCGTCGAAGCCGACCGAGCGTCACACCCATGCCGCCCTCGAAGTCGCGGTCGTAACGTGGCTGGGGACGATCTGGCGCATCGAGGTAGCGCAAGACGTGTCGAGGCGCCGATGGCAGCCCTAGCGTCTGTGGTAGCCCGGAAAACACTTGCCAGGCGGCAACAATTTCCCCAGGATGCGGTATCTGCGCGAACTTGACGCTGACACATGCCAGGTGGCCCTCGCGTACCGGGACGCGCGTCGTCTGCGCGCTCAGGCGGATCGGCGCATCGACGAACGCGCCATCCTGCCAGACGCCGAGAATCTTGCGCGTCTCCATCTCGATCTTCTCCTCCTCTCCCGCGATGAAAGGGATAACGTTGTCGATCAGGTCGAGCGAGGCGACGCCAGGGTAGCCCGCTCCCGTGGCCGCCTGAAGGGTCGTGACCATGACCTGCTCAATTCCGAATTGCGCGAGGGGCGCCAGCGCCAGCGCCAGGCCAATCGTCGAGCAGTTAGGATTGGTGACCAGCGCGCCCGGCCACAGGCGCGATGCGCGCTGACTCGTGAGCGCGGACAGGTGATCGGGATTGATCTCCGGGATCACGAGCGGCACATCTGGCTGCATACGGAACGCTGAGGCATTGCTGGAGACGAATGCGCCCGCGCGAGCAAACGCAGGCTCTATAGCTTCTGCCTCCAGAGCAGGCAGGGCTGAAAAGACGAGCGTTGCAGGCGGGCAGTCGTCTGGTGTGGGACGCGCCAGACGGAGCGCGGCTGCCTCGGACGGCACGTCGCCTTCGATCCGCCACTGAACGACTTCGCCGTACCGCCGTCCCGCGTGTCGCTCGGAGGCGGCCACGCCAGCCAGCCGAAACCACGGATGCCGGTCCAGTATCGCGACGAGCCGCTGGCCAACAATCCCGGTAGCTCCCAGGACGAGCGCTGGGATTCGGTCCGCTGGCCCATCGGTCATTGTGTCATGGGTCATAAGCATTCCTTTGTGTTGAGATATAGTGTGTGGTGGCCTCCTCTCCAGCCCCGCCCCTGTCGGAGAAGGGCCAGAGAATCGCCTTGGCAAACTTACGCGGGATTTGCCGTGGCGGCGCGCAATGCCTGGTCCAGATCAGCCAGCAGATCGTTGACGGCCTCGATGCCGACGGAGAGCCGGATGAAGTCAGGCGTGACACCGGTCGCGAGCTGCTCCTCTTCGTTCAACTGCGAGTGCGTCGTGCTGGCCGGGTGAATAATCAGCGACTTGGCGTCGCCGACGTTGGCGAGCAGCGAGAAGAGTTTCACCGAGTTGATGAGCCGCCGTCCAGCCTCCAGCCCGCCCTTGATGCCGAAGCCGATGATTGCGCCGTAGCCATGCCGGTGATAGCGGCGCGCCAACTCGTAGGTCGGGTGGTTCGAGAGGCCGGGGTAGAGCACCCAGTTGACGGCGGAATGCCCGGCGAGGAATTGCGCGACACGCAGCGCGTTCTCACTATGGCGCTCCATGCGCAGGGGCAGCGTTTCCAGCCCTTGCAAGAAGAGCCAGCTATTCAGCGGGCTGATGGCAGGGCCAAGGTCGCGTAGCAGTTGCGTGCGCGCCTTGACGGCGAAGGCCGCTGGGCCAAACGTCTCGACGTAGCGGACACCATGGTACGTTGGATCCGGCTCGGTGAGGCCGGGAAACTTTGCGCTGGCGGTCCAGTCGAACTTGCCGCTATCGACGATGACCCCGCCGATGGAGGTGCCGTGGCCGCCGATGAACTTGGTGGCCGAGTGGACGACGATATCGGCCCCGTGCTCGATAGGTGTGAGCAGGTATGGGCTTGGGAAGGTATTGTCCACAATCAGCGGAATCCCGGCGGCATGGGCGATATCGGCGACGGCGCGAATGTCCAGCGTGTCCAGGCGCGGGTTGCCGACCGTCTCGGCGTAGATGGCGCGCGTCTTCGGCGTGATGGCGGCACGGAAGTTCTCTGGATTGCCGCCATCGACGAACTGGACGTTGATACCAAGATGCGGCAGTGTCTGGGCGAAGAGGTTGTAGGCGCCGCCGTAGAGGCTCGCGCTGGAGACGATCTCATCACCGGCGCCCGCGATGTTGGTAATCGAGAGGAAGATGGCCGCCTGGCCGGATGCGGTCGCCAATGCTGCGACTCCTCCCTCCAGGGCCGCGATGCGGCGCTCGAAGACATCCTGCGTCGGGTTCATGATGCGCGTATAGATGTTGCCGACGGCGCGCAGTCCGAAGAGGTCGGCGGCGTGGTCGGCGTTGTCGAAGACGTACGATGTCGTCTGATAGATGGGCACCGCGCGGGCGCGTGTCGTGGGATCAGGGTCTTCCTGCCCCGCATGGAGAGCCAAGGTCTCGAAGGCATAGCGCGGCGTCTGGTCGGCAGCGAGTGTTGACTGGTCTGGCGCGGTTACATCAACTGTGTCTGTCACGGGTGTCTTCCTTTGCATGTATAGCGATACTTCGGTTGTTTGATGGTCTTGCCGGGGATTTGGGCGTTCCCGATGAATAGCTGGCGGACGTGGCGGCCCACGCGCCACGGAAGAATCCATCAGGAACGGGCGCAAGAGCGCGTCGAGCTGCCCCCATTCCTTGAGAAATGCATCGTGGCCCTGGATGGAGTTGATCTCGCGATACTCCGCCTGCCCGCCGACAGCGGCGATGCCATCGGCGACGGCGCGCACCTGCTCCGGCGGAAAGAGCCAATCGCTGCTGATGCCGACAGCCAGCACACACGCGCGCACCCGGCGGAGCGCCTCGGCATCGGAGCCGCGCCCCCCGGCCACGTCATAGCGGTCCATCGCGCGGGTGAGGATGAGATAGCTATTGGCGTCGAAGCGCCGCACAAGCTTCAGCCCCTGGTACTGGAGATAGCTCTCGACATCGAACGCGCCGCCCAGGCTCGGCTCGCGCGTCGGCTGTGTTGCCGGGCGGCGGCCAAATCGTCCGTCGAGGTCGTCGGCGCTGGTGTAGCTGAGCATCGCGGCCATCCGGGCAATGGCAAGCCCATCGTCAGGCCCGCGCTCCGGGTCATAGTCACCGCCATTCCAGCGCGGATCAGCGAGGATGGCGCGTCGTCCAATCTCGTTGAGGGCGATGCCCTGTGCCGAGAGGCGCGCGCCCGCCGCCAGGATAATCGCGCGCTCGACAAATTCGGGATACGCCATCGCCCACTCCAGCGCCTGCAAGCCGCCGATGGAGCCACCAGTGACCGCAGCCAGCCGCCGGACGCCGAGCCGTTCCAGCAATGCGTGTTGCGCACGCACCATATCGCCGACGCTGACCAGTGGGAACCGCATGTTATAGCGGCGGCCGTCCGCTGGATGCGGCGATGTGGGGCCGGTGCTGCCGTAGCAGCCGCCGGGAACGTTGGCGCAGATGACAAAGTAGCGATTGGTGTCGAAGACATGGCCAGGGCCGACGAGCGGATTCCACCAGCCCGCGCGTGGATCATCCGGGTGCGCCAGGTCGCGGACGTGCGAGTCACCGGTCAGCGCGTGGCAGATCAGGACGGCGTTGTCTCTCGTAGCGGCGAGCCTACCCCACGTCTCGTAGGCAAGTGTCAGCGGGGCGACGATCTCACCGGTGTCGAAGCGGAACTCGTCCAGCGTGATCGTCTGAATATTGGAATGATGGGGACGAGACGCAGCCGCAAACGGCGCGCGCTGCTCACTGGCCATGTAGATGTCTCCGCGCATACCGCCCAGCGCATCGGCGTGATGCCCTGGGACAATAAAACGACCTCTCGTGTAGGGGCGAGAGGTCTTCGCGGTACCACCCTGTTCTGCCAGCGCCTCTGGGATGCATAGGATGCACAGGATGCTGGCCTCATGGATCACCCTCAGCGCATAACGGCAGCGCCGCAGTATGGGAGGGGAATCCTGAAGCGGCTAACGGGGCTTCACCCGGCGCACTCTACTGTGGCATTACGTTGGCAATCGGTTTGCCATGCCAGTTCGATGCGCTGCTCCGCGGAGCATGCCTGTTGGGCGAGACGGCGCCGAATTTTCAGCGGCTACGGCTCTCTGTCGTCGTCTCTGGTCCACAGACTCTCCGCATACTCGCTCTCCTGGTGGGGGAAGCGGCGGGAGCACGAAATCGCCCTCTCCGGTGAGATGGAGAGGGCGGCAAAAAGGCGTGATAAGCACGCGGTATTTCCATCCCTCTCATCTCGCGGAACACATGATTCCGCCGGAGTTTGCACCCTTCCCCGCGACGATGCGGGTGGGTTGCCAGGCTTCTTCGGGCCGTTTCCCTCTGCCACTCTTGATGAGAGCGAACGCAAGATATTTGGTTGTTGGGCAGATTGTATCTAACCGACTAGGCGCGTGTCAAGGCCAATGTCACATTCTCCGGTCAACTTACTCAACATTCGTTGTCAGAACGCGAAAACTCTACATCGGGCACGTTCGGTTGAGGAAGCTGGCGTCGAGCGCGGTCTGATTGCAGATCACCACATCCTCGTCGGTGAAGATGCCCTGCTGGAGCAGGAACTGATACTCCTTGAGGATGGTGGTCATCAGCATATCAGGCCCGTCGGTGTTGATGGTGAAGGGCACGCCGTTCGTCCGCAGGGTATCGAGAATATGGCGCACCTCCGCGACATCCCGCACCGCGTGGGTGCGCAGGTTTGAGGTAGGGCAGACTTCGAGCACGATGCCCGCCTCGACCACGCGCCGCATCAACTGCTCATCGTAGACACAGAGGATGCCGTGGCCGATTCGGTCTGGCCGCAGATACTCCACAACCTCCCACATGTCCTCGACACGCCCCTCCTCGCCGGTATGAATCGTGATGCCAAGTCCGGCGTTGCGGGCCTGCTCGACCAGGTCGGCGTGAGCACGATAGGAAAAGTCGGGGTTGGGCGGCCCGGCGATATCGATGCCGATGATGCCTCGTCCACGGTAGCGCAACGCCTTCTCAACGATGATGGCGTTCAGCTCCACCGGGAACGTGCGATCCATCATCAGAATCAGCCCCGAACGTGTCTGTGGGTATTCGAGCAGCGCGCGGTCCTGCCCGCGGATTGCGGCAGAGATGATGTGATCGAGGTCTTGCTCGCCCTCACGATTGCGCTTCATCGGATTGAACCGCAGCTCCAGCGTGGTGATGTTGCACTTGCGGTACGCGCCGCCGATCACCTCATAGACGGAGCGCTCGATGGCCAGCGGGCTGGACTGAATCAGCTCCGTCCAGCGGAAGATCTGGTCGTACTCGGCGAGGTTGTTGACTTTGTCGGGGTAGCTGACGGTGATAAGCTCGACAAATTGCCAGTAGTCTTTGCTTGGCAGGCGAATGCCCTGCTGATGGGCGATGCTCCACATAATGGCCGGGTCAACCGCGCCGCCAAGATGCACATGTAATTCTGCCATCTCTGGCCGCTGGTTGCGAATGCTCGGCGGGGTCACGCGCTCCTCCTCGTTTCGCTCATGGTTCCGCTCATGCCGCATGGCGCTGAATATTTGGAAGATTGTACCACATCGCATGGCCGCCTATCTCGTCGCGCTGTCGTATGATGAACAGGCAAGAACATACGTACGTTGCATGGGAGGCGCGGAGTGATAGAGATTCAGGATGACGATCTGAGCGCGGCGTGCGATGAGGCGCAGACGGTTCTGGCGGAATGGGGGATCTCCGCTGCCGAGGCGCGGGTCGTCGGCGCTGTGCCAGGCATGGCCGGAGCGACCCTGCGGCCAGTGGTCGAGGTGAACGGGCGGCGCTACCTGGTGCGCTGGCAGTCGCCCGAACTCTCCGAGGCAGACCTCCGCTTTCGCCACGTCTTCATGGCACACCTGCGAGATGCTGGCTTGCCCGTACCAGGACTGCTTGCGCGACTGGATGGAACGACGCATACCATCACCGATAACGGCATCTACGAGGTACAAGAGTGGCTCGATGGACGGCAATTCGCCACCGAAGATGCCGCGGACGAGGCGGAGCTGGAGGAAGCCGCCCGCATGCTCGGCAGGCTCCATCAGGCGTCGGCGAGCTTTCAATGGCAGCCCTACCGTTGGCCAGAGGACCGCTCGGCTGATGGTCTGGCGCGCTCATATAGCGCGCTGATACAACAGGCGGCGCAACGCGAAGACATGTCGGTCGCGGTCAAGAGCGGCCTGGCCCGCATCGCCGAGGCATGCGAGGGGAGGCGCGAGGCCGCTGCCAGCGCGCTCGCCGTCGAGCCAGCGCCGCCGCAGCTGCACATCCACGGCGACTATCAGGCGCACAATCTCCGGTTTGGCCCGTCTGAGGTCAGCGCGATCTACGATTTCGACGCCGCCCGCTGGGATACGCGCCTGCTGGAACTGGCTTATAGCCTGCTCTATTTCACCGGTGTGCGCTGGGATGACGCCACCAGCCCCACGCCGCCATTGGTCGACGACGGATTGGACATCTTGCGCGTCCACCGCTACCTTGGCGCGTATGGCCGCGAGGCGCCCCCGGCCGAGGGCGAGGCGTCGCTGCTCGCCGATGCGCTGGCCCTCGTCTTCCCGATTGTCTTCGTCAACGGCATCGCCGAAGACTTGATATTCCCCGATGAGTTCGAGGCCAGTGGCGATGAGGAGGATGCGCTCTCACGGCTTCACTGGGCCGATACCTTCTGGCTCTGGCTCGACCGCTACCGCGAGGCCATCGCCCAGGCGTGGGAAAACGCTTCCTGACCAAGCCACCGTGCGTGACTACGCCAGCAAGGCGATAACCTCGTTCTGGCGCGGCTCGCCGGTGACCTCGATGCCGTCTGGAAGCAGCAAGATATCCACCTCGGTGCGCAGGCCAAGCCCATCATCTGGCAGATAGATGCCTGGCTCCATGCTCGTGCAGGTATTGGCGAGCAGCGGGCGCGTATCGTGCGTTTCGAGATTATCCAGGTGGGCGCCGTTGCCATGTACGCGCGTGCCGATGTTGTGGCCTGTCCGGTGAATGAAGGCGTCGCCGTAGCCAGCGGCGGTGATAACCCCACGCACCGCATCGTCCACCTCGTATCCTTCAATCCGCTGCCCCGCCTCGAAGCGCTGGCTGAGCAGCTCGATGCCGGTGTCGCGGGCGTCCTTCAGGATGCTGAAGAGCGCCTGGATTCTATCTGGAACCTGCTCTCCCAGGTAGACCATCCAGGTATAGTCGGCAAAGATGGTGTCGTCGTCAACAAGCGGCGCGCTGAAGTCTAGCAGCAGCAGATCGCCCTTGCGCAGAAGGGAGTGGCGCGCGTCGGTCGGGCTGTAGTGAGGGTTGGCGGCGTTGCCGTTGACGGCAACCAGCGGCTTGTCCTCCGAAGGGACCGTCAGCCCGGCGTCGCGCATCAGGGTGGCGAACTCCTGCTGCACGCTCAGTTCAGTCACCACTGTCTCGCTGATGATCTGCTCGCGCAGCCATGGGAGCAGCCGGTCGAGCGATTCCATCAGCGCGCGCCCAGCGGCACGATGCGACTCCATCTGCGCTGGTGTCAGTACCGCCTCGAAACGCTGGACGAAGTCGGCGGACGAGACGACCGCTGGCCCAATCCCGCGGATGAGTTCAACTGTGCCCGCGTCCACCAGCGAGACATACGGGATGGCGTTGTCTGGCACATACTCCATGGCGACCTGCTTCGCGCCAGCGAACATCTGCGCCAGCAACTGCCGATACTCCTGCCACGAGCGATAGATCAGTGTATCGCCGGGCAGGCTGGAGAGCACATGTGACTCGACGGAGCTTACCAGCTTTGTCGGCGTGCCACTGGAAGGTACATAATACATCCAGCGCCGCGAGAAGAACGCATGTGGCGAAAGCCCCAACACGCGAATCGCGACCGCGTTGGAGTGACGGAAGTCGAAGAAGAGCCACCCATCCAGGTGTTCGGCACGAAGTGTCTCCTGAAGCTCATCAACTCTGCTCATCGGGCCTGCCTTTACTTTACCAGTGTGTCACTCGTACGTATTCATTATTAAGCCAGCGATCCAGCCTTCTGCCTGGTATTATCGTCTGAGAGGGCGCGCGCGACAAGCTGTGGCGCAGGTATGAAGTGGTCCAGAGTATGCATGTATACTTTGGCCGCTGCGGAACATTCGTAAAGGATAACCGCGTCTATTCGTCAGAGATGCACAAAGGGGCGATGAGCCAGACTTCGCTCATCGGTTGGCGGCGATTGCATCGGCAGACCGAGAGATTTGACGCCAACGACCCGTTTGATGGAAAATTGAGGATAACGGTCCATGTGGACCTTTTCATGGATGACGCAATTGCTAACCTATCGCGTGTGTGGCAATGCCTGGCGAAATCACCCGCCAGCGCGTAGAGCGAGTGTTCAGAAAGGAGTGCGGCCTGCATGACCTGTCTGGTGGACCGGGCTAGGTGTTCGCCAGTAGCAGAGGCCGCGAACAGGCGTGAAACTGGAAGATCGTCCCACTTTGTCTGTGGCGGACATCAGCGATGCCGCACAGCGCGTCATCGCGAATGTCGAGAAGGTCATCGTTGGTAAGCACGACGCCGTGCATCTGACGCTCATTGCAGTGATCTGCCGCGGACATGTGCTGATCGAAGATGTGCCTGGGGTCGGCAAAACCGTGCTGACGAAAGCCATCGCTCGCTCCATCGGCTGCACCTTCAAGCGCATTCAGTTTACGCCCGACCTCCTTCCGAGCGACGTGACGGGTGTTTCCATGTTTAACCAGCGCATTGGAGAGTTCGAGTTCCGCGCTGGACCAATCATGAGCCAGTTTGTCCTTGCCGACGAGATCAACCGCGCAACACCTAAGACACAGTCGGCGCTCCTGGAAGCGATGGAAGAGGGCCAGATTACTGTCGATGGTGAGACGCATCTGCTACCCGATCCCTTCCTCGTCATGGCGACTCAGAATCCCATCGAATATGAGGGAACGTTTCCGCTGCCAGAGGCGCAGCTCGACCGCTTTATGCTCAACATCAGCCTGGGATATCCAGCCCCTGCCGATGAGGTGACCATCCTCGACCGTCAGCAGCGCGTACATCCAATTGACTCGCTCGGCCAGATCCTGACCGCCGACGAGTTGACCGCGATGCAGCGGCAGATTCGCGAGGTGCGGGTCGATCAGGAGATTCGCGAGTACATCGTTTCGCTGGTGACCGCCACCCGACAGCATCAGCAGGTGTATCTCGGCTCCAGCCCGCGCGGATCGCTGGCGCTCTTCCGTGGTTCCCAGGCGTATGCCGCCCTGAAAGGGCGCGACTATGTGACACCCGACGATGTCAAGGCGCTCATCAAGCCCGCGCTGAGCCACCGCCTCATTATCGCCCCCGCGGCGCGTGTTCGCGGTGTGACCCCAACCGCGGTCCTCGACGAGGTGCTGGGGCTGGTACCGGTGCCTGGTGGCCCTGGATCGCTCAATGGTCGCCGATAAGCGTCGGTGAGGTGAGGTAGGAAGGCATGGGCATATGCGCCCCTGGCAACTGATTCTCTTGATCGCGGTGACATTCGTCCTCGGGGTCGCAATAGGGTGGCAGCCGTTCTGGGTGCTGACCTACGCGCTGTTGGCCGCACTGGTGCTCTCGGTCGTCTGGCTGGCGCTGAGTGTGCGCGGCATCACGTTCGCACGGTCGGCGCTGGGCGGGCGGGCACAGGTGGGCGAGCGCGTGGAAGAGAGCCTCACCCTCGAAAACCATTCGGTAATCCCGAAGTTGTGGATACAGGTTTCTGATGGCTCGACCCTTCCCGGTCATCACGCGGGCTATGTCTCAAGCGTTGGCCCGCATCAACGGATTGCGTGGCGGGCGAAGACAGTCTGCCGCCGTCGGGGGCGCTTCACCCTCGGCCCGGTGACTGCCACCACAGGTGATCCGCTCGGATTGTTCCGGCGCGAATTAGTGCTGGCCCCTGAGCACCAATTGCTGGTCTTGCCACCGACGCTGCCATTGTCGCATTTCGAGCTGGTGCCCGGGCTGATGCCGGGGCGCGGACGCGGGTCGCAGCGGTCGCAACAGACAACGACCAACGTCGTGACGGTACGCAACTATGTGCCTGGCGACGCGCTCACGCGCATTCACTGGCCAAGCACCGCCAGGCTCAGCCAGTTTATGGTGAAAGAGTTTGACCTCGATCCCACGATAGATGTCGTCGTCATGCTCGACCTCGACCGCGAAGCCCAGGCGGGCGAAGGCGACAGCTCGACCGAAGAGTATGGTGTGACGATTGCCGCCAGCATTGCGGCATATTTGCTGCGCCACCAGGAGCTGTCCGTCGGCTTGCAGGTCAACGGCACGGCGGAATCGGGATTGGCGCTGGATCGCGGCGAGCGTCAGCTTGACCGGGTGCTCGAGCTGCTGGCGATTGCCCATGCCACGCGGCGTACCTCAATCGCTGAGGCGCTTGCCGTGGAGGAGACACGCCTGGCGCGCAACACGGTCCTGATAGTTATTACGCCTTCGACCGAGCTGGACTGGCCGCAGGCATTACATCATTTGCAGCGGCGCGGGGTGCGACCACTGGTCATCCTGATGGATCCACAGTCGTTCGACGAGCGACTTGGCGGCAATGCCCGCACGCGCGACATGCTGGTTGCGGCGGGAGTGCCAGTGATCCCGGTGCAGCGCGGCGATCCGTTGGTGCATGTCCTGGAGCAGGGTCCGCGCTAATTTTGCTCGTTCCCACTCTTCTCCGCGAAACGGAGCGATTGCTATGGAGACCACGACGCAAACAGCCTCGCCGCAAAACGCGGAGAACACACCGAGCGTACAGAACACGCCAAATGTACGCCGTCCGATTGCGCCACGCGCGCCCTGGCTGCGCCTCCTCCCAGAGGATGGTTGGTTCACGCTCATTCTGCTGGCGCTCTCAGTCTATATCACCGTCTTCAGCATCGAGAGTGTTACCCCGCCCTGGGCGCCAGGCATGCAAATCCTGACCGCGACGACCAGCCTCGGACTGCTGCTGGGGTATCTCTCCGTGCAACAGGGACGGCTGCCCGGCGTGTTAGTCCACACGGTTGCCGTCTGCCTGGGCATAGTGTTCGCGTTCCTCCAGACCGCCGATGCTGTGCTGAGCGGCAATCGTCTCCTGCTTCTCCAGCATACCAGTAACTGGTTCCAGCGCGCGATTGTGAGCGGGGGCCAGAGCAGCGATAACACGGTCTTTCTCCTCTTCCTGGGGATTCTGACATTCCTCCTCGCCTACATCACCGTCTGGCTGGTGCTTCGCACACGTCGCCCGTGGCTGGCGGTGCTGGCGAACGGCGTGGTGCTGCTCATCAACCTCAATTGGGCCACGCCCGATAAACTGATTTTTCTGTTGCTCTTCCTGCTGGTTGCGCTGCTGCTGCTCGTGCGATTCACGCTGGCCGAAAATATCCGCCAGTGGAAGGCGCGTGGCCTCCGCTTCTCGCCCGACCTCGGCTGGGACTTTATGCAAGCGGGAGCCATCTTTGCTGTTGCGGTGCTGTTGGTAGCGTATCTTCTTCCGGTTGGCCAGGCGAACGCACAACTTCAGGAGTGGGCTGCCTCACCACGGAACCCGCTTACCACCCTGCAAGCCAAGTTCGGGCAGATCTTCGCGGGTGTTGTGGGAACTGGCCCCGGACCCGGGGGCATCAACTTCTTTGATACCTCGCTTCGCCTGCGCGGAACGGTGAATCTACCCAACACGAAGATTTTGCACTACACGTTGGGCCATCCCACAGATGACGGTTCGCAGTATCTGATCACGGAGACCTACGATTCCTATGACGGAGTCGCCAGCTGGTCCTCGACGATAGGACAGCAGCGAGAAGCGCGCGCGAATCAATTAATGCCCGCCTCCTCAGCTGATACGAAAACAGATACGTATGCGATCACTTTCGATAATGTTCCACAGGGCGGGGAGAGCTATCTGTTCGCTCCCGGTTCTGAGGCGGCTCGTTTCAACGTAAACACGACGTATACGACTCGTGGTGACTCCGCTCAAGGGACTATCTGGCAGGCGGACAACCCATTGCAGGCCGGTGACCAGTACATCGCGGAAGGCTATGTCTCCACGGCGACCGCCAACCAGCTCGCGCAGGTGCCATATCCTGATCTAAATGATCCCGACCCTGCTGTGTATCCCTCGAACGTCATGCTTCTCTATCTGCCATCAAGCGATCATATTGATCCATACGTCAAACAGATTGCGTTACAAGCCACCAAAGGCACAACCTCCATGTACGATGCGGCGGAGCATCTGGAGAATTACCTGCGCGCTGGCTTTACCTACAGCACGACCAATCCTGATCCGCCCGCCAACGAGGATGCTATCGCCTGGTTCCTACAGACTAAGAAAGGCTTCTGCACCTTCTTCGCATCGGCGATGGCAATGATGGCGCGCTCGCTTGGAATGCCGACCCGTGTTGCCCTTGGCTTTACCAATGGAACGTACGACCAGGACCATAGCAACTTCGTTGTGCGCGGAACCCAGGCGCACATGTGGACGCAGATCTACTTCGGGAAATACGGGTGGGTCAACTTCGAGCCGACCGCCTCGTTCAATAAATTCTTCCGCCCGCAGGATACTGCCCCAGGGACCACGCCCGGCGCCAACGGCACAGGGACAGTCGCGACTCCTCCAGGGGGTAGCCAGGGCAGAGGCTTCATCGATCCTAACCTTGGCAATGGGAACCAGAACTCGCCGCAGAATTCGGCCGTAGTGCGAGTTGGGCTGGGCCTGAGTGTCGTGATTCTGCTCATCTTGCTAGCGATCATCGGCTTCCTCTTCTGGTGGCGGATCAGGTTCCGCGGCCTGGCTCCGGCGGCTGGCGCACTGGCGCGGGTCACGCGGCTGGGAAGCTGGGCTGGGGCGCCTCCTTCACGCGCCCAGACGCCGAAGGAGTACTCCGAACAATTGGCTACGGTTCTTCCGACCCAACAGGCGAACATCCACGAGCTGACTGACCTCTACAGCCGGGAGCGGTGGAGCGGAGAGATCGATCTGGATGCGCTCGACCAAGCTCCACGTCTGTACGAAGAGATTCGTGGCTCAATCACTCCCATCATCGTCCGCCGCTTGCGGTCCGCGCCGAATGTCCTGCTTCGCGGCCTCAGGCGCGCGCGTCAGTTGCTCCGCTGAGGTGAGAAACACTCAGAGAATTCTCAGGCTATAGGCATAGGCATCTGCTCGTTGGAGGGTTATCGACTCTGCGGCGGGAAGACCCCTGCCTTGAGGCTTGGGTAGCACGGGGATGAAACGCCGGTCACTGCCGGTCATCCACCCCCTATCAGATTTGCCGACCCCGCTTGTGGGCTGCCAGGCGGTGTGGTACGCTGGCGCTATGAACCAGCCGCAGTCACATACACAGCCACGCGCCTATCGCTATCGCTGTTACCCCACGCCCGCGCAAGCCGCCACGCTGGCGCGGACGTTTGGCTGCGCGCGCTATGTCTACAACTGGGCGCTGCATGCCCGCACTGAGGCATATCAGGAACGGCAGGAACGCCTGGGCTACCAGGAGACCTCTGCGGCGCTCACCACGCTCAAACAGCAGCCGGAGACGACCTGGCTCAGCGAGGTGTCGAGCGTGCCGCTGCAACAGGCGTTGCGCCATCTAGACTCCGCCTTTCGCAGCTTCTTCGCCCACCGCGCGCGGTACCCTCGCTTCAAAAAGAAACGCGGGCGGCAGGCAGCCACCTATGCCAGCAGCGCGTTTCGCTACGATGCGACCGCGCGCACGTTGACGCTGGCCAAGCTGGACACACCGCTCGATATCCACTGGTCGCGTCCGCTGCCCGATGGCGCGCAACCCACCACTGTCACCATCAGTCGCGATACGGCGGGACGCTATTTCGTCTCGTTCCTGGTGGAAGCGAACATCGCGCCACTCCCTGTAGTGGAGGCGCAGGTGGGGATTGACCTGGGGCTGCATGATGTGGTGGTGTTCAATAGTGGCGAGAAGGTGGGTAACCCCCACTTCTTCCAGCAGGATGAAGCGAAGCTGGCCAAAGCGCAACGGCGACTGGCCAAGAAGCAACGCGGTTCTAAGAACCGGGAGAAAGCACGCCGCACCGTCGCCCGCATCCATGCCCGCATCGCTGACCGTCGCACTGATTTCTTGCACAAGCTCTCGACCCGCATCATTCGTGAGAACCAAACGATTTGCATCGAGAGTCTGGCGGTGAAGGCGATGGGCAAGCATCCGACGCTGGCAAAAGCCATTTATGATGTCGGATGGGGGGAGTTCATCCGCCTGCTGACCTATAAAGCGGCATGGTATGGTCGCACGCTCATCCCGATTGATCGGTGGGAACCGAGTAGCAAACGGTGTTCGTCGTGTGGCGAGGTAGTGGCGTCCCTCCCGCTCGACGTCCGGTCGTGGGCATGCCCGAACCCGACCTGTGGCGTCTCGCATGACCGGGACATCAACGCCGCACAGAACATTTTGGCCGTGGGGCTCACGGTTTCAGCCTGTGGAGAGCCGGTAAGACCAGGAAGGGCTTTGGTTCGTCCAGCCTGACCCGGCGCGGCTCAGTGAATCAGGAATCCCCCGCCTTCAGGCGTGCGGAGCAGTCAACCTCTAGCGAGCAGAAATCTTTTTTGGGTGAGAGGATGTGTCGCCGATGCAGCCGGGAAGAGTGCGCTGTGCGCATTGTAGTTGGCAGAACGATGTCGGAGATCGGATGTGCGGGGGATGTGGCCAGCCGCTCTATCACACGGGCTCGTCATTTGGGGCAACGCCCGACCATACGCCTACGATTGCTTCGTCGGGCGCGGTTGCCCCTCCGCCACTCTCACCAGACACCCGGACGGCCACGTGGTCGGCTCAGGGCTATCCGCAGCAGTTCTCACCGCAAACCTCAACGGTCGCCGCCACACCACTACGCGGCGCGCCTCAATTTGGCCCTGTCGCTGGCAGCCAGCAGCAGACCAAAAGCAGAAGCTGTCTGGGACGCGCTCTCATCTCGCTCGCTATTGCGGCAGTGCTGCTCATCGTGATGATGGCCTGTGGGTGGGCTGCTGTTGTACGGCCAGCCCTGCATCGATCGCTGGACCAAAGCCTGCGTTCCGGCCTTGCGGCACAGGTTGACAAGGTTGGCGCTATTCCAGCAGGCACTATACCGATTGTCAGAACGGTTACTGACACGGAGCTAAATCGGCAGGCGCGCGCGGGGAATCCGCAGAACGATCAGGGAGACATGAAGGATATTCGCGTCCATTTCCTGCCGGGCGAGGTCACGATGACGTATGTACTATGGGGCAGCCCTGGCAAGATATCCACGCACGTCGTCGCGGTCAATGGGCGGCTGCTGGTGCAGGACACGCAGGTGCAGGGCTGGCTGGCGCAGTTCGAGACCGGCGATGAATTGCAGGATGCGCTGAACAGCTCGCTGGCACGCATGCCCGCGCAGGATTACGTGCAATCCGTGATCGTTGGGAATGGTACACTGACGATAGCGATCCGCCACGCATGACGAGCGTGAGCAGGATCCATCTCTGCCACTGACCGGTTTCAGCAGGTGTGCCTGGAATAGAGAAGTACCATCAACATCCCACCATTCAAGGATACATCCATGGACCGTGCGCCACACACACCATCTACCGATACACTGCCTGATGTTCAGGCCCAGCCAGGCGACGACATAGCGTCCGCGCCGACACTGGCTCTGCTCGACGGCCATGCGCTCTTCCACCGGTCATTTCACGCATTTCCAGACGAGATGAGTACGACAGCGGGGGAGCCGACGAACGCCATCTACGGCTTCACACGCATGCTGCTCGATGTGTTGCGGATCATCAAACCAGAGTATCTGGCACTCACATTCGACCGCCCCACACCTACTTTCCGTCACAAAGAGTATGCGCCGTATAAAGCCCATCGGCCATCGCTCCCGGAGGGGATGCGTCCGCAGTTTGGGCGCATTCGCGATGTCGTGGCTGCTTTCAATATTCCCATCTATGAGATCGACGGCTTCGAGGCTGATGACCTGCTCGGCACGCTCTCGCGGCAAGCAGAGGAGAAGCGCGTACGTACGGTGATCGCCACGGGCGACCTCGATACGCTACAACTAGTGGATGACTGGACTCGTGTCACCTTCGCGCGATCGCCACGCAAAGGCGAGTTCGAGTACTTTGATCGCGCTGCGGTCGAGGCCCGCTTTGGTGTTGAACCAGCGCAGGTCGTTGATTATAAGGGGCTTGTGGGCGATACATCTGACAACATACCAGGTGTGCCGGGCATCGGACCAAAGACGGCGAGCAAGCTCATCCGGGAGTATGGATCGCTCGAAAACATTCTCGATCATCTAGACGATTTGACTGGCCGGACCAAGACGTTGCTCGCAGAGAACCGCGAACAGGCGCTCCACAGCAAACACCTCGCGACTATTGTGACCGACGTCCCGGTGACGCTCGACCTGGAGGGCGCGCGCGCGCTCAACTATGATCCCGACAACGCACGTCGGCTGCTGTACGAGCTCGAGTTTTACAGCCTGGCGGATAAGCTGCCGCGGCGGCTCGGCGACGAGAGCGCGCCAACGGCCATATCTCGCGAGACAGAGCTCCCAGCCACGAGTGTCGCCGCACGACCCAAGCAGCCCGCTGCCCCAGACACAGAGGATGCCACGGCGCAGCTCAGTCTCTTTGACGCGGATGAGCTTCAGGCGCTTGCCGAAGATGGCGATGTCGTTGCGCCGCCTGTGGCGAGGCCATCTGCGCCAAAGCTGCCACTCGCTTCCGCACACAGCACGAACACGATGGTGATCGACTCCGCGGAGGCGCTCGATGTATTGGCGCGGGCACTGGCAACTGCGGATATCTTCGCGTTCGACCTGGAAACTGATAGCGCTAGCGAGTTACAGGCGGCGATTGTCGGGCTGTCGTTCTCGCTCGGCGCGGGCGAGGCGTACTACATTCCGGTGGGCCATATCACCGACATCGAGGGAAACCCACCCGCACGACAGCTTCCGCTTGCTGACGTACTGGAACGCCTGCGTCCCGTATTTGGCGATGCATCGGTCGGGAAGGTCGGGCACAACGCGAAGTTCGATATGCTGGTGCTGGCGAACCATGGCGTCGTCGTGCACGGATTGCGCTTCGACACCATGATCGCCGCTTATCTGCTCAATCCCGGACGGCGCGGCCTCGGTCTAAAGGAGCAGTCCTTCGAGAATCTCGGCATTATCATGACGCCGATCGATGAGTTGATCGGCAAGGGCCGCAATCAGATTACCATGGCGCAGGTTCCAGTACGTCTCGCGGCAGATTATGCTGGCGCCGATGCCGACATGACCCTCCGTTTGATGCTGACGCTGGGGCCAGCGCTGGATGCGCGCGGCTTACGTAAGCTCTTCGACGAGATCGAGGTGCCACTTGTTCCAGTGCTGACGCGCATGGAGCTAACTGGTATGCTGGTGGATAAGGATTTCTTGCGGCGCATGGGCGGCGAGTTAGAGGAGCAGTGTAGCGCCCTGGTGCAGGACATATACGATTCGGTTGGCCACCAGTTCAATGTCAATTCGACGCGCCAACTCGGCGATGTGCTGTTTGGCGAGCTGAAACTGCCGCACGGACGCAAGACCAAAACGGGCTATTCGGTGGATGCCGAGGTGCTGGATGGCCTACGCGGGCAGCACGCCGCAGTGGATCACCTGCTCGAATACCGCCAGCTCAGCAAACTGAAATCCACCTACGTAGATGGTCTGCTTGACCTTATCAATCCGCGCGATGGGCGCGTGCATACCTCGTTCAGCCAGACGACCGCGGCGACGGGTCGGCTGAGCTCATCGAACCCGAATCTGCAAAACATCCCCATCCGCACCGAGGTAGGCCGCCGCATCCGCCGCGCGTTTCTCGCTGATCCCGGCTCGTATCTGCTGGCGGCCGATTATTCGCAGATCGAGCTGCGCATCCTGGCCCATGTGACGCGCGAGCCCGCACTGGTGGCGGCCTTTGAGGCCGGTGAGGATATTCACGCGGCGACGGCGAGTCGGCTCTTCAAGGTACCGCTGGCTGAGGTGCAGCCGGATCAGCGCCGACTGGCGAAGACGGTAAACTTTGCAGTGCTCTATGGGCAGTCTGCCTTCGGCTTGGCGCGCACGACCGGTATGGGTAATGCCGAGGCGGTCGAATTTATTCGCAACTATGAGCAGACATTTCCGCTTGTGCGCGAATACGTGCAGAATACACTGCACCAGGCCCGCACCCAGGGGTATGTGCAGACGCTCATGGGGCGCAGGCGCTATTTCCCCGATATGAGCGGTCTACCAGTTGTACAAAGGCAGGCAGCGGAGCGTGAGGCGATCAATATGCCCATTCAGGGGACGAACGCCGACATGATCAAGTTGGCTATGATCGCCCTCCAGCAGCAGATGGATGAGCTACGTCTCGCTTCCCGGCAGATTTTGCAGGTGCATGACGAACTGGTGCTGGAGGCGCCAGACAACGAAGTCGACCTGGTGGCGGAGCTTGTCAGTGGCGCGATGCGGAATGCGCTGATCTTAACTGTGCCCGTCCGGGTCGAGATAAAGCTTGGTCGCAACTGGTACGATGTGAAGCCACGAGATTGACTGTAACGGCTGACAGGCGTTTCGCTAATCGGCTGCGCGGGCGTGGCGCACATGGCGGTAGATGTAGAGTCCGACCGCCACCAGCAACAGCACCAGAATCAGGATATCCAACCCGTGGAAGACGGTGGTCATCTCAGAGACCGCCTTCTGGAAGCTATCGCCAAATGTCATGCCCAACCATGCCAGCGCGAAGGTCCAAGGCAGCGAGCCGAGCAATGTAAACAGCAGGAACTGCGGGAAATTCATCCTGGAAATCCCGGCTGGCAGCGAGATGTAGGTACGGACGACGGGGAGTAGCCGCGAGAAGAAAGCCACTGGCGCGCCGTAATGCGCGAACCAGCGGTCGGCGCGGTCAGAGTCGGCCTTGGAGACGAGTATGTACTTGCCGTAGCGCAGCAAGAGCGGTCGCCCGCCCGTGGCCCCAATACCGTACGCGACCGCGGATCCAAGAACGCACCCTAGCGCGCCCGCGACGCCAACCCCAATGAGTGAAAACTGGTCGGGATGCTTGAAGACCATGTATCCAGCAAGGGGCATGACCAGTTCGCTTGGTAGAGGAATACAACAGCTTTCGAGCGCCATCGCGAGGACAATGCCAGCATATCCGGCGGTTAGATACCAGTGCTCTATCAGGTTTAGCAGCGTCTGCTCAATACTCAAGTGGGTCTCCCTGGCCAGCGTCGCTCTATCACTGGGGCGGCGTCGCCAGATGTGTCAACATCGGTGGAGCGCCCAGGCAAAGCCATGATGTGACAGACACCAACCGTCTGTCAGAGTCGCGGGCAGCGTAGCACAGCTACCCGCGCGACGCAAGCTGATGGGACGACCTGACAGCGCAGGCCTGAGCCGAGTGGGCCAAAGGATGAGCGAAAAGCAGCCGCGCTATTTGAATTCGCGATAGACGGCCGTCACCTTGCCCTGGACCTCCCACTCCTCATTCCACTCGTGCTTCGAGATATAGATGGGGTCCATCGTCGAATTGGCCGGTTGCAGCCGGATGCGATCGCGCTCGCGATAGATGCGCTTTAGCGTAGCGGCGCCATTTGGGCCTTCGGTCATATGGGTGGCGACAATAATATCGCCATCGCTGACTGCTACATCTGGCAACACCAGCACGCAGTCGCCATCATTGATATGATCGTCAATCATTGAGTTACCCTGCACCTTCAGCACGTACTCGCGCCGATGGCGGCTCAGATCGAGTGGCGGCTCCTGCTGGTCGGGGAAGATATCGATGGGCTGACCGGCGGCGATTGTACCGTACATGCGCAGCCCGGCGGGTTCCTGATTCGCCAGTCGGATACCGCGGCTCTTCTTGCGCTCGCGCTCGATGTAGCCTTTCCTGTCGAGCACCGTCAGGTGATAGTCCACATGACCAGTGGAATGAATACCCACCTTTGCGCCAATTTCGCGATTGGTAGGCGGGCGCCCATTATTGCGTGTGTACTCCTCGATAAATCCCAGAATCTTTGACTGTATGTCGCTCATTTCCCGTTTCATGGCCGATGCTCCTTGTGCCCGACATCGTTCTGACATGCAATGTCATAGAACCCACGTTCTACAGTGTAGCAGAGAGAATGTTTTTCTGTCAACATCCCTGAGACAACTCATGCATTGCTCGACCCAGAAATGGGGGAAAATAGGTGTTAACCGCGCGCCTGTGAAATCGTACCAATGGATAAGAGTGGTTCGTTGTGACTGGTGACGATGGTCATCGGTTCTGGAATGGAAGCGGTCTATGAGCCGAGGTGGCGCCTGCTTGCCGGAGGTCAGTGGGGGTCAGTGGCATTTGCGCGCCAGTAATGCGGGGATGTAAAATGAGGGGGTCGTGTACTGGGATGACCTCACCAGGCAGGACTGGATTTCAGGAGGGAGCATAACCCATGGTGGAAGTGTCGGTCGAGAGTGTACGCATTAATCTCGCGACGAGCCAGCGGGTGGTGATCCTCAAGGACGCACAAACGGATCGCTATCTTTTCATCTGGATTGCCAATCCAGAAGCATACTCGATTGCGATGGAACTCCAGGGTACTTCATCCCCTCGCCCGCTCACGCATGATCTGTTGAAAACAGTGATTACCGAGTTGGGCGGTTCGCTATCCAGTGTCATTATCAGCGATCTGGTCGATGATATTTTTTATGCCCGCCTGGTGCTCGACGCCGACGGACGCCATGTGGAAATTGATTCGCGTCCGAGTGATGCCATAGCCCTGGCGGTGCGCATGAAGGTGCCGATCTTTGTGGCTGATAGCGTCATGGAACAGGCAGGAGTTACGGTGCAGGAGGGTGTTGACCTCGACGAGGCGCATTCGGCCACACGTGATCAAGCAACAGCATCCGATAATCTGGACGTGTATCGCGACTTCATCAATACCCTCGATGCGCTCGATGAATTTGGCAAGCCAGACTGATTCGGTGGGGGATCGTCTAAATAACATGTAAAGCAGGAGGTATGGGCTATTCACCCGCACCTCCTGCTGTCTTCGCCGTGGATCTCTACGGTCTATAGGGGCTACCCCCACCGGGCTTTAGAATGCCCTGGCAGTTGCCAGCGCTGTACCTCCACGGATCAGTCTCATCATTGGTGAATACAATGCAGGGAAGCTGAGCAGGCCCAGCGTTGCCAATATCTTTCGGCGGTGTCACGCCGTTAATGATCCAGTCGGTCGAGGTAACCCCATTCGATATGTAGGTGATCTTGTGAACCCCTTCAGGGACTGGGAATGGGGTCTTGGGGCGCCCTCGTTCGGCGTAGAGCATACTCTTATACCAGATCGGCGCGGCGCCAGTGATACCGTCGATGTGATACATCGGCGTGTGGTCGTTGTTCCCGCCCCAGAAGCCACCAACATAGTCCATTGTATAGCCGAGAGTCCAGTCGTCCCGGAAGTTTTCGCCGGTGCCTGTCTTGGCAGCCGCCGGCCAGGCATTCGGCGAGGGCCAGGTGGCCTGTCCGGTGGGATCTCCGGGAGGCCGTTGGCGCAGCCATGTCTGGCAGTCGCCACCTTTGAGCGTCGTATCGAGGAATAATGGGCTGCACGCGCCGAAGTCTTTGGCGCGGGTGAAGTTGTCGCTGAGGACACTGGTCACCAGGAAGGCTACCTGTGGACTCATGACCTGAATTGGGCGCGGCGGCGTGTACTGGAACAGCGTGTCGCCCGCGCTATCGGTGATCTTATCAATCGCATGCAGTGGGATGAACTGGCCGTAATTGGCAAAAACGGTGTACGCCTGTACCATCTCGTACGGCGTCACATCCAGCGTGCCCAACACCGACGACAAGCCCCACCTGGCGTCCGCGGGCCATTGCGTGATGCCCATGCGCATCGCCATGGTACGCACATCGTCCACGCCCGCGAACTGCATCACCTTGACCGCGGGGATGTTGAGCGAGTTTTGCAGTGCGGTGCGAAGAGTAATGTTGCCCCAGAACTCGTTATAGTTAAAGTCCAGCGGATTGTAGGGCTTTTCCTGGCCGTTATCCCAGAAGATCGTGGGTAAATCGGCAATGGACATGCCTGGGAACCAACCCTTCGAGAAGGCGGTAGCATAGACGATGGGCTTAAAGGATGAGCCAGGACCACGGAACCCCTGGGTTACGACGTTAAACTGGCCGTCAATCTGCGTGCTGTTATAGTCCACGCTGCCCAACATGACCCGGATCGCGCCAGGAGAGCCTTGAAGTCCGTCAACGATCATCCCGGCGAGATTGGTCAGATGGTCGTTGCGGATATGGCCGCCATAGTCATCCCGATCATTGCCATACAAGTGATCCTCCATTGCCTGCTGCGTGTAGTTTTGTAGGGCAAGATTGAGGGTGGTGTAGACGTTGAGACCAGAACGTGTCAGGTGCAGTTGACCAGTCTGCAACATCGTCGAGAGCTGATCTTCGACAAAATTGACGAAGTGCGGTGCGAGATTCTTGGTCGACGCCTGTGGGTGGAAGAAGTTGGGCGAAGACGATTCTTTCTGCGCCGCTGTCATCTCTGCTGGGGTGATGTACCCCGCGGTGATCATCGCGTTGAGGACGTCGTTCTGGCGGTCATGCGCATGTTGTGGGTGCAGGAGCGGATTATTAGTATTTGGATTCTGTGGGATGCCTGCCAACATAGACGCCTGCGCGAGATCGAGCTGCTGCGCCGCCGACTCACCGGTGACCGGGTCATCTTGATAGCCAAAATAGGCGGACGCCGCCGCGTCTATGCCGTACGCTTCCTGACCATACGGGATCGAGTTCAGATACATCTCCAGAATCTGACTCTTGCTATACGCGCCCGACATCGTCATGCCCACCGAGAGGATCGCCTCACGCAGCTTGCGGTCGAACGTTTCATTGCTGTTGAGCACATTCTGCTTGATGAGCTGCTGGGTGATGGTGCTGCCGCCCTGGTTGATGCTTTTGGTCTGAATGTCGGCGATAGCTGCCCGGAGAATGGACGTGAAATCAACGCCCTGATTGACCCAGAACGAGCGATCTTCGATGGCGACCGTAGCATTGACGACCGCAATGGGCACGTTCGCCAGCGAGATACTGTGCTGCGCGCCGAAGTCGGAGAACTGGTAGAGCAGTACGCCCGTACTATCGTAGATCCGCACGCTGTCATGGGACGAAACGGTGCGGTTGAGTGACGTGATAACAGCCTGCTGCGATTGATAGTAAGATGCAGCGATCCCGATGGAACCGGTCACCAGTGTGAGAATGATCGCGCCGGTCACAATTGCTGAGGCCCAGGCAAGTCGTGTCAGCGCATTGCTGCGCGCTACCTGACGTGCGCGGACGGAGTGGCGAATGTAGAAGATGTACCGGCGTCGGCGGCGTGACATTTGCAGCCGACGTGGAGAAGCCGCGGGAGGAATGTAATAACTAGGCGCCCGTTCTTCATACGGATCCCAATCAGCAATACCGCCCTGGGTGCGAGCGTCGTTATCTGGTTCGGCGTAGTCTCCATCGTAGGCGTCATCATCTTCGATAACATCGACGTGGTCGTCGTAGAGAGCTTCTTCGGGATAGCCGTTGTAGAGGTTGGTTGCCGACTCGTCGAAGGTATTGACCTGTGTGGGAATTTCTTCGATGTTCTCGACTTCGTCCGGTACATCGGGCTCGCTCGGTTCGTCCGGCGCATTTGCCATGCTGGAAACCACAGGTACGCGGACTGGTTCCGCGTCGTCATCGGCCGGAGTTGCGTATGTTGGGACGGGCGGTAAGACTTGTGTTTCCGGCTCAAGGAGCTGTGTTGGCTCGTCTTCAATTGCTGGCAGCTCTGACGGAATCGCCGAGTCAGCTGAAAGGTTGCTCGAATCGAGAGTATTTTCGTTGGGAGACTCGCCTGGATTGTCGCCGGGTGCGGGAGTACGTCCTGTGCTATCCACGATTCCACTCCTCCATGCGGGTGTGCGGGTATCTGAATAAGGCCAGTCTACCAGGGCAATTTGCCGCGCTGTGCACAAGGAGCCACCTGCGATGGCTCCAGTTCACCGTGGCGCGCGCCAATGTCGCAGACGCGGGCTAACGCCTCAGTACATAAGACGCATAGGCAGCGAGAGCGGTATCTTGTATACCCGTTCGGCCCCCTGCTAAGACAAAGAGTATACCTGTCGAGCGCATCGGTGGCTACTTACGGCTCAGGAGTACCATAGCTATGAACTCACCACGGATGACGATGGACAGCGACAGGACGTTCGTTGCGGGCGGCAATCTCAAGGCGCACATCGGAGATAGCAATGAACCGCTGTTTCGCCGATATAGGGTGTCTACATTGCGCTCAAACAGCCGAGGCGGTAAAATCAGGAACAGTGCGATGTGCGGTGGTGTTTGAGCTGGCATCACTGATAGCCAACCAGTCCTGGGGAGGTTTCTGTTGAAGGTCGTCGTTACCGGAGGAGCGGGTCTGATAGGATCTCATTTGTGCGCTCGGCTGCTCCAGGAAGATCATGAGGTTTGGTGTCTCGATAACCTGCTAACCGGCTCCAAGCGCAATATCGGCGCATTGAAGAACCAGGCCAGGTTTCACTTTCTGGAGCGAGATGTGACGCAGCCGCTGGATCTGGATATAGACGCCCCGGTTGATGCGGTATTTCACCTTGCTAGTCCTGCCAGCCCTGTTGGATACTGGACCTACCCCTTCGAGACTATCCGTGCAAACACTGAGGGCGCATGGCGTATGCTTGACCTGGCGCGCGCCAACAATGCGCGATTCCTGATGGCGTCTACCTCGGAGGCATACGGCGATCCACTCGAGCACCCACAACGCGAGGACTACTGGGGGAACGTCAATCCTATCGGTGTGCGCGCGTGCTACGACGAGGCCAAGCGGCTGGGCGAGACGATCACGATGGAGTTTCATCGCCAACATGGTGTTGATGTGCGGATCGCCCGCATTTTCAACACCTATGGTCCTCATAACCAGCTCAATGACGGGCGAATGATTCCCAACTTCATCATGTGGGCGCTCTCAAACGAGCCGATTGTCATCCATGGAAACGGACAGCAGACGCGCAGCATCTGCTTCGTAGATGATCTGGTCAATGGCCTGATGCGTATGATGTTTTCTGAGAGCGCCAATGGCGAGGTCTTCAACCTGGGCAACCCTGAAGAACATTCGATCCTCGAGTGGGCCGAGCTCATCAGGGAATTGTGTGGCTCGACGTCGGAGTTAATCTTCGAGGACAAGCGACAGGATGATCCTGAGCGTCGGCGTCCTGATATTGAGAAGGCGAAGCGTATGCTCGACTGGGAACCGAAGATCGATCCCCGAACTGGCCTGGCGCGTACCATCGAGTGGTTCCGGCGCGAGCGGAATCGCAATGGTGTGACGATCTCCGCCAGCGTCGACAGCTAGTGTTGCGGGGAGAGTTCTCAGGGCAGGTGGCGCTCCGTGCCATTATTGCCGGAATGCTGACGGTAGTCCTGGCTATCACGATTGTGACGCTGCCCGACACGTTGGCGCTGTGGCTGGTGTCGGGCAGCGCTATCGGCACGGTGGTCATCCTCGAACCGTTGAGCGCCTTCCTGCTCCTGCCCTTAGCCATAGCCTTTGGGTCGCTTGCCTCGATCCCGGTGCTCGGTGTCAACATTGGCCCCACCGACCTGCTGGTCGGGGCGCTGTCGGCCCGGTGGCTCATGGACCATCGTCACTACCTCCATCACGTTCAACCCCAACTTTACACGAGCCGATGGCGCACAGCCTCGCACAATGAGCGCGCGCGGATTGCTATGTTTCTGACGCTGGCCGCCTATCTGGCAGTAGTCTGTCTATCGATAGTAGTTGCCACAGACCGAATCGCCGCGATCAAAGAGATTATCAAATGGAGCGAGGTTCTGGCGCTGGTGGCGCTCTGCGCCAGCTACCTGCGCACTGAATGGCAGGTGCGCGCCGTTGTATGGTCTACCATCGCCGCGGCGACGGCGGAGGCGTTGCTGGGGTATGCGCAGTGGGTTGCGGCGACCGGACAGGCTGGCCCTGGCAGTGAGAATCTACGGGTGTTTGGCACGTTCGCACAGCCCAATCCCTACGGGGGCTTCCTCAATTTTGGGCTGCTGCTGGCACTGGCGCTCGTCCTCTTTGGCCGACAATCCCGCGAGCGATGGGTGGTGGCAGGCGCGGGCGTGTTGCTGCTCGGCGCGCAGGCGCTTGCCGGTTCGCGTGGCGCGTATCTGGGGCTGTTCGTGGCGCTGTTGGTGATCGTAACGATAGGATGGCGGCGCGAGCGATTGGCAACTCTCATAGCCGCGGTGGGCATTCCGCTACTTGCGATTGGTTGGCTTACCAATCTCATCCCCTCGCGCATTCAGCAGGCGGTCCTTGCGCAGTTGCGTGTCTCCGATGCGCTCAGCGGAACGCTTACCAGCGCCAACTTCTCCACGGTCGAGCGCCTGGCTCACTGGATCGCTGGTTTCCGCATGTTCGCGGCGCATCCAATCCTTGGCGTGGGAGCAGGCAACTATGACGCGGCCTATGCCGAATATGCCCTGCCCGACTGGCCCGATGCGCTCGGCCACGCGCACAACTATTACGTCAATGCTGCCGCGGAGACGGGTGTACTCGGCTTCATCGCATTCATCGCGCTGACGGCCGCCACACTCTATCTAGGATGGTGCGCGGTGCGGCACGTGGGGATCTCCGCCTCTCTACAAAGCGCACAACGGGCAATTGCGCTTGGGCTTTTTGGCGCAGTCGTGGCGCTGGCAGTTCATAACCTGACCGATGATCTTTTCGTGCATGCGATGGAGTTACAATTCGCTCTCAGCCTCGGTTGCTTGATTGCGCTCCTACACATGAGCGCCGCGAGGCAGTCATCTTGATATGCCTCGGCTAGCAGGGGTTTGTGTTATCCTAAAAGTGCAAGTCGCCGCCGACTGCGACGACGTTGGCATATGAGCCTGGGAATCGGGGATATTTGACAATGCGTGTCGCGTTCAGCGCGCTCCCTCTACAGGAGCCATACACCGGTACTGGGCGCTATATTACCAACCTTTTGAGCGCGCTCGGACGTGTGGATGGAATTAACGAGTACCTGGTCCTCAGCCCCGCTGACGTGAAAAACATCCCTGAGACGCCCTCTACGTTCCAATGGGAGGCGCTGCCGCCTGGACGGTTACGACATGCTGGCGAGAACGTTGGCAAGCTCATCTGGGAGCAGCACACATTTCCACACGCCGCCAAGCAGCGCGGCGCGCGGGTGATGCATGTGCCTTATTTCGCGCCTCCGCGGCGTGGGCTGCGCATCCCCATCGTGGTTACGATTCATGACGTCATCGCCTTGCAGTTGCCTGTCTATCACGCTACTCCTACGGCCCAGGCGTATATGAGGCTTGTCTCGGATGCCGCCAAACACGCCGAAATGCTGATTGCCGTTTCGGAGTACTCCAAGCGCGATATCATGGAAGTGCTCGGCGTTCCAGAGGATCGTGTGCGTGTCATCAGCGAGGCGGTCTCGCCGCAGTATCGCCGCGTACTGGACGCGCGGCGGCTGATGGAGGTCCGCGAGAAATATGGCCTCAGTGACACGTTCGTGCTCAATGTCGGCGGGCTTGATGCGCGTAAGAATATCAAATCGCTCGTAGGCGCTTTTGCCGCCGTCTTCCACGAGATGCAAAATCCCGACCTCCAACTGTTCATCGTCGGCGATCCTGACCGGCTTGGCAGCCCACTGTATCCTGATTGGCGCTCTCTCGTCACAATGTTCGAAGTCGACGAGAACGTCATCTGCACGCCAGTTGATGAGGAGGACTTGCCAGCAATCTACAGCGCCGCATCGTGTTTTGCCTTCACCTCGATCTATGAAGGCTTTGGCTTACCACCGCTCGAAGCGATGGCTTGTGGCGCACCGGTGGTCTGCTCGAATCGCACGTCGTTGCCCGAGGTTGTTGGGAGCGCCGGGGTACAGGTCGATCCAATGGATACCGACCGGCTCGGCGCAGCGATCCTGCGGGTGCTGACATCACGCGAGCATCGCGATGACCTGCGGGCGCGTGGTCTGGCGCACGTGCGCCAGTTCAACTGGGAGCAAGTAGCAGCGGAAACCAGCGCCCTGTATGCTGAAGTGACCGGCACGACAAGGGAATAGGCAATCATGCGGATTGTCATCGTCTCCAAGACTTTCGTGGCCGAGACCGCGCAACGCCAGCTCGAATGGATCGCCCGCCAGCCCGATATCGAGCTGACGCTGGTCACCCCCTCTGTCTGGCGCTCCGACGATGGCCGTCGCCTGCCCTTTGTTCCACACTTCGTTGAAGGCTACGAGGTGCGCAAAGTGCCTGTCGTCTTCAATGGGCAATATCACCTCTACTTCTACCCCGGACTTGGCGCGGTGGTTCGTCAGCAGCGCCCCGACCTCGTGCATATCGACGAGGAGCCATATAATCCCGCTGGGGCGCAGGCGCAATGGCTGGCGGACGCGCTCGGCGCTCGCACGGTGTTCGTCTCCTGGCAGAATCTCTATCGGACCTATCCCGCGCCATATGCCTGGATAGAGCGCTACAACTATCGCCGCGCCGCCGCAATTATCGCTGGCAACACCGATGCCGCCAATGTGTTGCGCCGCAAGGGATATACTGGGCCGACCGCTATCTTCTCCGTACACGGTATTGACACTGATATCTACCGTCCCTTACCGCATACTACTCCTCCCGGCGCATTTGTCATTGGATATCTGGGGCGACTGGTCTTGTACAAAGGTGTTGGCCTGCTCATCGAGGCGTTGCAGGGTATGCCAGAGCACTGCCGTCTGCGGCTGGTTGGCAGTGGGCCTGATGAGCGCGCGCTGCGCCGCATCGCGAGTGAACTGGGCGTCGCGGCGCGGATCGATTTTGCGCCAGCGATTGCTGCTGCCGACGTTCCACATGCGCTGGCCGAAATGGATGTGCTGGCGGCGCCATCGTTGACTCAGCCGAACTGGAAAGAGCAGTTTGGACGGGTGTTGATCGAGGCGATGGCCTGTGGCGTTCCCGTCATTGGCTCCGATTCTGGAGAGATACCCCATGTGATTGGCGCCGCGGGCATGATTGTACCGGAAGGGGATGTCGAAGCCTTGCGGGTTGGTCTGCTGCGCCTGGCGCACGATGCCGCGATGCGCGAGCGATTCTCGCTCGCTGGTCGCGCCCGAGTACTCGATCAGTTTACACAGGAGCGGGTGGCGCAGCGGACAGTCGCCGTCTACCATGAGGCGCTTGGTCTGCGTGAGGCGCGCGGATGATTCTGGGAGCCAATGACCACATCGACTTGCAGATACATACCATCTATAGCGATGGCCAGTGGCAACCTGACGAGCTCTTTGCGCACCTTGCGCGGGAACAATTTCGGCTCATATCGATCACCGACCACGATTCGATGGAGCATTTCGCCGAGTTACGGGCGCTCGGCGCCGACCACGGGGTATATGTGTTGCCTGGCGTGGAGATGACGACAAACTGGCGCGGGAAGAGCGCCCACCTGCTCTGTTACGCTGCCACATTTCGCGGTGATGCTCTCGGTCAGATCGCGCGTGGCGCCGTTGCCCGCCAGTTAGCCAACACGGGCGCTGTGTACGAAGAACTACTTCGCAAGGGATATCGCTTCGCGCCACAGACCAGTTTGCCGACGCGGCCAATCGACAATGCACGCCTGTTAGAGTCCCATGGCTATGCGGAGTCGCTGGATGTGGCGTTGCGGATGATTGCCGACGCGGGCTATCGCTCGATCAGTACGCCGCTGGCCGAGGTGGTGGCGGCTGCTCACGCGGACAGAGCTCTCGCGATTTTGGCGCATCCAGGACGCGGCGGGGGCGAGATTGTTCGCTATGACATTCCGCTGCTGTCCGAGATGCTGGCCGATGTGGCGCTCGATGGCATCGAAGTGCGCTATCCCACATACAGCGAGGAGCAGGTGGTAGCGTATAGCACGTTTGCAGATGCACATGGGCTGCTCGTTAGCGCTGGCTCCGATTCGCATGGCCCAGCACAGCGGCTGCCAATCGCCTATCCAGCCTCGACGTGTCGCGACTTGTTGGCGCGGTGCGGCATAGTAGTCGTATAAAAAGCCTCCTCCTGTTACCTGACAGGAGGAGGCGAATGCGTTTGCACTGGCGCTATTCGTAGCGAAGCACTTCGAGCGGACGGACGCGCGTCGCGCCCCAGGCGACGAAGCCCGCCACGGCCATACAAATGGCGGCTGTCGCGAGGACGATGCCCAGCACCAGCGGCGTCGCGACGCCGAATGGCGAATTGAAAACGACCTTGCTGAGAATCGTTGTGGCCAGTGTCACCAGGAGCATTGCGAGCAACGCCCCAGTGAATCCAACCACGCCATTTTCGAGCAGCACCTCGCCGAGGACGCTACGACTGGTGAAACCTACCGACTTGAGGATACCCAGCTCGCGCCGTCGCTCTAGCATCGCCAGCGCCACCGCATTCGCGATGATGATGATGCCCGCGATCATGGCGAGCGAGGCAATCGCCGTCAGCATAATGATCAGGTTGTTGAGCAAGGTGTTGATCAGCAGCAGCAACTCGACGAAGCTGAAGGTCTGCACGTCTGGCACAGCCTTCTGGATCTGATGCAGCTTCTGGTCGGCCTGAGTCGGGTCAAACTTGAGCTGGAAGAGATAGAGCGGCTTGCCGCTGGAGAGCGTAAACGCCTGGCTGCTGTCGGTCCAGATGGTGCCAAATGAGGCGTCGGTATCGCTGTAGAAGCCAACGACTGTGAATGTCACGGTCGTCTTGCCATCCTGTCCGGCGACGACGAAGGTGTCGTTCAGTTTCAGGTTCAGCGGGGCAAGCGAGGCCGACTGCGGCATGATGACGTTGGACGTTCCCGCGTCGGCTGGTGTGAGGTTACGTCCTTTGACGCCGTGATCGAGATGACCAGCCACGATAGTCGTCTGGGGAAGCACGCCCTGGCTCAGATCAAAGCCCTGGACGCTGCTGAGAAACGCATAGGCGCCCTGTTTGCCGATATTGTTGGGGCCACCACGCCCGGCATCTTTCACGACCTCGCCCATCGGCACGCCATTGACCGAGATGGGCAGCCCCTGGGCAATGCTGTTCTCCTGCTGGGCCTGAATGCCCGACATGCCTTTTAGCGTCTGCTCAACTTGCGCCTTGTTCGCCGAGCCTGCGAGCACAAACGAGTTGTACTTGGCGTTTGTCAATAGCGCCTGATTGATCTGATCCTTGATATTCTGCCCGAGCACCAGGATGATCCCAATCGCGAAGACGCCGATGAAGAGCGCGACGAGCGTCGTCACCGTGCGCGCGCGCTGGCGGCCAATGTTGCGAACCGCCATCTTGACATTGGACTTCCATGTACGTGGTAGTAACAGCAAGACGAAGCCAAACGCCGCGATGATCAAGAGCAGCACACCGAAACCGGGAGCAATCCAGGTGATGCCCGCGGCGACCAGCAATCCCACCAGCACGATCAACAGGTACCACCAGGGGAACCCTTCTGGAACGGGGAGTTTGCTGATGACCAGGACGACCAGCGTAAAGAACAGGCTCAACAGCGCAAGGAGCGCGCCGGTTATCACGACGGCCCAGAGTGTTAGCCCGAAGTCGCCAAGGACGGTAAGGGAGAGCGCGAAAAACATGCCGACCAGAAGCACCGAGAGGCCAATGGTCAGCAGGACGCTTCCAACACGCGAGCCTTCCGCCAGACCGCGGAGCACCGCCAGCGGGCGAATCTCGCTCGCCTGGACAATGGGCATAAGCCCGAAAATCAACGCGGTAAAGAAGCCGATGGCGACACCTGAGGCCACGGTGAAGGGGTCAATTGAGGTAGGCAGGTCGATGAAGAAAGCGCGCTCAACCAGGCCTTTCACCAGAAAACTGACGCCGACGCCAATGGCCGCGCCTAATGCGCCGCCGAGGATGCCAAGAATCCCGGCCTCCAGCCCGAACATCACGTAGAGATTGTTGCGCCGGTAGCCAGCCGTCTTGAGCATGGCGATTTCAAGCTGACGGCGGCGAAGCAGCACCTGCATGGTGTTGACGATGCCGATACCGCCGATGAGCAACGCCAGCAATCCGACGATACGCAGGAAGTTGCGGATGCTTTGTACGTTGTTCTCGTTGTTGGCCAGCGCATCCTTGGTGGTCGTTACGGTCGCCTGTGGCAGGTTTGTTTCAATGGCTTTCTTGGCCGTCTCCGCGTTGGCATCGGTATGGCCAGGGACCATTACATAGACCACGCTATAGCTAACCGGCAAGCCGGAGCTGCTCGGCGCCGCGGCAAACGTATCCTGGGAGACGAGAATCTGCGGGCGCTGGAAGGCTCCCGCGTCGAACAATACGCCGTCGATAGTCACATGGAGCGAGCGCCCGTCGGTCGTCCGCATCGTGACGCTATCGCCCTTGTGAAAACCTGTCTGGTCGAGCCACTTCTGCGTCACTACCGCGCTGTCCCCCGTGAGCAGGGATGAGAATGAGCCATCACTGGGATCCTTGAAGGCGGGGGTGCCTGCTAACGGATACTTCTGGGGATCAATGGCGCGCAAGGTGAAGTAGTCGGTTGATCCATCTTTGTCGGCGCCCTGCACCATTTGCGAGACAACAGCGGTATAGTCGGTAATAGTCCCCTCAGATAGGAGGGTATCGAACGATTTGAGCTGCTCGGCGCTGATCGGTACGACATCGCTGCGAACCGAGATATCGCCACCATTCCCCTCACGAACGTTGGCCGTCAGCCCATTGTTCACCATATTGCCGACGAGCTGTAGCGAGACAATCGCCATCACACCCACCGCGACGCAAAAGATCGCTAGCAGCGTGCGTTGTCCGCCGCGCGTAAGCGAGCGGGTCGCATATCTCCAGTAAAATCCGGCTTTCATGCCGAGAGACTCCTCTATCAAGCGAGCGGCGCAAAGCGACCGCACGGATCTCTATAGCTCGTCAGAATCAGGCCTGTGCCTGGGGCTCATCGGGCGCGACCAGCCCATCGATGATGCGAATGGATCGGTCAGCCGCGGCGGCAACGTTTGGGTCATGTGTTGCGATGATGAAGGTCGTGCCAGTCGCCGCGCGCAGGTCACGAATCATCTGCAGAACGTTCTCGCTGTTTTTCTGGTCGAGGTTGCCGGTTGGCTCATCCATGATGACGATGGCTGGCTGCGTCGCCAGTGCCCGTGCGACTGCCACACGCTGCTGCTCGCCGCCGGAGAGCTGTGTCGGTCGGTTACGTAAGCGGTGTCCCAACCCCACCATCCGCAGCAATTCCTGAGCGCGGTCAGAAGGCTTGCCAGGATGCTTGCCGACGTAGAGCGGAATCTCGACGTTCTCCAGAGCCGTGAGCGTGGGGATCAGGTTGAACGCCTGGTAGACCATGCCGATCTTGCTATTGCGCACGCCGGCGAGTTGCGATTCTCCCATGCGGGTGATGTCGATGCCATCCAGCAGGACTCGGCCACTGGTCGGGCTATCAAGTCCCGCGATTATACCTAGCAGCGTGGATTTGCCGGAGCCGGATGGACCCATGATTGCCACGAATTCGCCGTGGTTGATGCGTAGACTGACGCCCTTGAGGATGTCGATACGCTCGCGCCCCAGGGGAAGGGACTTGCGCACATCAATGGCTTCGAGTGCGGCGACTCCGGCTGGACGTTGTACCGCAATCTGGTTTTCGGTCGTTTCCACAGTCTCTCCTCTTTCAAGACATTATGTTGTGCGGGGCAGTGTGCCAGTGCGCCGCTGCAAAGGCAAGTGAAAGTGAGCGCCACGCTGCGAAGCTCACATGGGAAGTACGGCACAGACGCACGACAGTTACATCGACCTGCGTCTGGCGTCACCAATCTCCTTCTCGGAGAGTGGGCAACTGTAACATAATAGGGGTGGTTGGCGCTATAGAACCAGTGTCGAAAGTCATGAACCCACTCACCAAGCGCCTGGCTTTCCGGCCTTGAGGCATAATTGTCGATACGTTGATGTACTAGCGGAGGTTGCCATGGCCCGTGAACCGCTGCAGGATTCCTACACAGCGATTGCTACCTGGTACGATGTCGAGCACGATCGCATCACCGAGGATATCGAGTGCTACCAGGAACTCATCGTCCAGGCGGACCTGCGCGCCCCAGCCATTCTGGAGATTGGGAGCGGCACCGGGCGTGTTTTGGCACGGCTGGCCGCGGCTGGATATACAGTGACTGGAGTTGAGCCGTCTGAGGCCATGCGTCAGCGGTCCACTCGTCGGCTGGCCGCGCTTCCTGAGCGAGTATCGCGCCGAGTGCGCGTGCTGGCAGGGGACGCTGAACATTTGTCTCTTGACGAACAGGACCGATTTGACTTGGGCCTCTTCGGTATGAATACCTTTGCCCACTTGCTTTCCAGTCAGGCCCGCCATCGCGCGCTGGCTGAACTGGGAACGCACCTGCGACCTGGCGCGTTACTCCTGCTGGATCTCGATCTCCTCGGTGTGCGGCGGCTTGCCGAGACCGCGGGCCAACTCTGGTGGCAGGGCACATGGCCGCTGCCAGAAAACAGCGCGGTTCTGCTCACTCATTTCATCTCCGCCGCGCCGCCTATATCGCCGGGCGTTCTTCCAGTGACTCACCTGTACGATATCCACGAGCAGGGCGGCGAGGTGCGACGTACCATCAGCAATATGTCCCTAGCGCTGCTCAGCAAAGGCGAAGTTGACGTGGCGCTTCAGTTTGCGGGTTTCTCAGTGGATGATGTCTTTGGGGGATATGACCTGTCGCCGTGGGATGATACTTCGTCGCGGGCAATTATTGTGGCGCGTTGGACTGGCGGCAAAATACTCACGAACAGTTGAGTAGGAGTTCGTAGCGGAGCATCACGCTGCCATCAGTTGCCGAATCGACACGCACTTGGCCCCCATGCCATTGGGCAGTGGCCTGCGCAATCACCAGTCCTAGGCCGAGATACGCCGAGCGATCCGCGCCGAGCGGACGTGGCTGGTAGAATCGGTCGAACAGGTGGCGGCGATCCGTAGCGTTGATTCGCACCTGGTCGAGTGTCACCTCGATGACAAAAAGATCATTGTGCGTGGTGGCAGCCACCGTCATTGTGCCCTCAGGAGGCATCATGGCGAGACTTCCGCGCAGCAAGCCAGTCAGGCCTTCGCGTAGCCGCTCGCTATCCACCTGAATCGCGGGTGGAAACTCCAGATTCTGGCGCGATATAGTAATGCGTTGACCCTCTGCTTGTTCGTGAACGTAATCCAGGGCGCACGCCAGAATCGCGGATGGATCCGCCGTGGATACACGGAGTTGGATTTCGCCGTTATCCGAGCGGGCGACGAAGAGGACATCCTCAAGCAGAATACCGAGTTGCCCGATGGCAGTGTGCGCGTAGTTGAGCATTTCGTGTTGGCGCTCATTGAGGGAACCAGCCAGACCGTCAAGCACCATCTCGACAAAGCCGTTGGCGCTGTGGAGGGGGTTGCGCAACTCATGCGCTGCGTTTGCAAGAAACGAGCGTTCCCTGGCGGCTGCGGTGCTGCGACGGGTTGTGGTGGAGGTATCCATTGGCGTCAGCCTATGAACTTATAGCCGATGCCGCGCGCCGAATGGATGAGCTCGGGATGCGCGGGGTCACGTTCAAGTTTGCGCCGCAGTCTGCGCACGTAGACGTCGACGATGTTGCTCTCACCAACGTATGCGTCGCCCCAGACGCTCGCCATGACCTCTTCGCGTTCGACCGTCTCGCCGGGTCGTTGCGCCAGTTGGACGAGTACTTTCATTTCAGTTGGGGTCAAAGAGACCGGGCGACGGCCCGGCATATTAACACAGAGCCCCACCGCGTCGATCTCGATACCGTGCGCCTGAATGGTCGCGCCATCACTGCGTGTCCGCCGGTAGCGGCGCAAGACAGCCTCGACACGCGCGGTCAGCTCTGCCGGCTGGAATGGCTTGCAGATGTAGTCATCTGCCCCAATGCGCAATCCCTGAAGCCGGTCTTCTAGCTCGCCCTTGGCGGTGACAAAAATGACGGGCATTTCATAGCCATCATCGCGCAGCCGCTTGCAGAAATCGAAGCCGCTCAAATGTGGCAAATTCACATCGAGGAGAATTAAATCAGGTGTACGCACATCGAGCACAGCGAGCGCGCCGCGTGCCGATTCGGTCATATCAACCGTATAACCCTGTTCTGTGAGCAGAAACTGAACCATACGGCTGCCGAGGGGATCATCGTCAACCACCAGGATGCGCAAGTGGATTCCTCCTGCCAGCCGGTGAAGTATCGTGGTCTTCGTCCCAAATGCCTGCGCGGGTGTTGCGCAGATTTGATGCCTCAAGTCCTCCACCAGCCGCCTCACGTCCAGAGGATATCGTACGCCCATGACAGCCGACTGTCAATAATGTCGCCCGATGGCCTATCCGGCTCTGCCGCCGCGTGCGGCTCGCCGTCGTCGCTCCAGATGAACGAAGAGCACAGAGATGTCCGCCGGGGTCACACCAGGAATGCGTGACGCCTGCCCAACCGTCAGCGGGCGAACGCGGTTGAGTTGCTGGCGAGCCTCAGCGCGCAGCCCGGTGAGCGCCGTGTAGTCAATCGTCTCTGGCAAGAGGTGGTCTTCCAGTCGGTGGGCACGTGCGACGCTCGCGTGCTCCTTACGGATGTACCCGGCGTATTTGGCCTGCAACTCCACCTCGACCGCCGTATCATCATCCAGTTCGGGTAAAGGAGAGTGGTCACTGCTGAGAAGCTCGCGCACCTGCCAGTAATGCGCCTCTGGCCTGCGCAGCAACTCTGTTCCCGTTGTGGGCTGGGCGATGCTCTGGAGGCCAAGCGCCTGAATGCGTGTGTTTGTGTCTCGTGACGGGCTGATGACGGCGGTTTCCAGGCCGACGGACGCCTCTTCGGCTAACTGCCGACGCCTGGCTACGCGCTCGTAGCGCTCATCGCTGAGCAGCCCGAGCTGCCACGCGCGCTCGGACAGGCGCAGATCAGCGTTATCGTGTCGTAGGAGCAGCCGATGCTCGGCGCGTGAGGTATGGAGACGATACGGCTCGGTTGGCGGCTGCGTGACGAGGTCGTCGATCAGCACGCCAATGTAGGCCTCGTTGCGGCGCAAGATGAACGGCGCATCACCGCTGGCGGCCAGTGCCGCGTTAATGCCAGCGATGATACCCTGCGCCGCCGCTTCTTCGTAGCCGGAGGTGCCATTGATCTGTCCTGCCAGAAATAGGTTGCGGACTGGCTTTGTTTCAAGCGTGAGACGCAGTTGATCGGATGGCACATAGTCGTATTCAACGGCATAACCAGCCCGCATCAGCTCGACGCGCTCCAGGCCTGGAATGCTCCGCAGCATCGCGATCTGCACGTCTTCGGGCAGGCTCGTGTTCATCCCCTGAACGTATACCTCGCCCGTGCGCCAGCCCTCCGGCTCCAGGAAAACTTGATGGCGTTCTTTGTCCGCGAAGCGCACCACTTTGTCCTCGATGGACGGGCAATAACGCGGGCCGATGCCCTCGATTGTGCCGTTGAAGAGCGGCGAGCGATCAAGGTTGGCGCGGATAACGTCGTGCGTGTGGGCATTTGTGTGGACCAGATAGCATGGCAGTTGAGGACGCCAGGTGGTACGCGCCCCATCTGAGATAGGATAGATCGGGTTCGGCGCGCCAGGTGGCAGCGTGACATCGTTGCGCGCGGTGATATCGCTCGAAAAGTAGAGTGGCGTTGCGCTGCCCGGCTGCGCGATGGTCTGCGTGAAATCCACGGTACGCGCATCAATCCGCGGAGGCGTGCCGGTCTTGAATCGGCCAATCGTCAACCCCAGAGCGCGTAATGCGTCGGAGATGCCGAGCGCGGGCGCCTCGCCGCTCCGGCCACCAGCCTGCGTCTTCTCGCCTACGACCAGGCGCCCATTGATAAACGTGCCGGTCGTCAGGATGACGGTGCGCGCGGCAATGGTCCAGCCGCGCGATGTCACGACGCCGCAGATTCGGGCGCGCCCATCGGCGTCGCGCTCCGAGAGCAGTCGCGTGACCGTATCCTGCTTCAGATCGAGGTTGGGCTGTACTTCCAGCGCATACTTCATCGCCAGACGATAGGCCTGTTTGTCGCATTGCGCCCGCAGCGCCTGAACCGCAGGCCCCTTCCCCGTGTTGAGAAGCCGAATCTGGATGAACGTGCGGTCGGTGTTGCGCCCCATCTCACCTCCGAGCGCATCGATCTCGCGCACCAGGTGGCCCTTGGCCGGACCGCCGATGGACGGGTTGCAGGGCATGAGCGCGATACTATCGAGGTTCATCGTCAGCAGGAGCGTGCGTCGCCCCATACGTGCGGCTGCGAGGGCTGCCTCACAGCCTGCATGCCCGGCGCCGACGACGAGCACGTCGTAGTGCGCATGTATCTCTTGTTTGTTCTGTGTCTCAACCATGGATCAGTTCCGGCGAATTAGCACTTGGTGTCGAGCAGCGCTCAGGTGACTGTTATCACCATATTCATGGATGGGTAGATCGCGCACGTAATCGGATAGACGCCTGGCGATACAAAGTCCACCGTCAGGGACTGTCCCGCGTCGACGCTGAAACCACCATCCTGGCGCAACTCCGGCGGCCCTGGTACAGAAGCATCGCAGTGGCCGTTTGTGCCGAGACAAAGGATGTGCGGTCCCGAATCCAACCGCACGACAAACGTCACCTCAGTGCCCCTCTTCACCGTAAGTTTGTGCTCGGAGAAGTCCCTTGCGGTAATTTCAACGCTATTTGGACCCCCTCCCGGCGTTGGTCGCGGTGTATAATCGGCAGGCGGTGTCGGCGGTTCCGCGCGTGTGATGGAACAGGCGGTCAGATTCGTAGTCAACAGTAGTGGCGCTGTCAGGACCAGAAAGGCGACTAGTGTGCGCGAAGTCTTCATGCGCGAGACAATTCCTGAATTCTAGAGACGAGACTGCGCGGGCCACCAGATGGCAGCCAGCGTCACTATATCATACCGAGATGAGCGCCCGATGGCTTCCTGGAATACGAAAAGCTCGCTTCACCAGATGAAGCGAGCTTTCTCTTCAGAAGGGTGCGTACCGGATGATCCCAGTAGCCGGAATGTCTCTCACAGCGCCGTTACTGCACAGTAATGGTCAGATTCATATCTGGGTGAACCGTACACGCGACTTGATACGTCCCCGGCTTATCGAAGGTGACGGTCTTCGTGTCGCCAGGATTGATGGTGAAGCCAGGATCAGCCAACTCGGACGGCGCATCGGCATTGGCGATGCACTTACCATTGTGGCCCGTGCAAATAATGTGGAGACCGCCTGTGTCCGTTGGGTCAACGAACTTGAATGGCACGCCCGACTTGATGGTTACAGCGCTTACCGCGAAGTTAGTTGCATCCATCTCAACCTGCGTTACAGGGCCGGAGGAACCAGGGTTATTGCCACCAGGCGTTTTGCCACAACCAGCCGCCGCGATTGCCCCAAGAAGGAGCAGGGGAAGGATGAGTAAAGCGAGCTTCTTCATAACTATGTCGTTCCTTTGCTCTTATGCGCTATGTGATCGGCCAGCTTGCCCTCGGCCCATCGATGCGTATTACGTGGTCTTGGAGGGCCTGGCCGTTGTCGTTCTCCGGCAAATATGCCAGAAGAGGATGGCGGGTCGCATACCAGTGGTAACTATAGCAAAAGGTATCTGAGAGTGACAATCAGGGAAATCCTGATATTTCTTCTCCTTCATATCCTTAGGGATATGTTTGCTGGCTATGGCTGGACGTGAGCACAGATGCTTCAGCAAGTTGATACCCGACGCCAGGAGCCGTGAGGATGTATTGTGGATGTGCGGGGTCTGGCTCTAATTTGCGGCGCAGACGGCGGATATAGACCCAGAGAAACTCGGTTTCCTGGCCATAGCCAGCGCCCCACACTTGCTCTAGCAAATGCGTGTGCGAGACGACCATGCCAGGATGTTGCGCAAGCGCCCTCAAAAGACGATACTCTGTTCGGCTGAGCGCGATAGGGCGCTCATTCTCGCGTACTTGCTGATGCGCCAGGTCTATCTCCAGCTTCCCCAGCACGACAACTCCTGACCGCGAAGGAGCATCTGATGTGGTCTGGGCTACACGTAGCGCCACACGTATCCGCGCCATCAGCTCCTCGATATTGAAAGGACGCGGAATATAGTCAGCAGCGCCCGCATCGAGCATCCGCGCGCACAGCCTTGGATCGGCGTTTCGCCCCAAGACAATGATGGGCGCACTCGCGTACTGACGCAGACGGGTGAGCAAGCTGCCCTCCACCATAGCTGGTATGCCGCTATCAATCAGGAGCAGATCAGGTTCCTCACGGTCAATGCATGTGAGTGCCTCGTCCTCGCGCGCGCAAGAATGCGCGAGATAGCCGTGCGCCTCGGCGTTCGCGCAGAGATACCGCGCCATGCGGAGATCGCCTTCGAGAATCAGCACTACCGGCTGGCGGCGGTCCAGCGGTAGCCGCGTTGGCGCAGGCATGAGCTGAGCGGAGAGGTCTATCGGGTCAGGCGGAAGTGTCGGCGTCTGCGGCCACCATACATAAAAGGTCATTCCTCCGGTGCGGGTGGTCGCCTCAGCCCAGATTCTGCCGCTGTGGCTTGCCACCTGACGGCGCGCGACCGACAGAGCGAGCAATGCCGCACGTCGGCTGGCATCCAGTTCAGGAATGGCGGGAAACGGGTCAAAAAGTCCACTGAGGTGCTCTTCCGGGAGCAGGGTCTCGTGCTGGCGAACTCCAATCAGCGCCCCATCGTCCTGCGTGCGCAAGGTGACACGTATCGAGCCACCATGTGGCGCGAGCGCAATAGCCGTCGTCACTAACAGCCGCGTCACCTCGGTGACGGTCTGCTCGTCGGCCATAACGGTCGGATTGTCGCCAGGCAAGGCAAGCTCCAGACTGTGATGCGGGGTCGACGCCTTCAAGGCCGCCATCAACTGCATGAGCACGTCGGCCAGCTCGACGGGCACGATTTGTGGCGGCGCGTCTGCGCGAGCATCGGCGAGAAGTTTTTCGAGCACCTCAAGCGCGGTTGCGATATAGGTTGCCTCAGGTGCGAACGGCGAAACACCAGTCGTTCTGATCGGCTGGTGTAAGGTAGTGAGAGAGCTTGCCAGCGCGCCACGCATCCGCGCCACCACCTCCGACGGCGCATCGTTCAGCCCTGGACGAGTGACGCCACGCGAACTGATACCGTTGCGGTGCGGTATATAGGCGTCCGGCTCCATGTGAGTCCACCTGACTATTTCCTGAACAGACTATGCGGTAGCACTTCTCTTGATTCTATCGTTGGACAGAGAATTTCTGCAATGGTACCAATTTGAGCCGTCGCGTGGGCGTTGGCGCGTTCAGGAAATTGTCAGGGAGTTTGATGAAGCTGCAATGGCGTCATTCAGGCTCTGGCAGTACAATAGAACAGATCGCGGCGTCCTCACACAAACGGAAGGGTATTGCACAGCATGCAGCGGGCAGAAGTCACGGGTACGTCGAGCGCGTCCTGGCGCAAGGCGCTGGGAGCCTACATCGGGCTGATGAAGCCGCATGTGACGGTGTTGCTGCTGGGCACGACGCTGGCGGCGATGGCGGTGGCGGGTCTGCCCCGCCTGCCGGTCGTGCTGGCGACGCTGCTGGGCGGCGCGCTGGCGGCGGGCAGCGCCAATGCCCTC
>DATBIB010000058.1:0-24186 GCA_036557205.1 Ktedonobacterales bacterium | reverse complement strand
GAGAAATGGATGGGTACGACTGGCGGATAAATCCGCGCCTGAACGACCTCGCTTGCTGCGCTCGCTCGGCCACAAAACCCGCCTGCGCGGGTTCCAGGGATCGGCTCGTGACCAAGCACTGTGTGTAGGGCGGGTCTGGTGAGTCCGCGTAGGCGGACTTCGTGGCCGCAGGCCATTCAGGCGCGGTTTTAACCGCCCGCACCACCACATGAACCGCGTCTAAGCGAAGCTAGCGAGCACTTAACTGGCTAGCTCCACTGAAATGGCTGACTAGTTGGCTTCGGGCATATCCTGCACGGCGACGGGCGTCTCGCTGTGGCCGTTGGCCGTGGCGCGGGTCTTCGCCTCAGCGACGGATGACGCGTCCTGCGCGAACTCGGTGATGAACTCTTCGGTCATCAGGCGAGCCTGCTCGTCGGTATACTGGATGGCCGGTGACTTCATGAAATAGGCCGACGGGCCAAGCAGCGCGCCGCCGATGCCCGCGTCCTTCGCCAGCTTGGCGCAGCGCACCGCATCGATGACGACCCCGGCGGAGTTGGGCGAATCCCACACTTCGAGCTTCAGCTCGACATTGAGCGGCACATCGCCGAAGGTGCGCCCCTCCAGGCGGATGTACGCCCACTTGCGGTCGGTCAGCCAGGCCACATAGTCGCTGGGGCCGATGTGGACGTTGTCGGCGCCGATGTCGTAGTCGAGCTGGCTGGTGACGGCGTTCGTCTTGGAAATCTTCTTGGATTCGAGGCGGTCGCGCTCGAGCATGTTGTAGAAGTCGGTGTTGCCGCCGACGTTGAGCTGCATCGTGCGCTCCAGCCGGACACCACGCTCGCGGAAGAGGCGGGCGAGGGTGCGGTGGACGATGGTGGCGCCAACCTGGCTCTTGATGTCATCGCCGACGATGGGCAGTTTCACTTCCTCGAAGCGCTCGCGCCAGTACTGCTCGCGGCCAATGAAGACCGGGATGCAGTTGACGAACCCGCAGCCAGCCTGAAGGATCTGCTCCACATACCACTTGGTGGCCGTCTCGCTGCCGACAGGCAGATAGTTGATGACGACATCGGTGCCGGTATCCTGAAGCAGCTTGACGATGTCGGCGGTCTTGCCGGGGGCTTTGGTGATGACCTGCGAGAGGTATTTGCCCAACCCATCATGGGTCATGCCGCGCTCGACCTTGACGCCCTTCGCCGGGACGCTGGCGAACTTGTAGGTGTTGTTCTGCCCGGAAAAGATCGCCTCGCTCAGGTCTTTGCCGACCTTGTCCGCGTCGATGTCAATCGCGGCGGAAAATTCGATGTCGCTAATGTGGTAGCCGCCAAGGTTGACGTGCATCAGTCCAGGAATGAAATCGTCATCGGCGGCGTTGCGGTAATATTCGACGCCCTGCACGAGTGACGATGCGCAGTTGCCCACGCCAATGATGCCAACGCGCACTTTCTTCTTGCCCAAGTTGCCATGCCTCCTGAAATACCAATCGTGTGAGCAAACTGCTGCCATCGCGCCCGGAACGAGTATGGCCGGACGGCAAGATGGCGGAACCCCCAATGTGCTTTCTAGAACTGTTGCGCGGGCTTGGCCTCTGCTGGCTTGCCCGCTGCTGCGCCTGGTGTATTTGTCGCGTCCGTCTCGCCGACAGGCGTGACCACTGTTGCTGGCGACGCCGCCCCGGTAGCCAAAGCGGCGGGAGCGCCACTGATAACGTCACCAAGCTGACGCAGACTTTGCTGACAGCGCGCGACATCGAGCGAGCAGTAGACCTGTCGCCCCTGCCGCCGTGTCCGCACCAGACCGTTGCGCCGCAGAATCGCCAGATGCCACGAGACTAGCGGCTGGCTAATCAGCAACTGCTGCGTCAGGTCGGTGACGTTCACCTCCTGGCTGTTGGCGAGAATACGCACGATGTTCAGACGCACTTTATCGGCTAGCGCGCGCGTCAGCTTTTCGAGTTCGATGTAGTCTTGCCAGCCGGTGGGTGTGCCAGTCTGCGTCATTCGCTCCGCCTTCAGCCGACGCGGAGGAGCACGTATCCGCACGACACTGTGCTGAACTCCCGCCAAATACATCAAGGCCCGCTATATAAGCAAACCCTATATAAAGGATCGCTATATATGTACCTGAGACGGCTGTGCTTGTCAAGAGGCAATTCCGCAGCCTGCGCCGTCTGCGCTAACGAGTCCGCTGAGATACCTCGAAACACGGCGTGCTCCAGCATTGCGTCGCAGGTAGCGCCACGTGCCGCTTGACATATGTGCTGAATCGGGGTAATTTTATGACTGATGCATCAGTCATAAATCGCAGCGAGGTCAGGAGAGGCGATATGCCCAAGACCGCGGAGCAGAATACGAAGCGACGGCTGGCGCGCCGCGAGCAGATATTGCAGGCGGCGATTCCTGTCTTCGCTCGAATGGGGTTTGCCGAGGCGTCCATAGCCGACATCGCTGCGGCTGCCCGCGCAAGCTATGGAACAATCTTCCTCTATTTCGCGACCAAAGAGGCGCTCTTTCGTGCCGCGGTGATCGAGCCGATGTCCGAGTTGGAGCATATCTTCACGGTTGATGCCTCCTCGGATGCGCCGCCCGTCGAGGTTATTCGCCGCATGGTACGCGCTCAGGTGGCGTATGTCTCGCATCAGACCAGTTACCTGCGACTCACCCAGTATGTGCTTGGCCTGCGAGATCGGTTCCCGGAATTGGCCGCGCAGCTTTTTGCGATCAGCGACCGGTTCACCGAGCAGGTGATACCAGTGATCGCAGCCGGGCAGCGCGCCGGAGAGCTGGCGCCTGGCAAGCCCGACGTCGTTGCCCAGGCCTACCTCGCCTTCCTGACAGGACTCGGTCTTACCGTGTTGGGCGAACCTTCTGAAAGCCCCCTATGGCGTCGACTCGCCGAAACGGGCTTTCGCTTGTTCGGGCCGATCAACGACACCCGCGATGCCTGACGCACACTGCCGGATACACAGCCAAAAGATCGGAGCCGTCGTGGAGAAGCACCTATCACCGGCGACCGAGTTGGAATGAGAGGTAACACATGTTGCATATCACCAATGGCGAGTCGGCGGCAATTGGCCTGCGCCGCTCGGGCATTCCCGGCGTCTTCCTTGCCTGGAACGATATTCTGCACGAAGGGCCAGTTCCCGCGGGATTACCGCTCGACCAGCTCAGCGAGCTGCGGGCCCGATTCATCGCGGGGCGTGGCTGGTCGTCCTATGAGGACGCGCTCGAAGGATTCGGCTTCCGCGATAATATCCTCGAACACTTCCGCGATGAACAGGAAGTGGCGCTCTGGTTCGAGCATGATCTCTACGATCAACTCCAGCTGCTCCAGATTCTCGACTGGTTCGCGGGACAGCAGCTGGGTGAAACGCTCTTGACGCTGATCTCGATTGCTGCGTTTCCTGGATTCGCCGCTTTCCACGGTCTTGGCGAGTTAACGCCAGCACAACTTCATACGCTGTTCCCCGGCAGACAGCCAGTTACGGCATCAGCTCTCGCGTTGGCTCATGAGGCCTGGGATGCCTTTTGCTCTCCTGATCCACGAGCAATTGAAGACATACTCTCGAGGGACACATCGGCCCTGCCATTTCTCGCCCCAGCATTCCGCCGCCACTTGCAGCAATTCCCCGCCATTGCGACTGGTCTCGCGCGGTCTGAACGTCAGCTCCTTGAGGCGCTGGCCAATGGTCCGTCTCGCCCGGTCCCTTTGTTTGTCGCCACACAGGCCAGGGAAGAGGCGCCATTCCTCGGAGATTGGCCCTTCTGGCAGTATGTCTACGAACTCTCTCAGGGTCCCGCGCCCCTGTTGGTCAGGCAGGACGGCATGCCGTTTCAGCTTCCTGAGTTCTCGAAGACCAGCGCACCGCACCCGACGTTTCTCGCACAGGAATTAATCCTGACCGCGCAGGGAGCTTCGGTTTTAGCAGGTCAGGCAGATTGGCTACAACTGCGTGGCATCGACCGGTGGCTGGGTGGCGTACACCTCACCGGTCACGAGCCGGCATGGCGATGGGATGAGCTGCAGGGAAGGATGGTCGCGGCAACTCCTTGAATGTGACGCGCCAAAGCCTGACATACGGACGTTCCTCGCCGTTCGGGGAGTGGCGCGCCTGCCGAAATGACGGGTGCGCGGGTGCTGGCGCGGCGTCTACACTGCTGACAGAGGCGATAGCTTCGGCGAAGCGTGACGACATGGTGAGAACTGGCCCATACCTCTGGTTCTCTCTCCCTTTTAATAGAGAGGGGGTCAGGGGGGTGAGGTCATGCGAATAACTGGAGCGTAGCATGCGGGGATTCTACTGGCTGATCGAGGACGCGCTGGCGGGCTGTGCCCGGCCCGGTGGCAGCGTCACCCGTCGCGCGGGCGCGCTAGAAGATGATGGCGCACTGGCAGCGTTGGATGCGGATCTGGCCTGGCTGCGCGAGCAGGGTATCGCCGCGGTGCTCTCGCTGACCGAGACGCCGCTGGACGCTGCGGCGCTCGAACGCTACGAGCTGGAGTCGCTCCATCTGCCGGTAGTCGATATGACCGCCCCGGCCCCCGAACAGTTCGACCGCGCGCTCCGTTTCATCGACTGGCAGCGGGTGCGTGGCAAGCGTGTGGTGGTGCATTGCAAGATGGGCCAGGGGCGTACTGGCGTCATCCTGGCGGCGTATCTCGTGCGCTTGGGAATAACCCCCGCGCAGGCCTTGGCTCGCGTGCGGGCGGTCTGCCCCGGCGCGGTGGAAAACCGCGAGCAGGAGCATGCGCTCGATGCCTTCGCCATCCGCCGCGACTGGATCATCTGACGCGATGCCCCGTATAAGCAACAATGCGGATAATCGATGGGCTTGCTCTCATGCCGTGTGCTAGAGTGTATGCTACCGCAAGCATCTCCATCCGCATGCTCTTGTAGATGCTCCAGCCGAGTCTGCATAGTCGCCGCCAGGTGTGGCCACGATGTCGAGATACCCACGCCACCAGCGCGCAGCAAAGGGGCCAACCGCCATGAACTCTGTGCCAGCCGATGTCGTTATTCACCATGCCCGTGTCTACACACTCGAACCCGCGATGCCGTGGGCCGAGGCCGTAGCCATCCATGATGGGCGCATTGTGGGGGTGGGCAACGACGACGAGATGCACGAACACATCGGCGCGGAGACGACGGTGCTGGATGCCGCTGGTCGCTTTATGCTTCCGGGGTTCATCGATAGCCACAATCATATTCGGTTAGGCTCGGACGCGGAATGTGTCCAGCTCGCGGGCGCGTCGAGTCTTGAAGAGATTCGGGCGAGGATCGGCGCCTGGTTGCGCGCTCATCCACAGGTGGACTGGATCGAAGCCGAAGGACTCAACTACACCGCGATTCCCGAGGGCCGCATGCCCAGCGCCGCCGATCTCGATCCGATGACCGAGGGACGCCCCGCCTTTGTCTTCACCTATGACGTGCATAACGTCTGGCTCAACACTGAAGCGATGCGCCGTTTGGGCATTCACTCCGGCGGTCAGGTTCTGCCGTTTGGCGTGGCGCAGGCTGATCCGGATACTGGAGCGCCTACGGGCTTCGTCACCGAGTTTGCGGTCCGCGGACTCTCACGCCAGGGCCATCGCGCGCTCCGTGATCGCGTGCCGTGGGCCAGCGAGGAGCGCCGCTATCGCCGCCTGCTCCATAGCCTGGAGCTTGCCGCCGCCTGTGGAATTACCACGATTGTCGAGCCGCAAAACTCGCTGGACGACCTGCCACTCTTCGAGCGTGCCCGGCGTGAAGGGCATTTACAATCGCGCCTGATCGCCGCACTGTTTCATCCGCGCGGTACCTCCGAGGCTGACCTGGATGCTTTCGCGGAGGCTGCCCGCCACTACGACGATGAGTGGTTTCGCGTTGGGCCGATCAAGCTGTACATCGATGACGTCGTCGAGCCGCATACCGCCGCACTCCTGCAGCACTATGCTAATCATGCTTCTGATCCATCATGGCGCGGTGAGACGTTCTATTCGCCCGACGAATTTGCCCAGCTGGTGACCCGGCTGGACCAGCGCGGTTTTCAGACATTCACCCATGCAACGGGCGACCGCGGCATCCGCACCGCGCTAGACGCCATCGCCCAGGCGCGCGCTACCAACGGCCCACGCGACGCGCGCCACCAACTGGTTCACGTCGAGTGCCCGTCAGCCGAGGATATTCCGCGCTTCCGCGAACTTGACGTGGTCGCCTGCATGCAGCCGCGACACTGCGCCCCTGATATTGCCGGACCTGGGCACGATTGGGCAGAGGCGGTGGGCGCAGAGCGGTGGAGTCAGGCCTGGCCGTTTCGCAGTCTGCATCAGGCAGGCGCGCCGCTCGCGTTTTCGAGCGATTGGAATGTCGCCGAGATGGAGCCTCTGATCGGCATCTACACCGCGCTCACACGCCGCAGCCTCGATGGAAGCGCGGTCTGGATGCCAGAAGAGACCGTTGACCTGCCCACGGCGCTCCATGCCTATACCCTGGGTGGCGCATACGCGAACTTTCGCGAGGATGATCTGGGGTCTATTACCGTCGGCAAGCGCGCGGACCTGGCCATGCTCTCCGATAATCTGTTCACATTGCCACCAGAAGCAATCAAGGATGTGCAGGTAGATATGACGATGGTTGGAGGGCAGGTCATCTATGAGCGGCGATAGAAAAGCCCCTGCTTTCAAGCGATGCATGGTAAAATAGAGCTGGCAGACCTGCAAAAATGCGGGGATTCAGGGAAGGCAAGGCTTGTTCTTATGTCAGCAACATCTCAGACGACGGTGCGGGAATCGGATGATGAGCTGCGTGCTCGCCTCATTGCTGTCCTGCGTCAGTACGGCGTCCGGCGTGCAGGCGTGTTCGGGTCGTTCGCCCGTGGCGAGCAGACGCCCACCAGCGATGTTGACCTGCTGATCGAGCCGGATGCTGAGGCGACGCTCTTTACTCTCGCCCGACTCGAAATGACTCTGGAGGATGTCCTGGGACGCCCGGTTGACCTCATCACTTTCAATGCGCTTGAGACGAGTGCACGCCCGCGCGAACACATCCTTCATGATCTTGAGATGCTGTATGCATAATGAAACGTCCATTGTCTGCTGCGTCAGCGATTCCCCTGAGGCGCCGCATGCTGCCTACTCCTCCTTGTAGCGGCTCGCGATATCGGATAACATAGCAGCACGCGCAATAGAAAAAGACGTGACATAGAGCATCATGCTCCGATATATCCCAGGAAGTTGAGAATCAGAGACCGATGTATGCATCCATTCTGGCTGGCGGCAGCGGGACGCGCCTCTGGCCTCTGAGCACCCCGGAGAGCCCCAAGCAGTTTCTCCGGCTGATGAGCGACCGCACGATGCTGCAAGAGACCGTCGAGCGCGTCGCGCCGTTCGTCACCCCCGACGAGCTGTATGTGGTGACCTTCGCGCAGTATCGCCAGTCGGTGGCCGAGCAATTGCCCGCGCTGCCAGCCGACCATATCCTGGCGGAGCCGCTGGGGCGCGGGACCGCTGCCTCGATTGGCCTCGCCGCCACGCTGATCGCCGCCCGCGAGCCGACCGCCGTCATGGGGTCGTTTCATGCTGACGCGGCGATTGTCGATGTCGAGGGGTTCCGGCGGGCGCTCGCCTTTGCCGAGCAGGTGGCGCGCGAAGGCCATCTGGTGACGCTGGGCATCACGCCAACCTATGCCGAGACCGGCTACGGCTACATCCAGGCGGGCCAGCCGCTGATGACATCAGGCGAGCTGGCGGCGTATACGGTAAGTCGCTTCGTCGAGAAGCCAAAGCGAGAGGTGGCCGAGGAGTACTTGCGCGCGGGCCACTATAGCTGGAACTCCGGCATCTTCGTCTGGCGTGTTGACCGCATCCTCGAAGAGATGCGCAGGCATGTGCCGCAGATCGCCGATGTGCTCGATGAGATCGGCGCCGCGGCGCGAAAGACGGGCGGGCGCATGACGGCGGAGGTCGAGCAGGTGATGCAGCGGGCGTGGCAGCGGCTGACCGACAACGTGACGATTGACTATGGCATCATGGAGCGCGCTGACCGTATCGCGGTCATACCTATTTCGGTCGGTTGGAACGATGTAGGGAGCTGGGCGCAGGTCGCCACACTGCATCCATGTGATGATGCGGGCAATGCCGTGGTCGGCATCAGCGTGGAGCAGCATCTGAGCGTTCGCACAGGCGATACGCTGGTCTTCAGCACGACCGGCCGTCGTGTCGCGACGGCGGGGGTCGAGGGGCTGGTGATTGTGGATACGCCGGATGGCGTGCTGGTCTGTTCCAAGGAGCACGCGCAACTGGTGAAAGAGCTGGCCGAGCAGGCGAAAAAACAACAAAACGGCTAGTGCAATCGGCTACTGGCGGCGTATGGGATTTCTGTCTTATTTTGACAAAGTGTGATGAACTACTACTTCGCATAACATGCTATACTGATGAGGCATTGGCGGCGACATCACAGGATGTGATCGCAGATGTATGTGAGAGCGGGGGGCAGACCGTAGAGGCTTCTGCGGCGAGGGGCACACAAAACATCATGGCCAAGTCCAGAGTGACGGCAACAAATCGCCTTGCCAACGTGATTGAAGTGGTTGAACTGGGACGACGCACGGGATTGCTTTCCGCTGAACGGGATGCGGCCGGGCTGGAAGAAGGCGAGATTTACTTCATATCAGGACACCCCGTCTATGCGGTGCTCGGCCCGCTCGAAGGCCGTGATGCGCTCAATGTGCTGGTGCGCTGGGGGGGATGCCGCTTTGCCTTCGACCCCTCCGCGCCGCGCCCTATCCCCAATTTCTCAGGACTCTTGCCCGCGGTAGATAGCGACGGCACGCCGTTTGGCGTCAGCACGGGCTATGAGAATGGCCAGCCACCGGAGCCTACGCCGCGCCATAGCGCCCCGAATAGCGGCGCCAGTGGGACTGGCTGGGGAGGCTATGGCACCAGCGCGCCCAACATGATGCCGGGCATGAACCATAGCGCGCCCAATATGCCGAACACCAGCGCCCCCAACATGGGCAACTCAGGCATCTGGGGCTTCTCCAATCCTCCAACGTCTCCTCCACCAACATCGCCGTCTGGGTCCGGCGCGGGCTATCGCTCGGCCCCGTATCCTCCCGACCAGCAGATGCCGCGCCGAACGCCGGATGTGCGCGACTTGAACACCCTGGTGGCGACCTACAGCCTCTCGCGGGGCCATCGGACGGTGCTGTTGCTGGCGAACGGACAGCACACGATTGACGATATGGCGCGCCTGGCCTCGAAGTCCGTCGAAGAGGTCTACCAATTGCTGAGTGACCTGCGGGGTTACGGACTGATCTTCTGACGCCAGTAACCTTTGCGGATGGTTCTGCGTAGAGTTACACAGGGTACGCAAACTCCGAGGAAGCCGCTGGTCGATACTCCATCCGAAAGTACTCATTTTTTCTGATGTAGCCGCTGTTCGTGGCACCATGAGATGGTCTTTCATTACCGTATCCGCATGCGTGCTTTGGTCTCCGTATGGTTGCTCACTCACGGCGCTTGGGCTTTCCGCTGGACGCGGTTGCGGCCGGAAGTGACGTTGGGACGAATAAGTCTGTAAGGTGAGGAATATCCAGAGGGTCTTTGCGCGCGTGCGCTTTTCCGTGAATGATATCGCAGCCGCGTCAAAATAAAAGCGTAAAATCTGCCCGCTCGCTGAAATGAGGTGTGATCTATGGCTCAAAGGAAACCGCGTGAGCGACGGCGTTTGCCGCTCTCCGCACGATTGTCCTTGCTCGTGCTCTTTGCCGCGCTCATTCCGCTGGCGGCAGTGGTTGGCATCAACGATTTTCTTTCGCGCGGCACGCTGCTGAATCAGGGTCGCGCGGCGCTTTCAACCGACGCCAACGCCAAGTCAACGCTCGTGCAGACCTATATCCATGAGCGACTGCTGGATGGGCAGGCATTGGCGACGCTGCCTACCGCAGTGGGTTTTCTGGCGTGCGCCGAGATGCCAACACCACCAGCGGACCTCGCATGCGATACGCAAGCTGATCTATACAAGGACTCATCACAGCGGGCTCTGGCCGTTGGTATCGTCCGCGACAGCAACTATACGCTCTGGAGCATCTACGACGCGACCGGCCATGTGCAACTGACCTCCAGCGCCGCCGCGCAGAAGAACTCGCCGCCACCTACCACGGAAGACACCGATCAAGTCCTCAAAAACGGGAAGCAACGGGTCTCCGAGGTCTACTACGATCCTGGGACGAAGCATGCGTTCGTGCGCCTGTATACCCCAATCTTTGCTCAGCCGGGCAAGGCTGACAGCGTGCTGGGCTTTTTGCAGGCGACGCTGAATCTCGACTACGTCTGGAATATCGTCAATGGCGAGCACGGACTGAATGGTGATGGCAGTTATGCCTTTATGACCGACGCTCACGGCGTGGTGATCGCCGACGCGAACGCGAGTGACCGCTTTACCACGGTGCGCCCGCTCGATGCCGCCACGCAGAATCAGATTGCCAGCGAGAAGCGCTATGGCACGACGGCCACTGTGCCAGACCGCATATTGCCAGGCGTGGCGACATCGCTCGACTCGTCGGCGACCGAAGATACCTTCGAGGGTATCGCGCAGCCTGGCAGCGGCACGCAGTACCAGTTTGTGCGCGTGCGGCTGACCGATGTGCCATGGTCGTACTTCGTGCTCAGCCCAGTCTCAACCGTCACGCGCGTAGCCGACGACCAGGTGCGCACGTCGCTGATCTCCGCCGCGGTCATTGCGATTCTGGCGGTGCTGATCGGCCTCTTCATCGGCAGCCGCATCACCAATCCGGTGCGTGGGTCGGTCGAGGAGCTTCAGGGGGCGTCCGCCGCGCTGAAAGACCTGGCGGCGCGTCAGGAAAACTCCGCCAGCGAGCAACACTGGGTGGTGGACGCCTGTCGCACTGGCCTGGAGGGCGTTCGCTATCTTTCGGATGCGATGAATCAGGCAGCGAAGCGCATCATCGACGCGAGTAACTGGTTTAACGAGTATTGGGACCGGCTGACGGAAGAGCAGGCTCGGCGCACAGTCCATCATCTGACGGAGCTGGCGCACTACATCGACGAGGCCGCGCGCCGCCAGCAGGCGAATAACGACCGTATGGATAAGGCGATCACGGTGACACAGCAGGTCTCCGATCAACTGGTCTCGGGCGCGACGGCGGCGAATCGCAGCGCGGGGCGGCTCGAACAGGTGGTGGACGACTTGCAGAACCTGGTCGGCGGTCGCGGCCAGCCCCACGCCTTCCCGGATGATGCGTTTGCGCCCGATGGTCGCATGCAGCAACCTATGCCACAGATGCCCTACATGCCCCAGCCCATGCAGGCTCCGCCAACACGTCCGGGAGGTGGGCAGATGGCGCGCGCGCCCCAGGCTCCGGTGCACTTCGGCCAGATGGATCCACGGGCGGGAATGGCGCCCGCAAGCCAGATGGGCGGCCCGCCGTCTCAGCGCGGCGCTGGCGCGCGTTCTATGCGCAATCCTCCCAGCCAGTATGGGCCTCCTGATGGCTTCGATGGCTACGGCGATCCGTATGGGCCAGGCGGCCCGCGATCTCGCGCGCTGCCCGACGACCAGTGGGGCGCGCCCGCTGGCTCCGGCTGGGATGATCGCTGAGGCTAGCCTCATCCCCAGACCTCACCCCCAACCCCTCTCCCTGTGGGAGAGGGGAGCCAGAGTGTCAGTCGAAGGCCGCACCGAGTTAGCCAGCCGACGGCGGAGACGCTACTCCAACCGTTATCGCGGGAGGCCAAAGTGAGAAACCCGCGCAGGGCAGCCGCGCGAGCCGAGAGGCTCGAAGTGCGCGTCAAGCGCACGGAGCGGCAGCGGCCCGGAGGGCGGGTTTTGTGGCGGAGCGTGCACGGCATGCGAGGCCATTCAGGCGCGGTTTTAGCCGCCAGCTAGGCGGTTTATAGCCGCGCTCATCGCTGTGATGATATCACCCGCCCGCGCTCTGCCTGCGTGATAGCACCTTGAAGGCCAAGTGGCGTCCCTGGCCGCGCTGAATCGCGAGCGCAAACCAGACGCGCAGGAGTGAATCGACCGTGCTGGCTTGATCGGCGTCACCCAGCCAGACCGGATGCAGACCGATCTCGGAGATCAACCGCTCCACCAGTGGGCGGTCAGCCTCTGGCCCGGCATAGATGAGGTCGGCAGCCACACCGTCGAAGAGCGGATCGGCGAAGTTTTCCCAACCGAGTGTGTTGAACGCGCGGACATAGCGAACGCTGGGCGCGTGACGGCGGAAGTCATCGAGGCTGTTCGCGGTTTGCTCGCCCATCCGGTTGGCCGCGTCAATCACCAGCTTGCCAGAGAGGGCAGATGCATTGGCTGCGATGGTCTCCGCCATCTTCGGCCCTGGAATCGCGAAGACCGCGACCTCAGCGTCCGCCAGCGCCTCGGCAATTGTTCCGATGGCGGCCTGATTGCCCAGGTCTGCCCTGATAGCCTGCGCATGTTGGCCGTTGGCATCCGTGACGCCGAACGTAACGCTATTCCCAGCGCCTGTCCACTTACGTCCGAGCGTGCCGCCAATATTGCCAGCGCCCAGAACGGCGATGTTTGTTCCTGCCATATTGATGTTCCTTATGTCGCATTGACAACTATGAGATGCGTCAGGTATCTCTCGGCGTGTATTACGTGCCCGGTCTACACTGGCGGCGGGCGGCGGCGCGCGCGGATATTGCGGAGCGATGGCGTCGGGCGATTGTTACTAGGGCTGCTGGCGCTCTTCTCCGCGTGCTTATCAGCGCCGTGGTTCGTGTTGTGGCTCGCGCCGTTTGCGCGCGCCGTGGTGGCTTCGCGCTCAGGCAGGGGCGCATGCTCGCCGCTAGGCAGCGATTTTGGCTTTCCATTGGGTCGGCTGCGGACTAGCTTGCGCGGGCGCACCAGCCGGGCGACGTTACTTAGGCCACCCGAGGGCTGCGGCTCGCGGCCAACGGCCACCTGTGGACTGGTGGCGGGCCAGCCCTCCGACCAACGAACCGCGGGCAGCAGCACCGTAAACGTGCTGCCCTGCCCCTCCTGGCTATGCACCGAGATTTCTCCCTGGTGCGTCTCGGCGATCCATTTGCCAATTGCCAGGCCCAGGCCACTGCCCTGCTGTTCGCGGGCGCGCGCCTGATCGGCACGGTAGAAGCGCTCGAAGATATGCGGTCGCGCCTCTGGGGGAATGCCGATGCCCGTATCGGTGACGCTGAATGCCGCGAGTTGACCGTTGCGGCTCACGGCGATACGGATCTTGCCGCCAGCATGCGTGTATTTGATGGCGTTATCGATCAAGATAAGCGCCAACTGCCGGAGTTGCCCGGGATCGCCCAGCACCGTCACCGGCTCCAGGTTGAGCACGGAGAAGTGGAGATTCTTGCGGCGTGCCTGGACGAGTCCCTGGCCCTGGCGGAAGACCTCCATCGCGAGTTGGTCCAGCTCCACCGGTTCGCGTCGCCCGCGCAGTTGATCGTCGAGCCAGGTCTCGCGCAGACCGTACTTCCCGCCGTTGGCGGCATCTGCCCGCGCCAGCAAGAGCAAATCGTTCACGAGCGTGGTCATGCGCTCGGCCTCGCCGTAGCCATCCTCGATCATTTCCTGCCGGTCGTCGGCGGGCAGATCGGGCGCGTGGCGGAGGAAGTCGAAGGTGGTCTTGATGGTGGTGAGCGGCGCGCGCAGCTCGTGCGAGGCGTCGGCCACGAAGCGGCGTTGCGCGTTCGAGACCCGTTCGAGCGCCTCCAGCATTTCATTGAAGGTGGTCACCAGGTCGCCCACCTCATCACGCGGGCCAGAGTAGTTGACGCGAGTGCCCAGCCCGGCGCGATGGGCGCTGGTGGAGATGGCGCGGGCGGCGCGTGTCACCGACGAGACGGGGCGCAGGCCGCTCTCGGCGATGAACCATCCACCAGCCAGCGCGAAGAGAATGGCGATGATACTGCCGACGATCAGCAGGCGGCTGAGGGTGCTGAGCGCGCTGTTCATGTCGTCCAGCGGCTTGGCAACCAGCACCACGCCGATAATCTCCTGAGAAGCGTCACTTGGCGAGAGTGTTGCGGTTGCGCTGGCCGCGCCGGTCGCGCCGGTCGCGCTAGCCGTGCCGTCCGTCGATCCGGTATGGGTCGCGGCGCTCTCTGAGGTCAGCGTGATCGGCTGGACGTAGATGGCCAGCAGCGACTGGGTATTGCCGGGTGATGTGGAATGCATGGTATACATCCCCGGTGTTCCCTGAAGAGCCTGTGTGATGACGGCGTTGTTGAGCGGCAGGCTCTGATGAGCGTCCTTGAGCGTAGGCGAGGCGAACTTGGTAACCCGCTTGACATCCAGCACCTCAACGGCAAAGTCAATCCGGCCCAGTACACTTGGCACTTTGTTCAACTGGTTCTGGATCGTCTGCGATGACTTGGGGTCTACTGTTGGGACCGGAGTCGCGTTGTCGGCGGTAGCATCAGCAGTTGCGCCCGCGGTCCCTGTCTGCGTGGGTGCGGTTGTGGCAGTCGGAGACGCTGCGGCAGAGGGCGACTCCGTGCCCGTGACGGTAGCGGTGCTGGCGGCTGGCGGGCCAACGGCGTCCTGCACGCCTTGCAGCGCGCTGGCGATATAGACGGCGCGTCCTTTGATTTCCTCGTTGATACTGTTCTGAAGCTGATTCTGCGCGACGGTATAGACAATCACGCTGAAGAGCACCAGCGTCAGCGTCAGCAGCGTCGCGTACCAGAGCGCCAACCGCTGGCGGATCGAGAGATAGGCAAGCGTTCGCCGACGAAGGCGTGTCAGTATGTCAGGGCGCCTGGGCTGCTCATGACGGTCAGGACGCGCTGGCGGCGAGTCAGGGGCGGCAGAATCCACAATAGACCTCCTGAAGCGTGGCGCTGGCAGAGCAATCCCGAAATCCTAACCCTCGGGCATTTCGCGCAGCACGTAGCCCGCTCCGCGTCGCGTATGTATCAGGCGCGGCTCACCGTCGGCTTCCAGCTTGCTTCGCAGATAGCCAATATATACTTCCAGTACGTTGGATGCGCCCTCGAAGTCATAGCCCCAGACACGATCCATAATGATGTCGCGGGTGAGCACCTGGCGGGGACGGCGCATAAACAGCGCCAGCAGCTCGTATTCCGTGGTCGAAAGCTCGATGGCGCGCGCCCCCCGGTGGGCGACCCGCGTGCCGGTGTCAAGCTCGAGATCGGCGAAGCGTAGCACCTCTGTCTGCTCAGGATTGCGCCGCCGCAGCAGCGCACGCACCCGCGCCAGAAACTCCGCCAGGTCAACCGGTTTGACCAGATAATCGTCGGCGCCCATATCCAGGCCGGCCACCCGGTCGGTAATGGCGTCCTTCGCCGTTAGCATGAGGATCGGCACCTGATTGCCGGACTTGCGCAGTCGGTCGCACACCTCCAGCCCGCTCAGGCCGGGCAGCATAATATCGAGAATCACCGCATCCGGTGGATGCTCGATGGTCTTCTGCAGGGCATCGTTCCCGTTATATGCCACATCAACCGAGTAGCCTTCATAGACGAGCGCCCGGCGGAGCACCTGATTGATGTGCCGGTCGTCATCCACGAGTAAGATATGCGCCTTCACCCCATCACCCCCTCTCTGGGCAAGAACGTGCACGAAGTATCCATTCTCCCTGAGGAGTGTTCAGGATGTATTGTATGCTATTTCCGGCGCGGCGCGGCGAAATACCCCAATAGTCGTGGCATATTCCAGGCTCAGCCGTAGATACGAGCGCCCGTCTACCTTCTCAGCCCTATCTCAGTCAACGCTTATCTCTAACTTACCGCAATGTGGCATACTCCATGCGTACCTGAAATGCACATGCCGATTGCGCCACGACCGCGAGCGTTGGGTACGGCATGCCAATTCAGCAAGGAGGGAGCCATGGTAACGAGTAATCCTCGGCTCGCCACGCACCCGAAGGGTCGGGAAACGGCGAGCATGGTGTGGAATGGAGATGGCGTCCAGCGGATTATCCTGGTCAGCAATCGCGGCCCGATAGACTACGAGTTCGACGAAGATGAGATGCCCATTGCCCAACGCGGCGCGGGCGGTGTGGTGAGCGGGCTGGTCTCCGCGGTGGGGAAGCGCCCCACAACGTGGATTGCGCTGGCCATGAATGATGCGGATCGCGCCGTTGCGCGCGCCAGAGGCAAGGCAACGATTCCCAACGCGCCGGAGCTTGCGAATATCGCCTTGCGCCTGGTTGACGTACCTGCGGCTACCTATGAGCGCTATTACGAGGGCATCAGTAACCGCATTCTCTGGTTTGCCCAGCACTATCTGCTGCGCCCGACAAGCTCGACGCGGTTTAGCGCACGCACGCGCCGGGACTGGGAGACAGGCTATCGTGTCGTCAATGAGGCGATTGCCGAAGCGGTGATCGAAGAGCTGACGTCTAGCGGCTCATCGACGCCCGTGTTCTTCCAGGACTATCACCTCTATCTCGCTCCGGCAATGGTGCGCGCGGCCTGCCCGGAGGCGCTGATCGAGCATTTCGTGCATATTCCCTGGCCAGAGTCCCGCTACTGGGAGCTGCTGCCGGACGATATGGTGCGCGAGATTTTCACGGGGCTGGCGGCGAACGATGTCGTCGGCTTCCAGACGGACCGCGACGCGCGCAACTTCCTGGAGGGCGCCGAGCGCTTCCTGGAGGGCGTCACCGTCCAGCAGGCGCCAGCAGGAGGCAGCGGCGTCCTGCTCTGGCAGGGGCGTCGGGTGCTGGTGCGCGCCTATCCGATTGCGGTCACCCCGCGCGAGGTGCAGGCCAGCGCCAACTCGCCCGAGGCGCTCGATGAAGCGCGCAAGCTGCGTGACGAGCTGCGGCTCACCGATGAGACGCAGCTGATCGTCCGGGTGGACCGTGTCGAGCCAACCAAGAATATCGTGCGCGGCTTCCAGGCGTATGAGCATCTCCTGCGCCACAACAAACAGCTCCGCGGGCAGGTGGTCTTCCTGGCACTGCTGGTCCCCTCGCGGCAGGGCATGGCGGAGTATCGCCGCTACGAGCGACAGGTGCGCGCGATCATCGATCGCATCAATGCGCGCTATGGGACTCCTGACTGGCAGCCGGTGGTGGCGATTTTCGGCAACGACCGCGCCCGCGCACTGGCCTTCATGCGCCGCTACGATGTGCTGCTGGTCAATCCAGTAATTGACGGCATGAATCTGGTGGTCAAGGAAGGCGCGCTGGTCAATCGTCGCCCGGGCATGATTGTGCTCTCGCGGACGGCGGGCGCCTACGAGCAGATGCGCGACCATGTGGTGGGTGTGCCGCCGATGGACGTGCAGGCGACCGCCGAGGCGCTGGAGGAAGCGCTCGCCACGCCACAGGAGCAGCGGGCGGTGAATGCGCTGGCCCTGAGAGCGCTGCTGAGCGACGAGAACGCGAAACTCTGGCTGGACGCCCAGATCGCCGATCTGCGTGAGCAGGCGCGGCTGGCCCGACGTAAGGCGCAGGTGGCTGGCGCGGCCCAGCGCGTGATCCCGCTGGAGCCGGAGCGTGACCTGGATAAGGTGGTACCAAGTCATCGAGACGCTCTGGTGATGTGATGAAGTAGTGCGGTTTCCCCTCGCAGGTCCCTTCCCTGTCCATCAAGGGGAGGGATTTTGCATTTTAGATTGCTGTGAGGATCGCGCCGAGCACGACCAGCGCCGCGCCCAGCCAGACATGCCACCCCTTCCGCTCGCGCGCCAGCAGCACGCCGATCAGCACCGAGACCTCGCGCAGCGTCGCCACCGGGCCCGCATTGGCCCGCTGGAACGCCAGCAGCACCAGCAGATACGCCGCCGTCGAGCCAATAGCGATCTGTATCCCCGGCCATATCGCACGCCGCAGTCGCTTGAGGTTGACGCGCAAAATGGCCGCCAGCATAATCCCCTGTAACCCTATCGCCGCGCCGAGATAACTCACCGGGTTCACCTGGCGCACGGCCCCGGCGTCAATCGTGGCGTAGGTGGCGATGCAGACGCCGGTGAGCAGCGCGAAGCCAATCGCCGCGCGCTGGTCGTTCTGCTTGCCTGCCGTCGCCACTGAGGCCAGCCCCAGCGCCAGCGCGGCCGCTCCGGCAAACGCCCAGGGGGTTGGCACCTGCGAGAGCAGCAGCCAGCCGCCCAGCGTCACCAGCAGCGGCGCCGCGCCGCGCGCCAGCGGATAGACCAGCGAGAGCGCGCCCAGGCGGTAGGCGGTAGTGAGGCAGAGGGCATAGGCGCACTCCGCCAGCGCCGAGAGGATGATGAGCGGCCACACCTGCCACGGCGGCGCGAGGATCATCGCCGGGATGAGCGCGACGCCCGCCACTAGCCCCGCCACGGTCGCCGCCGCCAGCCGGTCGTCGGTCCCATGCAGCAGCAGGTTCCAGCCCGCATGGAACAGCGCGGCCAGCAAGACGAGGGCAAGCGCGAGCGGTGGCACGATGGGTCTCTTTTCAGGTGGTATAGGGCGATGTGTGATGGCTGCTCATACTCTACCATGCCTCGATAGTGAGGCCGAAACACCTGCGCATTGGCATCTTCCCACGCGACCGCTTGACCAGCGCCCGACGATATGGTATGTGTAACTCGTAACTTGTATACATGCCGGTTCAGTTACAGGAGGCGGGGGATGTTTCGCAGATCATCGGGTGGGTTTTCTGACAAGTTCGAGAAGTTCACCGAACGGGCGCGGCTGGTGCTCAGGCTGGCGCAGGATGAAGCGCAGCAGCTGAACCATAACTACATGGGCACCGAGCACATCCTGCTCGGGCTGGTTGATGAGGGCGAAGGATTGGCGGTGAAGATGCTGCTGGCTCTCGATGTCCAACCAAACGACGTGCGCGCGAATGTCATGCACATTATCGGGCGCGGCGACCGCATCGTGCTGGGGGAGATCGGCATGACGCCCCGCGCCAAGAAGGTATTGGAGCTGGCGGTGGATGAGTCGCGGCGGCTCAATCATCACTACATCGGCACCGAGCATCTCTTGCTGGGACTGGTGCGCGAGGGTGAAGGAATCGCCGCTGGGGTACTGGAGAGTCTGGGTATCTCCCTGGGAAGGGCGCGAAATGCGCTCACAGACGTATTGGCACCGCGCAAAGGCAACGTCAGCGCCCAACCAGCGGAGAGCGAGCCTTCGGTTCCCGCTACTCCATCCGCTGGGCCGAAAAATAACGTCGTTACCTGCCGCCTGGACGATGCCGCCGTGGACGCGCTGGATGCGCTGGTGGAGGCGGGCATCCGCTCGACCCGTAGCGACGCAGCCGCCTGGCTCATCAGCGCGGGGATCGAGGCGCATCGCGAACTGTTCGACCGCGTGAACGCAACGGTCAACGAGATTCGCAAGCTGCGGCTGGAGGCGCGGGACATCGCCCGGCAGATGGCACGCGACGCGGCGGAAAAAGAGCCAGCAGAAAGTGCTGAGAACGCCGAAGGCGAAGTGAAAGACCCCGAGGAGCCGAACGACCTGGACGATCTCGATAAGCTGGACGAACCGCCAACGGCCTGAATCGTGCGGGGGTAATGGCGCTGTGGTACAACACCAGCGTACAGTACAGTGCGGTTGCCTCCGGCGGCAAATAGCGGGATCTCCGTGATAGAACGAGAGGAGCAGAGGCCATGAGCGCGAACCCTTCTGGCGAGCAGATGATCAGGGCATGGGCCGAGTCGCAGCGCCAGTTGCTGACGAATTGGATGGACATGGTGCGCGCGGGTGGTGGCGCGCCCGACACGAAGGTGTGGAACGAGACGGTGGATTCCTGGCGCACAGCCGTCATGAACACACTCGACACCCAGGCCACCTGGACGCGCACCTGGATCGATTCGATGGTGAAGACGCCCGGCGCGCCCGAAGAGATGCAGACGCTGCTGCGTGAGGGGCAGGACAACTTCCAGCACTGGATCGACGCCCAGCGCCAACTCTGGCAGAACTGGTTCGACGTGATGAAAGAGACGACAAAGGGAGCGGCGCGCGGCAAGGCGCCCGCCGACCAACCAGGCGAGGGGCTGGTCGACCTGTGGGGCGCGACCACCCGCTCGCTGCTGGATGCGCAGACAGAGTGGGTGCGCCGCTGGTCCGACGCATTCGGCGGCAAGAGCTAGCGCGACCGCACGAAGAACACGCATGAACAGGATGCCCCACCGCTCGCCGGTCTCGTGAGCGATGGGGCACTATTACACAGACGCTGAGAGCTAGCCGACGACCTCGATGTTCTCCTTGCCGCCATAGGCGTTCCACCAGGGCTTCGCGCCCTTCGCGACCACCTCGTTGAGCATCTGGATGTTCTTGACACCGCGGTCCTCCAGCCAGGCATGCAGCGCGCCGATGCCCTCCCTGCCGTAGACGGGGATGCCGTCCTGCCAGGTGGCGCGGCCACAGAGCACGCCGGAGAAGCTGGTTCCAGCCTCCGCCGCCAGCTCCAGCGTCTCGCGGAAGACTTCATCGGTGACGCCCGCGCTTAGGTAGATGAACGGCTTGCTGGCGGCGCTGGCGGCCTCGTTGAAGAGCCGTAGCGCGTCTGCCCTGCTATAAGCGGCCTGGCCCTTGAACGAGCTTGTGCCCTCGACGAATGCCATGTTGACCGGCACCTCGACCTTGAGGATGTCCACGCCATAGCGCGGCTTCGAGAACTCCTCCATGTAGCGCGCCACGTAGTCTGGCTTCTTCTTGGCGAACTCGAAGCCCTTCTCGTCGCCGAGCGCATCGTCGTAGGCCAGCGGCTCCAGGAAGAACGGCACATCCAGCGCGGCGCACTCCGCGCCCACCCGCTCGATGAAGGCATGCTTGACCGTGTTGATGCCCTCATCGTCGAAGGCGTTATAGTAAAGCAAAATCTTGATGGCGTCCGCGCCGCCCTCGACCAGCCGTCGCACGCTCCAGCGATCCAGCAGATCGGGCATGCGTCCGGCGACATTGGCGTCGTAGCCGGTCTTCTCATAGGCCAGCAAGACACCCGTGCCGGGCGCGCGATGCTTGATCGCGTCCAGCCCGTATTCGGGGTCCATCAGAATGGCGGTGGCGTATTTCGTCAGGACTTCGGTGACGGCCGTCTTGAACTGGCTCATATCCTCGGCGGTCGCCTGACCACCATCACCGCGCGCCTTGGCAATCGCTTTCTTGAGCGAGCCGCGCTGATCCATCGCGGCGGCGGCGATCACCCCGCGCTCATCGGCGCAGGCGTTGATGCCCTCGAACTTGCCCTTCGACATGGTGACTTTGCTCATACCATCATTCTCCCTCTGGCAGCCATTGCTTTTCGGAATACACAGCGCCGTTGCCGGTATCGAGGCGCGCCTGGCCATTGCGCTAGCATGGCCATAGTGCGCATGGATACTGTAACATTTTCTGGCGTGTGGCCGCATCTCAAAATCGTATCGTCTCCTGTGATACGCTATTGCTACAGATCAATGGCGACGATAGCTCGCCGCGCAGCTCGCGGCGGGAAGGAAACGTGTGAGCGATGAGTGATGAGATGATTATCCGCGACAAGCTCTATATTGGCGGCAAGTGGGTACCGGCCAGCGGCGCCGAGATGGCCGACGTCATCAACTCGACCACCGAGGAGGTCATGGGCCGTGTGCCGCGTGGAACCGCCGAGGATGTCGGCCGGGCGGTAGCGGCGGCAAGAGACGCCTTCGCAACCTGGTCGCAGACGCCCGTGGCTGAGCGCGCCGCCTATCTGCAAAAGGTCGCCGACCTGCTCGAAGCGCGGCGCGAGGCGATTGGCGACGTGATCGCGCGTGAGGTCGGCATGCCGGTCCGGCTCTCGCAGATCATTCAGGTGGGCCAGCCGCTGGCGACGTTTAGCGCGCTGCCCGGCATCCTGGCGGAGTTCCCGTTCGAGGGGCGCATCGGCAACTCGCTGGTGGTTCGCGAGCCAATCGGTGTCGTCGGCTGCATCACCCCTTGGAACTACCCGCTGCACCAGATCGCGGCGAAGGTCGCGCCTGCAATTGCCGCTGGCTGCACCGTCGTCCTCAAGCCGAGCGAGGTCGCGCCGCTCAACGCCTTCATCCTGGCCGATATCTTCGACGAGATTGGGCTGCCGAACGGCGTCTTCAATCTCGTCACGGGGCGAGGCAGTGTCGTCGGCGAGGCACTGGCGCTCCATCCCGACGTGGATATGATCTCGTTCACCGGCTCAACCAACGCTGGGCGCCGCGTGAGCGAACTGGCCTCGCGCACGGTGAAGCCAGTGGCGCTGGAGTTGGGCGGCAAATCGGCGAATATCCTGCTCGACGACGCCGACTTCGAGACGGCGGTGCGCGATGGCGTGGGCAAGTGTTTCCTCAATTCGGGGCAGACGTGCAGCGCGCTGACCCGAATGCTGGTTCCCCGTTCGCGGCTGGCGGAGGCCGAGGAGATCGCGAAGCGCTCGGCGGAGTGGTTCGTGCCCGGCGATCCCTTCACCAAGGGGACACGCCTGGGGCCGCTTGTCTCCGCCGATCAGCAGGAAACTGTGACGAGCTATATCCGCAAGGGCGAGCAGGAGGGCGCGAAGCTGGTGACCGGTGGAGCGGAGCCGCCGGATGGACTGGAGAAGGGCTATTTCGTCCGCCCGACGGTCTTCTCAGATGTGACGAGCGAGATGGCGATTGCCCAGGAGGAGATCTTCGGCCCGGTGCTGGTCATCATGCCGTATGAGGACGAAGATGACGCGGTGCGAATCGCCAACGACAGCATCTATGGGTTGTCGGGCGGCGTCTGGTCCGGCGACCGTGAGCGGGCGGTGCGGGTGGCGCGGCGGCTGCGCACGGGCCAGGTGGAGATCAACGGCGGCGCGTTCAACATGCTGGCGCCCTTCGGCGGCTACAAGCAGTCCGGCCACGGGCGCGAGCTGGGCCGCTACGGCCTCGAAGAGTTCCTGACGGTCAAGTCGCTGCAATTGCCGGAATGAGTATCGTTTGCCAGAATAGCTGTGGCGTGAGTGTCGCGATAGGTGTAAATTGCCCTTCGCGGCATGAATGCCGCGGCTAATCCCGGCGGCGCAATTTTGGCCTGCCAGATGAGTCTTACCGCTCACTGAGGATGAGCCGTGGCCATCAGGCCACGGTGCGCGACACAACCCAAACGTGACTTACCGTCAGCCAGCGCTGGCAAGAGGGCTATTTTGCCTAGCGGCCAGCGGCAAACATGCTATAATCGGCTCCATGCCACGAACGACAACATCTGCATCGTCGGCAGCATCGGCTTCGGCTGCCGAGAACAATCAGACGCAACATCCCGCGCAGACTCCCGGCGAGCATGCGGCGAATCTGCCTGCCAGCCTGCTCTCGCTGGAACAATTACGCTCGGTCATCGAGAGCCTGCTCTTCGTCGCAGGGCGTCCGCTGGAGCTGAACGAGCTGCGCAAGCTGCTGCCATTGGAGCAGGCGCGGCTGCGCGAGGCGGTGGCGTCGCTGGCGGAGGAGTGCGAGCGCCAGGGACGAGGCATTCGCGTCCAGCGGATGGGCGACGCGGTGCAGTTCGTCTCCGCGCCGGAGAATGCGCGATTCGTGGCGGCGCTGCTGGGCTTGCCGACGCAGGTGAAGCTGACCACCGCCGCGCTCGAAACGCTCGCCGTCGTCGCCTATCGCCAGCCAGTCACGCGCTCGCAGATCGAGTTTATCCGTGGCGTGAATAGCGACCGCGCGCTGGCGAGTCTGGTGCAGTATGGGCTGGTGATCGAGGTTGGCCGCGCCGCGACGGTTGGCCGACCGACGCTCTTTGGCACGACCTCCGAGTTTTTGCAGCAGTTTGGCCTCTCCAGTCTGGAGGCGCTGCCACGGCCAGATATGACCGACGCCGAGGCGGCAGTCGCCTTCCGCATGGCGGCGGCCCAGCGCATCCGCGAGGCTGTGGGCGTTGACGGCGCCGCAAATAATACACCGCCCGCTAGCGAGTGAAGAAAGAGACTATACCCTGTGCGATTTGGCCGCCATCTCGCGAATACCCCGAAAGGGCTTCAAGAGGCCCAGAGCATCGGCTGCGACGCCATCCAGGTCTTTCTGACCAATCCACGTGGCTGGGCGGCGCCCGCGCACAATCCGGCGCTCGTCAAGGCGTTTCGCGCAGCGGCGGAGCGCTATGGGCAGTCGCCGGTCGTAGTCCACGCTACCTATCTGATCAACCTGGCGTCGCCGCGTCCCGAGATCTTCGACAAATCGGTGACATTGCTGCGCGCCACGCTGGAACGGGCCTCGCTCTATGGCGCGTCGAGCGTCGTCTTTCACGTCGGCAGCGCTACCGGAACCGGCGAAGAAGCCGGACTTGAGCGGCTGGT
>DATBIB010000057.1:0-23580 GCA_036557205.1 Ktedonobacterales bacterium | reverse complement strand
GCCAGCACTGCGAGAACGCCCGCCGGGTCGCCACGTTCCTGGCGGCGCATCCCAACGTCGAGCGGGTCTATTATCCGGGGCTGGAGTCGCACCCCGACCATGCGCTCGCCCGGCAGCAGATGCGCGACTTCGGTGGGATGGTGTCGTTCGCGTTCAAGGGCAGGCGCGAAGACGTGGATACATTCGTGCGCGGGCTGAAGGTGTTCGCGCTGGCCGAAAGCCTCGGCGGCATCGAATCGCTCTGCTGCCATCCTGCCAGCATGACCCACGGCTCGATCCCGGCGGAGGAGCGCGAGAAGCGCGGCGTCACCGATACGCTGCTGCGCCTCTCGGTGGGCATCGAAGACGCCGACGACCTGATCGCCGACCTGGAGCAGGCGCTGGCCCGCGTGCCCGTCGCGGCGCGGTGAGAACCTCACCCGGCCTTCGGCCACCCTCCTCTGCAAGGGGCGGGCTTGGGCGACCAGTGCGACAACGGGCGGGAACGAATCTGGCTCCCCTCTCCTTGTTAGGAGAGGGGATGGGGGTGAGGTCCGCTACCCATTGCATTGGTCGCGCCAGCGCACCAGCCACTCCATGTCGTAGAACTTCTCGGGGGTAGCTGACCCGGCCATGATGAGGTGGGTGGCTCCAGCCCCGACATAGGCGTCGAAGTCTTTCTCCGAGGCGCCCGACCCTACCTCAACCGCATGCTCGATCTCGTCAGGATCGCGCCCAACTCGCTCGCACCACTCTTGCAAGACCTGCGACTTGCGCATGTGCGTCTCCGCATCGCCAAAGCTATGCCAGATGTCGGCGTACTGCGCGACGAGGCGCAGCGTCTTCCGCTCGCCACCGCCGCCAATCAGGATGGGAATCGGGTTGCGCACGGGAGGTGGCATATCAACCGCCCAACGCTCTTTGATAATCTGTAGTCCCTGCTCCAGCGCATCCAGGCGCGTGCCCGCCGTGCCAAAGTCGTAGCCATACTCGCGATAGTCACGCTGATTCCAGCCCGCGCCAATGCCCAGGATCAGCCGACCGCCGCTGAGATGGTCAACCGTCTTGGCCATATTCGAGAGCAGCGCCGGATTGCGGTAGCTGTTGCAGGTAACCAGGCAGCCGATCTCGGCGCGCTTCGTCACCATCGCCATCGCCGTGAGCAACGTCCAGCCCTCGAAATGTGGCCCATCCCTGTCGCCATAGAGCGGGAAGAAATGGTCCCAGTCCCACAGGGTATCCAGCCCAATCTCCTCAGCCCGCCGCACCCCCGCGAGCAATGCCTCAACGGTCGTATGCTGGGGATGGAACTGCATCCCAACGCGAATCTTGCGTGTCACTGGCGATATCTCCCTCAGTATGCTGTTCGCCTGATATCAACCCCTGCCAAAGATAATACGTGCTGGGGATGCTTGCCTGCCACGAGCTGCTACCCTTGGGGCCGCACATCAGCGTCAGGCGCGTGCCGACCCCCAAACGCCCGCTTGTAGTAGTCGCGGTTGACCCGTAACATGCGCTCGCTCAGTTCGGGATCATCCACCGCGCGTGCCAGCAGCATCGTCCCCGCCAGCCCTGCCAGCAACACCATTGCCTCATCAGGCGCCTCATCCTCTCCCGCATTGTCCGTATCCGTCAGCAACGAGGCCAGCGCGGCGCGATAGTCGTTATAGGCCTGGGTGAAGGCGGCGCGCACCTCGCCGGACGAACGCGCGACCTCACCAGAGAGCGCGGGCATCACGCAGCCCGCCTCAGGGTGGTCGCGATGGTCGGCGCTGAGGTAGAGATCAATATACGCGGCTAATCGCTTCTCCACCGGCTCTCGCTGTATCTTGCGGATGAGCCGCTCGCGTGACTGCGCTAGCCCCGTGCCGCACGCCTCCGCCACCAGCGCGTCTTTGCTGGCGAAGTGCGCGTAAAAGCCACCATGGGTCAGGCCAGCCTCGCCCATCACATCCGCGACACCCACGCCAGCGATCCCTCCGGCACGAAACCGGCGCGTCGCCGCCGCGACGATGCGCTCGTGTGTCTGCTGTTTCGCCTGCTTCGTCCGCCGCATACTGCGCCTCCCGGGTATACCGATATCTGAAAACTGTTCCCTGGCTACCTTGATTTAGTATATGACACCTGTCATATATATGATAGCTATCATGTAAATGGTAGGCATTATCATGCGCCCTCATTGGTAGCTCAGTCGCAGGAGGATTCTCCGATGGATGTCGAGGAAATTGAGAGTCAGGCGCACGCGGCGCTTCAGCTATTTATGACCCCGCGACGGCTGGCGCCGCGTGATTGGGAGGCCGCCTTGCTCCGGCGGGGGACGCCGCTCACCTGTGCCAATGGACTCGTCGCGAGAGCGTTTGGCGCCGGGCCGCGTGTGCTGCTCGTTCATGGCTGGGAGGGCCGTGGCATGAACCTGGGCATGTTCATCGCGCCACTGACCGCCGCGGGCTATCAGGTGATCGCGCTCGATGGCCCGGCGCATGGCGAATCGCCTGGGGAGCAGACGAATCCGGTGGCTTTCGCCCAGGGCCTTCTTGGCGCCGGGCGGGAGCTTGGCCCGCTGGCGGCAGTGATTGCCCACTCGATGGGCGCGGCAAGCACAGCGCTGGCGCTCCGGCAGGGGCTGGAGGCGGAGCGCGTTGTCCTGATCGCGGGGCCATCGTCGCTGGCGGGCGTGCTGCGGCGCTTCGCACAGGTGGCGCGGCTGCCAGGGCAAGTGGCCGAGCGCTTCTATGCGCTGGTGGGCGAGCGTGTCGGCATGTCCGCGGAGGCGCTGGAAATCGCGCATATCGGCGCGACGCTGACGACGCCCGCGCTCATCATCCATGATCCCGCCGACGCCGACGTGCCATTCGCCGACGCGCAGGCTATCGCCGCCAGCTGGCCAGACGCCAGGCTCTACGTCACCGAGGGGCTGGGCCACCGTCGCATCCTGCGCGACCGCGACGTCATAGCCATGGCCACAAGCTTCATCAGCGCCGATGTCCCATCCGCCGCCCTGCTTGGCAGCATCGCGTAGCGCAGGCTACTCGGTGAGGATGGGCCGGGTGAGGATGGCCAGATAGGCCTTCCACGGGCCGACCGCCTCGGCGTACTGGTGCGCCATCACCTCGACGATCTGGCCGATATGGTTGAGGTCGTGCACGACCCAAGTTGCCAGCAGGTTGCTCAACGTGACGGTCCCCAGCGCCGGATGCGTACCCGTGAGGGCGAGCTTTTCCGGCGTGATATGCAGCTCACTCAGCGCCGCCAGAGTCTGCGCGCGCTTCTGCTCGAAGGCTACGAGCAGTTGATCGAGGGAGAAGTCCCGGTATTTCTCGAACATCGCCGTCCGGTTGAACGAGTCGAAGGAGCCTTGCTCGCCATATTCGAGGATGATGCGGGCGCGCTCGATCCAGTTCGTCTCTTCGCTGTGCAGCAGATGGCCGACGATGTCATAGGCGCTCCAGGTAGCTGGCCCCTCGTCGCCTTTCGTCCACGCCTCGGGCAGCCCTTGCAGCAGCGCCGTCAGGGTCGCGGGCGTCCGGCGCAGCATCTCGACCGCCTGCTCGTACTGATAGTCCATAGCGCACCCCTTTCTGGATGGTAGATAGCCTGTCACTTCGTCATGCAACGATTGTCTTTATGCTCCACCATTATGCCTCAGACTGGCGATGTGTCTGTCGCGCCACCAGGATGGCTGCCAGCGAAATCACTGCTATGCCAGCGGCCACCAGCGCCACCGCCAGCGGCCAGCGCGACCTGCGAGGGGATACCACTGCATCGACAACTCGCTCCTTGATTGGCCGTACCGCTCGCAGCGCCTCATCAGGCACACGATAGCACGCTTGCCAGAGCGCCCGGTAGCGCGTCTCCTCCTCCTGCCAGCGCGCGTCGTCCCAGCCCAGCTCTGGCTGGCAGATTGCGCGAATCGCAGGTAGATGCGCCGCGCCTCCCTCGGGTAGTAACAGTCCCAGCCGCACCCGTCGCAGCAGCAGGTCGTCCAGATGCCGCACGCGCTCCATCCGCGCCGCCCAGCGTAGCTCGGCCCAATGCGTCGCCGTATCGGGTATCGCCGCCAGCTCGCCCGGTTGCGCCGCCGCCACCAGCGCAGCGGCGTCCGCGCCATAGCGGCCCGCCAGCCGTTGCCGTTGCTCTAGCGAAAGCTGTGTAGCGCCCTCATCTAGCGGCTCGACTGGATCGAGCGGCGCGGCATCCGACGCGGGCAGCGCCATGCCTGGGATGCGCTCACGGATCGCGCTCAACGTCAGGAGCGCGCTCTCGCGGAAGGTGGTCAGCTTGCCCCCGGTGACGGTCAGCAGGCCATCGTCATCCCAGAGGGCGGCGTCGCGCGATTCGTGCGAGGGGTCGGCCTTCTCCGAGCCAATCACCGGACGTAGCCCCGCGAAGGTGGCAATCGCGTCGGCAGCCGTCAGCTCCAGCGCCGGGAAGCGCGCGTCGAGCGCCTCCATCAGATAAGCGACCTCCTCCGGCGCGATGGCTGGCTCGTCGTCGAGCGGGCGCGTGTGGTCGACGTCGGTCGTGCCCACCAGCGTCACACCCTCCCACGGCAGCGCGAAGACCGGGCGATGATCGGCGGGATGAGTGAAGCCGACGGCCTGCGCCAGCGGGAAGCGCCACGCCGGAAAGACCAGATGACTGCCACGCAAGGGCCGCAGCCGCAGCGCTCCGCCTGCCTGCCCGCGCAGATGGTCCGCCCAGGCGCCCGTTGCGTTGACGACGACGGTGGCGCGCGCCTCGCCGGTACGTCCGTCCTCGGTATCGCGCAGCCGCACGCCGCTCACGCGCCCATCGTGATTGCGCAACAGCGATTCGGCGGCGACGTAGTTGATGGCGCTGCCGCCCGCCACCTCGGCCTCGCGCAGCAGCCGCAGCACCAGCCGCGCGTCATCGGTCTGCGCATCCTGATAGGCGAAGCCGCCACGCAGTCGCGTCTGCGCCACCGAGGGAGCCAGCAGCGAGAAGTCGCTGGCGTCGCGGTAGCGGTGCGTCCACTGCGCGCCGAGGACATCATAGACCGCCAGCGCCGCGCCATACATGCGGCGGCCCGGACGTTCGCCACGATAGACCGGCAGCAGGAAGCCCAACGGCGTTATCAGCCCAGCGCCCACCCGCAGCAGCCGGTTGCGCGCCCGCACCGATTCGCGCGTCAGCCGCAGATCGCCCTGCGCGAGATAGCGCAGCCCGCCATGCACCAGCTTCGAGGAGCGACTCGACGCGCCCCAGGCGAAGTCGCGCCGCTCGACCAGCAGCGCCCGCAGCCCTAAATGCGCCGCCTCGCGCAACAGTCCCGCGCCGGTGACGCCGCCGCCGACAATCAGGATATCCCACGGCCCGCCAATGCGCTGCCAGATGGCGTCGCGTTCCTGCGTCATTGCTCTCATCCTGCCATCTCCTCGTCCACATGGCAGCGCCTGCCTGATTGAACCGCGCCGTGGTCTGAAAGAGTCCTGGCGCGTGAACGCGCGGCTAAGGGCTTCGCCGCAAAGCCTGCCTTCGCAGGCTCCAGAGACAGACGCAACTTGCGCACTCTGCAGGCCGCGTAGGCGCGGCTTCAGCCGCCAGTCGTCGCGTCACCACCTCGACCTACCCCACCAATTTGCCCGGATTCATGATGCCTGCCGGATCGAAGTGCGCGCAGAGCGCCTGAATCGCGGCGACGCCAGCATCACCTTTTTCGGCGGACAGGTAGGGCAGATGGTCACGTCCGACGCCATGCTGGTGGCTGATGGTGCCGCCGTGCGCCACGATGGCCGTGCTCGCCGCCGCCTTCAGTCGCTGCCAGCGCGCCAGCGACTCCTCCGGGCTGGCCGCCAGCCGGTAGAGATAGGTGGTGTAGACGCTCGCGCCATGGCGATAGAGATGCGAGAGATGCGTAAAGACGTGCACCCGCTCGTCCGACGCCGCCAGCCCATCGCAGAGCGCCGCCTCGATGGCGGTCACCATCTCCGGCACGTTGTTCCAGATGGTTGCCGTCTCGACGGTATCAATCGCGTAGCCCGCCTGCCAGAGCGTGTTGCGTAGATACGGCGTGCGGAAGCGGCTCTTGTGCCACGCCCGGCCCAGCGCCTGTCCCAGATGCACCCCCTGATGTCGCCCGGTGATCGCCAGCGCCTCTTTGCGCGTCATCTCCACCAGCAGCTCGCGCCCGGCAAAGCCCAGCACCATCATGCACTTCTCCGCCCCCGCGCCACGTACCGCCAGATAGCGGTCCAGCACAGCAATAATCCGGCGATGGCCCGCCAGCACGAGATTCGTCTCCGTCTCGCGCGGGGTGCTCAGCCGCACCATCGAGAGCGGCAGACCACTCTGCAAGAGCATGCGCGCGGCGGAAACGCCCTGCTCCCAGGTGGGGAAGAAGACCGCATGGAACGCCTCGACCGCTGGCAGCGGCGCGATACGCACCGTCGCCTCGGTGACGATGCCCATCCGCCCCTCAGAGCCGAGCACCATCTCGCGCAGATCGGTACCAGCGGCGGAGGCTGGAAACACTGGCAGATCGAGCGTGCCAACCGGCGAGACCATCTGCCCCCCGGCGAACCGCTGTTCGATGCGCCCGTAGCCGAGTGACTGCGTGCCACTGGAGCGGGTGGCGATCCAGCCACCGAGCGTCGAATACTCGAACGACTGCGGAAAATGTCCCAGCGTATAGCCGCGCGCTCTTACATGCGCCTCCAAGTCGGGGCCGCGCACGCCCGCCTCAAATGTGGCAAGCTGGCTGACCTCGTCGAAGCTGCGCAGCCGGTTCATATGACGCATATCCAACGTCAGCACAGGCGTCGCGCCCGCCAGTGGATTAATATGGCCAGCCACGCTGGTGCCGCCGCCGTAAGGGATGATCCGCACGCCAGTTGTAGCCGCCCAGGCGAGGAGCGCGGCCACATCCTCGGCGCGCTGGGGATAGGCGACGCCATCGGGGAATGTCTCGATCTGCCCGCTCCGCAGCGCGATCCAGTCGCCCAGGCTCTGCCCGCGCGCGTGGCGCACCCGTTCTGCGGCGTCGGTTGTCACCAGTGGATGCTCAGGCAGGCGAGAGTCGGGAACCTGTTTGACCACCTGCGCCAGTGTCACATCGTGCGGCGGCGTGCCCGGCCCGACGAGCTGCTCCAGATAGCGCGTGGTCGAACCTGGCAGATGCAGGCTGATGGTATCGTCGCCCCAACCGTTCCAGCGTCGCATGTCGCCTCTCCCCACTCTCCCCACGCATACACCTCCCTCATAGTGTATCAGGCGGGGCGCTGGTCGGTAAGATAGCCAGGGAACAGCGGGAGCGCTCCCGCTAGCAATTCGCTGTTGCAAATGCCTGACATGCCCGGTGTGTAGAGGTGACGGCTGGTGTGCAGTACACTATGCCGGAGCACTTATGCCAACAGTGGCAACGATGGAGGCGCGGATGGCAATCACCTCGCCCTGGCAGTCAATCGGGCAAACAGCACGCTCTCAGCGGCGTCTGGCATGGCGGCTGGCCTGGCTCTGGCGCGCGCTCATGCTGGCGCTACGCAAACAGGATACGCCCGCGGATGGAGCGGCGATGGGTGGCTATGAGACGTTTGAAGACTTTATCTCCGGGCGCGAGTCGGATGTCTTTGGCTACCTCTGGCGACTGACCGGCGACGAGCAGACGGCGTATGATCTCTGCCAGGAGACCTTTCTGCGCGCCTGGCAGCAGTTCGAGAAGATTCGCCACTACGAGCAGCCCGGCGCATGGCTCTTTCGCGTCGCGACCAACCTCGCCCTAAACGCCATCGAGCGACGGACCAAGGTGTCGGGCCATGTCATACCTCTGCGCGAAGACGTTCAGCCAGCGACTGATGACCCCGCCGGGCGTATCGCTCACCAGGAACTGATCCACCAGACGCTCCTTCAATTGCCCGCGCGCGAAAGGGCCGCCCTGGTGCTGCGCGAGGTCGAGGGTTTTTCGATGGACGAGATCGCGCGCACGTTGGATGTCTCCGCGAACTCGGTGCGGATGCTGCTCTCGCGCGCCCGCGCCCACTTCCGCCAGCGCTACGACGATGATGACGGCGAGGAGGCGCGCGCATGATCTCTGCACAATGTTCGCTCGGCCTGAGCGATGACGAACTCTCGCGCTGGCATGACGACGACCTCTCCCCGGCGCGCATGGCGCTGATCCGCACGCACGCCGCCACATGCGCCACCTGCCAGGAACGCCTGGCCGCCCTCGCCGCGATTGGCGTGGGGCTGCGGGGACTGGAGCCGCCGCCGCTCGGCATCGCGCGGCTGCTGGCGGACCTGCGTGATACGGCATCATCGGTAGCGACAACTGCTACATCCACGCCCGCCAGGCTGCCAACCAACGCGCCACACCGCTCACGGCGGATAGTGACGGGTGCGGCGGCGCTGGCGGCAGTACTGGTCATCTCGCTGCTAGCGGCCTATATCTTCGCGACGCACGGACGACCGCTGCCAACAAATCACAAACGGGCGACAGCCACCGTCGTGTCAGGCTCGCAGACACAAATGACCGCCATTGGAATGTCGTCGGCGACCGACGGCTGGGCGATGGGGCAGACCTATGCTGACGGCTCTGTTGACACCGATCCTGCCTATGTGCTGCGCTACCTCAATGGCCATTGGACGCCGGTAAAGACGGCGATTGTAGGCCAGATAGCGACGATCAAGATGTTCAGCGCGACGGACGGCTGGGCTATCGGTAGCCATGTCTATCACTACAATGGGGTGGCGTGGCAGCAGGTCACGATTCCAAGTGGGTACGGCGGCTTCACCACACTCTCGGCTGTCTCGCCGACGGAAATCTGGATCGCCAGCGATTCTCCTATCCCTGGCCATGCGCTCATTCTCCATTACGACGGTCAAGGCTGGACACGACAACCGACACCCGCAGTGGAAGGCACAGACTCTTTTGTGGTCAACGGTCTCTCAATGTTTTCGGCGACGGAGGGGTGGGCCGCTGGCTATGGGATGAGGAGTGATGCGGGTTCTTACCCGCCGACAGGCGCGATCCTGCACTATCACAACGGCGTCTGGCAACTGGCAAAGACCCTGCCGGGGTACAATCTGCTCTCCATCTCGATGGGTTCCGCCACCGATGGCTGGGTTGGAGGCAGCCAGGAGACACTTGTGGCTACAGGTCAGATAGATGTCAGCCAGCATCCGCCACAACCTATAAAGGTACTGGTAGACAACCCAAGACTCTGGCACTACTCGAATGGAGCATGGAATCCCGCGTCGTTGCCAGGGACAACCCAGTCTGATTATGAAGGTTCGATCAGCGACATCACCATGTTTTCGCCGACCAGCGGATGGCTCATTGGGAATCCCGATCAAGTCTCCTCGTCACCACAACTTGGCGACAACGTGTATCACCTGGAGCAGGGTCGCTGGGTACATATCCCCACACAAGAGATTTCCAACAGGCGCGACGCCACCATCAGCCAGTTTTCGTTTCTCTCGCCAGACGATTTCTGGGCGGTCGGACAGAGCATGTGGTTGACAGGGATACCACCCAACAGTACGCCCGGCGCTTCAGTCCCAACTGTCAGCGCATCGCATGACGGCGGCTATATGCCAACTACCACCCCGCTGATCGTGCACTATCACAACGGCGTCTGGGACATCATCGAGAGTTGAGCCACTGCGCATCTCTTGAGGAAACGAAAAAACGGACGGACGCTTTTCAGGGCGTCCGTCCGCATCTATTGGCAGCGAGTACGTCGGGATATTAGACGCACTCGCGAAGCGACTGGGTCGAGTTGGCGCTACGCAGCTTGGTGAGGGCCACCATCTCCAGTTGCCGGACCCGCTCGCGCGAGATGCCCAGCTCTTTGCCGACCTCCAGCAGCGTCCGGCTGCGGCCATCGCCGATGCCATAGCGCAGGATGACCACCGACCGCTCGCGGCTGGTCAGCTGCGAGAGCGCGCGATGCAGCTCTTCGCCCAGCAGGTGCTGCGAGGCGATATCGGCGGGCGTCTGGACGCCTGGATCTTCGAGCGTATCGGAGAGGGCGAGGCGGTTATCGGTATCGGCGGGGGCATCGAGCGAGACGGGCTGCTCGGTGATGTGCATCAGGTCGTCAACTTCTTCCATCGGCATGCCCGCCGCCTCGGCAATCTGCTCTGGCAGGGGATCGCCGCCGTTTTCCTGCGAGAGCTGCGAGGCGACGCGGCGCACCTTGCGCAGACGGGTGGCGACGTGCTCGGGCAGGTGAATCAGGCGCGATTGCTCGCCCGCCGCGCGGCTGATGGCCTGGCGAATCCACCAGGTGGCGTAGGTGCCGAAGTGGCAACCGCGCTGCCAGTCGAACTTTTCGGCGGCGCGCATCAGGCCGAGGTTGCCCTCTTGAATGAGATCGATCAGCGGGACGCCGGAGTTGGTGTAGCGGCGCGCAATCGAGATCACCAGGCGCAGATTCGCCTCGACGAGGCGGCGGCGCGCGCGTGAATCGCCTGCCTGCGAGCGCTTGGCGAGGATGATTTCTTCTTCGTGAGTCAGCAGTGAGAGGCCGCGAATATCGTGGAGATAGCTCTGGAAGGCGTCTTCAGTGCCATCGGCGCCGCCATAGTGTCCCGCGCCCTTGCCGTAGAGCGCGTCCTCTTCTTCCTTGGTGAGTTCCGCGAGCTCCGCGTCTGTCGGCTCGACATCATCAACCACCGCGACGGACTCAGCCGTGCTGGAAGATGCTAACTTCTCGAATGCCTGACGCAAAAGCCGCACGCCAGCATCCTCGAGCATCTGTGGTTGCGTGGCTGCCATGTCGCACACTCCTTCTGCCAGATCTCGCAGCGTATCTGACGTTATGAACCGGCTATCTCCAGATTTCGGCGACAACCTGCCAACTGGACGTGCTCATGCACATTTCCATTCATTCCCCCGGCCAGTGTACACGGATATCGGCGTCTGCCACATCAGGTAAATACCTGATTTTTCCTCAGGCATTTTTGCTTCACGAAGTGAAGTGTGAACTGGCTGAAAACCCGCCCTCCGTGACATCGACAACTTGGGAAATGACCGGGACGCATGTCCCGCCTGGTTGACGCGGCGCCTCACGAGAGACGATGCCGGTGGCCATCTATGTTTGTACCGCGGCGCGCATCGAGCCAACGATCAGATGAGTCATCACATGGTCGCGCACGCCGGGACCGCCACTGTATAGGTTCATTAGCGCAGATGGAACCTGGTTCAGCACATTGTGTGCCACTGGTCCAAAGGTCCACTATGATCGCTGCTCCAGGTTGGGAGCAGCGATCATAGCTTTTTGTCTGCTACTTGATATACGTGTGAGAGCTACTATCTTTTCTCACACTAATGGCCCGCATGGCAATCAGACTTTCGACTGAGGTCGCCATACAGGCTCGCTAGTAGCGCCTGGTAGTACGCTGTCTCGTATTGTCCACGCAGCAGTGTCAACTGTTACATACCATCAACCGTTACAGGCGTGTGCTAGGTGGCGGCCCCCTCCCCTAACCCCTCCCCCTTTCAGGGAGAGGGGAACCAGAATCAGCACGCGCGTCTGCTCTGGCTCCCCTAAAAGGGAGGGGGCGGTGATAGATACCTAACCACAATCAACCGTTACAGGCGTGTGGCAGCGTCACGACCAGCGGAAGGCGCGCGCCGAGAGTAGCACCGCAACCACCATCCACACGGCGATAATCAGCAGATCGGACTGCACGCCGCCGAGCGACGCGCCATTGTTGATAATCTGCCGGAGGGCGTCGTTGAGGTAGGTCAGTGGCATCGCCTTGATGAGAGGCGTCAGGAACGCGGGCGCGCTATCCGTTGGAAAGTAGGAGCCGCTGAGAAACATCATCGGGAAGCTGATCAGGAAGAACGCCGCATTGGCGACCTCTGGCGTGCGGGCCAGGCTGCCCACCACAAAGCCAAGCCCCTGGAGCGCGAGCGCCCCCAGCGCCACGGTCAGGCCCAGCGCGATCCAGCTTCCCGTTACCTGCACGTGGAAGACCAGCATCGCCACCAGGATCAGCGCGGCCCCCTGAAGCAGTGAGAGCGCCAGCCGCGCCAGCATCTGCGTCGAGATGAGCACGCTGGGGCGTAGCGGTGTGACAGCCAGCCGCCGCAAGATGCCCTGCTGCCGCCACTCCACCAGCGCCACGCCGACGCTCAGATTCGCCCACATCAGCAGCATGCCCAGCATCCCCGGTGTCAGCCAGTCGATCTGCCGCAGATTGTGGACGCTGACGGCCTGCTCGCTCAGCGTGATGGGCGAGGTCTGGTGAGTCACCTGCTGGTTGAGGCCGGTGACGATGTTCTGCACCGCCATGCGCGCGTTGGCGGCCATCACCGGGCTGCTCTCGTCGTAATAGACGGCGATATTGGTGGGCTGGCTCTGCGTCAGCGCCTGCCCGAAGCCCGCTGCCAGCACGATGACGGCGTTGCGGTGGCCGTCGCGCAATGCCTGAAGCTCCTCGTCCTGCGCGCCGGTAAACACCTGGAGCGAGTCGCTGGCGCGCAGCCCCTGGACCATCTGTTGCGAGAGTGGCGAGTTGTCGCGGTCCACCACCCCCAGTTCCAGTTTGGGCGTGCCGCTGCCGCCAAAGAGCCAGCCAAAGACGAAGATCGAGAGCAGCGCCAGCCCCAGGCTGGTAATCAAGAGGACGCGATTGCGCCGCAACATGGTGACGCTGGCGGCGAACAGGGTGCGAAAAGCCTTCATGGTGTGTTTCTTCTTTCTCTAAAGCGGCTGGCGGCTGAAGCCGCGCCTAAGCGCCTCCGGCTGCGAAGGCCGCCTGCGCGGCCTATGGTGATTGCATGTTTGCCGACAACAGGGGGCCAGACCCCTCTGTCTCAGTCCATACGCCGCGATGGTCGCCTGCGGCCCCTCCCCTTCTAGGGGAGGGGGTTGGGGGAGAGGTCAGAACCTAGCGCCCAGCACTGTGTCCATTCCCTGTCACTCCCGCAGGCCGCGGCCAGTCAGCTTGAGAAACACGTCTTCGAGGGTTGGCGCCTGCACCTGAATCTGCTCGACCGACATTCCCCGCGTCTCGGCATATTGAAAGAGCGCCGTCATCGTCTTTTCGATGCGCGTTGAGTAGAGACGCACGCGCTCCGCGCCCTCCTGAACATCGCTGACGTCAGGCAGCAGCCGGAGCGCCGCGCTATCGGGCGGCTGGCCGCCAGGCGCCGAGGTGAGCGCGCAGTCAATCGTGGCGCTCGCGTTGAGCAGCCCAATCAGCCCGGACGGCGTATCCTGCGCGATGATGCGCCCGCCGTCGAGAATCGCGATGCGGTCGCAGAGGGTCTGCGCCTCATCCATGAAGTGCGTCGTTAGCACAATCGTCTTGCCGCGCGCGCGCAGCCGCAGGATGGTCTCCCATAGCAACCGGCGACTCTGGGGGTCCAGTCCCGTCGTCGGTTCGTCCAGTAGCAGCAGCGCGGGATCGTTGACCAGCGCCAGGGCGAGCGCGAGTCGTTGGCGCTGGCCGCCGGAGAGATTCTGCGGTTTGGCGTGTGCCTTCTCCTCCAGCGCCACCTCATGCAGCAGGTCATCCGCTGAACGTGCCGAGGGATAGAACGCGCCGAACAGGTGGATCGTCTCGCGGACGGTCAGCCCGTCGAAGAGCGTCGTCGCCTGCAACTGCACGCCGATTCGCTGCCGCACCGCCCGCCGCTCGCGCCGCACATCCAGACCATCCACCGTCACCTGCCCGTCATCGGCGCGGCGTAGCCCTTCGATAATTTCCAGTGTCGTCGTCTTGCCCGCGCCATTGGGGCCGAGCAGGCCAAAAATCTCGCCGCGCCTGATAGTAAAGCTGACATCGTTGACGGCGGTGAAGCGTCCGTAGCGTCTCACCAGGTGGCTGACTTCGATCAGCGCTTGCGCGGATGCTGGCGGAGCTGACGCCGCGGATGGAGTCGCGGTGGCATCAGAAAGCATAGATTCCTCCTGAACGTGAGTTGCGCCATTCTCTTTCTCCGGGATGGCAAGTGCGAACATTTTCTGAGAAACAGCCTACCTGGGATGCGGGCTGGATGGCGCGTGCCGGAAGTCATGGCTGGCGACATATCTTTCAGGGGCTATTTGTGTGGCTGGCGAGGGATAGCGAAGAATGCGCTACTATGTCTGAAGTCACGGAGACCGTTTTGGTGGATTGCGAAGGACTTTGCCAATGGATGTCACTTTCCAGCCGATCACGCCGAAATTAGCACATGAGCTGGCTGCCTGGCGTTACCCCGCGCCGTACGACACCTATGACATCGGCGACGAAGCGGCGGCGCTCGCGGAGATGCTGGATAGCCGCAGCCCATGGTTCGTCACCTTCGAGACAGAAGACGAGGATGGCGCGCCGTTGGGCTACTGCTGCTTCGGCACGGCGGCCGAGGTCGGCTGGGAGGGTGAGTCACGCCTCTGGACAATGGACGACCGCACGCTCAGCGTTGGCCTGGGACTGCGGCCCGACCTGACTGGCCAGCGCCTGGGGCTGCCGTTCTTCGCGGCGGTGCTGGCCTTCGCGGCGGAGCGATTCCGCCCAACCGCGTTCCGGCTCTTCGTGCTACCCTTCAACCAGCGGGCCATCCGCGTCTACGAGCGCGCCGGATTCCGCCACGTCGGCACGCTGGACGCTCCCGATAGTGGCTCGGACGCACATCTCTTTCTGGAGATGCGCCGCGAAATCGGACAGAAAACTGGCAGTAAAAGCGCCCTATAGTGGGTAGTCTTGAATTGTGGTTGCTGGCACGTGAACGCGCGTCACGCGGGTGGATATCTGGGAGGCCGCGCAGGCGGCCTTTGCGGCGGAACGCAGTGAGGCCCGTAGGCGCGGCTTCAGCCGCCAGCCGATGTGATTCGACCACCCATTTGCTCATCCTGTATAATAGAACAAGCGTTCGGGACAACTGCCGCGCGATTGGTGTTGATCCAGCAGAGGAGTGGACAGTCATGGCAGAAACAGGGAATGTGACGACGGGCTACGCCGATGTCAATGGCGCGAAACTCTATTACGAGGTTGCGGGCGAGGGGCATCCGCTGGTCTTTCTGCACGCGGGTATCGCCAACCTGCGCATGTGGGACGACCAGGCGCGCGCGTTCAGCGACCGCTGTCGCGTCGTCCGCTACGACCACCGCAGCTTCGGCGAGTCCAGAGCCCCCGCCGGGCGAGCCTCGTCGGCCGACGATGTCTATGGCATATTCAAGTTCCTGGATATCGACAAGGCCTATCTGGTCGGCTGCTCGATGGGTGGCGGCATGGCGCTCGACTTCACGCTGGCGCATCCCGAGATGGTCGATGCTCTGGTACTCTCCGGCCCCGGCGTCTCTGGCATGCCTGACGAAGAGAACGACCCCCTGGAGGCCACCTGGCAGGAGATTCAGGCGGCGGCGAAGGCGGGCGACTACGACAAGGCCAACGAGCTTGAGATGCGCGTCTGGGTGGATGGTATGGGCCGCACGCCCGATCAGGTGGACCCGGCGTACCGCGCCAAAGCCGGCGCGATGAACCGCGCGCTCTACGACCACGACGCCGAGATGAACGCCGTCGAGTGGCAGCCCGCCGAGCCGCCCGCCTACCCACGGCTGGAGCAGGTGACCGTGCCAACGCTGCTGATCGTCGGCGACCGCGATGTGCCCGACATCCTGCATGCCGTCGATGTGCTGGCGGCGCGTATCCCCAACGCAAAGAAGGTGGTGATGCACGACACCGCGCACCTGCCTAACATGGAGCAGCCCGACGAGTTCAACCAGATTCTCGGCGATTTCCTCAACAGCCTGAGATAGTAATGCGTTTCTCTCCCCCTCTCCCTATGGGGGAAGGGGCAGCTCTCCCCCACTGGCGAAAAGGAGCCGCGCATGGCCAATCCACCACGGGCGCGCGTCGAGGTCGCCCGCGACGAGTATTTCGGCAGGGTCATCGAAGACCCTTACCGCTGGATGGAGGACTACAAAGGCGAGGAGGCGCAGACCTGGCTGCGGGGCCAGGCGGACCATGCGGCTCAGGCGCTGGGCGCGCTGCCCGAACGCGACGCCTTGCTGGCGCGCATCACCGAGCTGAGCGACGCCGGGCCAGAGATGAGCCATCTCAGCGTCGCGGGCGGCCGTGTCTTCGCGCTGCGCCAGAACCCCGGCGAAAATCTCCCCCGGCTGGTGATGTACGCCACGCCGGATGCGCCCGAGACGATACTGCTCGACCCGAACGCCATGAGCGGTGACATCCATACCGCGATTGACTGGTACGCTCCCTCCTGCGACGGACGGCTCGTCGCCTATGGCATCTCGCAAGGTGGTTCCGAGGATAGCACGCTGTATGTACTGGATATCGACCAGGGAAAGACACTCGACCTGGCGATTCCGCATGTGCGGTTCGGCGGCGTCTGCTGGCTGGAGGATAACGCCTCCTTCCTCTACAACCGCTTGCCTGACCCAACGCCAGGGGCGCCTCCCAGCGACTATTACCTCGACAGCCGCGTCCAGCTGCATCGTCTCGGCGCTGACCCCGCCAGCGATCCAGTCGTGCTGGGGCGTGGCGCGCATGCCGGGGTGAACCTCGACCGTATTGATATTCCCTTCGTCGTCGTCCGGCCCGATAGTCCCTGGATGGTGGGGCTGATGTTGCACGGCGATCTCAAAGAAAACTCGATCTATGTAGCGCCTAAGAACTCGCTGGCCGATCCCGCCAGCATCCCGTGGCGGCGCGTGGCCAGCGCCGACGACGCCGTAACAGGGTTCGCCTTCACCGGAAATATCCTCTATCTGCTGACACACCACAACGCGCCGCGCTATCAGGTAATTGCCGTGCCGTTGGATGCCACGGATGCGCCTGACCTGGCCCGCGCTACAGTCGTCGTGCCACAGAGCGAGGCTGTGCTGGAGGATCTATGCGTGGCGGGCGAATATCTGTTGGTGCGCGAGATGACGGCGGGCATCGGTGGGCTACGGCGCGCGCCACTCGCGGGCGGTGCGCCAGAAGCCGTCGCGCTGCCGGATACCGGCGCGATCCTCGATTGGGCGGGCGAGCCGGGCAGCAGCGTGGTCTACCTCGCCACCACCGCGTGGACCGCTGCCCCACGCATCCTCCGCTACGACGCGGTGAGTAACGCCGCCAGCGATACCGGCTGGCTGCCGCCTTCATCGGTCGATTTCAGCGAGATCGAGGCGCATGAGGTCGAGGCGCCCGCACCCGATGGCGAGCGCATCCCCCTCTCGATCATCCATCGCAAGGGGCTGGCGCGTGACGGTTCGCATCCGACACTGCTGATCGGCTACGGCTCCTACGGCATCTCGCTCCCGCCGTTCTTCATGCCGCAGATGCTGGCGTGGTACGAACGCGGCGGGGTGATGGCCATCGCGCACATGCGCGGCGGCGGCGAGAAGGGCGACGAGTGGCATCAGGCGGGACGGCTGCTCAACAAGGAGAACACCATCGGCGACTTCATTGCCTGCGCCGAATATCTGATCAACGAAGGCTTTACGCGACCGAAACTGCTGGCGGGCGAGGGAGGAAGCGCGGGCGGCATTCCCAGCAGTGGCGCGCTGGTGCGTCGGCCCGACCTCTTTGCCGCGATGGTGATGCGCGTCGCCGTGACCAACGCGCTGCGTTTCGAGTTGACCGAGAACGGCCCGCCAAATGTGATGGAGTTCGGCAGCGCGACCACCGAAGACGGCTTCAACGGGCTGCTCATCATCGACTCGTACCTGCGCGTGCGCGACGGGACAGCGTATCCTGCCGTGCTGCTCACCAGCGGGGCCAACGATCCGCGCGTCGTCGTCTGGATGGCGATGAAGATGGCGGCGCGGCTCCAGGCGGCCACCTCATCCGAGAAGCCGGTCTTGCTCCGGCTGGAGGAGCAGGGCGGCCACGGCATGGGGTCAACCCGGCAGCAGGAAGACGCCGAGCTGGCCGATAAGCTGGCCTTCCTGCTCTGGCAATTCGGGCTCACTGGCCAACCGACGACGGAGTGATGCGTTTAGCGCGGGCGAGTTTGGAGTAATTCACCTTCGCGGCATGAATGCCGCGGCTAATCCTGCCCATGCGCACGCTCTGCCACAGTCGCCTTTTTCGAGCCCGCGCAGGCGGGCTTTGTGGCCGCAGGCCCCTAGGCGCGGCTTCAGCCGCCAGCGCCTCGGGTCGCGATGTGATGTCCCATCATCCCCCCCGCGCCAACGACGCCACCATCTCGGCGAGGGTCGGCGCCGCGTCGGGATGTCCCATTGCGCGCGCGGCGGATGACATCAGCGCCAGGCGCGGGGGGTTATCCAGCAGGGGATAGAGCGTCGCGCCCAGCGTCGTCGGCGTCAGGGTGCGGTCGAGCACCATCTCCGCGGCGCCCGCCCGGCGGAACATCTCAGCGTTGACGGCCTGCGGCGAGCCAGTGAAGCCCGGCGGCAGCGGGACGAGCACGCTTGGCTTGCCCATCACCGCCAGCTCGGTCAGCGTGGACGCGCCGGAGCGGCAGAGCGCGATATCGCTGGCGGCCAGCGCAGCGGGCATCTCTTCGTTGAGGTAGGGGTAGAGCCGGTAGCGGCCATGCGAGTCAGTCAGCGCAGCTAGCTGGGCATCGGCGGCGTGGCGCGTCGCCTCATAGGTCAGCCCGCCGCTCACATGCAAGACATGGCAGTGTTTCAAGAGCCCCGGCAGGGCATTCACCACCACCTGATTGAGATGGCGTGCGCCCTGGCTGCCTCCCGTCACCAACAACACCGGCCACTCCAGCGAGAAGCCAAACCGCGCCTTGTGGGGAGCCGGGTCCGCGCCAACCATCGCCAGAACCTCCTCGCGCACGGGGTTGCCTGTCAGGGTCGTGCGGCGACGGGGAAAGTGGCGGAGCGAATCGGGGAAGGAGACGGAGATGCGCGTGGCAAACGGCGTGAGCACGCGGTTCGCCAGATTGGCAGGGACGTCCTGCTGGTGCATCACCAGCGGCACCCCTTCGATGCGCGCCGCCAGCCCGGCGGGCACCGAGACATAGCCGCCACTGGTAAACGCCGCGTCGGGGTGGAAGTTCTGCACGTGACGTAGCGCCTGCATCATCCCCACCGGGATGCGCCCGATATCGGTGAATGTCTGGCGCGAGAGATAGCGACGCAGCTTGCCCGCCGTGATTGTCACCATCGGCAGCCCGGCGGCGGGCACGATTTTTGTCTCCAGGCCGTTGGCGTCGCCCAGATACAGAATATCGGCATCGTAGCGAGCCTGTAGCTCGCGCGCCACCGCCAGCGCGGGATAGATATGCCCTCCAGTGCCGCCGCCCGAAATCAGTATCCGCATGCGCCATCCATTCTCTGCCACAGCTGGACTTCCGCACCCAATCGGATGACTCAGCAGCTATCAAGAGCGTATCATACCCTGTGCATGTGCCTGTGCCAACAGGGAATAGCGCTTTCGGGCGAGTGGATTGCACCCATTGGATCACCAGTTCATCTTAGCTTTCAGGCCGAGGAACTATCACCGGGGTATAGACAAGTCGAGTGAGGTGGCGCAGCGCCTCCAGCACATGCGCAAAATCTGTCGGCCCAAGGGCATGACTCCACTCCTGTTGTGTCGCCTCCACGACCTCACTGGCAATCCGATTAACAGCCCAGCCACGGTCAGTACGCCGGATCAATGTCGCACGTCCATCGCGGGGATCCGGTACGCGCTCGACATACCCAAGGCTCACCAGCACATCAACGAGTTGTGTCATGGCCGACTTCGTCACACCGCACATCTCGGCTAACTCCGATAGTCTGCTCCCCTCCGGCTTGCACCATTGAAAGACTGGATGAAATGCCGGGCGATAGTCTGCGAACCCTTGCGAGTGCAGCGTCTCGACAATGCGTCGATTGATCGCCTGCGACAGTAAGTTAAGAGTTGCCCCGATCATCAGGCGATCAAATGGAATAGAATCCGCGGTCATGTGCCATCCTCCTCTTGACATTATACTTAAGAAACTGTACTATTTCATTTGGTTAAGATTCTTAACCAAATGTCGCGTCATTTGTCGCGGAGGAAGGGTTTGTGCAGCATCGAGTGTGAAGGTGAGGAGGTAAGGTATGTCTGCCGAGGAGAATCGCGCGGTAGTACGCCGGGTGCTTGACGCGCTCGACAATGCCGATTGGGCGGAGATCGAACGCCATCCAGGGCTGTACGAGACACGGCAACACTATCCGCTGAATAAGGCGGCGGTCCCCGATTCACGCCATACCGTCGAGACACAGGTCATCGAAGGCGACATGATCGCCAGCGTGTGTACGGTCAAGGGGATACACTCAGGCCCGTTCTTTGGCATACCCGGCACAGGTAGGCCGGTGAGCTTCACAGTACTCATGGTGGACCGCATCCGCGATGGGTTGATCGTGCACCATTGGGCGATACCAGATCTTTTGAGCATCTTCCGCCAGATTGGCAAACCACTACTCCCCATGCCAGAAGTCTCGCCACCACCTGAGCTGGATTAATGTACCTGGGATGCGCAGTCGCTACTACAGTGGCCGCGCATCCTGCTCTCTACATTCTGGCGTCCCTCCTCCAGCTTCGCCGTGGCCTTGAGCATGCGAGCATAACACGCGTGCGTATACCTGGATGATGCACTACAATAGCAACCCAGGAGCGCATAGAATATCTATTCGGAAGGAGCGTGTAGATGGCAGATAGACCCGATTCGATTCACCAGAGCGACAAGGGTGTGGGGGATGGCAGGCGCGTTGCGGTGGGCGACCATGCGCCTGATTTTACGCTGCCCGATCAGACCGGCAAATCCGTGCGATTGAGCGACCTGCTGAGCGAACACGCGGTCGTCCTCTACTTCTATCCCAAGGACGAGACGCAGGGCTGTACCGCCGAGGCCTGTAGCTTCCGCGACTCGTACGAGGTCTTCAAGGAGGCGGGCGCGGAGGTCGTCGGCGTCAGCTCAGACTCAGTGGAGTCGCACGAGAGCTTCGCCGCGCACCACCGACTGCCGTTTGTCCTGCTCAGCGATGAGGGCGGCGCGTTGCGCAAGCTCTATGGTGTGCCGACGACCATGGGGATGTTCCCCGGCCGCGTCACGTATATCATTGATCGCGATGGCATCGTCCGACACATCTTCTCATCACAGATCCAGTTCAACAGACATGTCATCGAGGCGCTCAACACGATACAAGCGATGCAGCAATAGCAGCCCCCTCCCCAACCCCTCCCCCACAGGGAGAGGGGCTACAGGAGCGGCACTTCAGGAGCGGCGTTCACGAGACGGTCACGGCGACGTGTTGCACGGCGTTGTTCATGAAGCCGCCGACGTTCCAGGGCGGATCGAGCGGCTGGATGTTGCCCGCGCTATCGGTGGCGCGCGAGCAGAGATCGTACTCGCCGGGCGCCGCCTGCCAGTCAAACGTCCAGGGACGCCAGGCATAGGGTGACGACGAGGGCGACTCGCCGAGTGTAGCATCCTGCCAGGTCCGCCCGCCATCGGCGCTGACCTCTACCCGCTCCACAATCCTCTGCCCCGACCATGCCCGGCCAGCGAGCGCGCAGGGGCCAGCCGCGACGACGCGCGCCCGCGACATGAAATCGGGGATGCCGGGCGGCTCCATCAGCGAGCGCGGCGCCATGCGGGTGACGGGCACGCCGGGATCGTCGTCGTTCTTCTTGAAGAGATAGGTTCCAGCCTGCTGGTAGCCCTGGAACGGCTCGGCAATGAGCGTGATCCCGCGCAGCCACTTGACGTGCGTCATGCCATACCAGCCGGGCACAATCAGCCGGAGGGGATAGCCGTGCTGAGGCAGGAGCGGCGCGCCATTCATCGCGTAGGCCAGCAAGACCTCATCGCGGAGCGCATCGTCGAGCGTGAGGCTGCGCTGGTAGTCCTGCGCCTCGCCGCCCTGAATGCCGCGATCTATCCCAGTAAAGACGACCTCGATGGCGTCGGAACGGATCCCCGCCTCGCGCAGAATCGGGGCGAGTGGCGTGCCGGTCCACTCCGCCGTCCCCACCGCCTCGTTGAGCCAGGGCTGGCTGATCGAGCGGGGGGCGAGCAGCGCGCGCCCATTGCCAGCGCATTCGAGCGTGACGGGCAGCGTGACGGTGGGCCGCGCCCGAAGCTCTTCCAGGCTGAATGTGAGTGGCCGCTCGACCAGGCCATCCACCGCAAGCCGCCAGGAAGCGACATCCACGGCGGGAATATCGAAGTGAATCAGCAGATAGTGCAACCCCGCCGGAGTGATCGGGTAGCGGAGCGCCTCCAGCGGCATCGCGTGATTACGCGCCGCCAGTTGCAGCTCCTCCATGGATACGGTTTCGGCCGCCTGTTCAGGCGCTGTCTCTGTCGAGGGCTGTCCAGTTGTCTGCGATGCCATGGGATGCCGCCTTTCCGCGCGGACGGTCTCAGCGATTAGCGCGTGCGAGGGGTCCGCGCCTCCCTGTGCTTGCTTTCACCTTCTCCTCTGACGGGAAGTTTAACATAAGCACGAGGCTGGCAGGTGAGTGTTTTGGGATAGGTATTTGAGGGTCTGCAATCGCCTCACGCCAGCCCGGTCAACTGTTCGCTGACCCGCCAGAGCCGCTCTTGCGCCGCCACATCGTAGGACGCCTGCGAGGAGCGCTTCGGTTTGCATTTGTAGAAATATTGCCCGCTCACCGTCGCCACCTCGGGCGAGGACGCCAGGTAGATCGCAGTCTCGGCGCCTTTTTCCGGGCTAAGCGCGAAGATCGGCATCACTGCCTGCGTCATGCTGTTGAAGAGTCCGTTCGTGCTGCGGTAGATGTGCGTGGCGACGACGCCAGGATGTAGCGCGTTGGCGGTGACGCCGCTGCCCGAGAGCCGCCGGGCAAGCGCGTAGGTGAACATGATATTGGCGAGCTTGGTCTGGCCATAGACTTTGAGCCATTGGTAGCGCCCCTGGGTGTGTTGCAGGTCGTCGAAGGAGATGTTCGCGCCCATGTGCGCATCAGAGGCTACCGTGACGACGCGCGCGGGCGCACTGGCGCGCAAGGCATCGAGCAGCAAGTTGGTGAGCAGGAACGGCGCGAGATGGTTCACGGCAAAGGTCATCTCCAGCCCATTGGTCGCCTCCTCACGACGCCAGGGCATCACGCCCGCATCGTTGACGAGCACATGCAGCGCGCCGTAGCGCCGCTGGAATGCGTCGGCCACGCCCCGTACCGCATCCTGCGAGCTGAGGTCGGCCAGCAGATAGTCTACCTCCTTGTTGCCGGTCTGCTGGCGAATCGCCTCGACCGCGGCCCGTGCCTTCGGCTCGCTGCGCCCGACCATCGCCACCGTCGCGCCACGTGCGGCCAACTCGCGGGCCGTCACCAGCCCGATGCCGGAGGTTGCGCCGGTAATCAGGCAAATCCTGCCATGCATCTCGCTGCGTAGCTCGCCACGATCTTGCTGCATATCGTCTCCACTCTCGCCCACACTCGTCCAGTCTCATCTGCCCGGCGCAACAGCGTGCCTTTGCAGAGTATATCGCCGCAGGTATCACTCCCGGTAGCCGAGTTTGCGGCTGGCGACTGGTCTGCGCTACCGTCTGCGTATGACACCTGAGCAAGCGCTTTCCTCGGCCAATACGCGCCCCTGGCCGCCGCCCGACAGCCCGTGGGTGATGACCCAGGTCTGGCGGAAACTGCTCTTCGCGCACTGGCCGGTCCCCGCCGAGGCGCTACGCCCGCTGTTGCCTGCCGGGGTGGCGCTCGATACCTGGGATGGCCAGG
>DATBIB010000056.1:0-51925 GCA_036557205.1 Ktedonobacterales bacterium | reverse complement strand
GTGGGTCGCGTGGATCACGCATCGGTGGGCGGCCACGCGGCTCATCGCCCCAGAGGCCTCCGCCCTGTTGTGGCGGACGACGCCCTGAGCCGGAGTAGCCCGGACCACCAGCGCCTCGCCCGCGTGATGGCGCGTCCCAATCGTCGCGCACCGGCGGTCGCCCGCCACGCGCCGAGCGATCACCAGAGCGGTCTGGCGAACCGCCACGGCTGCCGCGCGGGTCATCCCAGCCGCCACGATTGGAGCTACCAGCGCGCCCGCCCCGGTTATAGGAGCCGCCGCGTCCGCCGTTATCCCGATCATCCGCGTCGCGACGTGGATAACGTGACCCATCGCGTGACGAACGATCCCGTCCGCTTGAACCGCCGTCGCGCGAGCCTGCCCGGCCCTGACGTGGATCATCATCCATACGTCTGCTTCGTGGAGACCGCCCCTGATCCCGGCGACCATCATCATCCCAACGGCCTGATCCCATTCCCCTCTGTCTCCCACGCTGGATGTCGCGCGCGACGGCTCCTCGCCCCCGCACCAATCGGCGAACACATACAACGTCCGCGGGCGATCCTCACCCCGTTGCGTACCCAGCGGAGTGTATCATATTCAGCCGTGACTAGTACAACGGTCTAGTGCATCCGGGCTGCAATGGGCGCACGATGCCCACACCGCGACCGGATGCATGGCCACGATGCGCAGGCAATCACAGGGGGATAGAAAGCGGCCATCCGTCGCTATTCGTGGTCGGGATCGCGCTCTGGCTCGCGTTGTGGCTCGCGTTGTGGCGAGAGCCCGGTCCCCTGGAGACCGACCAGACCACCCAGCAGGGCAGAGCCTGATTCGTCGTGCGAGATAGGCGTGCGCTCCAGTTCCTCGCGGAGCGCCGTGACCTGCGTACCCAGCGCGTCTGGCCCGACACCCGTTCCTGAGAGTACCAGCCCGGCGAAGCCGAGCCGCGCCAGGAGGGGAACGCTGTGTGTCTCCGGGGCGCCGTCGAGTGTCGCCAATATCGGGAAGCGAAGCGACTCCACCGCGAACTTGAGCCGGGTGTAGTCCGCGACGGACATTTTCGCGATGGCGCTGGCGCTCAGACCAACACGGAGCAGCGCGGCCTGCGCTGGCGCGAGATTCTGCACGCGCAGCAGGAGGAGCGCCATATCATCGCCGGGCGCATCGAACGTCACCACACGGTCAAAGTGATCCAGATCCTCGAAGAGCATGTGCGCCGACGCGCCCGCGCCGACCACCGCGAAGCTCGCGCCCGCGTCCCGTAGCTGCTTGAGCGTGCCATAGCCGCCACTCTCGCCCTCGGCCAGCCCGATGCCCAGCAGCGTCGTCCCCGCGCCGGTTGCCGCAACAAATGCGCTCAGGTCGCTCTTGGGCGTCCAGCCGGTGAAGAGCAGCGCATCGGCCCCGGCCTTCACCGCGGACTGCGCGGCGGCGGTATCCTTCGCGCCAACGCTCACCACAATCGCTGCCGGACGCGGCTTCGCCGCGGCGGCCTGCGAGCGGCCAAAAAATCCAATACCCGAGCTGGAAGATTGTCTTACCTGCTGGAGTTTATCAATCAGTTTGCCCATGTTTTCTGCATTCCTTCCTGCGCGTGGCAGAATCGCTCGCCATACGCGCCACGGAGCGCGGCTGGTGGTAGGACATTCGTGGCGTGCAGTGGTGTACGCCAACGTGTCACCGTCATTCTACCAGCCACGGACCCCCAACCGCTATGTGCCAACGGGCGTGGAAGAAGGGCACGAGTGGAAAGGAATGCGAAAAGCGGAGGTCAGGTCACCTGGATCGTGAACTGCTCGGCGCGCGCGATGGCCGGGCAGGCCTGCGTGGGATCGCAGAGCGGCGCGCCAGTGAAGTCCAGTGTGACCTTGCCAGCCGCCGCTGCCTTGTAGAACCACTGGCAGGTCTGCGACGCATCGTCCATGCCGCCCTGTGGCTGAATGGCCGCAAGCACTGAGGTCGTATCGTGGCCAGGTGTGGCCCAATGGGTCTTGGCATCGAGCTGCACCTCGAGCGTATCGCCGACGTGCGCTTGCGTCGTCTTGTAGGAGTCCTTCACCGTCAGCACCATCGTCGGCGTTGGGGCCGACGTGACCGAGTCGCCTGGACACGGTTTCACGGACATCGTCCCACCATTGTTGACCCCAGGAGTTGCGGTCGGCTGCGAGCCATCGCCCCCTCCGCCGACGTTGGTAGTGGTGACACCGCACCCGACCAGCGCCAGCGCGCCGAGCAGACAGACCGCGCCCGCCACCAGCAGCAACGTCGAGCGCAATCGCAGTCTCGTCACTTGTCGGGATGATGGGAATGGCCGAAACAATCGGAAAGTACGACGCATCGCGCAACTCCTGTATCTCAACAGCACACTCAGGCACTCTCCGGGATAGTCGAGGCGAACAGACAATTAGACGGCGCGGATGCGCTTCTGGTTCCCACGTGCCCATTCGCGCTCAGGCGCTGGACGAGCCAGCGAAGCACGCCGCAAACGCTCCGAAACCATCCCGCGTCTCAGAGCGATCATAGACCGCGCAATGCACATGCTGGAACCGACCGCCGAAGATGCCATCCGGGCGGAGGTAGCTCGCGAAGATCTGCGCGACGGTCGCGGGATCGTTCTGGAAGACGCCGCAACCCCATGCGCCCAGCACCAGCGCGTCGCACTGTTGGTGAGCGGCGAGGGCGAGCACCTTACCTGCGCGCTCGGTGAGCGTCGGCACGATGCGCCCGCGATTGGCTGGCTCGTTGCGGGTGACCGCGCCCGCGTTGGGCGCCGGGCTGGTAATGAAGTCCACCAGATATGGGTGCGCCAGCCAGGCGCCCGCGTCGTCGCGCAGCACCGGACATGTTGGGCTGTAAACCATGCGGTCGGAGTAGAGTGCGGTATCCTGGGCGCGATGGAACTCGTAGAATTGCGGGCACTGGCGCAGGCTGTAGTAGAGGCCGGAGCTACGCGCCAGGCTCTCCTCCTGGGCACGCGCGCCACGCAGGAAGCCGCCGCCGGGATGTCGCGCCGAGGCGAAGTTGAGGACGCCGATGCGCGGATACCGCTGGCTGGCAACCAGCCGCGCGCATGCCTGGAGCGTCGTCTCGTTCGCGACGGCGAAGGTCGTTGTGACACCGCTGGGCTGGGCCACCATCTGCCTGAGAATATCGCTCAGGTCTTCTGGCTCGTAGTAGCGTGTGTTGCTCACGCAGGCGGCAAGGGCATCGCGTATGGCAACGGTCGCGCCGTCTGGCGCGGTATAGTAGCCCGCTTCCAGCGCTGCAAGCGTCCCATCGGCAATAGCTTTGGCATCCATGATATTCACCCTTCAATATTCACAGGGAGCCCAGCGAAACAGACGGAGATTGTGATATGCAATAAAGTGCTCGATGGATACATGAAACAATCCCGCTTTCTAGCCCGCGCAGGCGGGCTTTGCGGCCAATGGCCCATAGGCGCGGCTTTAGCCGCCAGCCTCTTACAGAATCGCACGAATTACATCCTCGTGAAAGGACCATCAATGATAGAGCTTCCCACGCACAAGACACTGATACCACTCTTCGAAGAGCTGCGAGGCCCGCAAGTGGTCGTGCGGCCATATCGGCTGGAGGATGCGGACGAGCTTTTCGCCGCCGTGGAGGAGTCGCGCCAGCATCTCTGGCCCTGGCTGCCATGGGTCAATCAGCACCAGACAGTTGCTGATACACGCGATTTCATCCTGCGCACGCAGGCGAAATGGCTGCTGCGGGAGGATGACTTGAACGTGGGCATCTTCGAGGCCAGCAGCGGGCGCTATCTGGGTGGCTCAGGCCTGCATATTCGCAGCTGGGATGTGCCAGCGTTCGAGATCGGCTACTGGATTCGCGCCAGCGCTGAGGGACACGGCTACGTCGCCGAGACGGTGAAGCTGCTGACCGACTTCGCCTTCGCCTCGCTGGGCGCTCAGCGCGTGATGATCCGCTGCGACGCGCGCAACACCCGGAGCGCGGCGGTGGCTGAGCGGCTGGGCTTCGTGCGCGAGGCGCTCCTGCGCAACGACATGCGAGACGCCAACGGCGAGGTGCGCAGCACGCTGGTCTACAGCCTCACTCCCGGCGACCCCCGTTGGCCGTCGTAGCCATGTTTGGTTCCCCCTCTCCTCGCGGGAGAGGGGGATAGGAGGTGAGGTCCGCCTAAATCTTGTTGATCGTCTTGCCCATGAATTTGCCAAAGAGCTTATAGGCCCATTTGCGGAAGAAATAGCGGCGGATGCGTTTCGGGTTGCCGCTGGCCAGCACCTCGGCCATGTAGACGCTGCTGTCTACCTTACGCACCGCCTTGGCCGCCTTGTGTCCCTCGGCGGCGACATGCTTCATCTCGTGGCTCGCGCTGCTGGACTTCGTCTTGGCCATCCTCATATTCTCCTTCGGTGTCTGGCTGTCTGGCTGTCGCTTCCCCGTCCGCCACTGCCCCGTCGCTTCCAGTGACTTCATGGTATTGTCTCGCCCTTCGCTCGTCAAAACAGGCAGCCATTCGTACCGCCGACAGTGGGAGAATCGTCCTGCTCGGTTCCCGTCGCGGTCTCGCTAGAGGACCCCTACTCCACCGTCGTGATTCTAAAGACTGGGTGGCGGGCCGCCTCGCGCTCAAAATCCTCGACGGGCGAGTCTTTCGTGGCATCGAAGTACTTCTTAATATCGGCGGCGCGTTGCAACGCAAGATACTGCTTGAGCACAGGCGCCGCCTCCCGCGCCGACAGCTCGGTCACGGCGATTGTCTCCGAACGACGTCCCTGGGTAAGCGTTGCCGTACCAACGGCCCGGATGTTACGAACCCACTGCACCACACCGTAGGGGGCAACCAGCCAGCGTTGCCCGTCCTGCTCAACCACGAGCACCGGAACCGTATGCGGTTGACCGCTCTTGCGGCCGCGCACGGTCAACAGCGACGCCGCGCCTATCTTGACTCCAAGGCGCAGCAGCGTCGCGATGAGGGCGTCGTTCACGCGGTCAACAAACGCGCGATGGAAGGTCTTCATCATGAATCTCTCCTTAATGCTGACTGTCGTCGTGGACGCCAGCAATGCCAAACCATGCGCGAAATTGCGCGACCTCATCCTGCCCGATCCCGCGCAATGGCGACGACGACCCGGAGTAGGAGCACGGCGCCACAGAAGAGGCCGAAGTAGCCGAAAAGCTGGTAAACGCTCAGTGTTGAGGTGATCCGCGGGCCGCCATTCAGGCCAAGCAGCAATACCGACGCAATCGCGATGCCAACACCCATGAAGGCCAGCACAACACGGCTCACCATGCGCGAGATCAGCCGGGCGTCTTGCTCATCGGAGAAGAGGCGGATGTTCGCGGTGAATTGGCTGCGCTCGAGCGCGGCGGTAATGCGGTCCAGGCGGCGAGGCAAACGCTGGAGCAAGGGGAGAATCCCCAGCATCTCATCGGTGGCGGCGCGACGCAGCGAGGTTGGCCCGAAGGAATCCTGCATCCATTCCGCTCCGATGCTCCGCGCCGCATCGACCATCTCGAAGTCAGGGGCAAGCAACGCAATGGTCCCCTGCAACGTGACGAACGCGCGGAAAACGCCGCCAATGACTGGCGGGAAGGCCAGACCGTAGTCCATGAGCAGGGCAAAAAGATCGACGAATAGCTCAGGGCCAGGCTCCATGCCAGGGCCGAGGCGCTGCGCCATGAGCTGGGCAAGTGAGCGCTCAAGCTTTTCCTCGTCGAGTCGGCTATCGCGCGCGTGGGCAAGATCGAGCAGAGCGTCCGTGAGCAGCGTCGCATTGCGGCGATCCATCGCGACGAGCATGCGCTTGATGGCTGCCTGCTGCAATGGATCGAGTCTGCCGACGGAGCCAAAGTCAATGAGAGCAAGCTGCCCGTTGCGCAGAACCATGACGTTGCCGGGATGCGGGTCGGCATGGAACGTACCCTCGCGCAGAATCTGGCGCAGGAGGCAGCGTAGCAGCGCATTGGCGAGCGCGGCGCGTGAGAGGCCAAGCTTCTCGATCAACTGGTCGGCCTCGCGCACGTTCACGCCATCCAGCAACTCGATGACCAGCACGCGGTTGGTAGAATGCTCAGCAAACACATGGGGGACACGCACCTCAACGTCCGTCGGTGGCTGCGTCGCGCCACCGCTGTGTGCAGGAGCATCGAGGCTTGCGGCAACCGCGCCGATGTTGCGCGCCTCGACGCGGAAGTCTAGCTCCTCGCGCAGGCTTGCCGCGAAACCCTGGGCCAGATCGACGACACCGAAGTTACGCGCCTAGGATGCCCGCGCCTCGATGGTCCGCGCCATGCGCATGAGGATATCGAGATCGCGCTCCACTGGCTCGCGGATACCGGGCCGTTGCACCTTGACGATAACCTGCTCGCCAGTGATGAGTTCGGCGGTATGAGCCTGGGCGATAGAAGCAGCAGCGACGGGCTTGTCGTCGAACGAGGCGAACACCTCGGCGGGCGGCGCGCCTAACTCGTGGGTGAGCAGCGCCTCGATAGCCTCCGGCGGGGCAGGTGGCACGCTATCTTGCAGCCGCGACAGCTCGCGAATCGCTTCGGGCGGTAAGAGATCGGCGCGGGTGGAGAGCACCTGGCCGAGCTTTACGAATGCCCCGCCCGCCTCGGTCAGCGCCTGGGTTACTCGCGCCCAGAGCCGCTGCGCGCTGTTCGCGCCTCGTCGGCCCACCAGATACGGTCCCAGGCCATAGCGAGCAATGATGCCGGTGATCTGGAGGTACCGCGCCCAGCGAGCGAGAAAGCGACGGAGCGCGCGAAGTGGGTTAAGAACGGCGACACCGCGCTGTCTGGCGGCAACCGGGCTGAGCGAGAGCGCGATCAACTCGAACAGCACGGTAAAGAGCATCGAGGCGATCAGCACCGAAGCGAAGTAGGTCAGTGGCGCCGCAACACTATTGAGACGTTGCGCACCAACCGCTGTGGCAAACGCCGCGCCCAATGTGCCGCCGAGATATGCCGCGATCAGCATGCGCCACCAGGGCGGACGCAATCCAAGCAATCGCCCAGTGACCATCCCGATGACCCACAGCATGGTGAAAGCGATGGTTGCGCCGATGACTATGACGATAGGCAGGAGAAAGCCAGGCAGTGGCTCGTGCCTGGCTTGATCTGGCTGTTGGGCAAGCATCAGGAAGGCGGCGAAGGTGGGCAGGTCGCCCACGCGCGCCCGCCCGCTGGCTGGAGTATCCGTCGTTGTAGGATTGGTCTCCTTCAGTTGCCTCGACACAAGTCATGTCCTTGACTGCTGTCTCTTGCGGTTGTCTCTGGCGCCGCCGCTCCGGGTCCCGGCGCCTATGTTCGACTGCGATGTATACGCACACTACTACGGCGTCGGGGTGCGTGGGGTTACGTCGGCGCGGCGCAGGCTGATATAGGCAATCACACTCGCCAGCAGACATAGCAGCCCCGCGAGCAGGATGAGCGCGTCGTAGGCGTCGAACGCCTGCCCCAGCAGATCGGCGTGGAAGCTAGCAAAGACCGTGCTGGCGAGTGTCCCGAAGATGGCGATGGAGGTCACCTGCGCGACCGTCATCGCTGGCTCGATCACATTCATCACGCGCCCGACCATCTCTTTCGGCGTGACGCGCAAGACCAGCGGCATGAGCGCCACATTGAGCGAGCCGTTGGGTATGCCAACCAGAAAGGCGCAGACGAGGCCGGGGATCAGCGCGGTCTGCCGCGAGAGCGCAATCGCGGCGATGCCCACCAGCACGATGGATCCCCAGAAGATGCGTACTAGGCCGATGCGTTTCGCCAGCACGCCGCCGAGTAGCGATCCCAGCACAGCCCCCACACCAAGCACCACCGGGAAAAGCCCGATTGCCTGCTCTGAGGCGTGCAGGTCCTGCGCCACAAAGAAGATAAAAAGCGCATTGATCGCGCCTGACCCAAACAACACGATCACCAGGGTGATGAGAAGCGTCCGCGTGACGAGATTGCCAAGCGCGAAGCGTAATCCCGCGACGAATTCGCGGCGGACGTTGCCGCGCTCGCCCTGCTTCACACTGCGCGCCGAGGGCGGCGCATGGACCGCCAGAATCGCGAGGAACGCGAGCACAAACGATAGCGCATCGGCGAGGAGCGCAAAGCCGATGCCGAACGGCACGAAGAGCAGCGGCGCGACGCCAAAGCCAATGATGAACGAGAGTCCCGACATCGTCTCGATCAGCCCGCTCGCCTGCGGTTGGTCAGGCTCGGCCACGATATCGCCGATGAGCGCGGTGCGCGCCGCGCGGGCAAATTGCGCGAGGCCATAGACGAGGAAGATGACGACATAGAGCGCGACCAGCTTCACAGCGAGTGAGGGATGGCCACCAGGGAAGAATGGCAGCGGTGTCAGGTCGGCAAAGAGCAGCAGTGCGACGGACAGGACCGCCTGGAGCAGGATGACCGTCATCATCGTGCGGCGCTTATCCCAGCGGTCCACGAAGACGCCTGAGATCGGGCCGATGACGAGTGTTCCCACGGACGAGGCGGCCAGCACGCCACTCACGGCGAGCGGCGCCCACGACTGCCCGCGTCCGAGGTCGAAGGCGATCCAGAGCGCGAAGGTGAAGTCGAGCAGCGCATCGCCGATAAACGAGATGGATTGTCCCGTCCAGAGCAGGGCAAAGTTGCGGTTGATGAGCGGCCCAGACCCGCGGGCTGGCGCAGTGGTCTCCGGAGCGGTTTCTAGCGCAGACATGGAGCACAGTCCTCTCAATAGCGAGTATACAGCGTGGTGAGATGGCAGTGAACGAGGCTACTCGGTAACCACTCCCAGTGGCAGCAACGTGTGGAAATCAGCGAAGACGTAGAGGCGTCTTCCGTCGGCGGGGCTGAACACGCCAAAGCGGATCGCGCGTTGCCCGGCGTACGTCATCTCGATCTCAGGGAGGATGACAATAGCGCTGGTTCCAAAGATGAAATCGCGGACCTCTGGCAGCGCTCCATAGGGTGAGATGGCAAAGACGCCCGACGTTATGCACCCACAACTCGATTGCAGCCGGGTGTGTATGCCAAATTCAGGGGCGAGATCGGAGTCACGCATCACCCGCAATGTGACGGGCCGCTGACATATCCAGCACTGCATGACGATGCTGCCAGATGGCAGCGCATCCAGAATGGCTTGCCCAATCTGCTGAACCGTCTTTTTCGTGGCTGGCAAGAAGGAGCGCGCATTTGCCAGATCGACGAGGCCGAGTGTGTTGATCTCCTCCGTCTGGCACGTGGGGCAGCGGAGCCGCATGTTGATGCGCCTGCCCGCCATCGGCTCGAACATGCCCTGCATGAGCGTCCGACCACACAAGTAGCAGGTAATCTGGGTCTTGCGCCAGCCAACGGCATCGGCGGGGAGAATCGCCAGCCCCAATGCCAGGGCATCTTCGCGCAGATCGTGACTGAGAGTATGAAGCAACTGACCACGTGCCCGATGCAGTCGCGCCTCCAGCGCGCTCAGTGAGAGACCCATGCGCGCGGCAAGCTCCCGCTGCGGCGCCTCCGCCAGATAGTGCTGCTCCACCGCCGTCCGGCTCTCTGGCGAGAGATAGCCCAGCGCGCGGTCCAGCAGCAGCGTCATATCCTGGCGGCTCAGCTCCTCGGCGGGGTCGAAGGTGTCGGGGTCGGCAAGCTGCGAGCCAAGCGCGGTTTCATCATCTGGCTCGCTCTCGCTCAGCTCAAACGGTGTCTCGCGCGTCCGTAAGATGCCCTGCCTGCGCTGGTGGCGCAGACAGACGTTGCGGCAGATGCCATCCAGCCAGGCGGCGAAGCGTGTCTCGTCGCGCAGCTGCTCTAGCGATTTCCAGGCTTCCAGCAGCGTTTCCTGAATCACGTCGTCTATCGCGTCGGGCGCGACCTGTCGCGCGCGGGCAAGCCGCTGCAATCGCGGTTCGGCGCGGCTGAACAGGGCTTCTATCTGGCTGGCGAGCGGCATCGGCGCGTCTTCACCTTCGGTAACTATCTCATCAGGTACTGGGTTGGCTAACACTGATTCTACCCTCCTGAGAGATAGTCGCGCGTACTACTGTGGACCTTGCGAAATTTTTGGGTACCCTGGTGGATGTGGTTTGACGCGCGCGGCGCAAGGCGGCTATACTTCAGGGTTGGGCATACATTTTGGGAGACTTTTTGAGGACATCATCGGTGCGATACACTTCGCCTGAGATATTCTGTTGCGTCTAGGACTTTGAGAGACAATGCCAAAGCTCTATGGGTGGGTGCGCGAGGTCGTGCCGGAGAGTCCCGCCGATCTCGCGGGCATTCAGCCGGGCGACCTGTTACAGACGATCAACGACCATCCCGTGCGCGACCTGCTGGACTACCAGTTCTACGCCGCCGAGGAAGAGCTGCTGCTGGGCATCGAGCGCAATGGACGCGCGCGCACGGTGCTGGTGGCGAAGGCGTCCGACGACGAGATGGGCATCCGCTTCGGCGAGGAGCCCGCGCCCTTCATTCGCATCTGCGCCAACAAGTGCGTCTTCTGCTTCATCAAGGGTCTGCCCGAGCGCCACCAGCCCCAGCGCGGTCTGCCGCTGGGCATGCGCGAGTCGCTCTATATCAAGGATGACGACTACCGCTACAGCTTTCTTTTCGGCAACTTCATCACGCTGACCAATCTGAAGGAGGCCGACTGGCGGCGGCTGGAAGAGCAGCGGCTCAGCCCGGTCTACGTCTCGGTGCATACCACCAACCCCGACCTGCGCCGCAAGATGGTGGATGGCCCCCGCTCCGGTGAGATCCTCGATCAAATTCGGCGGCTGGGCGACCTGGGCATCACCTGCCACACGCAACTTGTCCTCTGCCCCGAAATCAACGATGGCGACGAGTTGGAGCGCAGCATCAGCGACCTGGCGGCGCTACGCCCCATCGTCGAGTCTATCTCCGCTGTGCCGGTCGGGCTGACAAAGTACAACAACATGCTGAAAACCGAGGGATTGCCGCCGATGCGCTCCTTCCGCGTGGATGAGGCCGAAGATGTGATGGCGCGCGTCGAGCGCTGGCAGCGCCAGTTCGCCACCGAGCCAGGCGCGCGCGGAATGCCCTTCGTCTACCTCTCGGACGAGTGGTACTACGTGACGCAGCGCCCGCTCCCGCCCGCGCGCCACTATGGCAGTTACGCGCAGATCGAGAACGGCGTCGGCATGACCCGCAAGCTGCTGGAGGACTGGCGCGCCGCCCGCAAGACGCTACCCGAAGCGCTACCCGCGCCCCGTCGCGTCGGTATCGTCACCAGCGCGATGGCGCGGCCCGTCATCGAACGGATGGCGCGCGACCTGCGCCGCATCGGCAAGATCGAGGTGCGGGTGTTGCCGATAGAAAATCGCTTCTTCGGGCCTATCGTGACGGTGGCGGGGTTGCTCTGCGGGCAGGATGTACTGGATCAGGTGCGCGAGCCATGCGGCGACTTCACCGAGGATGATCTGCTGCTGCTGCCGCGCGTGATGCTCGACAACGCGGGCAAGCGTTTTCTCGACGATGTGACGGTGGAGGATTTCCGCGCCCAGGCGCCCGCGCCCGTCATCTTTGCCCGCACGGCGGATGAGATGGCCGAGGCGATCCGGGCGCTGGCGGGTCATTCTGCCTCAGTAGCCGATAGTATTCTTGTGGGCGGTCTATGAGATATCCAAAACATTTCGCGAGGCGCTGGTTGGACCCGCTACTTCTGCTGGTGACGCTGCCCGTGATCGCCCTCTCCGCCTGTAGCGCACAGGGCAGCCCGCCCGCGCTGGGCAAGCCGGTACTGGTGACGCTCAGCGCCAGTGGCGCCACGACGCTCGGCCAGGCGACGCTCACGCCAGCCTATGGCGCGCATGTCGTCGTCTATATGCACGGCGCGCTCGTGCCCTATGCCAGTCCACAGACGCCCGCGCAACTGCGCGAGGGGGGCTGCTACGGCAAGGTGGTTGCGCCGCTGACATCCAACGCGCCCCTCAGCGGCTCAGTGGTGACGGTACAGCCCGCTACCGATAAGGGCGCCAACGTCGCGCTGCCCGTGGACGCGAACTGGTACGTGGTCGTGCTGCAATCCGCCGCGCCCAATGCCGCCGTCACCGCCTGCGGGCATCCGCTCAATAACCTGCGCCAGTACTTCGATCTCTACGAGCCGGATAAAGTAGATCAGGGAGTTGGCCTGGGCATCGCGCTCTTCGAGGGCATCGTCATCACGCAGGTGCATGTCTCGCTGGCCGCGCCGACGACGAAGCAGCCCGCCCAGTGGAGCATCCATAGCGGCGGATGCCAGGGCAGCACGCTTGCCAGCGGCGCGATTGCCAGCGGGGCCACGACTGGCAGCGGCATAGCGTTTGCGCCGCTCGACGCCAAGACCTGGTGGCTTGCAGTTGCAACGGATGGCGCCGCCGACCCGACTACCTGTGTCAAGGCGGGGTAGAATAACTTCGTACGACGGACGTTGGCTGGCGACTGAAGTCGCGTCTAAGGGCTGCGCCGCAAAGCCCGCCTGCGCGGGCTAGCCAGAGGCAGGCGCGCCTCATGGATTATCCGGAAACGTGTTAAACGACATTAGGCCGCGGCTAATCCTGGCGAGCGCTTCTCTGGAGCCTGCGGAGGCAGGCTTTGTGGACACGCTTGCGTGTCCCCTAGGCGCGGCTTTAGCCGCCAGCCGCATTGGATTACCACCCTTCTCGCCCGCGTTCGCAGCGCTCATACACAGGGAGGGCATAGATGGTTTCAGACGAGATTCAGACGCCCGAACGAAAGCGCCTGCTGTTGCTGATGACGCCCGCCACCTATCGCGCGGGCGCGTATTTCGACGCGGCGCAGCGCCTCGATGATACCGAGATCATTCGCGGGCTGGATCTGCCCAAGGCGCTTGCCGAGGAGTGGGGCGTGCAGCTCGCGCTCGACTTCGCCGATATCGAAACGTCCGTCGCCACCCTCAAAGCGGCGCACGCGCGTCAGCCCTTCGACGCCATCGTGCCGGTGGACGACAGCGCCACCATCCTCGCCGCGCGGGCCAACGCGGCGCTGGGATTGCCGTGGAATCCGCCTGAGGCGGCGGAGGCGGCGCGCGATAAAGGCGTGATGCGTCGGCTGATGGCCGCGGCGGGCGTACCCTCGCCTGTCTTCCGCCGCTTTCCCCTGACCGCCGACCCGCACGGGATCGCGCGGCAGGCGCCTTACCCCTGCGTGGTCAAGCCGCTACGGCTCTCCGGCAGCCGCGGCGTGATCCGGGCGAACACACCCGACGAACTTGTCGCAGCCGTTGCACGATTGGAGCGCATTCTGCTCGATGACGGCAACGCGCGCGAGACGACCGATATCCTGGTCGAAGACTTCATCCCCGGCGTGGAGGTCGCGCTGGATGGGCTGCTGCGTGAGGATGGGCTGCACGTGCTGGCGATCTTCGATAAGCCCGACCCGCTCGACGGCCCCTTCTTCGAGGAGACCATTTACACTACGCCATCGCGCCTGCCACAAGAGACCCAGGCAGCCATCGCAGACTGCGCCGCGCGCGCGGCCGCCGCGATTGGCCTGCGTGATGGGCCGATTCACGCGGAGTTGCGCGTCAACGAGCGCGGGCCATGGATGGTGGAGATTGCCGGGCGCTCTATTGGCGGCCTCTGCTCCACCATCCTGGAGTTTGGCGCGGGTATGTGCCTGGAAGAGCTGCTGCTTCGGCACGCGCTGCGCATGGAGCTTCCCTCGCTGGAGCGCGTCGGTGGGGGCGCCGGGGTCATGATGATTCCCATTCCAAAGGGCGGTGTGCTGCGCGCGGTTCATGGCGTCGAAGAGGCTGAAACCATGCCCAATATCACCGGCATCGAGATTAGCATTCGCCCGCATACCGTCGTGACGCCGCTGCCGGAAGGCAGCAGCTATCTCGGCTTCATCTTCGCCCGCGCCGAAAGCCCCGCCGCCGCCGAAGAGGCGCTCCGCGCGGCGCATGGCAAGCTGCGCTTCGATATCGCTCCACTGCTGCGAATGGCGCGCTGATCTTTGGTTGTCCCAGGTTGCGTATACGGTACGTGCGGTGTAGTATCATGCTATACAATGTGAAGTGTTGGCGTGTGCGCATCGGTAAGGAGGAGCCTTGTGCCAATTGTGACCGACAGTGAGGGCATCCGCGACATCCTGACGCGCTACCGGCGGATCGCCGTCGTTGGCCTCTCCAGCAATCCTGAGCGACCCAGCCATGATGTCTCGCAATTCATGCAGGCGAGGGGCTACGAGATATACCCGGTGAACCCGACGATAGCCGGGCAGGAGGTGCTGGGGCGCACGGTCTATGCCTCGCTGGCCGATCTGCCGGTGCGGCCAGAGATCGTCAACGTCTTCCGCCGCTCGGAGTTCGTGCCCGAGGTAGCGGAGCAGGCCATCGCCGTCGGCGCAGATGTGCTCTGGACGCAGCTCTTCGTCGTCAACGATGCGGCGGCCCAGCGCGCCAGCGACGCCGGGCTGCAGGTGGTGCAGAATCGCTGCCTCAAAATCGAGTATCACAAGCACGGCATCAGGGCTACTAACTCTACGGAGAGCGATATCATATAGGGTGCTCGATGCCTTGAATGATTGGTTGTGGGCAGGCCGAGTCAAAGGGGAGTCCCGATGAATATCCTGGTATTCACCCACGGCACTATCGTCATGCACAGCGGAGCATTGGGAGTTGATCGAGCTGAGCGGGTGCGCCAGTCGCAGCAGCGAATTGCCGCTGTCCATGACATCGCACAGTATGTCCCCGTCGGGCAGGCACGTGACAAACTCTGGCGCTGGCACGATCAGGGGGCAAAGATCGCGTACCTAGGTCCGAGCCGCCGACCAGAGACCATGGCTAAGAATGAGACCATGGCTAAGAATGAGACCATCCTGCGCCAGCTTGATTTCCCCCCCGGTCCGCTATACCATCGCGCGCCGACCGAGACCTATGCTGAGGTGGTCGAGCGTATCTCTCCCGATATTTTGATTGAAGACGACTGCGAGAGCATCGGCGGCGAGGTTGAAATGGCCACGCCCCACCTGAGCGCTGAGGCCCGAGCGCGCATTGCCTGCATCGTCGTGCCCGAGTTTGGCGGCATAGACCACCTCCCGGACAATCCCGTCGAACTCGTAACCTGGAGCGCGAAACACATCCCGCAGGCGCAGAATCAGCGGGACGGCGATTCGTAACGGCGATGCGCGTGACGACGCTGGTTAATACGCGGGCGGCGGGGGCGCATACGGATAGACTGGAACCACTGGCCCACCGGCCCAGCGCTCGGCAATCGCGCCGATCAGCGGGAACTTGACCACGCGCCCGCTGAACGCCGCGACCATTCCCCATATCCAGAGGGCCAGATAGACCAGCGCCACCGCGCCGATGCAGAGTACCAGCAAAATCGTGCCGAATCCCGCGATGGCGTTTCCGGTGGTCACATCGTTGCTGGCGCCCGCGGCGCTGCCGAGGATGAGCACCGTGAAGGCGAGAAACCATAGCGCACATAGAACCAGGTAGGCAATAGCCAGCAGAATAGCCTGGGCAGTGTGGAACTTGACGAAGCGATTCTGCTTCTCGATGAAGAAGAAGATGATCGCCACGATACCGAAAAGGTATCCCAGACCAGCCGAGATATTCGGCTCGATGCCGATGCTCGACGGCCCCCACTGGCTGCCCGCGCCGGGTGGTGGCGGTGGAGGTGGCGCATAGCCCTGTGGCCCAGGTGGCTGCCCATATCCGGGCGGCGGTTGCTGCTGCCCGTACGGTGGCTGTTGCTCATAAGGTGGCGGTTGTTGTCCGTAGGGTTCGTAGGGTGGCTGTTGTGGAGGCGTACTCACGGTGACATCTCCTTCTGCCCAGAGTGATCCTGTGCGAATCGTACCCAGAGACTATTTCGCGGACTCGTTACTCGACGTCGTCTGATTCCACCGAACTCTCCAACACACCCCACTATACAGCAAACTCCCGGCCACCGACCGGGAGCCTGCATGCTATATGCCTGCCGAGACCACACGAGACTACAAAATGTAGCGGCTCAGGTCTTCGTCCTTGAGCAGCTCGCCCAGGCGCTCGTCCACGAAGGTGGCGTCCACCGTCACCGTTTCCCCGGAAAGCGTGGGTGCGTTGAAGGAGACATCCTCCAGCACGCGCTCGGTGATGGTATGCAGCCGCCGCGCGCCGATGTTCTCGACGCGCTCGTTCATCATCGTGGCGCAGCGCGCAATCTCTTCCAGGCCGTCGGGCGTGAACTCCACGCTGACCCCTTCGACCCCGAGCAGCGCCTGGAACTGGCGAACCAGCGAGTTTTCGGGCTGGGTCAGGATGCGCACGTAGTCATCCTGTGTGAGCGATGACAACTCGACCCGGAGCGGCAACCGCCCCTGTAGCTCAGGAATCAGGTCGGACGGCTTCGAGTTGTGGAAGGCGCCCGCGGTGATCCAGAGCACATGGTCGGTCTTGACCGGGCCGAAGCGGGTCATCACCGTCGAGCCTTCGATGATCGGCAGCAGGTCGCGCTGTACGCCCTCGCCAGAGACATCCGGGCCGGTCTCGGACTTCACGCCCGCGATCTTGTCGATCTCATCGAGGAAGACGACGCCCGATTGCTCAACGCGCTTGGTGCCCTCTTCGATGACCTCATCCAGGTCCACCAGCTTGTTGGCTTCCTCCTGGGTCAGCAAGCGCCGCGCATCCTTCACCGAGACCTGCCGCGAGCGACGACGACTGTTGCTCGGCATCGCGCTGAGAATCTCCTGGAAGTCGCCGCCCACCTCGTCGCCCGCGAAGCCCGCCATGAACTCGAAGACCGAGGGAAATGCGTCCTCCGGCTCGAGCTCGATCTCGATCATCTGCTCATCCAGCTCGTTGCGGGCCAGCCGCTCGGCCACCGACTTGCGTGTCGGTCTGCGGCGGCGCGCCGGGGCAGCGCTTGGCGTGGCGCTATTGCTCGACGAGGCCGACGTCGTGGTCAGCGCGCTGGAGGATGTGATGCTGGCGCCGCGCGAGGAGACGGGCGCAACCGTCACATCGGCCATATCGTCAACGGTCGCCCTGGCCGTCAGGATATCGAGGATCTTCTTCTCCGCCGCCTGGGCCGCGCGCTCGCGTACCTCCGAGACCCGCTCCTCATGCACCATGCCGACTGCGGTCTCCATCAGATCGCGAATAATGGACTCGACATCGCGCCCAACGTAGCCGACCTGGGTGAACTTGGTCGCCTCCACCTTGATGAATGGCGCATCAGCCATCCGGGCGAGCCGCCGGGCAATCTCCGTTTTGCCAACCCCGGTCGGGCCGATCATCAGGATATTCTTGGGAGTAATTTCAGATTGCAGATCCGCAGGCAACTGGAGTCGGCGGTAGCGATTGCGCATCGCGATGGCAACCGAACGCTTCGCCGCGTTTTGTCCCACTATGTAGCGGTCCAACTCCCGAACGATCTGCTGGGGAGTCAGGTCTTTCATCATACAATCTCCTGCCTACGAAAAGTCTCTCAGTTCCCGGCCCTAGCCTTTAGACTGCCGGGGCTACCACACTCTTCTTCGCCTTCTTTGCGCCATTCGCCTCGCTGGCCGCGGATTCCTCCTCGTCAAGAGTAAAGAACAGAATGTGATCATTGGTATAGATGCACATCGAGGCGGCAATCGCCATAGCCGCCCTGGTGATCTCTTCGGCGCTCATCGCCGTATGCTGGAGCAGCGCGCGCGCGGCGGCCTGCGCATAGACCCCGCCAGAGCCGATGGCCGCAACCCCTTCATCCGGCTCGATCACATCGCCGTCGCCCGTCAGCACCAGCAACTCGTCGCGGCTGGCCACCAGCAACATCGCCTCTAACCGCCGCAGGAACTTATCCTTGCGCCACTCTTTGGTCAGCTCGACGGCGGCGCGGCGCAGGTTGCCCTGGTAGCGTTCCAGCATCGCCTCGAACTTGTCGAAGAGGCTGAGCGCATCGGCGGTGGACCCCGCGAAGCCCGCCAGCACCTTACCACCGGCCAGGCGACGAATCTTGCGCGCGGTATGCTTCATTACCACATCGCCCACCGTCACCTGCCCATCACCTGCCATCGCGACATCTGTGCCACGACGCACGGCCAGGATCGTCGTGGCGTGCATCTCTCCCGTTACGCGCTGTGTCATGGATTTCTTGTCATTTCTAAGGGTATTTCTCTAGCGCTCATGGCGGTCGTTGGCCGTTCGCGGCATGAATGCCGCGGCTAATTGACTCTATTGGCCGGATGCTGGCTCCACGCTCAGCGGCAGGCGCTCTCGCCTCGCATATCTCTTATATACATACTACGCTGAAAACGCCGATTTGTATGCATCAATTGCCGCGCGCCGCGCAGCGAGTGACGCCGTGGGATAACCCAGGCGTCATATCGTACGATGGCGAGGCGAAGAACGCAAACTCAGCTTTAGCCTCAGGAGGCCGCTGGCTGCCGGGCCGCGCGGCTCGCGCGCGTGGTAGTTGCCCGGCTGGTTCCCGCCGTCTTGCGCGCGGTGGTGGTCTTGCGCGCCGTCGAGGCTGCTTTGCGTGTGGTCGTGGTCTTGCGCGCCGTCGTCTTACGGGCAGCGGTCTCGCCAGCAGCCCGGCGCGGACGCTCCGACGCGGGCGCGCGGTGGCCGACGACCTCTGGCGCGCCCTCCGCGCCTTCCTGTGCATTGGCTACCAGCGCGCCACACTGGCCGCAGTACGCCTCAGTCTTGCCGTTCGCCAGCGTCAGCATCCCACCGCATTCGGGGCAGGGCGTCGCCAGCGGGCGGTCCCAGGCCACAAAGTCGCACGCCGGGAAATTCGCGCAGCCGTAGAACACCTTGCCGGTACGCTTGGCGCGTCGCTCGACGATATCGCCGCCATCCTTCGGGCAGTGCGCGCCTGTCTTCGCCACCAGCGGCTTCTTGAAGTCGCATTCCGGGTAGCCCGAACAGGAGATGAAGCGGCCAAACCGCCCGGTGCGAATCAGCAGCGGCCTGCCACACTGCGGGCATGCCTCGTTCGCCTCCTCGACGGGCTTCTGCACGCGGTCCATCTCGGATTCCGCTTTTTCAAGCTGGCCGCGCAGTGCGGCGTAGAAGTCCTTGAGGAACTCGGTCCAGCCCTGCTTGCCCTCCTCGACGCCATCGAGACGGCGCTCCATATCCGCCGTGAAGTTGGTGTCCACGATCTCCGGGAAGTGCTTGAGCATCAGCTCGTTGACCGTCTCGCCCAGCCAGGTCGGCACGAAGCGGCGCTCCTGCTGCTCGACGTAGCCGCGGTCCTGAATCGTGCTGACGATGCTGACAAACGTGCTCGGACGGCCAATGCCGCGCTCCTCCAGGTCTTTGATCAGGCTGGCCTCGGTGAAGCGTGGTGGCGGCTGGGTAAAGTGCTGTTCCGGCGAGATTTTGTGCAGGTCGAGCGCGTCGCCCTCACGCAGCGTTGGCAATGTCGTGCCATCCTGCTCGCGCGGCCAGACCGCGTAGAAGCCAGGGAACTTGAGCGTCGTGCCGTTGGTACGGAAGAGGAAGCTCGCCGCCGCGATATCCACCCGCAGCGTATCGAAGACGGCGGGCGCCATGAATGCCGCGACGAACCGCCGCCAGATCAGCTCGTAGAGCTTGAGCTGGTCGCCTGTCAGGTAGTGCTTGACGCGGTCCGGCGTCAGCGTGACATCGGTCGGGCGGATCGCCTCGTGGGCATCCTGCACGTTGGCGTTGCTCGCCTTGGCCCGGCTGGTGCGCCCGGGGCCGATGTACTGCTGGCCAAACGCGCCATCGATATACTGGCGGACGGCTGCCTGCGCCTCCTCAGAGATGCGGGTCGAGTCGGTGCGCATGTAGGTGATGAGACCCTGATGCCCGGCGTCGCCAATCTCCATGCCTTCATAGAGCGCTTGCGCCACACTCATCGTCTTCTTCGGCTTGAAGCGCAGCCGCACCGAAGCGTCCTGCTGGAGTGTGCTGGTGGTGTAGGGCAGAAACGGCTGGCGTCGCACATCGCGCTGCCGCACGCTCAGCACTCTATAGGCAGCGCCTTCCAGCTCGCGCAGAATGGCATTCGCCTGCTCCTCAGACTCGATACGGATACGGCCCGCGCGGCCATTCTGACCGTTCTGGTCGTTCTGTCCGCTGCGCGACTGCTCGACATCCTCGGCCTCGGCGTCGCTCTCGGCGACCTCCTTCGATCCCTGGCGGCCAATCAGCATCGCGTTGAAGGTCTCGCGCTCCTTTGTCTTGCTCAGCGTCGCCGCAATCGTCCAGTATTCTTCCGGGACAAAGGCGCGAATCTCGGCCTCGCGGTCGCAGATGATGCGCAGCGCCGCCGACTGGACGCGCCCGGCGCTGGTGCCCGACTGCACGCGCCGCCAGAGCAGCGGACTGATCTTGTAGCCCACCAGACGGTCGAGCACCCGGCGCGCCTGCTGCGCGTTGAAGAGATCTTCGTCGATGTCGCGCGTCTGGGCAATCGCGTTCTGCACAGCCCGGCGCGTGATCTCGTTGAAGACGGCGCGGCGCGGCCTGCGCAACCCCAGCATCTCCTTGAGCGACCAGGCGATAAACTCGCCTTCGCGGTCGGGGTCGGGCGCGAGATAGACCGTCTGCGCGGCGCGGCTGGCCTTCTTCAGCTCCGCCAGCAGATGCTCTTTCTTTTCGATGATGACGTACTTGGGCTGGAAGTCGCGCCGGGTATCAACGCCCAGCCCCTTGCGCGGCAGATCGATGATATGGCCCATCGAGGCGCGCACCTCGAAATCGTCGCCAAGGAATTTCTCTATCGTTTTTGCCTTGGCGGGTGACTCCACGATCACCAGATTCTTCGCCATGCTGATTTCCACCTTTACGGTCTATACAAACTATGCCAGTTGCCAATTGAAAGGATGTATCCTGTCGTACGTTTCTTTGAGTTCTACCTGTGCGGAACGTCGTGCGGATTAGTATGTCACATCGCCGCAAGAGCGTTGCTACGACGCTTCAGTGCTTCCGTTTCTTTCTCCTGCGATGAAACACATACAAATGTACGAGATAAGGGGAGAAGGCGTTAGATGTCAAGAGTCCGGTCACAAAGTATAGCAGACTGGCACACTGCTAACAGCAGCACAAACTGGCATCTCATCGCGGATCGAGCAGATAGTCGGCTTCCTGGAAACTCGTCGAAAACTCAATGGTGATGATCGGAGGCGCGCTACGCATCGAGGTCACGAGAACAAATGTACCATGAGTTTAGTATATCACAGGTCTCGATGCCAGGTCGAGGGGGCCGCCGCCTTGTCTCAGTTGGATGACATTGGCAAATATGTTACAAAAATTGATATAGATATTGATTTTATTTCACCGGTGTGTTATAAGATTGCAAAGTCACCGCGCAAGTTGGCTGCTCACACACATCGTCGGCGCCCGTACAATCCAACGCCGACCATCATGATGTCCCAGAGATTGTGAAAGAGGAGCATTCCCGTGTCGCTCTCGATGGATACCTCCCCGGATGCTGGCGCTCTGGACGCTGGCGCGGCGGCAGACCAGCCCGACCGCACACCCGTTTCTCCACGCCCCCGGCGCGGATTGCGCGCTGGCCCGCTGCGTCTGCGCAACTTCAGACTGTTGATCGCGGGCCAGATGGTCTCCACGATTGGCGACATGTTCTATGCCGTGGCGCTGCCGTGGTTTGTCCTCTCCAGCGGCGGCACGCCCCGCGACCTGGGTATCGTGCTCGCCGCCTATGGCATTCCGCGCGCGGGCTTTGTCCTGCTCGGTGGCGCGCTAAGCGACCGCCTGCAGCCGCGTCGCCTGATGCTGCTGGCCGACATCGTGCGGGCGCTGCTGGTGGGCGGGCTGGCGGCCATCGTACTCCTCGATATGCACACGCTCTGGATACTCTGCGCTATCGCCGCGCCGCTGGGCGCATTCGAGGGGCTTTTCCTACCCGCCTCGATGGCGATTCTGCCCAGCATCATGTCAGATGATGACCTCCAGGCGGGCAACGCCATCAATATGGCCACCGTCCAGATTTCGGTGCTGGCCGGGCCAAGCGTCGGCGGCCTCGTCGTCGCCTCGGTCCGTTCAGGAATCGCCTTCGTCATCGACGCGGGGACGTTCGTCGTCTCCGCCATTGCGCTGGCGGCGATGCGCGGCAAACGCGCGCCCAAGGGATCAACCGCCGTCGCCGAGGCCGCGCCCCTGGAGGCTACCGCCGCAGAGATGCGGGAAGAACCCGCCGCGGATGAGCCGAAAACGTTCTGGGCGCTGCTGCGCCAATCGCGACTGCTCCAGACGGGGCTGGCCGTCTCGATTGTCGCCAATCTGGCCTTTGGCGGGCTGGTCGAGGTGGCGCTGCCCGATCTGGCCCATGGCCCGCTGCATGCCGGAGCCACCGGCTTCGGGCTGATGCTCTCCACCTTTGGCGCGGGCGCGCTGGCGGGAACGTTGATCGGCGCCACCCTGGGCAAGCTGCCCCATCGAGCCGTATTCGCGCTCCTCTGCGGCCTGATCCAGGGCGTGCTTGTTGCCATTACTCCGTTCACTGGCGGGCTGACCGGCGCGGCGATCACGATGGCTGCGTGGGGCCTCTTCAACTCCATGAGCAATGTGATTCTTATCACGCTACTGCAGCAAAAGCTACCAAAGGCGCTGATGGGGCGTATCATGGGCGCGTTTGGGTTCGCCAATTTCGGGCTGTATCCCATCTCGGTCGCGGCCGGTGGCGTGGTGGTGGACCGCCTGGGTCCGGAGATTCTCTTCGTTATCACAGGCGCGCTGCTCTTCCTGGCGATCCTCTACGGCCTCTTCCAGCCAGAGCTGCGCAACATGTAGTCCTGGCAGACCCGCGATAGACCGCACACTATAATGACGCGAGGCGACGCTATCCCCATCCGTATGTGACATGCGCGCGCAGGGCATGGCGTCGCCTGTTGTATAGATCGCCGTCGTCTTAAATCAGCCGCGCGAGTGCGAATCTCTACGCGCTCCTGGCCAGTTATCCCCCTTCAACACCTTGTTATGACAGCCGTCGTAACGCGCGCGTGACGGCATGCCTGTAAACTGGCATCAGATATCTCGCCTGCCAGTTTCCGCATGCATCGCCGACTCACGTATCTACGCGACAACGCGCACGCTCCTGGTATCTATGCGCATAGCGTCACAGCGCGACCTAGCTGGACTCGCACAATACCGAATGTTTGTCGTATAGTAGCGGACGTGTGGCGCGATGGCTACCGCATCGGCTGAGGGCGGATCCCCGCTACGAGAAGAGTGGCGCGCCCTGTTAGAGGAGGCTCGGACCATGTTGAACAGGCGTCATGCGGTGCGAAGGGCATCCGTTCCCGTATTGGCCGCATTGTTGGCGATGGCGCTCACGTCCCTGCTGGCTTTTGCCCCGGTTGCTGGAGCGCAGTCGGCGACACAGTCCGCGCCCGCCGATAGCGCGAACCGCCACGGAGTGAATCTGGCCAGCCCGGCGGTGGTGCGCATTGTCTCGGAGGTGGATGGTCAGGTTGTCTGCAAGGCGTGTTATACCGATGGCTCAGACCTGACGCTGCCGCTCAATGGCGGCACGTATGGTCTCGCCTTCACCGGCTCTGGCGCGTTCATCAGCAGCGATGGCTATGTGCTGACCGCCGATCACGTTGTTGACTATTCCAACAACGACCAGATCATCCTCGACTTCTTCAACTCAGCGGTGGATGAGTTCGCCCAGGCTTTCAACTTCACGCAGAGCGACGCGCAGCAGTTCCTGCTCAATAAAGTCGACGAGGGTCTCATCCAGATTCCAACCCAGATCGTCTCGCAGAAGGTCTTCCTCTCCACGGCCTACACCGGAACGCTGACGAATCCCGCTGGTGTGACCAGCTATAGCGTCACGCGCATCGTCGCCAACTCGCCGGTGGATAAGCAGGATGTGGCCATCGTCAAGGTTGAGGCCAAAGATATGCCTTACCTCCAACTGGCCCCGGCCAATAGCGTTCACCTGCAAGATACGATTACCGCGGTCGCCTATCCCGCCGACGCCGATACCGGCGACTTCACGGCGCTGCTCTCGCCGACGAGTGGCGGCAACGTCAATACCGCCAATTCGCTGCTGACCGCGTCGGTCAATACCGCCCAGGTGACGAGCCAGAAGACCTTCGCCGATGGCACGCCAGTCTATGAGACAAGCGGCTTGGCCAACCACGGGTCGAGCGGCGGCCCGGTCATCGATGGGCAGGGGCGCATCGTCGGCGTTGTGGATGCCATTGCTATCGACAACGGCCAGGAAGATACGCGCGTCGTCTATCTCATTCCCAGCGATGTCGCCGCCCAATATGTGCGCCAGTCGGGCGCGACCAGCGGTGGCGCGTTCATGGCCGCCTGGACCAAGGCAATCACTGAGTATGACGCGACGGGGCCGTGTCACTTCACCAATGCGAAGCGAGACCTGACGAGCCTGAAGAGCAACTATCCCGCGTTCGGTGGAGTGAATTCCTACCTGACCGACGCGCAGAGCAAGGCGACCGCCGCCGAATGTCCTGCTCCTGGGCCGAGCGTGGGCCTGATCGTGGGCATCTGCGGCGGCCTGCTCGTGCTCCTGGCGATCCTTGGCGTGCTGGTCTTCATGCTGGTGCGCCGCGGCAGGCAGAGCCAGCCACAGCCCGCGATGGCCGCGAACTATGGCGCGACGCCAAATGTGTATGGCCAGCCAACACCGCCCGGTACGCCGTATGCCCAGACTCTCCCCGGCGGCCCGGGCGCGGCCCCCTACGGAGCGCCACCCGTCGCGACGCCACAGCCACAGGCGTACCCGCCGCCACAGCAGCAGGTCTACGGCACGCCGCCCCAGCAGCAGACGCCCGTGCCATCGTCGCCCACGCCACAGCCGGGGCAACAGCAGCCCGGTCAGCCAGCGCCTACTACACGCTTCTGCGCCAGCGGTCACGCGGTCAATGACCTCACGGCGCAGTACTGTCCAGTCTGTGGCGCGCCAGTCCAGTAAGCCTGCATAGTTCGTCCAATATGCGGTGTCCCTCCCCAGCGAACTGGGGAGGGATATTTCACTGGGTGGCTCGTTACTGGTTCGCATACAGTCTCTGACCGCGGCTGAAGCCCGCGAAGTTGATCAATGACCTGATGATCGTGCTGCGAGATGGCGTCGCGAGTGGGGCGATCTTCTTCTATCGGACGCTCGAACACCTCCGTTAACGAGGTATAGGCTCGGGCGTCAAGAAGCTGGCGGCTGACTCTCCGCGAGGCGCCAGTCCGCTCACCGCGATGTCTGCACTATGGGGCACCACCCGGAGGAACACGGCATTGACCAATCAGACAAGCGCTTCAACAGGCGCGTTCAGATCACGGCTGGCCGCGCTGCTGCGTCAGGCACACGCGGATGAGCGCGCTGTTGGTGACATGTTGACGCCCGAGGAGCGCGAGCGGTCGGGAACAGTACACGCATGGGCTCCCAAAGAGATCATCGTCCACAATGCGTATTGGCGGGAGCGCGAGATCGAGCGCGCCGAGGCCTTGATACGCGGCGAAGCGCAACCATCGTTTGCAGAGTACCTGCGCATGAACACCGAATCCTTCGCCGACCTCGTCACGCATTCGTGGGATCAAGCCATCACCCGCTCGCAGCGCGCCACAGAAGACCTGATCGCTGCCATGGAGCGACTGCCTGATTCCGCGTTGGTGGCGACAGCCGGTACTGCTGGTGGGCCAGAGGCGGTCCTGTTGCTCACGAGTATCATCAGCAACGGTTACCAGCACCCAGAGGAACATCTCGCCGAAATAGCCGCCGCACGCGGCGACCAGGAAAGGGCTGCCACGATCCAGCGGCGCATACTCGATAGCGTCGTCGCACTGGATGCCGGCGCTGAAGTCACGGCGACCGTCCGCTACAATCTGGCGTGCGCGCTTGCCATCCACGGACCCCGCGCGGAAGTCATCACCCTGCTGCGCCAGTCATTCGTTGATAGTCCCCGCCTGATTGCCTTGTCGCGCCAGGACACCGACCTTGATCCGCTGCGCGATGACCCTGACTTTCAGGCGCTGACTGCTGAGCAGCAGGCCTAGCCGGTGGAGTAATCAGGCCGTCGCCTCTCCGTCGGCAGGTTGGGCGGGCTGCGGCGCTGGATCGTCCTGAAGCCGGGTGCCAATCGTTCCCTGCGCGGCACGACGGGCGCTGATATCGCCGCCACGTCCGCGGAGAACGTAGGCCAGGCCAACGGCTACCAGCGCACCCAGAATTGGCCCCACAACGTAGACCCAGTAATGGTCGAAGTTGCCGAGCACCAGGTCTGGGCCAAACGAACGGGCGGGATTCATCGAAGCGCCACTGATCGGGCTTGACCAGAGACCGGCGAGGATGATGTAGCCGCCGACGCCGAGCGCGGCGATGGTCCCCACATTTTGCGCCTTCGATGCCGTACCCAGGATAGTGCTGACCAGTCCGAGCGTCAGCAAGAATTCCATGGTAGCAGCCTGGAGATCACTCACGCCGGAGCCTGGCTCGGTCGCGCCGAGCATGCCGATCTTGCCGAACATCGCCCAGAGCACCAGGCATGCGAGTGTCGCCCCAATCAGCTGGGCAATAATGTAGCCAGGCACGCGCCGCCAGTCGAAATCGCCACGTGCCGCGAAGGCGATGCTGACGGCTGGGTTGAGGTGCGCGCCAGAGACCGCGCCCATGAACAGAATGATCGCTAGCACCATCAGGCCAGGCGCCGTGACCGCCGCTCCACGCTCGATGGCTCCATTGCTGTACGCGCCCACGACGCCGCCACCGGCCCCTACGAGCACGAGGAAGAACGTCCCGAGTATCTCTGAGAACAATCGCCGCCATTCGTGCCTGGGGTTGTCGAAATCCCGTCCCGAAGGCGACTCAAGCTCGAAGATGGCTTCGAGCGATCTTCCCTGTGTCCGTGTGGCTGCTCGTTCGACGCCACCCACCATTCCGTGCGGGCGCTCGTTATGAACAGGGTTTTCCATTACGCTCACCTCACAATGCTTCCAGGCCTCCAGGGCCGTTCACGTTGTTTGTGGAACAGATTCAGGCCGGAAACCAAGCTCATGCAGAGCGCGTTTCCTGGCAAGCATGACACAGCCGCGATGGCGGCGTACGTCATACGCAGTATGTAGAAGCCAGACGCCTCCAGCGCCTCATCCAAATGGAGGGTCTGAGGAGAAAGCGCTCTCCTCCCCTAAAGCGGCGGGGTGAACCTATCCAGCGGGCGAGCGCCAGCACCGCCGTGGATCGCGCTTACCTGGTACAAGCGGGTAAAAGCGGGCGGGCATTGCTTGACGAGCATGATATACTTTACTGACACGCAACGTCGAAGCTGACGGGGAGCGCGCGGGCAGCGAGGGCTGTCTGCGCGCTTTGGTTTCAGGGTACGTGCCCCCATACTTGGCCCACCGCGTGAGGCTGACGCTTCAATTATCACGAGACGCAGTGAGGCCGTGGCGGAGACATCTGGATGCGCACCGACGCACCGCTCGATCAGCGAGCCGAAGGCAGCCAACCTATGAGCGAGCCACAGACCGACGACCAGCCCATGATGGCTGTATCGCCGAGCCTGACTGCTCTGCTTGACCTCTGCTCGCAGTACATGAACGACGACGACCTGGCGCTCATCCACGAGGCGTATCAGGTGGCGACGGCGGCGCATGCGGGCGTCAAGCGCAGGTCAGGCGAGCCGTTCATCGAGCATACCATCGCGGTGGCGGGGATTCTCGCGGAGCTGGCGATGGACGCGCAGGGGATCGCCGCGGCGCTGCTTCACGATACCGTCGAGGATACGACGATTACGCTTGATGGCCTGCGCGAGCAGTTCGGGCCGGTAATCGCGGCGATAGTGGATGGCGTCACCAAGTTCGACGCCGTGGAGGCGCCCAAGGACAGCAAGGACAGCAAGAGCGGCGAGGTAGCTGTAGATGCGCCAGCGCTCGTGTCCGCGACTGACGGCGCCGTTGACCCGCAGGCGGCGCGCGCGCGCAAGCTCCGCGAACAGGCCGAGACCGTGCGCAAGCTCTTTCTGGCGATGGTCGCCGACCCGCGCATCGTCCTGCTGAAGCTGGCGGACCGGCTGCACAACATGCGCACGATGGCGGCGCAGACGCCGGTCAAACGCGAGCAAAAGTCGCGTGAGACCATCGAGCTATACGCGCCACTCGCCGGGCGCGTCGGCGTGCACGTCTTTCAGTCCGAGTTGGAGGATCTGGCCTTCTCGTTCCTGATGCCCGTGGAGTATGCGCGGACCGTTAAACGCTTGCGCGAGGAAGAGGCGAAACGGTTACGCTGGGCGGAGCGCATGCGCGAGCGGATGGTGCATGAGCTGTTGGCGAGCGGCATCCCGGCGGCGGTGAACTGGCGCGTCAAGCGACCCTATCGCGCCTATCTGGAGACGCAGGAGACCGGCATGGATGTCGCGCAGCTCCATGACGTGTTTGCCTTCCGCGTGCTGGTGAACACCTCAGAGCAGTGTTACGCGGCGCTCGGCATCATCCACCAGCTCTGGCATCCCTATCTGGAACGCATTCGTGACTACATCGCCGGACCCAAGATCAATGGCTACCGCTCCCTCCACACCGCCGTCTTCGCCCTCGATGGCCGCCTCGCCCAGATGCACATCCGCACCCACTCGATGCACATCGCCACCCAGCACGGCATCGCCACCACCTGGCTGGATCGCGCCGAGTCGGGCGAGCGGGGGCCGGTGACGTCGGCGCTCTGGCTGGCGCACCTGCCCGACTGGGTCTCGCAGCTGGGCCGCTGGCAGGATGAGCTGCGGCTGAGCGCGTCCGACTTTCTGGAGGCGCTGCGCGGCGAGGTGCTGGAGGACCAGATTTTTATTTTTACGCCCAAAGGGGACGTGCGCGAGCTTCCGCCAGGGGCGACGGTGCTTGATCTGGCCTATCAGATTCATACCGACATTGGCAGCCACGCCGCTGGCGCGATCATCCAGCGCAACACGCGGCAAGGGGTGCTGACCTCGCGCGAGGTGGGACTGGACTACGCGCTGAGGACGGGCGACGTGGTCCGCATCCTGACCAGCGCTGACGCGATGCCGCGACCCGACTGGCTGACCATCGTCGCCACCCGCACCGCCCGCGAGCGCATCAACCGCTCGCTCCGTAGTCAGCAACGCGCCAGCAGCGGCGCGCTCCCAGGCGAGCCGCCACGCCCGCAGCCCTTGAAGCACCCGTCGGGACGGCTAGCGCAGGTGCAGTTTGCCCGCTGCTGCTTCCCGTGCCCTGGCGACGCTATTCTCGGTGTCGCCGACCGTGGCAGCGGCGTCACCGTTCATCGCACCTGTTGCCGCACGCTGCGGATGACGCTGGACCGCCGCCTGGCGCGCGGGACGACGAATGGCGGCACAGTGCAGGTGCGCTGGGACCAGCTTCCGGCGATGCCGTACCGGATGGCGTTCGCCATCTACGGGCAGGATCATCAGGGATTGATGCACGAGGTTTCGGAGTGTGTGGCACAATTAGGGCTGAACGTGTATCGCAGTGTGGCCATCGCGCATCAGGATCGCTACAAGGCGGCGATTCTGCTGACACTGGACATGCTGCCGACGACCCGTCGCGAGCAAGTGATGCGCCGACTGCGGGCAGTGCAGGGCGTCACCCAGGTGGAGCGCGACCAGCGCAACGGCTGCGAGAGCGTTCTGCGGTAGTCTGTGGGGCGTTCGCGGCATTCATGCCCATGCCGCGAAGGTGGCAATCGCGGTGCGGCCCTTAGACGCTAGTTCGTGTGGCCGTAGAACATCTAACAAACAAGTACAATACTGATTTCGCCCGGGATGTTGTCACTGAGGCAACCGCCCTATCCCCCTAACCCCCTCCCCTAAAGAAGGAGTGGGAACCAGAACCAGAGCGCATCTGGCATGCTGGTTTCTGGCTCCCCTCCCCGCGTCGGGGAGGGGCTGGGGGAGAGGGAATGGGCCAACAACCTTACACAAACCCGCACAACTGGTGATTCCTATGGATACCGATGCGCTGCGATCAGCACAACCTGAGCCTCCCGCCATCCCGCAGGGCCTCCTGCTCGATGCGGGCGCGGAGCGTCTGCGGCAGACCATCATCGGCTATCTGCCACCTGAGGATGTCGCGCATGTCGAGACGGCCATCCAGCTAGCGGTCCAGGCGCGCGTGGAAAGCGCCGGAGCAACCGACAAGCGGGCGACGGGCGTCTTGCGCCAGGATTTCGCCTACGTGCTGGCGGTCGCGCAGACGCTGGCCGAGGCGCTGCACATCGACGCGATCACCCTGGCGGCGGTGCTGCTCGATCAGGTGGTTGGGGCGCGGCTGGTTGATCTCGGCGAGGTGCGCGAGCGGCTGGGCAGCGCGTTTGGCGAGCAGGTGGCGGAGACCATCGCCAGCCTGGAGCGGTTCGACGCCTTGCAGCGTCCGGCGGTGGCCCTGCGGCGCAGCGCCCAGAGTAGCGTCCAGAGCGGCGGCGAGCCGGACGATGCCCCTCGCGAGCGGCGGCGCGGACGGGCGCGCCAACGCCAGCAGGACGCCGACGCCTTGCGCAAGATGTTCGTCGCGATGGCTGAGGATCCGCGGGTCGTCGTCATCAAGATCGCCGACCACCTGCGCCAGATGCGTGAGGTGCGAGCGGCGGCGGACTACTGGCACGCCCGCGCGGCGGAGGGCAACGGCCATGCGCGCGACGGCGAGACCGCTCCCTCATCCGAGGGGTCGAAGACGCCAGCCTACTCGCTGGACGAGTGCCGCATTATGGCGCAGGAGACGCGCGAGATTTTCGCGCCGCTCGCCGGACGCCTGGGCATGGGGCGGGTCGAGGGCGAACTGGAAGACCTGGCGTTCGCCGTGCTGGAACCGGAGGAGTACGCCTGGTTGCGCGATGCCGTCGCCGAGGAGACCGAGGGCCGCAGCCGTTATGTGCGCCGGGTGATCGCGATGCTGCGTGAGGAGATGCAGAAAATCGGCATCTCCGCCGAGATATCGGGTCGGGTCAAGCATCTTTACAGCATCTATAAGAAGGTGCAGCGCACCGGCAGCCACGACCTCTCGTCGCTCTATGACATGCTGGCGTTCCGCATCATCGTCGGCAGCGTCGGCGAGTGCTATCTGGTGCTGGGCCACGTCCACGAGCTCTGGCGTCCCAAAGATGGGCGCATCAAAGACTTTATCGCCAGCCCCAAGCCCAACGGCTACCAGTCGCTGCATACCACCGTCTTCTGCCTGGACGACCAGCTCGCCGAGATTCAGATTCGCACGCGCGAGATGCACGAGATGGCTGAGTATGGCGTCGCGATGCACTGGTATTACAAGGACGCTGGCGACAACGCGAGAGCGACGTCGCGCCCCCTGCAATCCTGGGTGCAACAGGTGAAAGACTGGCAGCAGGAGCTGCACGCGCCCGGCTCGACGGCGACCCAGCGCGCGTTGGATGCCGTGAAGGGCGATGTCCTGCGCGAGCAGATTTACGTCTTCACACCCGCTGGCGACGCGAGGGAGCTGCCCGCTGGCTCGACGCCGCTCGACTTCGCCTTCCGCGTGCATACCGACCTGGGGCTGCATGTCGCCGGGGTGCGCATCACCTCGGATGATGGCATGGGGCGGCTGAGCAAGAAGCTGGTGCCGCTGGACTACGTGCTGAAGAACGGCGACGTGATCGAGATCCTCAAGCGCAACGACGCCCATCCCACGCGCGACTGGCTCAAAATTGTGCGCACGAAGGTCGCCCGCGACCGCATTCTGAAGTATCTCAAGGGCCACGAGCGCGACATCGATCAGCAAATGGGTCGCGAGCGCCTGGACCGCGAGCTGCGGGCGATGGGCCTGCGCAAAGGTCTCGACGACCTGCCCGAAGATGACCTCGAATGGCTTGCTCAGGAGTTGAAGCAGGCAGATGTGGAGTCGCTGCTGGTGGCGCTGGGCGCGGAGAAGCTGCGGATGGCGCCGGTGCTGGCGAAGCTGCGCGAGCGGCTGCATCCACCGGAGGAACTCAAACCGGAACAACTGCCGCAGACGCTGCCCGCACGCGAGGCGGAGGTTGAGGTCAGCGTGCAGGGGATGGGCGGCATGATGACGCACCTGGCCACCTGCTGCAGCCCGCTGCCGGGCGACGATCTCTACGGCTTCGTCACGCGCGGCCGTGGCGTGGTCATCCACCGCGCCGACTGCCCGAACCTGCGGGCAATGCTGGAGCGCCAGCCGGAGCGGGGCATCGCGGTCAGCTGGCCGCGGCTCGATGGCGGCGAGACGTTCCGCGCGCCGATCATCGTCGAGGGCGCGGACCGGACGGGGCTGCTGCGCGACGTGACGGGCGTGATCTCGGTGGCCAAGATCAATATGCTGCGGGTGGAGGTGGTGACGCGCCATCGGCCCGAGCGCGCGGTGATCAACGCGGTCCTCGAAATCCGCCACCCCGAGGAGCTGGAGAACATCCTGCGCGAGATACGCAACGTCTCAGGCGTGCTTTCAGCCGAGCGGCGCGAGCCAACCACGAAGAAGCCAGCCGCCGCGCACGACGGGAAAGCACCGAAGCCAACGAAGCCACCAGCGCGGGGGCGGAAGGGGTAGCCCTCTCCCCCAGCCCCTCCCCTAAAAGGGAGGGGAGCCAGAGATGTCGCTCTTTGTAGGTTTCTCCCGGGGAGCGTCTGGGTGAGTCCGCGCAGGCGGACTTCGTGGCCGACCGTAGGGAGGCCGTTCAAGCGCGGTTTTAACCGCCCGCGCCCTTACCCCTTCTTCGCGCTCTTGCGGCCCTTCGCCGCCTGGCGCTTGCCCGTGCCATTCGTGGCGGTAGCGGCAACGCCGTTCGCGGTGGGCGCGTAGCCGTTGCTGCTGCCAGCGGAGGATTGCGCCTCCAGCGCCTCCAGCCGCTCGGTCAGCTCGCGGTTGCGCTGGCGTAGCTCCTCCAGGTCTTTGCGCAGCTGGCGTGTCTCATCGCCCGCCACGCGCCCCTGTTGCAGCGAGCGAATCGCTGTCCGCGCGCCACGGACCGCCCGCTCTTCGGGGCTGCGATCCACCAGCCGCTGGAGCGCCGGAATCGCCCGCTGATCGCCCCAGGCCGCCAACGCCGCGATAGCCTGGAAGACCACCAGCTCCCACGGATCGTCGAGCGCCGCGATCAGCGCATCCACCGCGCGCACCTGCGCCTCCCCGTCGATGCGCCGCGTCGTCGCCAGAATGCGCAGCCCATTGGCCGCGACCATCCGTGCGTCCTGCGGCTTCGAGAGATCGAGCCAGCCCGTCAGCGTCTCCACACAGCGGGGATCGCCCAGCGCGCCCAGCCCGGCGAAGACACCCGCGCGGATCGTCTCGTTCCAGGAGCCGCGGTCGAGCAGCGGCACGAGGCGCTCATAGGCGTCGGCGACGTTCGTCTTGCCCAGCGCGGTCGCCGCCGCCGACTCCACGAAGTAGCTCGGCTCGCCCTTCGCCAGCAGCGCCGTCAGGGTGGCCGCCGCGCGCTCGGCCAGCGCCGCCTGCTCCGGCGCGTGGAAGACGCCCAGCGCCGCCACGATGGCCCGCCGCGCCTTCGGCTCATACACCTGTTCCAGCGCGCCAACCAGCGCGTTGAGCGCCCGCTCGTTGCGTTGCTGTGAGATCGCCTCGGCAATCGCCCCACGCACCGACCAGAACGACTCCTCGATCAGCCGTGTCTCCAGCGCCGTGATGCTCTGCGGATCGGCCAGCTTGCCCAGCGCCTCCGCCGCCTCGATCCGCCCCAGCACGTCGGGGTCGTGCGCCAGCTGGTAGCGCAGCATCTCGGCGGGCCGCTCGAAGTCCAGCGTCTTGATGATCCAGCCGCCCTGATCGAAGCGCACCGAGAACGGCCGCCGTGGCAGCGGGAAGTAGAAGGTCTGCTCCGCCGCATCCACCTGCACGCGGAAGGTCGTCAGCGTCGCCTTCGCCTTGGGGTCGTCGCCGCGCGCGCCGTCCTTATCAGGGACCATGAAGGCGATATCCACCGGCGTGACGAAGACCGGCGTCAGGTCGGTCACCTCCTGCGTCTGGCGCACCGTCAGCCGCGCCAGCCTGTGCTCGTCATCCCAGGAGTAGCGCACGTTGAACTCGGGATGTCCCGCCTTATAGAGCCACTGCTCGAAGAAACGCGCCAGACTGCGCCCGGTGGCCTCCTCGAAGGCGCGCTCCAGGTCGGCGGTGATGACCTCGCGCCACTGGTTGCGCCGGGTGTAGAGCTGGACGGCGCGCCAGAATGGCTCCTCGCCGACGACGAACCGCAGCATGTTGAGCGTCAGCGCGCCTTTCTCGTAGACATGGCGGTCGAAAAGCTCGTTGCCGTTCTTGCGATAGACGTTGTAGACGATGGGACGCCGCCCGCGCGCGTCGGCCTCCAGATACGCCTGGAGATAGTCGCGCATCTCTGTGCGGAACTCGTCCACGCCATCCGCGTGCTCGCGCCAGGTCGCCTCGTAGAAGTCCGCCGACGACTCCTTGAGCCACGTATGCGCCCAGTCGCGCACCGCCAGCATATCGCCATGCCACTGGTGCACCAGCTCGTGCGCGACCACCGGCTCCGGCGTGAAATCGAGGATGGCGCGCGCGTCGGGCAGCAGCCGGTAGCTGTGGGTGGTGGCGCTGGCGTTCTCCATCGCGCCGGTAAACTGCTCGGCGACGATCTGCGCGTACTTCTCGTAGGGATAGTCCACGCCGAAGCGCTCGGAGAAGTATTCGATCATCGCGGGCGTCTTATCGAACATGAAGTGGCCGTTGGCCTCGCGCCCCTTCGGCACGTAGTAGTTGACCGGGATATCGCGCCAGGAGTCCTTCAACTCGGTGAACTCGCCCGCCACCAGCGTAATCAGATAGGCGGGATACGGCTCTTCCATGCGCCAGGACCAGGTATTATGGCCATCGCTCGTCTCGCCGACGCCTTCGAGCTTGCCGTTTGAGAGGACGAAGAAGCCCGTCGGCACGGTCGCGCGCAGCGAGGTGGTGGCGCGGTCGTTGGGGAAGTCGTGGCAGGGGAACCAGAAGTGGTGGTATTCGGTCTCGCCCTGGGTCCACGCCTGCACCGGCAGCTCCGGGTCGCCCGCCGTCGGCTTGACGAAGACCAGGCCGGTGCGCGGGTGCGCGCTGTAGCGGACCGCGACGCCGAACTCCTCGCCGTGATGATAGGTGCGGTTGAGGGCAATGTGCAGCTTCTCGCCCTCGCTCCAGAAGCGCAGCGGCGTCTTCTTGCCCGACATCGTCACCGTCTCGATCTCCAGATCGGCGGCGTCGAGGGTGATCTCACTGACCTCCTCGAAGAGCGCCTCGAAGCTGGTCGTCACCGTGCCAGCGACACGCTCCGCGTCGAAGTCGAGCGTCACGTCGAGGTCTATGTGGCGCACATCCGCCTTGCGGTCAGGCGCGTAGCGCGCCACATCGCCGGGCAGCGAAAAACTCGGCGCGCCATTGGCATTGGCGCTCATCTCACCCATCTCGCCGCTCTCCAACCCAAGCCCGATGGCGCCGAACAGACGCCGCGTCATATTGCCGTAGCCACAGGAATACACGAGAACCTCCCTGCTTTCCGCCGAGTCTCTGCCGAAAACACTGCGCTGTATGTAGGACCTCTGTTTGACGACGGTCTAACTATGAACTTTACCGCGCCGCTCCTGGCTGGTCAACCGCTTGTAGTGGGATTTCTGCCTGATGTCGCGATACGGCATGCGTCGGGCTGCTCCCTGCGGGTAGACTGCTGCCCGTGCGAAATGGCGCGTTACGATATACCTGCTTGCCCCTGGTATGTTACAATGGCCGCGATAGCAATGTAGCCTGAGCAGGCCCGCCCAGCGCCATGAGCAGGTCGCATCATCAGCCAGCAGCCTTTCTCTTATCCAGTGTGGCGCGTGCTGGCGTTCTGAACGGTTTTTCCGAAATCATCTGCTCTTATCAGCACATGACAGGTATGACGAAAGAGGAGTAGCATGGGCCACTATAGCGCCATCACTGGCTGGGGCATGAAGGTACCGGAGCGGGTGCTCACCAATGCCGACTTCGAGCGCATCGTAGATACCTCGGATGAGTGGATCACCTCGCGCACGGGCATCAAGGAGCGCCATATCGTCTCGCCGGGCGAGAAAGCGTCCACCCTCTCGATTGCAGCTGCCCGCCAGGCATTGGAGCGCGCTGGCCTCGAAGGCAAAGACCTCGACCTGATCATCGTGGCGACGGTCTGCCCCGACTATCGCTTCCCCTCGACGGCGAATCTCGTGCAGCACGCGCTCGGCGCGCAGTGCGGCGCATTCGATATGCAGGCGGCGTGCAGTGGCTTCCTCTATGCCGTCTCGGTGGCGCACCAGTTCATCGCCAATGGCTCCGCGAAACACGCGCTGGTGATTGGCGTTGAGGTGCTCTCGCAAGTGGTGGACTTCAAGGACCGCTCGACCTGCGTGCTCTTCGGCGACGGCGCGGGGGCGATGGTGCTGAGCGCCAGCGACGAGCCGGGCGGCCTGCTCGGCTTCACTATCGGCAGTGACGGCGCGCGGCCCGAACTGCTTTGGATTCCAACCGGCGGCTCGGCGGAGCCTGCCACCGAGGAGACGATCCGCGAGCGCCGCAACTACGTCCAGATGAACGGGTCGGAGGTCTTCAAGTTCGCGACGCGCATCATGGGCACGGCGATGGAGGAGGCGCTGGCGCACGCGGGCATGACCGCCGCCGATATGGACCTCTTCATCCCCCATCAGGCCAATCTGCGCATCATCGAGGCGGCCTCGAAGCGGCTGAATCTGCCGAGCGAGAAGGTCTTCGTCAACATCGAGAAGTACGGCAACACCTCCGCCGCCGCGATCCCGATAGCGCTCTGCGAGGCCATCGATCAGGGGCGTGTCTTCCCCGGCGCGCACCTGGGCATGGTGGCCTTCGGCGCGGGCCTCACCTGGGCGGCGGCAGTAGTAAAATGGACGGCACCCATATGTACCCTTGAACGCCTACGCGAGAGTCTGCCAGCAGAGGCCGAACCCGCGCAACCAGCGCATGCTGGACGAGGGTAACATACCTAATTCCTACTCGATTTCTACCTAATTTTGGATGCCATCACGCCGGATAACATCTGGGATGAGGGCCATTTTCTTGAATATTTCGCGCTGAGAAGGAAATTGCTATATCATCGTATAGTGGCATCCGCATCTTTCCCGGCCTGCTGCGACGTGTGACAGGAAGTAGCGTGTCGTTTTTGAGGGTAGTCAGAATAGCCATACGCAAAATGAGGCCACCAGATTTGCTTCTCAGCGTTTCTAGGACTAAAGTTGCAGACTCCAAAGCCGCAATTTAAGCGGGTTCGTGAGAGGGGCATTTTTGGCTTTTTTGAGGCGACACTCACGCACCTTTCGCACATTTTGACTCGCGTGCATTCTCATCGCTACGTCTGCTTGTGATATAGTTCAATTGGTACTTTGGTTCTACCGTGCTGAGGGTAACGATATGCCGCGATTTTCTCAAAGGATAGGCCTGACGCCGATTCGCGATGCGCTACAAAAGGACTCGATGGACAACGCGCTGCGCTACGGTCTATGGAACACTATGTCGCGGTACTATTGGGCATTCACCGCATACGAGTGGTCAGACATCGCGAATCAGTCAATGAACACTCTTCCGGCGTTGTTGTACCGTGACTATTTTTCTCTTCCCCTCGATGATATGCCGGACTCGTGGCAAGCATTCCATCGCGATATGAAGAACCACTTCACCAGTTGCGAGTGGTATGGCGTCTACGACTTCATCGAGTTTCTCGCGAACCTGGATGATTATGCTGATGTAGTCCCCGACTTGTATCTACCCGCTATGTTCATCAAAGAATGCAACACGCTATTGGAGAAGGAGAAGTCAGCGTACCGTTTCGTAGGTACTATCATAGCGCCCATCACCTCCGAACAAGAGATTGCCTCCATCGAGGGGGCCATCGCTACCGCTGCGGCATCCAACGCGCTGAATGTCGTTGCCATCCATCTACAGCGGGCAGTCGCAGCGTTGGCAGACAGGGCAGCGCCGGACTTCCCCAATTCAATGAAGGAATCTATCAGCGCGGTGGAGGCGCTGTGCAAGCTGATTACTGGCGATGATAAAGCCACCCTGGGCCGGGCGCTGAACGAGATTGAGACGAAACGGCTTGTGCCGATGCATCCCCACATCAAGGCCGCATTCCAAAGCCTGTACTCCTATTCGAGTGATGCAGGCGGGATTCGCCATGCCCTCAAAGACGCACCCGACGTGGCGCTGGAAGATGCCACGTTTATGCTGGTGACATGTTCCGCGTTCGTCAACTACATGATAGAGAAAGCCCGCAAAGCAGGTATCGCCCTATAACCTCGCAGCCACACCTTTCCCTGTCTCCGATTGACGCATCACCAGAAGAAGCGTAGGGTAAAGCCAAAGTGCGCCACACGTACGTGCAGAGAGGTGTCTGCTGACGGCGGGGCTGTCGGGTTTTGGCCGGTGGGGGTTCGTATGCGAGAGGAACAGACTGAATCAAAATGCGTGCGCCGTCTCATGAAGCGCATAGCGAAGCAAGTAGATGGCGAGTATTGCGGCTGCTGGATGTGGACAGGCTATACCGGTGGTAGCGGATATGGTAGTTTTCGATGTAACGGACGTTCCCTACCAGCACACCGTGCTGCCTATGAGTTGTTCGTGGGGCCAATTCCTGACGGGCTGGTACTTGACCACCTCTGCCGCAACCGGGCGTGCGTCAATCCGGCGCACCTCGAACCAGTGACATCCAGAGAGAACAGTTTACGGGCTATCCCGCCAGGTAGACGGTACCTGAGTTCCAGCGGACGCAAGTGGCGGGCAGAATGGCGTGCTAATGGTGGCGATGAAGAAACGCTACGCAAGGTATGGTTAGTTGCCTGGGGGTTAGCACGGCGCGACAATCAGATGACAGTCGGGCGGAGGCAATTGGAGGAGGCGTTGGCAATCATACGTACGCCTATGCCCACAGACGGTACCCCTACTGGATATGTTTGGCATTTGGACATGGAAACAGAGACATGGCACCTCCATCCTACGGATGTACCTCGTCACAAAGGAAAGGTAGGCAGATAGTTCTGATTGACGTATCGGCTAATCAGGCGTAGAGTAGACACGCCATACTGAACGTTAATACTGGAAGGGTTCGTCGTCAGGCAGCCGCCACAAAATCCGCAACAACCGCTGTCGTATCCCACGCAACCGACACCCTATCCCCCGCAGTATCCGCAGTACCCGCCATACGCCCCACCTCCGCAATATCCGCCACAGTATTCTTAGCCTATGCAACCGCCAGCGGACTATCGGGTACATCTGAGTATGGAACCGCGCACCTACTACAAGCTGGATTTCACGGGCAATGCGTGGGTGTGCGTGGCCCTCTACGCCGCGATGTGGATTCCAGGGCTTATCATGAGTATCGTGTACTTGATGCAGGCACGTCGTGTCCAACGCGAGACGGGGCAACAGGTATTTGGTATGGGCTGCTTGTGGACGACGCTGATAATCGGCATCGTTCCTGTTGCGATTGCTGTGCTAATCACAGGAATAACATTGCTGCTTGCCATCATCGCCACCCTAGCTAATCCCTCATAGGGCGAATGCCCCGCGTTATCTCGAACGTGGTGTGCAGCATAGTACGGCAGAGGGAAGTCAGATGGCGGAACAGTGGGAGTATAAGTCGGTGTTATGCAGCGGCGGTGATAACATGGAGGCAGTATTAACACCGCTAGGCGCGCAGGGCTGGGAGGCTGTCGGCTTTGCGCCGGTAGTCATCAACCCAACAAATTACACTCAGATATCGCAATACAATGAAACCATCGCTACGGTGACACAGTGGAGTGCGGTACAATACCGCGTGCTTCTGAAACGCCGCAAGCCGTAGCCAGCAATAGGGCCGGGCAGCACAGATGCGGCGAGCGCCCCAACACCAGTGCTGCCTCATAGCATCGAATATCGCCTCGCCTGTCCAAAAGTATAGGCCGAATTTGCGTAATTGATGGTAGTATTTATGAAGTAACTATCTTTTCTATCCTACCCCATAGAGGAGGAACAATGAGCGGCCCAGCCAACTATAATCAGGCGATTATCGACCAGTACCGCGCCAACGGCGGCAAGACCAACCACCCGCTACCCTTGCTCTTGCTGATTACGAAAGGCGCGAAGAGCGGCGAGACGCGGACGAACCCCCTCGCCTACTCGCGCGATGGCGACCACTATATCGTCCTCGCCTCCAAGGGCGGCGCGCCGACCAATCCCGCCTGGTACTACAACGTGCTCGCCAACCCCATCGTGACCGTCGAGGTGGGCGACGACCGCTTCCAGGCGCGCGCCACCATCGCCACCGGCGACGAGTACGAGCGGCTCTTCACCCAACATGCGACGCAGATGCCCGGCTTCGCCGAGTACCGGAAGAAGACCTCGCGGCAGATTCCAGTCATCATCCTGGAGCGGATTGCGTAACTGGTAGGGGCGTTGCTGCTCTAGTAGGCTCGGTGACGCCCCAGCCGAACCAATGTGGGAATGCGCGCGTCAGACGGGGAACGCCCTCGACGGTGACGCCATACCTATTGAGCGCCTCTGGATAACTAATCCGCCCTCCCCATACTTTGTAGAATGTCGCCAGATCCGCTGTCACCAGCAGATTGATCTCGAATCCAGGATCAGTGAGGCAGAGCGTGACGTCAGCGCGTGTCAGTACCAGCCAGAATGACACCACCGCAGCGCCGTGAAAGTCGAACTGCGCCACGACGCGCTGTTCGGGCAGTTGATCCACATCGACGCGATTGTGTAGCCACCACATCAGCAGGACAGGATCTAGTTGATCTGGCGTAGGATCGCCGAACGCCCACTTTTCACCCCATCCCCGTAACGCCATAATGACGCCGAAAAGCTCTTGCCCCGCCTGGGTAAGCTGATATTCAGTCGTCTTGCGCCCAGCCCCCGTAAGCCGCTTGTCGATCACGCCCGCCTGCCGCAACTGCCGCAGTCGGCTCGCCAGCAGCGCCCGAGAGATTCTAGGCAGCCCCCGCTCCAGGTCGTTGAAATGCCGCGTTCCGGTGAGCATGTCGCGAATAATCAACAGCGTCCAATGATCTCCCAGGATTTCCAGCGACTTCGCCACCGGGCAATATTGGCCATATTTTGTCATGAGATGGTCTCCCGCGTGTCCTCTATCACGATTCCCAACGACCGGTTCAGTTCCTGAACTGGTGCTTCATCGCAGAATACCATACTGTGGTTCGAGAAGGGATGTAGTGCGTCGTCACGGCGCGATGAGGAGTAAATGAGGAGTAAAAGAGGGAGAGCAAAGATGTCATGGTTCGAGCATGGTACATCGCGCATCTACTATGAGGAATCCGGCGCGGGCGAGCCTGTCCTGCTGCTGCCGGGGTTCAGCGACCGGATCGAGGGCCACGCCGCTCTACGACGGGCGCTCGCCCCCGACAACCGTGTGATCGCTGCCGAGCTGCCCGGCTCGGGGCGTTCGCAGCCACAGCCGCGCCAGTATACCGCCAGCTACCTGGCTGATGACGCGCGCTCGTTTGCCGCACTGTTGCGCAGCCTGGGAACCGGGCCAACGCACCTGCTCGGCTTCAGCGACGGCGGCGAGGTCGCCCTGCTGATGGCCGAGCAGTCCCCGGAAATCGTGCGCTCTGTGCTGGCCTGGGGCGCATGTGGCACGATCAGCGACCCCGATGGCCAGCTGCGCGAGGTCATGGGATCCGTCGTCGATCATCCCATCCCGCCGATGCAGGGCTATCGCGACTACCTCGTCGCCTCGTATGGTGAGGCCAATGCGCGCGCTACCACACAGAATCTTGTCAAGGCTATGGATGCCATCATCGCGGCGGGTGGCGACCTCAGCGCCGAGAAGGCGGGGGATATCACCTGCCCGGTGCTGCTCATCGCGGGCGAATACGATATGTTCGTCCCCAGAGCGCTGCTCGATAAGATAGCGCCGCGCCTCCGGCATGGCGAGACAATCGTCGTAGAGGGCGCCGGACACGATGTCCACAACGCCCGCCCCGAGTGGTTTACAAAGACCGTCCTCGACTGGCTGGCGAAACACTGAGGACAACTGACACGCCAACATTGCAATGCCCCCTGCTCCACTGCCGAGCGAGGGGGCATTCACGTGGTCGCCAAAAAGAGCTGATGATTACCCCTTGACAAAACCACATGCTCTCATATATGGTTAACTACATCACTAGTTAACCATTTAGGCAAACGGAGGTGGCGCTATTGTTGGATGACAGCCGCCCGATTTTCTTGCAGATTGCCGAGCGCATCGAGAACGACATCATCGAGGGTCGGCTGGCCGAGGAGGCGCAGGTTCCGTCCACGAATCAGTTCGTCGCCTTCTATCAGATCAACCCCGCGACGGCGGCAAAAGGCGTGAATCTGCTCGTGGAGCGCGGCATCCTGTATAAGCGACGCGGACTCGGCATGTATGTCGCGGAGGGCGCGCGCGCGCGGCTGATCGAGGAAAGGCGGGAGCAGTTTTTCACGCAATATGTCGTGCCGCTACAGCGCGAGGCCAGCAAGCTGGGGATCACGACAGAACAGTTGGCAGACATGATACAGACAGGGGAGAAAGTGGGATGAACTCTATTGTTGAGGTCGAGCGGCTGACCAAGAGCTATGGCAGCGTTGCGGCGGTGGACAACGTCAGCTTCGTCATGGAGGCGGAGCGCATCTATGGGCTGTTGGGGCGCAACGGCGCGGGCAAGACGACGATCATGCAACTGGTCACCGCGCAGCTTTTCCCCACCAGCGGCGACATCCGCGTCTTCGGCGAGCGCCCCTTCGAGAATAGTCGCGTGCTGGGCCAGATTGCTTTCATCAAAGAGAGCCAGAAATATCCAGCCGCCTTTCGCGTGGCTGATGTACTGGCTATGGCTGCCCTGCTCTATCCTGAGTGGGATCGCGACTACGCCGCGACGCTGGTCGAGGATTTCCAGCTGCCGTTAGCGCGGAAGGTCAAGGCGTTGTCCCGCGGCATGCTCTCCTCGGTGGGGATCATCGTCGGCCTCGCCAGTCGCGCGCCGCTGACGATTTTCGATGAGCCATACCTTGGCCTCGACGCCGTCGCCAGGAGCCTGTTCTATAACCGCCTGATCGAGGACTTTGGCGCCCATCCGCGTACGATTGTTCTCTCGACGCACCTGATCGACGAAGTGAGCCGCATCCTGGATCACGTTCTCGTCGTGGACCGTGGCAGGCTGATTCTTGACGAGGAGACCGAGACGCTGCGTGGCCGCGCCTTCAGTGTCGCTGGCTCGGCGTCCGGGATTGCGGAATACACCGCGGGGAGGAATGTGCTCGACCGTCACCCATTGGGTGGGCTGGTCTCGGCCACGGTCCTGGGGACGATGGATACCGATGACCGGCGTCACGCCAAATCGCTTGACCTGGAGCTCGTGCCAATCTCGCTACAGCAGTTGATCGTCCATCTGACGGGTGATAAATCCGAACCAGCGCTTGAGGAGGCAGTGCGATGAATCGCGTCATGAGCGTTATGGCCATCCATACCAGAGATAAACTCGGCTTGATTATCCTTCCCTGGGGGATTCTCGCCCTCTCCTTCGTCGTCAACACGATTATCGCCGCGCTGCTTGGCGGTAATGTGGGTATCTACACTGGGGGAGTGGCCTCCATCTACATCTACATGTTGGTTGTCGGGGCGCTGATAATTAAGGAGACGTTCCCCTTTGCCGTCGGCTTCAGCGTGCGCAGGATCGACTATTTTCTGGGCACGATGGCGCTCGCTGTTGCGGTCAGCGCGGCCTATGCGTTCCTGCTGTCGTTGCTGTCGCTCACCGAGAGCAACCTGACGAACAACTGGGGGGTCGGGCTGCATTTCTTCCACCTGCCCTACTGGAGCAATAGCTCCCTCATTGGGCAGTTCTGGACCTATTTCATCGTGATGCTGTTCTGCTTCATGCTTGGCTTCGCTCCGGCCAGCCTCTATCGGCGGTTTGGCATGCTCGGGCTGTATGCCTTCATGGGAGCTGTCGGAGTTGTTTCCAGCGTGCTGGTGCTCCTCGCCACCTACCGGCAATGGTGGGGGGATATCTTCACCTGGCTGAGTCAGTGGTCGGCTGTCCAGTTCGCCTGGTGGCTGGTCCCGGTGACGCTGATAGGCGCGCTGGGGTCGTATGTACTGCTGCGGCGAGCGTCGGCGTGAGTGGGCGGCGAACGTCGCCTCTCCCCGACACAGATCAAACGATACCCCCCGCTCTCATCAGGAGAACAGGGGGCATTCGCGTAGATGGCCGATTACGCCAGCGCGGGAGCTTTCGCCGTGCTGGCGGCTCGCGTTCGCGGCTGCGGATGGCGCTGCGCCAGCCCGCTCACCAGCAGTGGCAGCGCCAGCGAGGCGTCCGCGCGGACGGCGATGGCATGCCTGCCTGTGGCGAAGGGCCGCGCACCCAGCGCGACGACGCCCGCCAGCGCCGGAGTCGGAAGGCCCAGCAGACCCGTGGCCGCCTGCGCCTGGGCCATCAGCGCATCGGGCGCGCCCGCGCCACACTGGACGACGCCGAACGCATCGCGCGCCGCCAGCATGCGTGCCAGCGCAAGAGTATCGGCACCAGAATCCACCGTGAAGGCCGCGCCATCGAGACGAGGGGCCAGCAGCGCCGCTCCGAACGCGCTGACAGCGAGGTCGGGCGTATAGATCGGCGTCCCAGTCTGCGCCGCCTGAAGCAGCCCCTTGCGCGGAGCCTTCGTCGGCAGGATCGCGCCCAGCCGCTGCCACAGTACCGAGGCGGCGACGCCCGGCTGCTGCTCCGCCAGGAAGTCGCGGAAGAACGCCAGCGCGTGCTCTCGGCCCGCGTCGGTCATCACCATCGCGCCGTCGTCGCCGACAAAGTGCGTGTGGCCAAGCGCCTCGTAGAGATCGGCGAGCAGGTTCTCGCTGCTGGCGATGATGCTATCCACATAGCCGCGCTCGACGGTGTAGACCAGCAGCTCGCGCATGCCCTCGGCCACCACCGGCGCGGAGAGCGTCAGCGCAATCGTCGTCTTCTCGGCGCGTACCAGCCGTTCCCACTCAGCCAGCGCCAACCCCAGCGCGCGCGCCTGTCCGCCGGTGGCCGCCATCTTATCCAGCAGGCCGCTCATCGAGGCGGTGGGATTGACCAGCACTGGCTCGCTGGCAGGCAGCGGCGTGCCGTTGGCGTCGGTTGGCATGTGCTGGTCGCCGGTCAGCGCGACGACGGTAGCCCCGCCACGCGCGCACGGCTCGCAGGCATCATCGTCGGCGTTGCCAGCGCCATACGTGCCGATGTCGGGCGTCACGCCATACTGCGGCCAGAGCATCCGCCCACCGGCGGCATCCAGCCCGGCGGCGGCGCGACGCGCCAGGATGGCGGAGCGCTCATCGCTCAGCGTCTCGATAGGCTGCTCACCGGGCGTTTCATCGGGCAGGGCAGGCTCTTTGCTGATGACGCCAGCCCTCAGTCGGGCCTCAGCGGCGGCGATCAACTCATCAGTCGCGCCGTTCTTGCCGTGGTGCGGCCCTTTGAACGAGAGGCCGCGCTGCACCAGCATCCGGTCCATCTCCCGCACATCGAACGCGCTGCGGATATACTCGATGGCCTTCTCATGGTCGAAGTTCTTGCACGAGAAGATGTCCATCGTGAAGTAATCCAGCTCTGGGAAGGTGTGGATGGCGATGTGGCTCTCGGCGATGACGACCAGGCCAGAGACGCCGGAATAGGCGGGGTCGGGCGCCTGGTACTCGAACATGTAGGGGCCGCCGATTTTGGTCATGCCGATTGCGGCGGGGTAGTCATTCAGCACTTGCTCGACGAGGATGCGATCTGCGAGCTTGCGGGTGTTACAACGGGAACCATCGATAATCAGGTGGGGTCCGAACACGTAGCGAATCTCCTCTACAATGCGCGGCGCTGCGCAGTATGCGCGCGGGCGGCGCTAGCTGTTTCCGCTCTGGAAGCGGCCGATGTACCAACTGAGATAGGCGCCAACGAGTATGCCGCGAGCGGGTTGCTTTGCGTGCATACTGCCATCGGTACTCATAGTGTCCCTTTCTCTGCGATCAAGCTCCCTGCCTGAGACAGCTTCCATCCTTGGCGTGGAATGCTGCGAAGCGCCGGGTGAGGACGGTTCGGGAGGCGGCTCGATGTAGTCGCACGGTGGGGGCGCGATTCCCCCAGCCGTAGAAATATACGGTGGAATGGGGTGAAAAGTAAAGATTGTACAAGATGCCGGTGAGATACGATCTCAGAAATCTGGCCAGACCGGAGAGCTTGATAGCAGCGTATAGGTGAGCGTTTCCTCACCGCAGGCTGAAGCCCTGCGGCTAATCCTGGTTGTATGGTAGTCTCTAGATTGCGAAAATTAGTTCAGGGGGCAAGAAAGGCGGACGATTAGATGACCTTCGATGCGTCGCGATATCGCCAGGGATATTCGGTTGGCGCGGGTGCGGTTGTCCTCTTTGGTGACAAAATCCTCCTTGTCCAGATGGGATATGGTCAGCACGAGAATCACTGGGCAATTCCGGGTGGCTATGTCGAACCGGGAGAGACTGCTGATCTTACCGCGCAGCGCGAGGTCTTCGAGGAGACAGGAGTCAATGCAGAGGTGCGTGGGCTCATTGCGGTACGTAGTAGGATACATCCCGATGAGAACAGCACCTATCTCATTTTCCTCTTACAGGCAACCAGCGAGGACGCGCATGCGGATGGTATTGAGGTCCGAGATGCGCGTTTCTTTGGCCTGGACGAGGCATTCTCGTTGCCGAATATAACCCCCCTGAGCCGAATATTTGTTGCGAAAGCGCGTGAGGGTCATTTGCGAATATTCGAGCAGACTGCCGTTCCTGCCTATCCGACGAGCGAGTTCGTCCTGTTTATATGATTCCGCGCCACTTGGCGCTCAAGCACATCACTCGACTCGCCGAGCGATTCGGCGTGTCAGCGGATGTCTTCATCGGATGAATTAACCGAAAACAAACCTTTAGCCTAGCGTGTCAGCGAAAACCCGCAAACACGGTAGGCTATTTTCTTCCCATGTCCCGCACTCACTTGATGCCGATGCGGACTCGGTAACTAAAATACCAGGGGATTGGCTTGGACCCGAGAGCCTGGAACGCGACGCGTGTGAGGCGATCAAAACCGATTTCTTGCTCAGTGATGGTTCCCAGCTTGAATTGGTAGCTGTATCCATTCGTCCGCACCATCGCAAGAAAACGTGCAGCGTCTCCGTGCTCGATATGATGCAGAAAGAGCTCGCGCGTGAAACGGAAGCGACCGCTGTCACGCATGCGATTGAGATGGGTGTCCTTGGGCCATTTCGGCAGGTTCCCAGTCAATCCACGCTCCTGTATCAACTCGTCGAAGCGTTCGTCCATGTCCTGGTACACCTGCTCAAGTTCCCAGCTGAGCGCTGGCGGCCAGTCATAATCGTAGGCCGCGAAGAGCCCACCGGGCCGCAGGATACGCGCGATCTCGGCCAGGGTCGCCGTCGGTTCCATCCAGTGGAACGCTTGGGCTGCCGTGACGATATCAGCACATGCATCGGGCAGGCCCGTCTGATGCGCCGACCCCTCACGATACTCGATCTGGGCGAGGGTTGGACGCTCCTCGATGGTGCGTACAGCCTGGGTACGCATATCGGCATTGGGTTCGATCCCAATCACCTGCTGTGCCCGCTCACCCCAGATCGCGGTGGAAAGTCCGGTCCCGCTGCCCAGATCTACCACCAGTGTGGGATGCGGCATACCGACTAACTGCGTCAGCAGATCGAGCAACGCTGGTGGCGGCGTTGGACGCGCCTGGTCATAGATGCTGGCAAAGCCAGTCCAAATCTCACTGGCTTCTGCCATGCTGTTTTCTCCCGACTCGCTCTTGCTGTTCCGTCGTTAGCTTTCCATCTATCCCTTCTCCCTACTTCTCTCCATGAGGAGCGGGGTAGAGAGAGTTCTGTGCGCCCTTCACTCACTCCTGCGCGGCGAGGAAATCGGCCAGGTCGGGTGGCAGCGGCGCGTCGAAGACCAGCCACTCGCCCGTCGTGGGGTGGACGAACTCCAGGTGGGTGGCGTGCAGAAACTGGCGCGGCGGCAGTGGCAGCTGTGGCCGACCATAGACGCTATCGCCGACGACCGGATGCCCCACCGAGGCGAGATGCACGCGAATCTGGTGGGTGCGCCCCGTCTCAAGTTGTAGCTCTACCAGCGAGCGCCCGCGGATCTCGCGCAGCACCTTAAAGCGGGTGCGCGCCTCGCGGCCGCCGTTGACCTCGCTCACCAGCGCCATGCGCTGGCGATGGCGGGGATCGCGGCCAATGGGCGCGTCGATGACGCCCTCCGGCGCGGGCATGCGCCCCTCCACCAGCGCCAGATAGCGCTTGACCGTGCTATGCTCCTTCATCTGCTGGGCCAGCGCGGCATGCGTCGGCGCGTCCTTCGCGATCACAATCAGCCCGGAGGTATCCTTATCGAGCCGGTGGACGATGCCTGGGCGCGAGGCGTCGCTGCCAGCCTCCAGCCCCGGCAGGTGCGCCAGCAGCGCGTTCACCAGCGTGCCGGTGGCGTGGCCTGGCGCGGGATGCACCACCAGCCCGGCGGCCTTATCCACCACCAGCAGATGCTCATCCTCGTAGACCACCCGAAGCGGAATCGCCTCGGCCTGTGGCGGCGCCTCGCCCTCGGCTCCCACGTCGCCAGCGCTACCGAGCGCACCCGCGTCTAGCTCGATCCGCTGGCCCACTTCGAGCAGATGACTGACACGGACAGACCTGCCATTGACGCGCGCCGCCCCCGCCTTGATGGCAGCCTGCGCCCGCGTGCGCGATAGCTCGGGGTATAGCTGCGCCAGTGCGCGGTCCAGCCGCTCGCCGTCGAGGGTTTCGGTCACTTCGATGACGGTGGGCGCGGGCAGGCTGGCGCCCGTCGGCTGCGATGCGGGCTTTTTCGTGCGGGCGGCCACCTAGTCCTCCGCTGGCGTTTCCGCCGTGTCGCCAGTCGAGAGACTTCTACGGCTGCTGGCAGGGCGCTCGCCCTCGGTACCCATCCGCCAGATCATAAAGGCCAGCAGCACCACGCCGATGGAGATGGCGCTATCGGCGACGTTGAAGACGGCAAAGTCGAAGTGGATGGCTGGAATCTGAAAGTGGATGAAATCGACGACGTAGCTGTGCGAGAAGCGGTCGATCAGGTTGCCGATGGCCCCGCCCAACACCAGCCCGAACGTCAGCTTGAGCGCCAACGAGCCAGTCTCACGCGAGCGCCAGTAGAGATAGCCGATGACGCCGATGGCGATGGCAATGAACAGGAACATCACCGTCTGGCCTTCGAGCAGGCTGAAGGCGACGCCCGGATTCTGCACATATTCCAGCGAGAGGATTTGGCCCAGAATCGGCACTGAGTAGCCTTCGGGCTTGGCGCTGAAATAGGAAACGACCCAGTGTTTGGTCAGCTGATCGAGTATGATGATCAGCAGGCCCAGGCCCACCATCGCCAGATCACGTTGTCGAGCAAGGCTCATGAATTCTCCTCACGGGGTCGTCTCGCGTTCGACGATCTCCTGACATTCCAAATCATATTCGGCATAGGGCAGCGCTTCAAGCCGCCGCTCGCCGATTGGCTTGCCACACCGCTGGCAGAAGCCATACGTGCCGTCATCCAGTCGTCGCAGCGCCGCCTGCACCTGCTCCAGCAGCGTCCGCGAGTTGCCCAGCACCAGGTTGCTGCGTTCGGCATCCGCCATAGCGTCGGCCTCCTCGGCGGAATGGCCGCGCGTGCCGTTCGCATCGCTAATCGGGTCGGATGGAATGACGGCTTCATCACCCTGGGTGCGCTGGTAGATATCATCTTCCAGCCGCTGGCGATCCGCTTCTAGCCGCTGGCGAATCGCCGCCGCATCGTAGTGTATCATAGTCTTCTCCCGGTGGCTGTGCTCTCCGAGCACGCGCGCCCGGATTCTATCCCACCGTCGCCTCACTTCGCAAGAGCGAGGCCGCATCCACCGCCGGGAGCGTCTGGGTATCCTCGTTCGCCAGCTCTTCGGCGGCGACCGCCTCGTGCAGATGCTCCAGCAGGAACCAGTTATAGGGGTCAGGCCGACAACTGGGGTGGTTTTCGCGCACTCTGGTCAGCGCCTCCTCGGCGGAAAGCCCTTCCAGCAACATCAGCGCGGCGCAGCAGACCGTTGAGGAGCGATTGACGCCCGCGTAGCAATGCACCAGCACTCGCTGCCCCGCCCGCAGCCGCCCAACCACCCAGCGTGCCTCCGCCAGAAGGTCACTCATGTCCATGCCGATAGACATCTCACCCTTCCGGGCGAAGCGGTCATTCAGGTGGCGACCCGCGTGCGCGACCCAGGGATTATCCAACTCGCACAGATTGAGCACGGCGTCAACATCCGGGCGAACAGCGGTCTGGTGGCGCAGGCTGCCGATGAAGAGCCGGAAGCGAAAGCGGCGGTTGCCCAGCGCGATGGTGATCGGGTCGCCATTGAACCGATTCAACACCTTCTGGCGTTCGGGCACCAGGCCGACGGGATGCGGCGGCGTGTTGGACCAGCGCCGCAGAAACGTGGCCGATTGTGGTTCGCCAGCGCGGTCTTCCACCAGGAAGTCTTCGGCTCGAAGCATGCAGTCAGCCGACTCCTGCGTAAAGATGAGGACGATCTTGCCCAGGCCAGGCCCGCTCCAGTGGAGCACGCCCATAATCGTGCGCACGCTATGCTCGGGAGACACCAGGTCGAGTTGTTCAAAAACCGGGCTGCGCTGAACCCATTCGGCCCCGATGAAGCGGAGCGTGCGCGGGTGGTATTCCGCTTCGACTCGCTCCTCCGGCCAAAGTGGCGAGCCACACGGCTGTGGCGGCTTCACCAGCCGAAGCTCCCCAAAGTCGAAGAGGATGTCGGTGGCGTTCTCGCCGCTGGCGGAGGGCTCTTCACGAATGGCGACCAGGCGTGCGCCAAAGAGGATATCGTGGTAGGGGAAGGGGTGGTTACGAATCCGAGAGGATACTTTGCCCATCAATTATTCATCCTTTGACGTAGTGAGCAGCGCCAGCAGGTACGGTATGGAGCGCGGACAGCGGAGAGCGCCACGCCACATCAGCGGCTTCATGACTCACCTGATGGACAGTAGCGCTCTGCTGGAGGTTATCGTTTGGCCTGGCGGCGTCGTCGCAGGCGGTCCGCCGAGCGCACCTGCTCATATTGCGAGTCGTGCGCGCCATTTGCGCTACTGGCGCTATTCGCGCTTTTTGCGCTCTTCGTCCCATTAGCCGAGCTGGCGTTCTTTACGGTATCACTGCTCTTGGCTACTGCTTTCGGCGCGGCTTTGACGGTGGACGTTGATTTCGTGCCATTCTTGCCGCCCTTGGCGTTCGCCTCCGCCCGGATCTGCGACTGTGTCTCGGCATAGCGGCGCTGCGCGCGCGTCTTGTGGGGGCCGGTAGACGCGCCAGTCGTCGTCTTATTCGTCGTCGAGCCGCCTGCGGCCTGCCGCTGGGCGCGTTGCTGAGCCTGGGCGCGTGCGCCAAAGAAATCGCGTGGGATGAGGTTGAAGCGGATCAGCAGGAACCAGAGGCCAATGACCGCGCCACCATAGAGCAGCAGAAACGGCGTGACCCAGCCGAGCAGCGGGGTATTGGGCGGCAGCAGATGGAGTGTTTCGAGCGGGGGCTTCTGTCCAGGTTGCGTCAGCCAGCCATCGACGATCAGCAGAATATACATGATGAACTGCGACGCGATGAACCAGATTAGGATGCCAAAGAACGACTTGAAGATCGTCCCGCCCGCGCGCTGCCGTGGCTTGCCGTTCGCGCTGGGCGCGGTGGTGAGTGGTGGACGCAGCCGTGACAGCCAGTTGCCCTTTGGGGCAGGCGAGGTCGCCGGTGGTGTTTTGGGTGTCGGCGCAGATGTTCGCTGCGTCCCCTTGGGCGGCGACTTTACCGTTGGTTGTGTCTGTTCTTTCGTCTGCGCCATACTGATCCTGCCTCCGCGCTGCCTGCGCCGCATTCCTGATTAAGTGGGTGATACACGAAAATTCCAGCTACCCTCGACATGCGCATCGCCCGCCAATAAAGCTGGCCTAGCAATCCGCGCGCACGCGAAGCCTTCATCTCTCAGTATACACTACGTCGCCCTCACCTTG
>DATBIB010000055.1:0-59179 GCA_036557205.1 Ktedonobacterales bacterium | reverse complement strand
CATGGTGTCATCCACTCTCATTGCCACTCGTCGCCAGCGCCCGCGCAATCCCGGCGTGGAGTGTCGCGGCGTCGGTCTCGCCGGTCCAGATCGCGCGCACGATGCCACGCCCGTCGATCAGCGCCAGTGAGGGATAGTAGGCGATCCCATAGCGCGCGGCAATTCGGCCATCGTTGTCGAGCAGCACCGGATCAGTAATGCCGAGACGCTGCATCATCAGGTCGGGGAGGTTTGGCAGCTCAGCTGGCGAATCGATATAGACTGTTTGCAGCCCTGGGAACCCGGCGGTGACGGCGTGAGTGGACTGCATCTGTAGCAGGCAGTGCGTGCAGAGCGTGTAGAAGAAGACGAGCAACGTAGGTTTGCCGTTGGCTGGCGCAAACGTAGCGGGTACTGGCAACTGGGCGCCAGCCCGCTCGGCGGGCAGCGTAAATGTGATGGCGGGTTGATTGATCCGCTGCTGTGTCGCCGACGGGGATGGCGCGGTGGCGCGAAAGGCGACCATCAGCACAATGGCCAGCAGCGCCGACGCCAGCATTCCACCGCGTAACGCCTGCGCGGCGGTAGGAGGCGATTCCCGCCAATGTGCCTTGATTGATTCGATCATGTTGCTCTGTGATTCACGTCTCACCGCGGGTGAGTGTTCCCTAGCCCATGAGGGCGTGTGCGCTTGATGGCTTTCGTACTTCCTCTATGCCGGAGATGATTTTATCACGTTCAGGCGGTGCGCCGAGCGGCGGTAGCGCCGTTGTCGGCTGGCCCAATGGTTCCAGCGCGATACTACGTTGAGAAAGGCTGTGCTATACTTGGCTCTCGAAACAGCCGCATGGTACGTTTCGGGCGAGTTTCGGGCGAATTCTGGCGGAGAGGTGGCCGAGAGGAGCAGACGCGATGCGGGGTCGCAGTGACCGGTATCAGCAATGGGATGATGAGCAAGGGTACACTGGCAACGGCGAATCCTATGGATATAGCGAGCAGGGCTACGCGAATGCCGGCTATGACCAGTATGGCCAATATGGCGACTATGACGGCTATGATGACGACGATATGTATGCGCAGGATGACGGGCGCGGCCTCGTGCTCCAGCGGGAGCAATCGCTAGTCGGCGTCTCCAGCACAGTGACATCGCATGGCGTGCCGCTGCTCTCCTATACCCGCACGATGAACCGCTTTTACTCGAGCCGCAAGCAGAAACTGAGCTTCTATCGCTTCAAATGCGAGGTCTGTGGCGAGCGGATTCGCGGCTGGGCTTGGCAGACGCCGAACGGCAACCGCACCCATGACGGCTGCTACGAGCGCCTCGCCTGGATGTGGACAAATCTCTACGCCCAACAGCAGCGCGCTGCCAACGAGGGACGCCTCGACTAACGCTTTCTATCGCTTCCCGCCAGCAATTCGCGCTTTCTGACTCCTTGTCCGCGCGGGCCAGTTGTATATCCCTACGCCACGCACTAGGCGCGTGATACACTGGATGGTACACTGTGGCCAAATGCCCTGATTGTACGCGCGGGCATGGGGTCTTTCCGTGCGCCTGGGCCAATCCAACCAGTAAACGATGTGAGAGTTGAGGCACGAGAAATACATGTTCAAAAAGGTGCTGATCGCCAATCGTGGCGAGATTGCGTTGCGGGTGATACGCGCCTGTCGCGAGCTGGGAGTGAGCACAGTCATTGCCTATTCCGAGGCGGACCAGGATTCCCTGCCGGTTCGCCTTGCCGATGAGCGCATCTGTATTGGCCCTGGACCCAGCAGCAAGAGCTACCTGCACATCCCCAACCTCATTAGCGCCGCCATGCTCACCGGCTCCGAAGCGATTCACCCCGGCTACGGCTTCCTTTCTGAAAATCCCAGTTTCGCCGAGATTTGCGCGGACTGCGGCATCGTCTTTATCGGCCCGCCACCCGCCGCCATGGTGCAGATGGGCGATAAAGTGCAGGCGCGCGACGCGATGATGCGCGGCGGGCTGCCGATGCTGCCCGGCACGGATGTGCTGCGCTCAGTGGGTGAGGGAGTAGCAGCGGCGGCGCGAATTGGCTTCCCCCTCATGCTGAAGGCGGCGGCAGGCGGCGGTGGACGCGGCATCCGGCTGGTGCGGCGTCCTGAGGAGTTCGACCACGTCTTTACCACGGCGCAGAGCGAGGTGCGTGAGGCCTTCCACGACGATGGCCTGTATGTCGAGAAGTATCTGGGCCGGGCGAAGCATGTTGAGGTGCAGGTGCTCTGTGACAATTATGGCAATGGGGTCTATCTGGGCGAGCGCAACTGTTCGGTGCAGCGGCGTCATCAGAAGTTGATCGAGGAGTCGCCCAGCCCTGGCCTGCCAGAGGCGCTCCGGCGCGAGATGGGCCAACGAGGTATCGCGGCGGCGCTGGCCATCGGCTATCGCGGGGTCGGCACGCTCGAATTCCTGGTCGATGAAGACAACAACTACTATTTTATGGAGATGAACACACGTCTCCAGGTCGAGCATCCGGTGACGGAGTGGGTGACGAGCATCGATCTCGTGCAGGCCCAGCTGCGGGTCGCGGCGGGCGAGCCGCTGTGGTTTGGCCAGGACGATGTGGTCCTGCGCGGGCATTCCATTGAGTTCCGTATCACCGCCGAAGACCCATCGTATGACTTCCGCCCGCAGACTGGCACCATCGAGAAATATCTGCCGCCGAGTGGCCCAGGCACCCGCGTGGATTCGCACCTGTTCGTTGGCTACGACGTGCCGCCGCACTACGACTCGCTGTTGGCGAAACTGATCGTCTGGGCGCCGTCGCGTCAGGAGGCCGTCGAGCGCGGCAAGCGCGCCCTGGGCGAATACGAGATCGAAGGGGTTCCGACGACGATTCCCTTCCACCTCAAACTTCTGGAGCACGATACCTTCACGCGTGGGGAAGCCTATACAAACTTCCTGGCAGACCATGGCGATGAATTTGGCATCAAGGGTTGATCTCGGTGAGGTCGTTTGCAGCGCGGGAGAGTCGAAATCCCCCGGACGCTTGAAGCAATTTGGTACAATAGCGTATGCCACAGCGTGCCATGGGCGCGATGGCCAGACAATCTAACAACCGGCCTGCTCTGTCTCCGGGTAGAGCGCGAACGGAGTTGCTGAGAGGTAGCAATCATATGACCAGGCGCGTCGTAGTGACCGGCATCGGGCTGGTTTCGCCCGTTGGCAACGATACCCCGTCTACCTGGAAGGCGCTATGTGAGGGGCAATCAGGCGGTGGCCCGATAACCGTCTTCGATGCCAGCGATCAGGAGACACGTATCGCCTGCGAGGTCAAGGGATTCGACCCGTCGCAGTACATGGATCGCAAGGAGATTCGGCGCAACGACCGTTTTGTGCATTATGCGATGGGCGCGAGCACGCAGGCGCTTGCGGACGCCGAATTCACGATCAATGACGAGAACGCCGAGGATGTCGGCGTCATCATTGGCTCAGGCATCGGCGGACTGGCGACATGCCACGACCAGTTCAAGGTGCTCTTTGACCGCGGACCAGACCGGGTCAGTCCGTTCTTCATCACGATGTTCATCACCGACATCGCGGCGGGATATATCTCGATGCAGACCGGCGCGAAGGGACCGAACTTCGCTACAGTCTCGGCCTGCGCGACCAGCGCCAATGCGATTGGCGAGGCGGCGGAGATCATCCGGCGCGGTGATGCGGTAGCGATGATTGCGGGCGGCAGCGAATGTGGTATTACTCCAATGGGCATCGCGTCGTTCGCCAGCATGCATGCCCTCTCGCGCAGCAACGATGACCCGGTGCATGCCAGCCGCCCGTTCGACGCAACACGAAATGGCTTTGTCATGGGTGAAGGGGCGGGCGTGCTGATCCTGGAAGATGAAGAGTACGCCCGCAAGCGTGGCGCGCGCATCTATGCGGAGATCGTCAGCTACGCCAGCACCGCCGACGCGCACCATATTACCGAGCCAGCTCCCGGTGGGGAGGGTCTCGTGCGCGCCATTCGTAAGGCGCTGAAGAAGGGCGGTATCGCGCCCGAACAAGTAGACTACGTCAACGCGCACGGCACGGCGACGGTCTATAACGACCGCAACGAGACCCAGGCAATCAAGACGGTCTTTGGCGATCACGCGCGCAAGCTGGCGATCAGCTCGACGAAGTCTATGATCGGCCACACACTCGGCGCCGCTGGCGGTATCGAGGCGGCGGTGACGGCGCTCTCGCTGCATACCGGCACGATTACGCCGACTATCAACCTGGCGCATCCGGACCCTGAATGCGACCTGGACTATGTGCCGAACGAGGCGCGAACCACCAAACCGCAGATTGCCATCTCTAACTCGATGGGCTTTGGCGGACACAACGCGGTGCTGGTGATGCGGCGCTACTAGGGCGAAAAGACCTCTTCCCCCTACCCCCTCTCCGCGCCAGGGAGGGGTCGCGAGCGGGAAGTAGAGACTAGAGTATAACGGGTAAGTTCGGCTACGCTGATGGAATAGAGGAGGCGACCTACGGAACGTCAATCGCTTGTCAGCCGGGTGAAAGCGCTGGCGGAGGCGCTCGAAGGCACTGACGTCAGTGAGCTTGACCTCACCGAGGACGGCGTGCGCATTGCGCTACGGCGCCGCCTTGATGCGCCCGTCGTTGTTCCGGCGACACAGGTCGTCACCGCCACACGCGCGCCGCGCCTACAGCGCGCTGAGCCAGCCGCGTCCGCTGCTGCGCCCAACCCGGCCGATGCGGGAGTCGCGATCATCGCGCCGCTCACGGGCGTGTTTTACACTGCGTCGTCTCCCAGCGCCGAGCCGTTTGCCGAAGTCGGTAAGATGGTGCAGGCGGGGCAGGTCGTATGCATCGTCGAGGCGATGAAGGTCTTCAACGAGATCAAGAGCGAGATGTCGGGCATCGTCGCTTCGATTCCGGCGCAAAATGGCCAGCTAGTCCAGAAGGGCGACGCGCTCGTGCGCATCAAGCCGCTCTAATAGCCGGAATGTTGCCCTCATGACGACTCCCATCGAACGCACGGTCGCCGCGCCAACGCCACACGATGCCCCAGCAATGGCGTGGCTGCGGCGCTGCTGGGATGCGTTGCGCACGCTGGATGGGCAGCGTCGGCTGGCATGGGCGCTGGTGCTGTTGCTCGTCGTCGTGGATAGCATACTGGTCTGCCAGCACAGCATTGCCCGTTACCAGACCTACCACGCTGACGCCTTCGATCTCGGCAACATGAACCAGGCCGTCTGGAATACGCTCCACGGCAACTTTTTCCGCTTCACGAATCGCGGACTGGACTGGTTCGGCCCGCCGACACGTCTCGGTATCCACGTCGAGCCGATCCTGGTGCTGATCGCGCCATTCTATCTCATCCATGACGGACCTGAGACGCTGATCGTGATCCAGAATGTGGCGATGGCGCTCGGCGCGATTCCGCTCTTCATGCTGAGCCTGCGACGCCTGCCGGGCCTTCCGCTGCTGGGTGTCGCCTTTGCCGCATCGTATCTGCTCGCGCCGGAGTTCCTTGGCGCGGCGCTCTGGGATTTTCACAGCGTGGCGCTGGCGACACCGCTGCTCATTCTCGCCATCTGGGCGCTCGATGCCGGGCGCTATCGCACCTTCGCGGTGGCGGCGATTCTGGCGGCGCTCACCAAGGAGGATGTGGCGCTCTCGCTGGCGCTGCTGGGCGTGCTCATCATTTTCTGGTATAAACGTCCCCGCCTTGGTCTGGCGGTGACGCTGCTCTCGATTGCGTATGCCGCGTTCTGTTTTGGCGTTGTCCTGCCGCACTTCAACGGTGGGATAACTGGCGGCAACAACTTCTGGTATCGCTATAGCTGGCTCGGCGGCTCGGCGGGCGCGGCGCTGAAGAACATCCTCGCGAATCCGTTCCTCCCGCTGACCATCCTCGATGCCGACCGATTTGGCTATCTGGCGATGCTGCTACGTACCGGCGGCGGGTTGGGCATCTTCATGCCCGCGCTCTGGCTCTGCGCGCTGCCGGAGCTGGCGGTCAATATTCTCAGCGCGCATGTGGAGCAGTATAGCGGCTTCTTTCAGTACAACGCGGTGATTCTGGCGTATGTCATGCCTGCCGCGATCTACGGCGTCGCGGCATTGCTAGCAGCGCGCCAGCGGGTCGAGCGCGGCGATCCAACTCCCGCGCCTGAGCACTCAACCGGGACGACGCTACGTGCGCGTATTATCGCGCTGGCGCGGCTGGTCGTCTGGGGCTGGCGCAGGCTGCTGGAGCGTATCCCTGTCCCGTCGCGCTGGATTCCGGCGCTGGTGGTTCTGTGGCTGCTGGTGATGGGTTGGTGGAATCTGACCACGACGGCGGGCGGCATGATTGGGTCGTTCTGGCACGCTGGCGATACGCCCATTCCTTATCAGAACGAGGTCAACGCGCTGCTGGACCGCGTGCCACAGTCAGCCACGGTCGCGGCCACCGACTCGCTCAATCCGCGCCTGAGCAGCCGTTACACCATCTACCTGATGCCTGACCCGCAGTCATACCTTGCCGAATATGTTGCCGTGGATATCCCCGACGCCATCTCGGTCTCGCGCGCGGACGACGAACATATGCTCAATATCATGCTGCAGTCAGGCCACTACCAGGTCGTTGGGCGCGCGGGCAACGTGACGCTGCTACGGCGTGTGGGGGCGCCAGTCGCTCCCGCCGGATGAGTATGTATCCCGTACCAACGATGGGCGGGTTGGAGAGTGCGCTATGCCAGGGCTGAGCCGCCTGCTGGACATCATTTTCCCACCACGGTGCGTCGTTTGTCAGCGTGTGGGCGCGGCCGTCTGCGCCAGTTGTCTGGGCAGCATGCAGCCGCCCGCTGCGCCAATCTGCGCGCGCTGTGGCCAGACAATGCGCGTGCCGCCCAATCCCACTGCCAACCTCTGCCCGGACTGCGCCAATGGCCGTGGCCCGAAGCATCTCGACGGAGTCCGGATAGCCGCCACCTATACGGGCGCGGTGCGTCCCGCTGTCCTGGCGCTCAAGTTTCGCGGCCAGCGGCGTGTGGCCGAATGTCTCGCGCCTCTCATGGCAGCGCCATTTCAAGCTGATATCCACACCGCCGATATGGTCATCCCGGTTCCGTTGCATAGCAGCCGTCGGCGTGAGCGAGGCTACAATCAGGCGGAGCTGCTGGCGCGCGCCTTCGCGGCGTCACAGGGGTTGCCCGTCCGCGTCGATCTGTTGGTGCGGGCGCGCGCCACCGAGGCGCAGACGCGTCTCTCGCGTGTGGAGCGCCTGGTTAACGTGGCTGGCGCGTTTGCTCTCTCTGATCTCCTTGCCGCAAAGAGCATCGCGGGGCGGCGAATTGTGCTGGTGGACGATGTGACGACGACCGGCAGTACGCTCGATGCCGCCGCCGAGCCGTTACGCGCAGGTGGAGCGGCGTCGGTCTGGGGGCTGGCCTTCGCGCACCCGCTGGCGGGCGGATCGGACGCGGGCGATACGCCGTAAGATGGGCTGGCGGGAGCGGAAATTGCGTGCATATCCTGTACTGCAACTGGAGCGGGTCTGCGCCTCTGCCGGAGCGGCGGCGACTGACCTGGCTCCTGGCGGGAGGAGCAGGCAATGGCGCTGGCGGAGGAGCAGATCGAACAACTGGTGCTCTTGCTGATTGTCTCGCTAGTCGTAGCGCTGGTTGCCCGGCAGTTCCGTTTCCCCTATACGCTCGCGCTGGTGCTGGTCGGCCTGGCGCTCGGTCGGATTCCCATCGTCTCCGGAGTTCATCTTAATCCCGAGTCGGTCCTCTTTATCTTCATCCCCGTGCTGCTCTTTGAAGGCTCATGGAATGTCAGCGTCACGGTGCTGCTGAGGAACTGGTTGCCGGTGTTATTGCTGGCTGTGCCAGGCCTGCTCATCGCGCTGGCGGTAGCCGCGGCCGCCCTCCATTTCGGCGCTGGCCTCACCTGGCTCGAAGCGCTGCTGCTCGGAGCGATCATCTCGCCTACTGATCCGGTAGCGGTCGTAAGCCTCTTCCGACAGTTGCACATGGGCGAGCGGCTGCGCACCATCATCGAGGGCGAAAGCCTCTTCAACGACGGCATTGGCGCCGCTGCTTATACGATTGTCCTTGGCCTGTTGCTGATCGAGGAGGGCAGGTCCGCGCAGTCCATCGCCGGGTGGCAGGTGGGCGTGGAGACCATCTGGCTCATAATTGGAGGGCCGGTGATCGGGCTGGCCTTCGGTTTTGTCGTCTCACGGCTGCTCAGGCACTTCGACGATCACCTGATCGAGATGACCATCACCTTTAGCGCCGCGTATGGCGTCTATCTGGTCGGCGATCTGCTCCACACGTCGGGCCTGCTGGCGGTCGTGATGACTGGCCTGACGCTCGGCAGTTATGGGCGTCAGCGCAGTATGTCTGCGCGTACCCGCGATGTGGTGGATGACGTGTGGGAGTTCATCAGCTATATTGCCAACTCACTGCTCTTTCTGTTGCTCGGTATTCAGATTAGCAACTCGCATCTTGGCACGGTTTTCGGGCCGCTGCTCTGGGCAATCGCCGGTGTTATTGTCGGTCGGGCGCTGATGATTTTTCTGATGCTGACGTTTCAGAACGGCATCGCCCATTGGAATGCGCATCGTCGGCGGAGCGCGCGGAAGAGCCTGCGTAGCTCCGTCATGCCGGTGCCGCGTAGCTGGCGGCCGATCATTTTGCTCTCGGGGTTGCGTGGGGCGCTCTCGCTGGCGCTGGTGCTCAGCCTGCCGCCAGGCGTTCCTAATAGCAGCCTGTTTGAGTTCGTCACTTATGGTGTCGTGCTGATAACGCTGCTGGGACAGGGTATCGCCATGCGGGCGATTCTCCCGCGCTGGTCGCGTCGGCATGAGCCGGTTGATTCGGCGTCGACAGCATCATCGTCCCAGGGTTGATGGGCTGACATCGGCAGCGGATGGCAGCTATGGTATCGTACAATCATGACGAGAAATCCCGGCGTGTTCTTTCGCCGGCAGAAAGGATACATCGGGTGAACACATCAGAGTCGACGAGCGCGACCAGCACGACGAGCAGCGAACTTGCCCCGAATTACTCCATGCATGTCTTTCCGAATGGCCTGCGCATGGTGGGGCAGCGGATGCCGAGCCTGGCCTCCGTCACCTTCGGCATTCAGCTCGACGCGGGCATACGCGATGAGCCGGACGACCAGCTTGGCCTGACCTACCTGCTCTCCGAGATGATGTTCCAGGGGACGGAGCATCGCTCAGTGCGCCAGCTCACAGAAGAATTTGAGGCGCTTGGCGCGCGCAAAGGTGGCGAGACGGCCATCGAATTTGCCCGCTACTCAGCGCAGATTGTCGGCAACCGGCTCGATACCGCCCTCGATCTCTTCGCCGATGTGCTGCTGTTTCCTGCGCTACCACAAGAGGAGTTGGACCAGATGCGCGCGGTACAGCTGCAGGAGATTCGCCGCCGCGACGACGAGCCGATGCGCCGTATCTTCGACCTGGTGCGCGAACGCTACTACACAAACTCACCACTCGCCCGGCGCGCCCTCGGCACGCAGACGACCGTCGAGGCGATCACCCGCGATGACCTGCGTGCGTTCTGGCAGGCGCGCTACCACCCCGCCGGTACAGTGCTCTCGATTGCGGGCGACTTCGACTGGGATGCCGCGGTGGCGCGCGTCGGCGAATTGTTTGGCGGCTGGAGCGGCGCCGCGCCCGCATCGGCGACTGCCCTCCCACACCCAGAATCATCCATTTTTGTCGAGCCGCAGGAAGGCAACCAGCAGCACATCGCGATGGTCTTCCCCTTCCCAGCCTATGGCGATCCCGACTATTACGCTGCCTCAGTCGTCACCGAGATTTTCGGCGGCGGCATGACCTCGCGACTCTTCCGCGAGGTGCGCGAGAAGCGCGGGCTGGTCTATTCAGTCGCGGCGATGTTCGCGCCCAACGGCGCATCTGGCGCGGGCTTCCTCTACGCTGGCACGACGCCGGAGAAGGCGCCGGAGACCGTCAAGGTGATGCTGGATGAGCTGAAGCTGCTGCGCGAGAAGGGGGTGACAGACGACGAGCTGGAGCGCGCCCGGGTGCAGCTGAAGAGCGAGCTGGTGATGCGCGGAGAAAGCTCGGCGGCGCGGATGGGCGCGTTGCTGCGGTCGTGGTGGTTCGAGGGGAAGCTGACGACGATCCAGGAGTTGAAGGAAGCGGTCGATAGCGTTACCCGCGAGCAGATCATGCGTCTGCTCGAACGCTTCCCGCTGACAGATCCGCTGGTCCAGGTGGCCATCGGTCCGCGCCCGGCGGAGGATCTCTTCCCCGGCGCGTGATGCGCTTGGGTACGTTCGAGTGACTATGGGCGCTCACGACGAATCATGGGCGCCCATGTCGCGGGGCGAGAATCAATTCTACTTCGAGCTAGAGCGCTGCAATATCTGTGGCGCGGGATGACTATGACGACGGTCCGTTGGATTCTTGCGCGCCGGAATCTGTGGTGTCGCAAATTTGGGCCGTGCGGTGGAGGGATGCTTTCGCGCGGGTATCTGCGGTGCTGGCGCCAGCGTCTTTGGGCCCGGACGTGGTGAACGCTGTGGCGTTGCCGGGTTCGAGCTATCTCGTAGCATCGGTTACCTCCTCAGGCAGGTCGCGAATTATCTGGTGATAGCGAGATTGAATCGGCGCCGCCCGCAACACGGACTTCCGCCTATCCAATCTCAGTTGGACACGCTACATGGCCGACGCTCGGCGCTTACATGACGTAGCCGCTGGCATCAAAGATCACATGGGTCGAGGTTCCCGCGGGCATATCGACCTTGATGCTGATCTTGCCGCCGGTGCTGAGACCAACCGTCACGCCGTTGGCAACGACCTGGCCGTTGGCGAAGTTGATCGAGCTGGTTGCGGGTTGAGGCGCGCCGCCTGGATACAGACGCAGGTCGCCGCCTCCATTGGGTTGTACCACGGTGACGTTACCCACCACGCCAGTCGCGCCTTTGGGCACCTGAATCGTGCCAACCAGGACGCCGGTTACCTGAAGAACGTATACCGAGCCTGCGGGTCGCTTCCCGATCGGTCCGCGCGTATCGAGCAGGCGAATGGGCGCGGACAGCAGATTGACCATACCACCTCTGCCAGCAGCGGCTGCGGCTGCTTTGACCCATGTGCCGGGCGAGCCGCCCGCGACGCAGATGAAGAGATTGCCGCCCGCGTCACGAATCTGCTCGCCAGCGGCGAAAGTTCCACTCGCGGGCGCGCCAACGTCAAGCATGGGAAGCAAGGCGAGACGGCCTGAACCACCCGCCTTCAAGTCGATCCCTGTGTCGCTGGCTCCCTGGACCCCGACACCTGCATCAGTAAAGCCCCATATACCCCAGCAGGCGGCGCTCCCTTTTGCGACGCCGTAGACCCCAGTCCCATTGGCGCCAGCGTTACCTGCGACGCCGGCGGTGCCTGCGCCATCGGCTGCTATGCCACCGACACCCGCGGAGCCAGCAGTGTTGAAGTTACCCGCGTTGCCGTTGATTGCCACACCGTTGTTGCCGATGGACACCTTGAACGCGGTTGGCTTCGTCTCGCTGCCATTATAGGTAAGTTCGGTAACATGTTCGGCCATGTTGCTCGCATTGCCCAGCACCAAATTGGCGCCATCGGCGGCACGGGCCGTCGGCATACTTAGCGACGCGCCCCCAGCGGCGGCCAGGGCGGCGGCAGCGCCGACCCCGCCCCACTTGAGCAGTGTCCGCCGACTCGTCAGATGTGCCGAGGACTCTAGCCGCTCAGGAGTGGTGGCGAGGTCGTCTTCATGCGGCGTAGCGCCTGTGGCAGACTGGAGCGTCGCAAACTCGAGCGCCATCTCCGTGCGAAATGTATCGAAATCGTCTTGCTGACGCCGACGTAGCGCGTCTATCTCTTGCCGAAGTGACCTGAGATGGCTGTGGTTAGGTATGTCGGCGACTTTCTCTGTCAGAATGGGAACAATCGGCGTGGTAGACAATGACTCATTATAATGAGCAGACATGCGAAATCTCACCTTCTTGCCCGATACTTCTCAAATCCTGCGACGATGTGGCGGCTACATGATATAGCCGCTGGCATCGAAGAGGACATGAGTCACTTTACCCGCGGGCATATCGACCTTGATGTTCATCCGCCCACTCTTATCGAGACCGACGATCACACCGTTGGCGATGATCTGGCCGCTGGCGAAGTTGATCGAGCTGGTGCCAGGCAGCGGTGCGCTGGCCGGGTACAGGCGCAGGTCGCCAGCCCCATTGGGCTGTACCACAGTGACGTTACCCACCACACCGATCGCGCCGTTAGGCGCCTGAATCCCGCCAACCGAGACGCCCGTCACCTGGAGAGTATGTATCGAGCCTGAGGCCCAGGGGGTATGGGAGATGCGGGTATCGAGCAGGCGAATTGGGGCAGACAACAAACTGATGATCCCAGTGTTGCCCGATTTCACGGTGAGCACCTTGTGCCATATGCCCGGCGAACCAGTCCCGACGCAGATGTAGAGGTCGCCGTTGTTATCGCGGATCTGCTCGCCTTTGAGGTACGAACCGCTGGTAGGCGCGCCGACGAAGCCAGACAGGGTCTGTAACAGTCGTCCAGTGCCAAGGGCGGCGAAATCGATACCGGTGCTGCTCATGGCAACGACGCCAAAGCCTGAATCCGTTGCACCCAGGACGCCGACGGAGGTTGCACTGCCAATCGCGATGCCATTCACGCCGACGGCATCAACTCCGGCGAGGCCAACGACGCCGTATGCGCCAGCTCCAGTGCCCGCAGTGCCGTGTACACCATAGGCAGTGTTCCCAGATGTGGCGTCACCGGCCTGTCCGACTATACCTGTGCTATCATCGTTGGCGATAGTCACTTGCAAGGCGGTTGGCGCCCCTTCGCCGCCATTATAGGTGAGCTGGGTCAGATGTTCGGCGGTGTTGCTGGCACTGCCCAGCGTCAGCGTGCCACCATCCGCAGCGTGGGCTGTCTGTGTGGTGAGGGCCGCGCCCCCGGCGGCCAGGGCGGTGGCTGCGCCGACCCCACCCCACATGAGCAGCGTCCGCCGACTTGTCGTGCCATTGGCCTGCGCATGGGAAGGCTCGCCTGGCTCCTCAACGGCATCCTCGGGCGATACTGGTGGGATCACTGGCTGGGGTTGCGTCGCCGCCAGAGCTGCGCGTAGCAGCACAATCTGCGCTGTCATCTCCTCGCGTAGCGCTGACAACTCCTGCTCGTGAGCGGCGCGCAACGCTGCCAGCTCCTGTTGGAGCGCGATGGCCTCACTCTCGTGAGACGTGGGAAACGCGTGCTGGTGCGAAGGGGAATCGGCGGGGGAAAGATGCGCTAGGGAAGGGCCGTCTTGGCGCTGCGTAGTCATGCATCCTCCTGATTTCAAGCTACCTGTGCGGCTCACTGTCGCCAATCCAGGGCGTACCTGCACTGAAGTGAAATGTCCTTGCATATCACAACGTGCTGTGAGATGTCGGCCATGCACGCGGGGAATCGCATAGCTGAGCTATGGTGTATAGACGTGCGAATAGCCTGGAAGTATCGCAACACGCCTGTTTGTCACGCTTCTGCAAGCCAGACGGGTGGCCTTTGATGCACGCAACCGGGCTGTTCGCGCTTAGAGACACCGCGACGTGGCAGTGCGGGCAGGCTGCGAACGACCGCGGTGGTGTGGACGTCTGTGATATACTGAGGTGTATCGATGCGCCATTACATAGCGCTATACTTCAGAAGAACGACACTATTTCCCATTGAGGAGTACCAGGAACCATGGCGAAGAAGGGCGAGCTTTCCAAGACGGCGCGCGCCTCGCTGGCGCAGCGCGATGACAAAGACTTTATGACCAGCCGGGTCTGTGAGAAGTGTGGCGAGCCAATTATGCTCAAGGACCTTCAGGCTGTGAAGGTCTTCGGTCAGGGCATGCAGTATTACCACAAGGACCACTTCAAGCTGGCCTAGGTCTCTGCACATGTCTGGCCGCCGTCAGGCAGCGATGCCCCGGAGGGACTCCTTCCGGGGCTTTTTGCTTTCCATAGAATGGATGATGTCCATCTAACAGACATCAGGAGCATCTGCCCAAAACATTGACGTTAACGTCAATCAAGGGGTACAATGAAGGTATCATCCTCAGCTTCATTTCAGGTTATTCTCAGTTTGTGAGGCGATTTCGTGGTTCGCGTAAAACAAATCTTCCTTCCTTCGCGGTTACCATCATTGCGCGCCGACGCCTCAATCCCGGCGCGCAACGGTGCGACCAACGGTGGCATCTTCTCGGCTTTGCGTTATCGCAATTATCGGCTCTTCTGGTTCGGTCAACTGATTTCCGTCACCGGAACATTCATGCAGGGCACCGCGCAGCAGTGGCTCGTTCTGACGCTCACGTCTGATCCACTGGCGCTCGGCATCGTCGGCGCGCTTCAGTTTGGCCCGTTGCTGGTATTGGGGCCATTCGGTGGCGCCATCGCCGATCGCTGGCCGCGACGCAATGTGCTGATCGGCACGCAGGCCGCTTCGGGAGTGCTTGCGCTCGTCCTCTGGGCGCTCACCGCGACAGGGGCTGTGCAATTATGGCAGGTCTTCGTGCTGGCAGCGTTGCTCGGCCTGGTGAACGCCGTCGATATGCCAACGCGCCAGGCCTTCGTCAGCGAGATGGTGCCGTCGGATAGTCTGCTCAACGCCGTCTCGCTCAACTCCGCCCAGTTCAACGCCTCGCGCATAGTGGGGCCGGGTCTGGCGGGCGGCTTGATCGCTCTGCTGGGTGGAACACCGCCGCTCTTTCTCTTCAACGCGGTCAGCTACATCGCGGTGATTGGCGGCCTGCTGTTGATGCGCGTCGGCGATCTGGCGCCGATGCCCCATGCCGAGCCACAGCATGGTCTGGCGCGGCTGCGGGCAATGGGCGACGGCATTCGCTTCGTGACAGAGCGCCCTAAACTGCTCGTCACTTTCCTGATGATCGCGGTCATCGGCACGATGGGTTTCAACTTCAACGTCTTGCTGCCGCTGGCGGCGACCGTGATGTTACACTCGGACGCGGTGGTCTTTGGGCTGCTCAGCTCCGCCCTTGGAGCTGGCGCGCTTATCGGCGCGCTGATGCTCGCGCGGCGCGGGGGCGAGCCGACGAATCGGATGCTGGTGGGTATGGCCGTTGCCTTCGGGCTGCTAGAGGCGGCGATGGCGCTGACGCGCTCGGTGCCGCTGGCTATGATCCTGATCGCGGCGACTGGCTTCGCCATGAGCTCGTTCTCGGCTTCGGCGAATACGCGCACGCAGCTTTCGAGCCCGCCAGAGATGCGCGGGCGCGTGATGAGCGTCTACACGATGGTCTTTGTCGGCACGACGCCGATTGGCAATCTGATCGTCAGCAGTGTGGCGGGCACGATGGGCGTCCCGGCGGCGTTTGTCATCGCTGGTCTGCCATGCCTGGCGGTAGCGCTGCTGGCCGCGTGGCTCTGGCGGCGGCAAGAGTCTCCCAAATCGGCGGAAGCGCTGTCGCGAGAGCCGTTGCATAGCGTAGAGCTGGCGGACTAATCCACAGGTGATGGTGACATGGGGAGCTACACGCATCATGTCTGGATATCGGAGGACGAGCTGGGCATCGAGGACGTGCGGATCGCGCACGATCCGACGAGCGGCACTGGGTTCAGCGGCACCGTTGTTCGCCTCTGGGAAGGGCAGCCGCTGCGCGTCACATACAATTTGGACTGCGATACCGGGTGGCGCGTGCGTGAGCTTCAAGTGTCTGGCGAGAGCGAAGCGGTGGGCGGAAGCGCCATTCGGTTGTATGCCGACGGTGCGGGCAACTGGACCGATGACAAAGGGCAGTCTCTAGGCGCGCTGCAAGGCTGCATCGATGTGGATATCATGCTGACGCCGCTCACCAACACGCTGCCCATTCGGCGGCTTCAGCTTGCGCCTGGAGAATCGCGCGAGATCAGTGTCGTCTACATCGCGGCGCCTGACCTGAGCATTAGTCCGTTCCGGCAGCGCTATACCCGGCTGGACGATGCGGACGGTGGCCAGCGCTATCGCTACGAGAGCGTGGACAGCGGCTTCACAGCGGATCTGCCCGTTGACGACGATGGCTTCGTCGTCGACTATCCCGGCATCTGGCGGCGTGTCTGGCCCACTACCTGACGTTTCGCAAGCATCGCCTGCCGACTTTTGAAATAGCCTCTAAATTGATCGCGGTCAGGCGCGTCGAAATCTTCATACAGGAATATTTTCCCTTGTCGGTTTGACACAACATGTATGAGGATTCCATGCGATTCAGATACTTCTTGCACACAGCTTCGCGAGGACGCGCTCATCTGGTCCTTCTTTCGGTCGTCACCTGTGCCGTGATAGCCCTTGCTGGCTGTGCTACATCCACTGCGCGCCAGTCTAACTCGACCCCCGCTCCCACGCCGACCATCGCCGCGACGCCCACGCCGCCCGCTACACCAAAGGTGGTCTTTCAGGCGGATTGGTCGCATAGCGCGAGCGCCTGGAAGCTGCCGCCCCACTGGTCCATTCGAGATGGCGTGCTGGTCACCGATGGTCTCACGCGGGAGAATCTGCCAGTGCCATACACAGTGATGGCAAAGAATTACCGCATTCTGATGACGGCGCGCGTGGTGGACGTGACATTCAAGACGACCAGCTGCAACAACTACTTTGGCTTCCTCGCTCAGGATAGCGCTGGCTCTCGCCTTTTTGCCGCGGAAGCTGCCTGCTTTGGCCCGCTGCCCTACCATGGGCAGTCGCAGCTGCTTGGGGCGGACGGCACTGACCGGGTCTGGGAGTTGATCGTTGGCAGCAATGTCCGTACCTACCGGGTGGATGTCTATGGCAACCAGGCGGTCTACTTTCCTGGTGGCCCTGGCTCCATCGGCGGCATTACCAACTCTGAGCTGAATTCGCCTGCCCAGCTCTTCATCGAGGCGTCTCAGGTGAAATTGGTCATTACCAGTTTCGTCATCATGACAATCTGACCGCGACTCGTTCGACACCGTGCCTCATGATGACTCACCACGCCTCGAAGAGGCCGGCGTTGGCGGTGAGGCGCAGCTCGCCGTGCTCTTCAAGAGCGCGCTCGACAAGCGGCCCGGCGTAACGGGAGATGCGCTCGTGCAGATCGAGGGCCGAGTGAGGCGTCATCGACACCAGGTAGGCGATCAGCGGCTCGGCCTCGGTCACGACCAGCGTGTTGTCATAGCGATAGAGCGCCACATGGCCAAACTGCGCCGCGAGTAGCTCCGCGCCGTTGTCGAGATTGAAACTGAGATGCGCCGGTCGGCGGCGAGGCAGAAATTGTGCCAATTCATGCATGTAGTCGCCCGCGAGCGTGGAGGCGTAGAAGCGTCCGCCAGCCTTCAAGATGCGGCGAATTTCTGCTAGCGCAGCGGGGATATCAGGCGCATGGTAGAGCATGTGGTTGGCGATCACCATATCGAAGCTGTCGTCGGGATAGGGAATCGCCTGCACATCGGCCACCGCGAAGCTGAACGGGTGTGGCACAGATGTCAGATTTTGCCGGGCCTCCGCCAGCATCCCCTCCGAAAAGTCGGTGAGCGTAATCTGCCAGTCTGTGGGGATGCGCTCGCGGTTCGAGAGCCAGAGCCATCCCGGCCCGCAGCCCAGTTCGAGCACAGCGCTGCTCGCGGGCGTCTGGAATCGCTCGAAGAGCCAGGGAAACCAGCGTGTGGGATTCGTGCTGAAGCGTGCGTGAAGCGCTGCCCGCGTGGTCAGGCGTGATGCATTGTGATACTGCTGCGTCAGCAGCATGTTGGGATCCTGTGCCATAGTATCTAAAGTCCTTCTGACGTCAGGTTGCTCAAGGTGTCGGGCAAGCCATAGTATGACATCATGCGGCCAGCACGTCCACGCAGAAACCCCAACAAACGTGAGACATGCTATACTGGCAGGGAGGCTCATTCTAGGTCGTATGTTCGAGTATGTGGGAGGCGCATATGAGCGGAACCGACGAGCCACGTCAGCAGGCATCGCTCTTTGGCGAGGTGACGCCCGCGCCACAAGCCCGGCAGTTGCGCAAGCCCACAGCGCCACAAAGCGCGCTGGATGCGCCGGAGGCGACCAACCTCCCGCCGAATGCGCGCCCGCTCGCCGCGCGGATGCGCCCGCAGACGCTGGATGAGATTCTGGGGCAGGCTCATCTGCTGGCGGAGGGACGCGCCCTGCGCCGCAGCATCGAACGCGACCAGACGCCCTCGATGATCTTCTGGGGGCCACCAGGCAGCGGCAAGACCACGCTCGCCAGTGTGATCGCGCACACGACTCAGGCGCGCTTCGTGGCGCTGAGCGCGGTAACGGCGGGGGTCGCCGATCTGCGGCGGGTAGTCGATGACGCGGCGAAGCTGCTGCGCGCGACGGGTCGGCGGACTATCCTCTTCATCGACGAGATTCACCGCTTCTCCAAGTCGCAGCAGGATGCGATTCTGCCGCATGTCGAGCGCGGAACGGTCACGCTGATCGGCGCGACGACCGAGAACCCGTCTTTCGAGGTGAACGCGGCTCTGCTCTCGCGGTCGCGCGTCTTCACCTTGCATGCCCTCAGTGACGACGACATTCGGACGCTGATCAACCGGGCGCTGCACGATGCTGAGCGAGGGCTTGGCGCGCAGCCAATCGCGATTGACGACGACGCGCTCAACGCGCTGGCGAGCTACGCCAATGGTGACGCGCGCACGGCGCTCAACGCCCTGGAGCTGGCGGCGGGTGTCGCGCCTGAGTCGGACGACGGGACGCGCCACATCGCGCTGGCAACCGTCGAGGACGCGTTGCAGCATCGCGCACTGCTCTATGACAAAGCGGGCGAAGAGCATTATAATCTCATCTCGGCGCTGCACAAATCGCTGCGTGGCTCGGACCCTGACGCCGCGCTCTACTGGCTTGGGCGCATGCTGGAGGCGGGCGAAGACCCGCTCTATGTCGTGCGGCGGCTGATTCGCTTCGCCAGTGAGGATGTGGGGATGGCCGACCCGCAGGCGCTCGTGGTGTGTGTCGCGGCGCAGCAGGCTGTCCACTTTATTGGTATGCCCGAGGGCGCGCTGGCGCTGGCCCAGGCGGTCGTCCATTTGGCGACCGCCCCCAAGAGCAATGCGCTCTATACCGCCTACGACGCGGTACGGGAGGACGTGCGCGCGACCCGTAATGACCCGGTGCCGTTGCACCTGCGCAACGCGCCAACCGACCTGATGAAACAGCTCGACTACGGCAAGGGCTATGAGTACGCGCACGATACCTATGCGGGCCAGCCCGACCCCGATGACCCGTCGCGTCCACCGCCAGCGCGCCCACAGGACTATCTGCCGGAGCAGATGCGCGATCGCGAATATTACCACCCGACAGCCCAGGGCGGCGAAGCCTCGATTCAGGCGTGGCTCGGGCGTCGGCGCAAGAAGCGTTAGCAGGAGCAGGCAGTTGAACGCCAGGAAGAATCGCGAGATCGTCATCGTGGAGTATCGCACCGAGTGGCCAGCTGAGTTCGCGCGGATCGCGGCCCAACTGCGCGACGCGCTTGGAGATCTGGCGCTGTGTATCGACCATATCGGCTCGACGGCGGCGCCAGGATTGGCGGCGAAGGATATCATCGATGTGCAGGTCACCGTGGCTGAACTGAATGCCACGGCGCTCGATCCGGCATTTGCGCGAATCGGCTGCGAGCGTGTTGTGGGCATAGACCGCGACCATGTCCCGCCAACTGCAACGGAGAGCGACCAGAACTGGCGGAAGCTGATGTATCGCCCGCCCACCGAAATGCGCCCGACACACATCCATGTGCGCCGAGCAGGCAGCGCCAACGGTCGCTACGCGCTGCTCTTCCGCGATTACCTTCGGACGCATCCCCTGGCGGCGTCGGCCTATGCCCAGGTGAAGGTGGCGTTGGCCCGAAAAGACGCGTACGACTGGGATCTGTACTATGATGTCAAGGATCCCGTCTGCGACATCATCATGGCGGGCGCCGAGGATTGGGCCGCGCAAACTGGCTGGCGCATTGAGTACTATTCCTGAGGACATGCTAGCTGTTGGAGCGCACTATGCCGACGGTTCAGATCAACGACATCCAGATGTATTACGAGCTACGTGGCCAAGGGCAGCCATTGGTCTTGATTCTTGGTATGACAATCGACGTCTCCGAGATCGAGCCGATCATCCGCTCGTTCGCCGAGAGATATCGCGTGCTGGCGTTCGATAACCGTGGCGCGGGCCGCACCGATAAGCCTGATATCCCCTATACCATCGAGATGATGGCGAACGATACCCTTGGACTCATGGATGCTGTGGGCATCGAGCGCGCGAATGTTCTCGGTATCTCGCTGGGCGGGCGCATCGCGCTGGCGCTGACACTGGCGCACCCGGAGCGTGTAGAGAAACTGGCGCTCGTCTCCACCTCCGCGCGCGTTCTTCCGCGCGGCTGGCGATTCCGCGTGTTTGGTCTCCTCTCCAGCGTGCCAATGCTCCAGGGCAAGTACCCGCAGCCGCGCTATGCCTTTGCGCGCCAGCGCGACGCATCCACCGCGTTCAACTGCACTGCCAGGCTCGCAGAAATACAGGCGCCCACACTCATCATGCATGGCAGAAACGACAGAACCACGCCTTTCGCGCTAGCTCAGGAGATGCAGCGCGGCATCCGCGGCTCGAAGATGCTCCTGTTCGCGGGCGGCCATCTCTTCTTTCTATTGCGCCAGCGCCAGCGCTTTCTCGTCGCCACCGCCGAGTTTCTAGGACACTGAAACGGTCGTTTATTGTCGTGCTAGCCCCGCTCCACTGGCGCCTTTCGAGAACGCGCGAACAGCACAGCAAAGCTTGTAATGAGAATCCAGATGAAGAAGAGCGGAGGCGCCACGAATACACTCACGACGGAGGGCGAGAAAAAGCCATCCTGGGCAAACGCGCCAGCGGCGACAAGGTGCGCCGCCACGACGATGAAGCCCAGCCAGCCAATCCAGCGGGCTAGCGCGCCGGTTCGCAGGATCAGCATGGAGAACGCGCCGACCGAGACGGCCGTCGGAAAGGCAGAGAGCGTCGCGGCCAGCAACGCGAGATCGCTTAGCAGTTTCGCGGTCGCGGGGTCGAGCGAGGCGGACCGGTAGCCAAGCTCCAGTACAAAGACAAGCCCACCCAGTACAATCGCCCAGACCATGTACCCCGAGCCCAGCGCTAGCGCCGAAAGGATCTCCGAGGCTCTGGCGTCATGGCGCAAAAAGCTCCACAATCCGGTCAGAAAGACAACGTTGAACGCGACCGTCGCGCCCCACACATAGACAAACATCAGCAACTGGGTCTGGTGGCCTGCCGCATAGGCCGCGAAGGTACGCGCTGGTGCGTCGATGGATGGCAAGTCAGCGATCAGTGCGTCACCCAGTGCGTACAGGATGACGCTGGCGATGCCAGCAAGCGCAATGAATCGTCTCATCGGGACATCTTTCATGGCTCACCTCGTGGATAAGATTGTGGTAATACTTTGGAGCGCTACGGCCGAGCTGGGAGCGCGATGACGCCCAATTGCAACAGCATGGGGAGATCATCGCGCACTGCCCAGTGTTCGGCCAGTTTGTTATCCGCGACCCGGAACCAGTGTGTCTGCCATCCGGCGAAATGTCTGCCGGTCGGCGGAATCGTGCCGTTGAATGGTCCAAGATTTGTCCCCTCCGAGAAGACACGGCACGAGACCAGGTCACCTTCGGCGATAGCCATTTCTACCTTCATTTGCAGATCTGGAAACTGCGCGTGCAACCAATCAGCGGCGCTCCGAGCATGCTGCGGCCCTTGAACGCTTCCTGGCTCCGACTGGCCGAACGGTGCGACGGCATGCTCGATATACTGCTCCGCCATAATCTCACTGCACACCGCGTAGTTCTGCTGTGTAAGGATCTCCTCAAAGAATCGCTGAACCAGGATCTTGTTCGCGTCAGACATGACAATCTCCTTCCGATGCTCACTTGGTGGGCACCGCGTGCTTGTTGGGGGTCTTCCGGTCGGGACGTTGGCTCACTCAGCGTCAAGCTGGTGTTGAATCTCGGTGAGGTAGTCTGAGGCGGCTCCCCGGTGCATTGGCCCGCGGTGATAGAGGAAGCGCCACGTGCCGCTCAGGTGGTAGCCGTTTTCCACCGCCCAGCGCTGGAGCAGGAGGTATTTTTCGTTCAGCGTATCGTAGTCGCCCTGATGCATGTACACCGCGGCGGTCTCCATGGCTGGCAACTCGCGCAGGGTCAGCGTTCCGGCGTCTCCGAGTGAGACGGATGGCGGATGGGTGGGACTGACCGGCACGACCATCTCGGTGTCGAGATAGTCCCCTCGAAACTCATCTTCATAGAAGATGGAAGTTGGTACTCCGCCGGTCCAGGCGATGGTTCCCTGCCTGATGCCCTCTTCGATACCCCGGGCGATGACCTCGCGCTCCTGCCGCGACTGAAACGTTCTCCGCAATGTCAGCGCGAAAAACGGCTCGATGCGTTTGACTACGATGTCTAGTGTCGATGCGATACCCTCCTGTTCAATCTGCCGCAGACGAAACTCTACCTGCACTAGCCTCGCCTGCTCCTCGCGTACTCTCTGGCGCAACTCCGCCTGTTTCAGCCGATACATACCCCGTATCTGGTCGACTGATAGCTCTTCGGAGAGCAGTTGGGCGATCTCATCCAGCGAGAGGCCCAACTCTTTCAGCGCCATGATGGTGTGCAGCCGTGGGAGTTGGTCGAGCGTGTAGTAGCGATAGTTGGTGAACGGGTCAGTCTGTGATGGTTTGAACAGCCCCACCTCATCGTAGTGGTGCAGTGTTTTGACAGTCACCTGACTCAAACGCGAAAATTCGCCGACTTTGAGCATCGCCACCTCCCGCGCCCACTTATGGGGCTACCTTCATGCATAAGTTTGCACCCTCCGGTTAGCAGAGGGTCAAGGGGGTAGGTGGAGATTGGGCGAACTCAGGTAAAAGTCGGGCGAAAGCGCTGCCCAACATGGCGTAGCTCAGGCTATTTGGTCGTATCGATGACGATCTTGCCGAAGACCTCGCGCTTTTCCAGCAGGCGTTGCGCCTCGGCAACTGATTCCAGTGGCAGCGACCGGGCGATCACTGGCTGAAGCTGGCCATTCGCGACCAGCCTTAGCACCGTGGCGAGATCGGTGCGCGTGCCACCGTAGGAGCCGATCAGCTTCAGCTCCTTGGCAAAGAGATTCCAGATGTTGGTCGCGCCCTCGTTGCCGGTCGTCGCGCCACAGGTCACCAGCCGCCCCTCGCGCGCCAGGCAGCTCATGCTCGCGGCCCAGGTCGCCGCGCCGATATGTTCTACAACTACTGAGACGCCACGTTTGCCCGTCAGCTTACGCACCTCCTGCGCGAAATCGAGCTCGTTATAGTTGATGACGTTGTCCGCGCCGAGACGCTGCGCGTGCTCCATCTTCTCACGGCTGCCAACCGTCGCGATGACCCGCGCGCCCGCCAGCTTCGCGATCTGAATCGCGGCGCTGCCTACGCCGCTGCCGCCTGCCTGCACCAGCACCGTTTCGCCCGGCTGAACCTTTGCCCGCTCGATGAGCATGCGCCACGCCGTAATCATCGCTAGGCCCACCGCCGCGACTTCCTGAGCATTCACGCCGTCGGGCAGCGGGACGAGGCTCGACGCGGGCACGACGACGTATTCGGCGAACGCGCCCTGGCTTGCCAGCCCAAGGATGTCGCCGCGGATGCACATTGTCTCCTCACCTGCAAGACAAAACTCACACTGCCCGCAGAAGAGATACGGCGCGACGGCGGCGAGTCTGCCGACGGGCACCGGCTCCATCGCGACGCCCGGCCCATACGCGACGACCTCGCCCGCCGCCTCGGAGCCGGAGATGTGAGGCAGCTTGACGGGCGTTCGGCCCGTGCGCGCGTAGATATCCAGCCGATTGACGCCGCAGGCCAGCACACGCATCAGCGCCTGTCCGTTACCCAGCTGCGGGCGCGGCACATCGCCGAAGCGTAACACATCTGTGCCGCCGGTCTCCTCGAAATAAACGGCCTTCATGGTAGTGGCAGCGTCATCAGTTGTCATGTGCAGTCATCCCTTTCTGGTACCATCGGGGCTTGAGGCAGATGTTGTATCCAGCGGTGTCTGTACAAGAGTATAACGCGAGCGCCATCGTCCTTCTCGGCGCGGCATGCTGCTTGCTCATTTGACGAGTGGGAATCACGCGGCGATAATGGGCGGGCGAGAGGTAGCTCGTTACGCATGAGGTGTAACGAGTCATGCAGTGAAGGGAGCGCGGCTCATGATACGACACGTGCGCGGAACCGGATGGCGCGGACTGCAATGGAGCGCCATGCTGGGCCTTGCCATACTGATGACGATGTTCGTGCTGGCGGGATGTAACGGGCCATCGGCGCCGACCTCGACGGTGTTGCTCGCGGCGGCGCAGAAGAACTTCAACGACGCCAAGACGTTTCACTTCACACTGAAGGCCGACCACCTTGGCCCTAAGCCAGCGGACGATCCTGGACTGAGCAGTCTCTCGGCTGCCGAAGGAGACGTGCAGCGGCCCGACCGGCTCAGCACCAACGGGACGGTTGATCTGGGCGGGCTGACCGTCTCCACGCAACTGGTGATTGTTGGCGATAAGGCATGGTATCAAAACCCACTGACCGGCTCGTTTGACGAGGATGACTCGTACGCCAGTTTCGTGACCCTGTTTGACCCGACAAAGGGACTTGGCGTGGCGCTTGCCGCGTTGCGCAATCCCTCGTCGCCGAGTGACGGCAGCGCCAACGGCACACCCTGCTGGAAGATCAGCGGCGATGTGGATACCGCCGCGTTGAGCGCGCTCCTTGGGGATTCCGCTGGATCGGCCAAGGCACCTCGCGCCACCGTCTGCATCGGCAAGAGTGATAACAAGCTCTATTCTATTGTGCTCACCGGTCAGGTGATCGCGGGCGACACCGATCAAACAACACGCACCATCTATATCTCGAAGTATGATGCGCCGGTGAACATTCAGCCGCCAGCCTAGGCGAGCAAATATGTGGCGCGCGGGCGAGAGGAGCAGCGTGAGTGGCGGACGTAGTCGGAGAAAGCGGCGTAGCGGGCGCAGACGATCCGCTCAAACAGCGTGATGGCAGCCTTTCGACGCTTGGCTATCTGGCGCTCGGCGTCGTCTGCGTCGCGGTGTTTCTGACAGCGCTCGATCAGACGGTAGTAGTAACTGCCCTTGACGCAATGCGCTTAGATGTTGGGATACCGACCACACAACTCGACCGCATTGCATGGGTCGTCAGCGGTTACCTGCTCGGCTACGTAATCGCTATGCCCCTGATGGGCCGCATCAGCGATGTTTTTGGGCGTCGGCGTGTCTTTGTGATCTGTCTGGTGGTCTTCGGTCTGGGTTCACTGACTTGTGCGCTCGCGCCCCAGCTCGGCAACTCGATTGCGCCAGACACCACCACGCTTGGCGGCGCGATCCTCACCCCGCTTTATAACCTGGTGCAGGCGATAGTCACACCGCTGGGGCAGTTGGGGATAGATACCTCGGCGCCGGGCCTCGACATTCTGGTGGCTGCGCGCTTCATCCAGGCGGTTGGCGGCGGCGCGCTTGTGCCTGTGGCGATGGCAGTCGCGGGCGATCTCTTCGGCGGTACGCGGCGTGGGCTGGCGCTGGGACTGATCGGCGCGGTGACGGAGGCGGGTGGAGTTGTTGGTCCAGTTTGGGGCGGATGGGTCACATCCACCTGGGGCTGGACGTGGATCTTCTGGCTCAACCTGCCGCTGGTGGCGCTGTTGCTGGTTGTCGGCTCGCTCTGCCTGCCACGGGCGCGGGGCACGCGCGAGCCGATAGATATTCTTGGCGCGCTGATTTTTGGCGCATCGCTGACCTGTCTGACGCTGGGGCTCGGACAGCAAAGCGGTGGCACGGGTGTACTTGATCCCAGGGCGCACAGCACCTTCAATCCTCTGTTTCTCGGCGCGGCGGCGATGCTCTTCGTCGCGTTCGTCGTGCTGGAGCTAGTCATCCGCTGGCCTATCGTAGACCTGCGGCTCTTCAAGCGTGTTGCGTTTAGCGCCGCGGCGCTGCTTAGCCTGATAATCGGCGCGGCTTTAATTCTTGCGCTCGTAGAGATCCCGGTCTTCCTGGTTTCGCTACAAAACACATCGGCAATCGTCGCCGGACTGGCGCTGCTACGGTTGACGGCGCTGGTGCCAGTGGGCGCGTTCGCGGGCGGATGGCTCTCTGGCCGCATCGGTTGCCCGCCGACCGCCGCGATTGGGACGCTGCTGACGGCGGCGGGCCTCTATCAGATGAGCCTCTGGCCGAGCAATGTGGGTGAGCTTCAGGTGACGATAGCAACGGTGACGGCAGGCCTTGGCTTCGGGCTGGTGATCGCGCCGATCAGCACCAGCGCGCTCAACGCTAGCCCAGCGAATCAGGCAGGCGTCGCATCGTCGGTGGTGACGGCGCTACGCATGACTGGGATGACCGTAGGCCTGGCTGCGATGATTTCCTGGGGATTGGGTCATCTGCGGGCGTTGCTAGCCCATCAGCCGCTGCCAGGGACGCCTGGAGGACCGACCATCAGCGCCTATCTGGTCACCGTCACGCACGCACTGCATCAGGTGTATAGCGATATCTTCCTCGTGACGGCTGTGCTCGCGCTCGTCGGCGTGGTCCCCGCGCTGCTGCTCTGGCGGCGTGGCAAGGGCGCGGCGGAGGAAGATGCGCCCGTCTACGAAAGCTACGTTGCCCCGCTAGGGTGACCGCGCCATTGCTTAACGCACGAACTGAGGCATTGGTGGGAAACCGCTCATTGTTGGGAAATCATGCGCTGTGCGTACCTTCAGGACATGCGGCGTCACGTAGTACCAGCGGCCATCGGCGCCTGGCACGCGCCACATGGGGTCAATCGTGACATCGCCTCCCTCCGTCCACGCTTCCGCCTTGCCAGTAATCACCGCGAGATGGTCGGAGCCATAAAAGTAGACCAGTTCTGGCGACCTGTCGGCCATGAGCGAGACGTGCCGCGCCTGCCAGACCAGAGACACCGCCTGCGTTGCGCTGATATATGGGAAGTGGTGGGACGTGTAGAACATATTATTGCTTACTGCCATGAACGATCCAGCGCGCAGACGATGGTTTGGGCGGTCGTAGACAAACTCCAGCATGGCCGATGGATATCCTACAGGGCTGTCGACGGGAATGACCCAGGCTGTTGTCATAAGCGTCCCGCTGGCATATGGCGCAACGAGAACAGGCTGTCCGATTGTTCCTGTGCCCAACGCCATCCCAATGGGGTCGTTGCTGTGCCTGGCGCTCTGGAACATCGCCGTACATTCGGCGGCGGCAAGTACATCGGCGGGCGACTCCGAGCGCAGCGGCGCCCATTGAATCGCTGGCCTTGGGCATGCTGGCTGGCTCACCACCGAACTCGTGGCGTTAACGGTCGCTCGATCCGCTGAACTGGCCGTCGGGATCGCGGCGCTACTGTGGGTGGATAGTTCCGTGGTCCGTTTGGCGGCAGTTGTCAGCCAAATTCCTATAAATACACTACTCGATATCCCCAAGAGCAGCAGGCAACCCACAATCACCGCGCGGCGCATGTCTGTATTCCCTCCCGCTTCAGCTTTTGCCTACTCCACTGATGAGACGATGACGTGCGGGTGTTTCCAGTCAGGTACCATGAACCTCTATGAAGCGCGAAGCGCTCAGCTCATAGCGATACTCGTCGCTGACGGCTCCCTTAAAGAAATCCGCGCGGGGCGTTGTGGCGACGCGCGTAAATCCGAGCGCCTCGATGAGCCGAATCGAGGCGATATTGCGCGTATCTATCTCTGCGGCAACCCGGCTGACATGGTAATCCTCGAACAGGTGGGCAAGCACGCGCGCGCAACCCTCCCGCGCATAGCCCTGACGCCAGAATGGCACAAAGATCATATAGGCCAGCAGAGCAGTGTGGTCCGCACGTACAGTCGCCTGGACCGTGCCGACGTATGCCCCGGTTTCACGCTGACGGAGCGCCCAGTTCAGCCAGACTTCCTGCCCATCCGGGGAGCGTCGGCTGGAGAGCGCCGCATAGCGTGTCTTGAGCGCTTCCAGAGAGGATGGTGGATCCTGGGGAATGTATGTGTACAGATCGGAAGAGTGAAGCGCCTCGAACAACAGCGTGGCATGGCCGACGACGAGTGGCTCCAGGAGCAGGCGCGGCGTCTCAAGCGGAAGTTCCACGTCTGTCCGCGACATACTACCCCTCTCGTCTCGTTGATGGACCTCGCCTGTGCAATAGTCCGCGCAGCTGGGATAAGAGCGAAGCCCGCTGACCACATCGACATCTACCAGCGGGCTTTGCGGCTGCGAATTCGATTGTGGTCAGGAGACGCTGGCCGCGTAGATGCTGACATGGGTAAAGAGCGCCTCACCACTCGATGAGGTCGTCAGCACGACCGTTGGGCTGGAGCTGATGTCGGCGCTTACCTGATCCACGAATTGCCCATTCGCGTAGAACGAGACGGTCTCCTGATCAGCGTTATAGAGCACCGCGATTTCGTTGGGAACGAAGGCGTCGGCATGCCAGGCGACAGTCGAGCCAGAGGTAACGACTGGGCTAGCGGCAAAGTCCGTGTCATCTCCAGAGGGCGTATCGCACGAGTCACGACAAATCTCGTAGTCTCCCTGCTGCGTGATGATGACGAGCACGGAGTTATCCAGTAGAATTCCGGCATCCTCCGATGCTGGTACCTCGGCCGCGGGCGCGAGCTGCGCATCGATAAGCACCCCGCCATCGAGCGTGACGTCATTCCCTGGTTGGAATTCGCAGGCCCCCTCACTGGCGATTTGCAGACCACGCGACGGGAAACTGCATCCAGGATAGGTGGTGGCATTATTCCAGACGCCGGTCGTCTCGCCGGGGTTTGCGCTATAAACCTGTTGCCAGCCCGCGGGTACTTGCAGCTTCGGCGCGCTCGTGAGCTGAGGCGCAAAGACCGCCAGCACGATGGCCGCGAGGGTCAGCGCAGAGGCGACGACGCCAAAGAAGAGGCCGAATCGCGACGGATGCGCGGGTTGGGCGGGCGGCGCGGACTCAGGGATGGTTGGCGGCATTGCCGTTGGGGTGGTCATGGGAGGTGTCATCATCGTGCGCCTCCCGCCACGGGCTGCGGCTCGCTTCCCGCTGCCAGCGCCGGGGCGTTGGCGGGCACGGAAGCCGTTCCTGCTGGTTTATGCAAGTCGCGACGCAGACGCCCAGTCATATAGATCAGTACCCCCAGAATGACGGCGTAGTAGAACAGGAAGAGGATCATGCCGCCATCGAGCGGCAGCCGACCCACGTAGAGGGTCTTGTTCATCAGATCGCCGACTGGCCCTGGCACAAGCCCAAGCAGGTTACTGCCGTTGAAGATGCCATGCTGCAGCACAGCATAGGCAAGTCCACCGAAACCCTTGAGCCAGCGTCGTGGCACGCCTTTGCCATTGATGAGGTAGTACCAGCCGAGCGCGGCCATGGCGGCGCCAACGCCGTGGAGCAGCCCCGCGCCAACGCGCTGAATGGCGATAGAGATCCAGTCGGCCTGACCCATGCCAATATAGCTAATCGTCTCAACCATATCGAAGCCAATGCCCGCCGCCAGTCCCAGCAGGAATGCCTCTGCGGGCGAGCGCACGCGGCGCGCGATGATGACCACGCCTAGCGGCTTCAGCCCTTCCTCCACCAGTGGCGCTACCACCGAGAGGATGAGGAGAATGAAGAGCACATCGGCTGCGTCCCTGGGCGCCGTGGTGGTGATATCCGAGATTCCCGGCGACAGGTTTTGCCGGGCAATGGTGAAGCCCAGCGCGATAAGGACCGACGCGATACCCTCGAAAATGAGAGCGAAGAGCGGCGCCATGGTCGCGCCGAAGAAGAGCGAGAGCCACAGATGGCGGCGTGTCGTGGCCGCGCCGAGCCGCTGCACACCGAACGCCAGAATCGTCAGCGCGGGCAGGAAGCCCGCGAGCAGCGCCAGCGGGAGGACGGCGAACGCCAGCCCTGGCGACGTATAGAAGTGCCAGAGGACCACTGCCGCGCCGAGCGCGATGATCGTCAGCGCCAGCATCGTCAGCGCTGACGGCAGGCTTGGCGGCGGAGACGTGCGCTTCATCACTCGCGAGATGCCATAGACGATGGCCAGGATGCCGCCGAGTATCGGTCCCAGCGTGAAGCCCGCGAACGTGGTCAGGATGTCGAGGTTATCGCCAGCGCCATTCGCCGCGGCAAAGACCGCGACCAGCAAGAGCAGCAGACCGCCGACAATGGAAAGGATACCAAGAGAGAAGACGATCCAGGCTACGACCAGCGCATACGTTTCGCCCGGCGGACGCCGCTTGACCACAGGCGCCGGGTAGGGATACGCCCAGTACTGTTGAGGATAGGGATAACCTGGATATGGCTGACCCTGCGCGTAGACTGGCTGCCCTGCCACAGGCGCGTGCGGCGGTTGATACGTGGGTTGCGCCGAGGGATAGGGATACGGGTACGGCGCTGGAGCGCGATAGGGTGTGGCTCCCGGCTGGGCAGGCGGATATCCCTGACCATACGCTGGGTGTGGCGGATACGGCGCATAGGGCGGATAGGGTTGGTAGGGTGGATAAGGCGCAGGAGGTCTTGCGCCACCTGGCACGGCTCCGGTATACGGCTGGTACGGACCATACGGTATCTGGCCAGCGGGAGGTTGCCCCGATCCAGACGATGGAGCGACTGGTTGTGTCGATGGTGGTGGCGGAACGGCCTCTGCCGTTGGAGGCGTGGCTGGCAACGCCGCAGGCGCCTGCGCTGCTTGAGCCGGACTGCCCGGCTGTTCAGAACGGCGGTTCAGTTGTGCCCCGCATACCGGACACCTTGGATCATCCGGGCGCGTGGCGGAGCCGCAATGCGGGCAGATTGTTCCATCCAAGACGGTAACGTCCTCTCCAGATGCAGTCACTCAATGCGGCGGCATGCTGTTGGAATATCCTGTCTGCCGCGCGGCCCTTAGTATACCAGAAAGCGCGCCAGCGGATACATCGGCTGGGAGTTCATGCCGAAGGTTGCCCATTAGTTGATACGCACATCGCTACAGTTCGGTTTGGAGAGGGCATGCGCCGCACGTGTCGGCTGGCGTAGCGATCAACTGGCGTATTGCGGCAGCACCGCGCCAGGGCCAAGGATACCTTCGAGCTGTTGGTGAAGCTCTGGGCAGTAGCGGATGCCAGCGCGCCCCGGTGGCATGGTGAGCCGCGCCTCCCATTTGCCGTTGCGCACGACGAACTCGTAGCGGTCGTGGCCGGGGAAGTCGTTGAGCGCGGTGAGCACATCTTGCAGATGGGCCACATCGAGGGCGCTATTTTTCTGGCGCTTCAGCGAGATGCGCACCAGATACTCTTTGCGCTCGGCCTCTTCGGGCATCATCGCGAACTCTTCGACGCTCTCGCAGATAATCTCAGGGTCTTCATCGCGGAACCGCACCGTTCCCGTCACGAGCACCACCGCGTCCTCGCGCCAGATCTCGCTGGTAGCGGCAAAGGTCTTAGGGAAGACAGTCACCGGGACGGTCCCCTGCAAATCTTCGAGCTGGACGAAGATCATAGCGTCGCCGCGCTTGGTAAGGCTGCGCCGTATGGCGGTAATGCGACCGCCAAGCGTGATCGTCTGGCCCGCCCACTCATCGCTCAGATGGGCGGTATAGGTCGTGACACGCCGCTTGAGCGCCGCAGCGATGTGAGAAAGTGGGTGCGCCGAGAGGTAGAGGTTCAGCAGCTCCTTCTCCCACGCTAAGAGCTGCTCCTGCGGGTGGTCGGGCACGTCGGGCAGCGTAAAGTCGTCGTGATCGTCGGTCGTAAGTCCGCCAAACAGGCTGTTCTGGCCGATCTCGCGCATCTTGCGCTGCTGCTGACCATAGGAAAGCGCGCGGTCCAGCGCCGCGAGCAGCTGGCTGCGTCGGCCCAGGCTATCGAACGCGCCCGCTTTGATCAAACATTCGACCGCGCCGCGCGTCACGCCCTTGCTATCGGTGCGGGCGAAGACATCAGCCAGCGAGCGGAATGGACCACCCTCGCGTCTCGCTTCGAGCAGTGAGTCGATGGGGCGGGAGCCGACATTCTTGATCGCCAGTAGGCCAAATCGTACCGCCCATTGCGGCTCGCCGGTTTCTGGGTCAGGCTCCCTCGCCTCGACGGTGAAGCCGCTCTCGCTCCGGTTGATATCTGGCGGGCGCACCTCGACGCCCATCCGGCGGCACTCTTCGACGGCGGCCACCACTTTCTTCGCGTCGCCCGACTCGGTGGTGAGCGTCGCCGCCATGAACTCCGCCGTGTAATTCGCCTTCAGATAGGCCGTCTGATACGCCACGAAGCCGTACGCCGCCGCGTGACTGTTATGTGAGACGATGCGATTGGCGATATAGTTCAGCGGCCCATCGGGCGCCATCTCCACATCGTAGGTCATCGCCTCGCCGCAGAGGGTAATCGCGATGATGGCATCGCCATTGGCCGCGTGAGCGACGCCGAGGTGTCGCAGGACGACAGGCTTGAAGTCTTCGGGCGTCACGACGACATAGGGCAGGTCACCATACTTCTCCGCGAAGTAGTGGGCATCACGGTCCATGCCATCCATTTCCCAATAGATGCCGTTGAAATAGAAGTCGCAAATGCGCCCATTGCCCAGTACTTTATGCATCTCGAACGAGATGCCCTGCTCGATCAGCCACTCGCACATATCGCGCTCTGGCTGGCTGGCACACCACATGCCATTCGAGGCAATGGAGCAGCGGCCGTAGCCGGGGCCAGTGTCGTAGCAGGCGTGGGTATTCGCGATGGATTTGGCGATCAGGCGCTCTTTCCACTCCGCATCGTTGGCAAACAGCCATTTGACACGCTCATGCATCGCAGCGACGCCAGCGCGCGAGATATGCGGATACAGCTCGTGCATCCGCCGCATATGCTGACGCTGCGATTCTGGATCGCGCGCAGCCTGAAAGGCCTTCACGCGCTGGCTGACACGGGTGCGCTGGGCTGGGGTGCGATTGAGCCGCGCCATCATCGCACGGCGTGTGGCGCGCTGGCGCTCAGTGACTCGACGTGGCGCGGTCATCAGCTCCGTGCCGATATGCATGTCGCCCGCGGGTAGATAGCCCTCCGTCGTCAGCAGCCGATGTTCTGCTGTGATCTTTATGGACTTGCCTGACGCTGTACGAATCTGGAGCAGAGGTTTGCGTCCCGTCTGGACGATACGCGCCACTTTGTGCGGGCGGATCTGGCCGTCGGGCCACATTGCCATGATCTCGGCGGGCGGATTCCGATACGCCGCAGAGAGCGCCATGCGCCCGCCATCGGGTAGCTGTATCTCGGTCGAGCCGTGGGCGCACTTGTTAAATCCGTAGCCAGCAAATGGTTCGATGAAGTCGAAGATTTGCTCGGCGACTTTATCTTTGATGCCGTTCTTGGCGCATCCCTTGATGAACTTGTCGCGGTACTTCTTCAGTTCTTCGGGGATCTTCTTCGACATCGCCTTGCGGAACTTGTCTACCTCGCCCCAGGAGAAGCCCGCCAGTTGGACGGCGATCAGCAGCACCTGGTCCTGGTAGACGATGACGCCGTAGGACTCGCGCAGCAGCGGCTCCAGCATGGGATGGAGATACTTGACCTGAATCTCGCCGTGCTTCGACTTGATGAACGTCGGAATCGAATCCATTGGGCCGGGACGATAGAGCGCCACCATCGCCGTCACGTCCTCGATGCAGGTTGGCTTTAGCTCCTGGATGTAGCGACGCATCGCGCCCGATTCGAGCTGGAAGACGCCGGTTGTCTCTCCCTCGGCCAGCAGCTCATAGGTGCGCGCGTCGTCCGTAGGAAGCCGGTCGAGGTCGATCTCGACGCCGCGTGTCTGCTGGATGAACTTTTGCGAGTTCATCAGGATGGTCAGGTTGGAGAGGCCCAGGAAGTCGAACTTGAGCAGCCCGAGTTCTTCGAGGTGCGCCTGCTCGTACTGCGAGACGAGCCAGGGGTTCGCCTCCTTGTAGTCGCGCAGTTGCAGCGGCACCACCGTCTCCAGTGGGTCGCGTGAGATGACGACGCCCGCCGCGTGGATGCCGGTGCTGCGGACTGTGCCTTCGAGGTCACGCGCCATGTCAATCAGCTTGTGGATGGGTTGCTGCGTCTCGTACGTCTGACGCAGCTCCGCGACATCCTTGAGCGCGCTGGTGATCGTCACCTTGGGACCAGCCGGGATCAGCCGCGCCACGCGGTCAGCCTCGTTCTGCATGCCCATCACACGGCCTACGTCGCGGACGGCGGCTTTGGCGGCCATCGTATTGAAGGTGACAATCTGGGCGACCTTGTCCCAGCCGTACTTATCGGCGACATAGCGAATCACTTCTTCACGGCGGTCGTCGGGGAAATCCATATCAATATCAGGCATGCTCATGCGCTCAGGGTTGAGGAACCGCTCGAAGAGCAGGTCATAACGGAGCGGATCGACGTTGGTGATGCCGAGCACATAGGCGACGAGACTGCCAGCCGCCGAGCCGCGCGCGACGCAGCGCATGCCACGACTGCGGCCAAAGTTGACATAGTCCCAGACGATCAGGAAGTAGGAGATGAAGCCTTTCTCGCGGATGACGCTGAACTCGTAGTCGAGCTTCTGCTGGACTGCCTCGCTCATCGCGCCATAGCGTTCTTTGACGCCTTCCAGGCAGAGATGGTAGAGATACTCGTCAGGTGTGGCGTATCCGGCGGGAATATGGTAAATCGGCAGCAGGTTCGCGCCGAACTCGATCTCGACGTTGCACATCTCGGCGACGCGCATCGTATTCATCAACGCTTCGGGCAGCTCCGGGAACATCCGTGCCATCTCGTCGGGCGTTTTGAGGTAATAGTGCTGGCTATCGAACTTCATCCGCTTCGGCTCGTCCAGCGTCTTGCCAGTCTGGACGCAGAGCAGCACATCCTGCGCCTGGGCATCGTCGGCGGCGACGTAGTGCAGGTCGTTGGTGGCCAGCAGCGGCGCGCCGGTCTCGCGCGCCAGGTTATAGAGCAGCGGGTTGAGCTTGTTCTGCGGTGAATCCGGCGCGGCGTGGTCCTGCACCTCGATGTAGAAGTTGTCCGGCCCAAAGACATCCTGATACCAGCGCGCCGCCGCCCGCGCGCCATTCAGGTCGTCGCGCAGGAGCAACTCGGGAATCTCGCCGGAGAGGCAGCCGGACGTGACAATCAGCCCCTCCGCGTACTCGGCCAGCATCTTCTTGTCGATACGCGGGCGCGCCTGGTAGCCCTTGGTGTGGGCGAGCGTGGTCAGCCTGAGCAGGTTGTGGTATCCAACCTGGTCCTTCGCCAGCAGCAGCAGGTGGTTGTACTCGTAGCGGCCGGTCTTCTCTTCGAGCGAAGGGACAGCGTAACCCTCGACACCGATAATTGGCTTGATGCCTGCCGCTTTGCAGGCTTTGTAGAACTCGATGGAGCCGTACATACCGCCGTGGTCGGTGAGCGCCAGCGCATCCATGCCACCCGTTTTGGTCGCTTCGATCAGCCGCTTGATGCGCGACTGCCCGTCGAGCAGGCTGTATTCGGAATGGACGTGCAGGTGGGTGAAGTCGGCCACGGAAAATCACCATCCCTCGCGGTATCGCGTGTCTACCGTGTTTATGTTGGGGCTTGTGCGTCGCGAGGACGACGGCGCGCGAGCCGGGGTATCTGTTTGCGTGGATGAGATGAGTGCGTCGTTAGTTAGTACATATGTACAGACGAAGCGGGATGCCCTGAGGCAACCTGCCCCTTGCTATCCCGCACCATCAAAGGTAGCACACGCCTGCCTGTCTCGCCAGTTGCCCGCCAGATGGGCCAGCCCGGAGGGGAGCCGCCGAATATGCCTGCGCGCCGCCTATGCGACGTTTGGCGCGCTGCCTCCCTCTCCCGCACCGACGATGCCCGCCTATATGCTGCTCGCCCCCACTGGGGCGGCCGATGCCGAGGCCGTCGAGATCGAACTCACAAAGATGCTCTTCAACCAAAAGAAGAAGTAGCGGGTAGCGCTGCTGATTTATTCCTGCATTGCAGCACGATGACGCTCGTATGCCGCCAGCTCATCCAATACCCCCTGGCGCTTGGTCAGCAGCCGCCAGAGGGATGTCCGCGCGCGGGTAAGCTCTGCCATGTTTGCGTGAGTGCGCGCCTGGATGACTACATCTTCCTGCTCGGTAATCAACGCTTCCAGCTTCGCGAGATAGTGGCGATACTGGCTGCACGCCTCATCTGAGGTGATGGGCTGCTGGCGATAGTCGTTGTAGAGAATAGGTTCCACAGCGAACTCCCTATATATCACATGGACAGCGCCTTTTGATCGCCCCGACCGACGACGAGCGTGACGAAATCGTATGATCCCCTACATTCTCATAATAGCTTGGCAGGTTGATGCGATAGCGTTAGAATGCTGATGCAAAAGAAAGGAGGCAACATTTGTTGCGATAGGAGTCTGCCAACAGGAATGGCGCTTGTCCTGACTTTCGCGTATTAGATACTCAGACTCCTAATTAGCGCCCCATAGGGTACCTGCGGATGTTCACCGTACTTTGATTCACTCACAGAATGAGAGGGACACTCAGTGCGTTGGAAGTTTACCCCCCATGAAACTCGGCTTGCTTGTAGTAACCGCCGTTACCATTGCGGTTTGTTCGTCGCCAGTTACACTTGCAGTGCCTGCTGCATCGCATAACTCTAATCCCCTCGTTGACGTGGTAGTAGACGCAACTCCCGCTCACTGTACACTTGCACGCATACGCAACGCTACCTCAAGTTCATCCAATCCAACGCAAATACCCTGCGCTCCGTATACACTTGCAAAGAGCGTAACTATGACGCGCTCTGAAGCCGTCACGAAGAGTCTTCAATATGTGCTTCGACCAGATCAGAGCGCACCTGCTAGCTCGTGGCAGCAAGAAACAGTAGCACTATCCCAGATTGCTTCAAACCAGCGTTCCGCGCATGCTTCACAGGTTCAACCATTATCTTGCAGCTGGGGCGGAGCCTGGTCACAGGATGAAGGATGGCCTACGATCAATTCGGATAATTTGGCTCTCAGCATTAGCTGGTTCACCACATCCGATTGCACCGGCGTCTACTTGCAGACAGCTGTAGTAAGAGGTCTCACGTCGCCTAAGGCACTGTATTTAGAGTATGAATCCTATGAGATCTGCTGCCCAGTTCCGGTGTGGACATTCGACGCCTACATTGGTACCAACACGTTTACCAAGCACCTACCCGGTAATACATGGAAGTATCCAACCGGGGGTGATTTCGAGTATGAGTTCAGCACTCAATCCCTCGGGGGTACACTTTGGTGGTATGATTTAGGCCCACTGAACTAGCGATCGGTTCCCTCAAATCCACCTGAACTCCCCCAGAGCCTGCGCATACAATGGGGTCCGCAGGTTCTGGCTTCTGGCGAGGGCATGTATTAGCGAAGTCGAATCCAAGGTGACGATTTCGGTAGGCAGATTCTCATCTTGGGTTCGATGACATAAAATGGGAAGGAATTGTAGAATGACATCACAGCGCGCAGAACTCGTTGTCGGTTTCTTATCAGGCGCACTCGGCATCATCGGCCTGAACATAGTATTGTTTGGGCCCGTTTACCCATATACCGCATACATGAACAGCGGGATCGTACACGGCTCAGAAGGATACCTGGTGACACCTCATGGCTTCCTGCTGCTTCCGCCACCTTCTGATGTTGTTGTTCCTATTGCAGTGTCTCTTGTACTTCCGCTCTTGATATTGATCGGTGCACTGCTCCATAGCCGTCAGCGCGGGTCGCTTGTTGGCCTTATCCTGCTGGTTGACGCGACGGTGGCGCTCCTGATCGACATCGTTTTCAATCCGATAGCGTTGCTTCGGTTATTCTTACTGCCTTCTTTATTTCTGGCGCTCATTACATGCGCTCTGGCGTTTCGCAGAGGACAGCAATCCGGCGTCGTCGCCGCTGGTCAAGCGCATAGCTAATTCTATAGAAGCGCCTCCGGCTTGATTCGTCCGGCAACCATTGCTGCCAGCACTGCATTGGCATCGGCTTGTTCAGTGGGAGTGAGAGCGTCCAAAGGGATGCAGGCCATGGCGGCAAGCTTGCCTGGCTCCAGCGTGCCTAGCTCATCCGCCAGGCCGAGCGCGTCGGTGCCACCCAGGGTCGCCAGTCGGAGCAACTCGGTGGGCGTTGGCATCTCGCCAGCTGCCGCGTGCATATCATGCGCCGCGATGGCGTCGTCCCAGACCGCGAGCGAGGGACTGCTGGCAAGGCTGTCCGTGCCAAGCGTCAGCCGGACGCCTGCCGCGCGATACACGCCGTATGGCATGCGCCCGCACTGTAGTTGCGTGTTGCTGCGCGGGCAATGCGCCACCGCCGCGTCCGCACGAGCAATGCGCGCGACATCATCCGCGTCCACGTGGACGCCATGCGCCAGCAAAGGCCGCACTGAAAGCACATCCAGTTGTTCGAGATAGGCAACCGGGGAGACGCCCGGCGCGCGCTCGGGATGAAGCGGCCAGCCAGCGCCGGGATATAGCAGGTCGGCAATCGGACCAGTGGCGTCAAGCAGGAACTGGGTCTCGGCGGGAGACTCGGCGGTGTGGATCGAGAGCGGCACATCTTCGGCGCGGCACCATGCGGCGGCGGCGCGCAATAGCTCAGCGGAAGTGGTATATGGGGTATGCGGCGCGAGGCCGAAACGGATGCGGTCCTGCGGATACTCGCGGCGCCAGCGCTCGATCTGTTGCTGTCCCTTGTGCAGAAGCTCATCCGCCCGCGCCGGGTCAGGGCTGAGTAATTCGTAGTAGACGACACCACGAAGGCCGCTCTCGACCAGTGGGCCAACGCTCTGCCCGAAGGTGCATATCTCGCCGACGGCAACTGTGCCACTTGCCCGTAACATCTCGACGCCCGCGTAGGCCGCCCGCTCGAAGTCCTCAGGCGTGCGCGTCCGGCTGTAACTCACCAGCGGATAAATCCACTCGATTAGTGGCAGGTTATCAGGGACGTGTCCGGCATGGTGAGTTAACTCCAGATGGGTGTGAGCGTTGACCAGTCCCGGCAGCAGCGCGCGCTCGCGCAGGTCCACCACACGCGCGCCGGGAAAGCGCTCGCGCAGGTCGGCAGCCATCGCGACGGCGATGATGCGCCCATCCGCGACAGCCACACCCCCATCGGCAATCGGCTCCGCGCTCACCGGGAAGACATGACGCGCGGTGTAGATGGTAATGGCGGCAGTAGGCATAGGCGGTCACCGGTACCGCTCAGGGAGCGTGAGTCCAGGCCGTTCGTCATCCCAGGCCATCGCGCTGATTTTCCAGCCAGCCGGGGTTGAGATGAACTGGATGGAGATGATCCCGCGACCATCAATTTCTGCCTCGCCGCTGACGCCATGCTTTTCGTAGATGCTGAGCCGGTGGGCGACATTGCCGAATATCTCGGTAACTTCCGCGATCTCAGCCTCCTTGAAGCGCAATATTTCGCCCGAATCCGCCGATTTCTGTCGTGCCTCGACGAATTGGCGTACGGTGAAGACTTCGGGCGCAGGTCCACTATTCTTGATGATATGCCCGCTCTCGATGAAGAGATCATACAGGTCAGTGTACGTTGGCTGTGCGCCTTCCTCGAACGAGACTGCCCGGAAGAACGCCGCCGTCAATGCGTCTATCTCGCGTTTACTGCCTGGTTCGTCGCCGTCAATCTTCACAGTATGGTCCTTATCGTAGTCGGCCACATGGCTGAAGTGTACATGATGGCGCCACTATCGTGTGAGTATGTACAAGTATGCCGTCGCACCTATACAAATAGCAACGACTCCTATATGATTGCAACACGGAACCCTTGTTGGTGAGTCGAAACCTCCTACCTATTGCCGCAGAGGATAGAGGGATATGCCGTACAAGAGCGCGTTCATGAGCCATGCTCATGCTGACAATGCGAAATGTGACCCGTATGTGAAAGCCTTAATTCAACGAGGAGTCAGCCTCTATTATGATCGTTCCAATCCGCAGGTCGGTCATGACCTCGGCGTTGCGCTGGAACGTGAAATCCAGCGTGCCAATGCTTTGATTGTGATGGTCACTCCTGCATCGCTCAGGTCCTTTTGGGTAACTGAAGAAATCAGCATGTTCTTTTCCCTGATGGCTCAAGATCCGTCGCGGCTGCTTATTCCCATTAAGCTGGAGCCGTGCCAATTACCACCTCGACTTGCCTCTCGGTGGTGGATTGACGCGACGAACCAGTCTCTGGGAGAGGTGTTGGATCAGCTGGCTGATGCGCTAGAAACACCAGCTATACCTCTTGCTCCCCTACCGTCAAAAGTACATACACCGATAGCGAATGTACCAGAATCGATTCCATTCCCATCCGAAAGCGAATCCGTACCTCCTTCCGGGAAACGCATCTCACGGCGAGCGGTGATTACAACTGGAGCTGCAAGCGCTGCCGCAATCGGTGCAGGAGTCATCTGGTGGGTGCGCTCAAATGGCGTATCCGCTGGATTCTTCGCTCCACGTCCGACTGCCACCCCGACTCTGCCCTTTGCGTTTCGGGGCCACAAATATGATGTATGGTCGTTAGCTTGGTCACCAAATAGCAAGCGTATTGCCTCGGGCGGTTGGGATGCCACCACACAGGTGTTCGATGCAACAGATGGTCAGCACCGATTCGTATACCGTGGGCCGGCGTACGAAGTGTTTTCGGTAGGTTGGTCACCAAACGGAAGTCGCATTGTCTCCGCTTATAATGACGGTGAAATACGAGTATGGGACGCGACAAATGGCGGACACGCGTTGTCATATGGAGGACATAAGAGCACAGCCAATTCTGTCGCTTGGTCGCCAAATGGCGAATACGTAGCATCTGGTAGCGATGACAAAACAGTACAGGTGTGGGATGCTACAGACGGCAGCACCGCGTTTACCTACACTGGACACTCCGACATAGTACGTTCAGTGGCTTGGTCACATGATGGCAAGCGTATCGCATCGTGTAGTGTTGATAATACAGCACAGGTTTGGGACGCCTTCGACGGCCGTCATGCGTTTACCTTTCGTGGTCACCGTGATCCTATTTATGCTGTAGCTTGGTCACCAAACGAGCAACGTATTGCTACAGGTGGTTTCGATAAAACAGTGCAGGTGTGGAATGCAGCCGATGGGGGTAATCTGTTTGTTTATCGTGGCCATTCGAATTATGTAATGTCGATAACTTGGTCTCCACAAGGTGATCGCATTTGCTCTGGGGATTCACCAATAAGTTTTGAGGGGGTTGGCACTGTGCAGGTGTGGGACGCGGCCGATGGTGGTCATCTCTATATCTATCACGGACATTCAGCAGGAGTAAATTGCGTAGTGTGGTCACCAGATGGATCGCTAATTGCCTCGGCCAGTTCGGACCAAACGGTGCAAGTGTGGCGTCCGCAATAAGTAGACGGACGCCACGAGTAGACGAGTAGAATTCCGCTATTCAAACACCTGGAGAATCTCGTAGCGGCTGTTGCGGACGGCGGGGCGGAAGCCTGCCTTGCGAATCTCCGCCTGAATCTGCTCGACCGTCATGCAGGTGCCGACATCCGCTCCGGCGGCGCTGACCACATTCTCCTCCATCATCGTGCTGCCGAAGTCGTTCGCGCCACAGTGCAGCGCCTGGCGCGCCAGGTCGGCGCCTTGCGAGGGCCACGACGCGCTGATATTCTCGAAGTTGTCCAGCATGATGCGGGCGAAGGCCACCATGCGCAGATACTCGTCGCCGCTGGCGCGCGTGCCGCCCATGGCGGTATGCTCCGGCTGGTAGCTCCAGACGATGAAGCTGGTGAAGCCGTTGCCGTTATACGCGTGGCTCTCGTCCTGCAGGTCACGCAGGCGCGTCAGGTGGAGCACGCGCTCTTCGATCTCCTCGTCGAAGCCAAAGACCATCGTCGCCGAGGTGGTCATCCCCTCGCGCTGGGCCAGTCGCTCCGCGTCGATCCAGCTTTCCCACGTCCCCTTGTGCGGCGCGATGCGGTTGCGCGTGCGGTTGTCCAGAATCTCCGCGCCGCCGCCGGGCAGGCCGTCCATCCCCGCCTCGTGCAGCCGGTGCAGCACCTCGTCTAGCGGCATCTTCATGATGCGGGCGATATTCCAGACCTCGACGGGAGAGAAGCCATCGATCCGAATCTCGGGGAAATGCTCTTTGAGGTAGCGCAGCAGTCCCTCGTAGTAATCAATCTTGAGGTAGGGATTGACGCCCCCCTGCAAGAGCACGCGCGAGCCGCCCCAGGCGCGTAGCTCCGCCATCTTCGCGCCGATCTGCTCGTTGGTCAGCAGATAGGCCTCGCTGCTGGCGGGCTTGCGGTAGAAGGCGCAGAAACCGCAGTCCACGATGCAGACGTTGGTGTAGTTGATATTGCGGTCCACCAGATAGGTGACGATGCCCTCAGGATGGCGCCGCTGGCGGATGGCGTCAGCGGCGCGTTTCAACTCGTCGGTCGTCGCCATCTGATAGAGATGGATACCCTCATCGAGACTGATGCGGCCACCGTTGATGGCGCGTTCCAGCAGCTCATCCGGCTTTGTCGTGATCGTTTGCATGGCTCAATACCTCAATTCAGCGGCGGCCATTTATACCGACGCGGCGATCTCTTCGAGCACATCCATGAACGGGCTGACCGAGAAGACAGCTTTGCCTGGCCCGGCCTCGCCATAGCCCGGTGGCGGCGCGAGTCGGTGGCGCTGCATCGTCTCGCGGTAGACCTCGAGCAGCCGCAGGTGATATTCCAGCGGCGCGCCCTCTGGGTTGGCGTCGCCCAGCGGAGTCATCGGCTCCGGGCACCATGTCGTGAACCGCGGCGTAATACCCTTCGACATGAAGAACTCCAGCCCCTCGGCGGTCGAGCGGATCGCGTCCTCCACCTCAGTATAGCCGTAGGGTCGCGCCATCTCGACGCCCGCGACGAAGTTTGGGATGACGCGCGCCGGGCCAAAGACCTCTGCGGCGTCCACGATGCGGCGAATCCACTCGTCGCGGCCAATATAGCGCGTCTTGCCGGGGCATATCTTCGGGAAAAGGTCAGGGTCCCATACCTCATAGTTCGGATGATAGATCTGCGCGCCCGCCTCTCTCAGCCGCCGGACATCCGCGACGGGCCACGCCTGTGTCACCACTTTGCTGATCCAACGGCCGGGGAAGCGGCTTTCGATGGCCTCGACGTATTGGGCATAGAACTCGACCTCGTTCTTGCCCTGCAAGGTGGAGGTGACGCTGCCGCCGGTGATGGTATAGGCCTGGCTCTCGCTCCCGCTGGCGTCGATCGCTTCGAGCGCAGCGATGATATCCGCCACCGACTTGACGCCAGTATAGGGCCGCCCTTCCTGGATTTGCTGGCGGTAGTTGTTGTTGATGTCGCAGAACTGGCACTCTTCCTTCGCGCCGAAGTACTGGCAGACACGGAAGACGGTCAGGTAGAGCAGATAACCCCATTCGATGGTCGGCGCGATTTCGGCAACAGGGCGGTCACCCGGCAGCTTCGCCCGGTAGTAGGGCGGCAGGTCGTGCAGCCCAACCTCGGCGACTGGCTCGCCGTCGATGTGCAGCCAGAGTGCGCCATCATGCGGCGCGACATGGTAAGGCGAGGCCGGATTCAGCCGGGTAGAGACGATGGTGCGGCGCAGATTCCAGCGGCCGCCGGTCAGTGCGATCTCTTCGGGCGCGTGCCACTTCTGCGTCTCGTCGAGCTGCTTCTGGCGCACCATGTCGAATGAGAAGATGAAGTAGGACTTAGGCTGATGCTCTCGCGCCGCATGCTCGCCATCCCCGGCGGGACGGATGAGCGCGCCCTCATCGAATGAGATGCCTGTGCGTAGCAGGTCGGCCTTCAGCACCGCCTCGCGCGGCAGTGTCTCGTGGCGGGCGAATTGCCCTTCCAGTATATCCAGTTGTCGCATCGCATTCGCCTCTATCCTCTGCGCGGGCGGTTAAAACCGCGCCTGAACGGCCTCGCTCCGCTCCACCACGAAGTCCGCCTACGCGGACTCTCCAATGAATCGCACCGACGACCAGCGAAAATCGGGTACGGCCATCTCCAGGAAGCGGCGCAGGCCAGCCAGGTCGCTCGGCACCAGGTCGTAGTCCAACAACCACAGGTAGCGCTCACAGACCGCTATCGGCAGATCGAGCCGCGCCGCCGCCTCGCGCGCCAGCCGGTCCAGATCGGCGATACCGCGTTCTCTCGAGTCGTGGAGCAGCCGCACCACCTCGCTGGCGGCGATAGCCCCGGTTCGCTCGGCGCGCGCCGCCCAGACGGAGAAACAGAACGGCAGCCCCGTCCACGTCTGCCACTCGGTCGCCAGATCGAAGACGAGCGGCTGGCCCCGGTCCGCGATGGCGCGGCGCAGATAGCCCTCGCGCAAGGCAATATCGCCAATCAGGAGCGCGGCGTCGTGCTCGGCAAGCATCGCGTCGAGGTCGGGTGGCTGTGTCACATAGCGCGGCCGGATGCCGTAGCGCCGCTCCGAGAGCAGTTTGACCAGCGCCACCGAGGTTGCCGAGTGGTCGGTCAGGGCGATGCTGCGGCCATCGAGCATGCGCCAGTCGTCGTGCCACGAGAAGAGCAGCACGCTCTCCACCGCGCCGTGCGCCGCGACTGAGAGGTGCGGGATGAGCAGCCACTCGCGCGCATGCTCGCCAAAGGCAACGCTCGAAACGTTCGAGATGTCAATCGCGCCAGAGAGCAGCGCCTGGTTCATCTGCGCGGGCGTACCTGCCACCGTCTCGATACTAGAAAGGTTAGCACTCGCCATCTGGTCCAGCAGCCAGTCGTAGACCGGCACGCAGTTCAGGTAGTCGATCACGCCCAGGAGCACGGGCAGCGTCTGGCGTACGTCTTTGGGCGCGGCGGTTGCCGCTTTATGCGTCATGGCGCGCTCCTCTCCGGGTCCGGGAGTGTTACCCCAACGGAGCGCAGCAGCAGTGAGCGTAAGGTTGGAAGCGTGTCTTCGAGCCGTTCCGGTTGCCCCATTGCCAGCCAGCGCACGACGATCTCGTTGATTGCGCCGAACCACGCCCAGGAGATGAGCGCCGTGTCCTGCGGCGCAATCGCGCCCGCCGCGACGGCGCGGTCGAGGTGCGTCTGAATCATGCCTGCGAAGCGGCCGCGGGTGTGCATCAGCTTCTCATCGAAGCCGTGACCAAGGCCCACCGCTTCGATCAGCAGGATTTTGCTGAGTTGGCGATGCCGACCAAACGTTTCGAGGACAGTTCGTAGCGCTGCGTCCAGTTGGGCCACGGGATCGGTCTCTCCGGCGATGGCGCGATCGATGGCGGCGGCGAGCTTAGGCACCAGCTTATCCACCAGCGCGAGGAAGATGGCCTGTTTATTGAGGAAATGGAAGTAGAAGCCGCCCTTGGAGCTATCCGACGCGCGAATGATATCATCCACAACCGTGCCGTGATAGCCCTTCTCGGCAAAGACCTGCTCCGCCGCGTCGAGCAGACGCTGACGGGTCGCGTCTTTGTCGCGGGTGGCGTGCTGGCCTGCCATACGTGGCTGCACGCCCGTCGAGGTGTCGTGTTTGTCCATGGCGCATCTCCGTCGGCGCGCGGATTACATACCGACGTGCCGGTCTGTTAGCATCCACCCATGATTGTAGGAGGCGGTGTGGAGCGGCGTCAAGCGATGGGGAACGTGGAAGTGTAGAGGATGGCGAGCCGGGTGTGATGAAATGACGCTGGCCGAGATGGGGAGTGGCCGGAAAACACGCAGAACCAGAGAGGGCAGCGTTCAACCAGTGAGGCTGCCATTTCTGGTTCCGGTGCGCAAGCTCGCGCGTGGCTGCTGGTGTGGTCGTGCTGCACTCGCTGCCTTGATGACCCCTAGTGAGCCTAGTGCCAGATCGAGCGTGGGAAGTGATTCGCCGTGTGAAGGTAGCCGTCTTCATCCGCCTCGATCAGCAGCTTATGGATCAGCACAACATCCGCCTCTGGTAGCCCGCCACTGGCAGGCTGTACGCAGAGCCGTTCGCTCACACGGTCATGTTCGATCACCAGCACCTGGCCTGGCCCGCGTGGAATGCGGTAGGTTCTGCCTGGATGCAATGCGCTGCTGAGATCCAGGTATCCCGAGTCGCAGAGTTGGTGATACTGAACTGGTGTAAGCTGATCGTGCAACAGCATCTCCGCCGTGCGCTCAGCGGGCACTGGCCACCACTTCTGCATACGCAGCCAGGGCCACATGCGCGCGCTGAGCGTTGGCCACGACCAGAGCATCAGCACGAACTTACCCACCAGAATCAGGATAATGGTGGTTACTGCGACCGCGCCAAGTGTGTCACTGAGCGAGTTCATAACGTCAGCCGCCGACGACTCGCGGAATCATGACGATTTCCTGAGCCTCGGGGTCAAATCGGTCAATTCGCTCGGCTGGCTTGCCCGGCGCAACCTTGACGGCTGTGGCGCCTTTTTCGCGCTGCTCGGCGAAGATGCGCTCGGCCTCTTTGACAGCCGCGACAGCCTCGGGATCTCCGACCTCTACCGCGTTTCGCTCCCACGTGTACCGATCATCTCCACGGTGTGAGAGCACTCGTAACACTCCCATGACACATACCTCCTCATTGCTCTAGCAAAGGCAAAGCGCCTGAGCTATTCCAAACTGAGTGGCTGGTCCGGTGGCGGGCCATCTGATGATTCCGTGGTCTGCAAGCAGGGTCTGGGCCATAGCCAGCCCAACTACCTACGATGGCCGTGTGTACGGATGATGAGAAATGATAACGCCTCAACACAACGCGAAAACACCACGCGATGCGCTGCGATCCTTGCGAATCCTCACAATTCGAGTATGGCACGTCAGATGCCATTGTGCAAGGCCCAGCAATAACTCGCGTCTCGCTCGCGCGCATAATGCCGACTTTCGCATGGCCAAGGTCTGAAACCCACCCTCTGGACCTCACCCCCGACCCCCTCTCCCACAGGAGAGGGGAAGCCAGAGCAGAGCGGAAATCAGGTCTCTGTAGGGCGGTACGTTCGCAGGATACGTACCACAAGCCGTGGGTTTGCTCTCCACATTCGCAAAGTGGCTATTTACCGCGTGCGGGCATCCCGCGGCGGGCCATGGCATGCAGGTCGCGCTCGAATCCGCGCGCCGCCAACCACTCGCGAGTCATGCCGGTCACGACGACCGGGCGCTGCCCCAGCTCGGCGATGGTGGCTGCTCCGGTCAGTTGCATGGCCACGCGCAACTCCGCCAGGAACTGGTCGAGGAAGGCTCGTACCGCCTCTAACCCCTCACTAGCCGCCTTCAGGAATGGGAAGCCCATGCCGATGAGCGTGGCTCCGAGCGCCAGCGCCCGCGCGGCATCCAGCCCCGAGCGCACGCCGCCAGAGGAGATCACGGGCAGGCCGGGAGCGCCCAGGCGCGTCTCGACGACGGCGATGGGTGTGGCGATGCCCCATCCACGGAAGAGCTGGCCGATGCGGGCCGTCGTGTCATCACCGCGGGACTGCGCGCGGACACTTTCCATTGCCGCCATGCTGCTGCCGCCCGCGCCGCCGACGTCGATTGCTGCGACGCCTGCCGCCCTGAGCGCGTGCGCCTGCTCGTAGCTGATGCCCGCGCCCGTCTCTTTCGCGATGATTGGCACGCCAACCTCGGCGGCGATCTGGCGCAGGGCTTCGAGGCTGCCACGAGCGCGCCGGTCGCCTTCAGGCTGCGCTGCCTCTTGCAGATAGTTCAGATGGATGGCTAACGCCCGCGCGCCGATCATCTCGACGGCACGGTGAGCATCAGCCACTGTGAAGGCGGGATGGCGCTTCTGCCCGATCAACTGGGGCGCGCCGACATTGGCAATCAGAAATGCGCTTGGCGCGGCGGATCGAACGACCGCATAGGTCGCGGCGAGCTCAGGGGTCACCAGCGCGGCCCGCTGGCTGCCAACGCCCATTGCCAGGCCGTATTCACCAGCGATGGCCGCCAGTCGCTCGTTGATGGTGGCGACATCGGGATGGCCGCCGGTGAGCGATGAGATGAAGATGGGGTGGCGCAGGCGGCTTCCCAGGAACTCAACCGAGGTATCGATGTCGTCCAGGTCAACTTCGGGCAGCGCGCGATGCACCAGCCGCACGTCGGCCCACGTCGCCTGCTGCGGCGCGGCGATGTCGTTTTCGAGCGCGATGGTGACGTGTTCGATTTTCCGTTGCTTCACCTCGTCTGACATGGGCGACACTTTTCACAAGCTGGCGGCTGAAGCCGCGCCTAGGGGACGCGCATCGCGCGTCCGCGAAGCCCGCCTGCGCGGGCGACAGATTATGTGGCGGATTATTCGGCGAGGAAGCGTCAGTTAATACGCTCCCGTCATCAGCCATTTCTCGGCCACATGTTAGCTGCCATCAGTATCGCGCGCCGTGCCAGCTCGCGCGCGAGTTGCACTTTATAGCGGTTGTGGGCAAGTGGCGACGCGCCTTGAATGGCCAAGTCCGCCGCCTGGGCGGCCAGCGCTGGGGTGAGCGGCTGGCCTTCGAGCAGCGCCTCGGCGTCCGTGACGCGCCAGGGGACGTTGGCGACGCCGCCCAACACCAGGCGCGCACTGGTCACTACTCCGCTATCCAGTATCAGTTGCGCCGCCGCGCTGACCAGCGCGAATGCCCAGGCGCGTCTATCCATCGCTTTGAGATACACTCCGTGAGCGTTTTGGGATTGCGCCGGGATGTGAATTTCCGTAATTAGTTCACCGGGGTTCAGGCGATACTCGATGCGCTCGTCAGCGGTGGGCGGCGCCAGCAGCTCGGCGATGGGCAGCGTGCGCGCGCCGGATGTGCTCTCCAGGGTGACGGTGGCGTCGAGCGCGAACAGCGCCGGGGCCAGGTCGGATGGGTGCGCCGAGCGGCACGGGCCTTGCTCGAAGACGGCCGCGTACTTGTTCTCGCCGTTGCGCATGTAGCAGGTATCGCCGCCTTTGAGCCAGCAGTCGAAGGGGCCGCGAAAATACCAGCAACGGCTGCGTTGCAGCAGATTGCCGCCCACAGTCGCCATCGCGCGGAGCTGTGGGGTGGCGGCGTCGGCTACCGACTGCGCCAGGATGGGCAGCCGCTCGGCCAGCTCGGCGCTCCGCTCGATCTCGGCGAGCGTCGTCAGCGCGCCGATGCGCAGACTGCCGTCATCCTCGAAGGCGAGATGGCGTAGCGCCCGCGCGGGTTTGATGTCAATCAGCCGGTCCACCGTCACCAGGTTATCTTTGAGCAGCGGCAGGAGGTCGGTCCCGCCCGCGATCAGACGTGTCGTATCGCCGCTAGACTGGGCGAGCGCCGCGATGGCGTCGTCACTGGCGTGAACGGTGAGGTGCTCGAATGGTCGCATGCGCTACGCTCCTTCTCCCGCGTCGGCTAGCAGGTCCAGCACGCGATCTGGCGTCAGCGGCAGGCGTGTGATAGTGCGCCCCAGCGCGTGACCGACTGCGTTGGCGATAGCGCCGGGCGTCGGGATGATCGGCGGCTCGCCCGCGCCGAGCACGCCAAGCGTATTGGCGACGGCGAGCGGCTCATTGAGCAAGACGATGTCAATCTCCGGGATATCGCGGATGGTGGGCGCCTTGTAGTCGCCCAGGTTGGGGTTCATCACCATCCCCAGCCGCTCGTCCACGATGCGTTGCTCGGTGAGTGCGAAGCCCATGCCCTGGATGACGCCACCCTCGATCTGGCTGCTGAAGGTCAGCGGGTTGACGATGCGCCCGCAGTCATGCACCGCGACGATACGCAGCACGCGCACCGCGCCCGTGCCGATATCCACCTCGACCTCGGCAAACTGCGCGCCGAAGGTCCGCACGGTCACGTCTTCGGCGTTGGGGCCGCGCATGCCTTTCGCCGTGATCTCGTGGCCATCCAGTTGTTCGAGGAAGGCGCTGACGCTGCCCATCTCGCTGCCGGTCTCGCGATTGAAGACGGTTGCGTTGCGGATTTCAAGTGCGTCGGCGGGCGCCTCGGCCAGATGGCCGATGATCTCCAGCATCTCTTTACGCGCCTCGGTCGCGGCCATACGCACCGCCGGGCCAACCGAGGCCAGGGTCATGCTGCCGCCGCTGCCTGGGGAGAAGACGCCGTACGCCGTCTCGCCCAGCTCTACTCGCACCCGGTCGAGCGGATAGCTCAGCTCCTCGGCGGCAATCTGCGCCAGCACGGTGCGCGTTCCGGTGCCGATATCCTGCGTCCCAGTAATGATGACGGCAGTGCCATCTGGCAGGAGTTTGGCAATAGCCTGCGCTGGTGGCCCGCCATCACCGCCCCAGAACTGGCTGGCCATGCCGATGCCACGACGGAGGTGGCCGTCGCGACCACCGGGGAAGCGCCGCTCGTCGTCGTTGCGCGTCGCCCAGCCGATGCGTTCCGCGCCAATGCGGTAGCACTCATGCAGCAGGTTGCGCGCATAGGGGCAGTCGAGCAGTTGATAGCGCTCGGCGAAGTTCTTGCGCCGCAGCTCCAATGGGTCCATAGCCAGCTTCGCGGCCAGGGCGTCCATCGCCACCTCAAGCCCGGCCATGCCCTCCACAACGCCGGGCGCGCGGAATGCGGCGAGCGTGCCGAGATTGGTACGTGCGGGACGGTCGGTGGTGCGGACATTGGCGCACTGATAGAGCTCCTTCGCGGGCAGTGTCACCGGGGAGGCCCAGCTGCCATTCGCGCCGACATTATGCAGCACGTCGAGGTCGAGCGCGGTCAGCGTGCCGTCCGGCTCGGCGCCGAGCCGGTAGGTCTGGATGCTGGGTGGGCGGTTGCCCGCGTCAAGATTCTCTTCGGTGCGGTCGAGCAGGTACTTCACGGGCAGCCCAAGCTGCCGCGCGGCATAGGCAGCCACTAGACCAGTGCGGTGCGCGCCAAACTTGCTGCCGAAGCCGCCGCCCATGAACCGGGTGATGACCTGGACGGCGGTGAGCGGCAGCCCCAACGCCTGCGCGACCTGCTGGCGCGAGCCGTAGACATCCTGCGTGGAGAGCCAGACGGTGAGGCGCGAGCCATCCCATGAGGCGACGCCGCCATGCGTCTCCAGCGAATTGTGTAGCGCTGCGGGCGTCTCCATGCGCGTTTCTATGCTAACGGCGGCGTCGCCGAGTGCGGCCTCGGCATCACCGCGCTGGTAGACAGTGGGGTACTCGTCCGAAATCGTATTCGATGGCCGCGCCGTATTGACCTGAGGGGCGCCGTCGGCCAGGGCGGCCTCGGCGTTGGCGACGAACGGCAGTGGCTCATACGTCACGTCAATCGCGCGAACGGCCTCGCGCGCCTGCTCGGGCGTCTCGGCGGCGACCAGCGCCACCAGGTCGCCGTGATAGAGCATCTCTGCGCCAAAGATGGGCAGCCCGGAGGCAGGATTGGTAAAGTCGCCCGCATTGCGATGGGAGAAGATGGCGCGGACCCCTGGCAGCGCCTCGGCGCGCGTGGTATCCAGCCCGCTGATGCGCGCGTGCGGGCGGCTCGAGCGCAGTCCAGCCGCGGTCAGCAGGCCGGGCAGCGCAACGTCGATGCTGTATTCGGCGGCGCCGGTGACGCGCTCGCGGGCGTCGACGCGCGGGGTGGGCTTGCCGACGACCTGAAGCTGCGCCTCTGGTCCCCAGACGGGCGGCTCCTCGCCCTCCAGCACGACGCGCTTCTCTTCGACCTGTCCCTCGAATTCGAGGTGCGTAGTGACAATGCGAATTGGCATTACAGAAGCCCTCTCCCCCGGCCCCTTTGAGGAACCAGAAATGGTGTCTGCGTTATGATGGGCGGCCCGCCAGCGCGCGTGCGGCGGCCAGAATCTTGGGGTACGCGCCGCAGCGGCAGAGATTCCCAGACATAGCGCGCTCGATCTCCTCATCGGAGGGCTGCGCGTTGCGCAGCAGCAGCGCCTTGAGCGCGAGGACCTGCCCCGGCGTACAGAAGCCGCATTGCAGCGCGTCGTGCTCGATGAACGCCTTTTGCACCGGGTCGAGCGCGTCGTCGTGGGCCAGCCCCTCGATGGTGGTGATGGCGCGTCCCTGGCACTCGATGGCGAGCAGCAGGCAGCTATAGACCGCCTCGCCATCCAGCAGGATGGTGCACGCGCCACACTGGCCCATGTTGCAGCCTGGCTTGGCGCCTGTGAGATGCAGGTCTTCACGCAGGGCGTCCAGCAGCGTGCGGCGCGGCTCCACGCTCAGCGCGCAGACGCGCCCGTTGATGGTCAGCTCTATCGGTGTTCGCGACGGTGTGGAAGGTGATAGCGAAGAAGGCGAGGTCATCGAAGTCATCTGATGCCAGCCTGCCTTTCATGGTTTCATTTGGGTGTCGCCGGTCCCTTCTCCCTCCCCTGCGAGGAGAGGGGAATCAGAGGCGGACGCGGCCTGCGATGCTTCAGGGAATGTAGCACAGGGCGGCGGTGTTCCGCAAACAGCCTATTCTCCCACGCGCTTGACGTTCCCGGACGCGCGCCAGTATAGTGCCAGCGCGGCTGCCTGACTGTGGGGCACACTGGGGCATGGATGCCGCGTGCGCGAGAAGACACCGATACAATGCGCAAGATGATGCCGAGAAGATGCGAGGAGTGGACGTGCGGGAGTTTAATCGCCGAGAGATGGCCGCCGCGAAGAGTCGCCGCGCAAGCCCAGCGGAGCTGCGCGAGGCGCGCGAACGGTTGAAGGAGATTGACGCGGAACTTCAGCAGATGGAGCTGCTTCCCGAGACGAAGAACGGCGAGGAACGCGAGCAGCGCTATGAGCGGGTCTTGCGGCTGCGCGCCATGCGGGATGAGTTCGCGCGTAAAGTCCCGCCGATGAAGGCGAACCATCCCAACAGCATCCTGCTCTCGCTCTTCATGATTGTCGCCTCGGTACTCATCTGCGGCGTCTGCGGTGGCGGCTCGTTCTATCTGCTGCGCTACATCACCCAGAAGCCAGACCCCACGGCGACCAGCGGCGGTTTCTGGGATGATATGAAGACGCAGGACTACATCGACCTCCATGAGAATCTGCTCTATCCCACGCTGCGGGTGCAGCGCGCCACCGAGGTGTTCGTCACCGACGCCAAATCCGCCGACGACCTCTACGGCAAGGTGAGCGATGCGCAGCTGATTGGCGTGCCCGACAACGCGAGCCAGTCGAATGATGTGAAGGTGACGTACACCGTGACGCGCGGCTCGAAGGTGCGCTACAACGTGACGCTCGAATTGCAGTTCATTCCTGCTTCCAACTCCTGGGGGATCAGCGATTTTGGCGATACCTTCGCACCGACCGGGCCGGGCGTGCCGAATATCCAGCCGACGCCGACGATCAACCCGGATGTGACGCCATCCCCCACGCCGGTCTCCAGCACTGGCGGCGGGCCACTCGTCTGGGCGGGGCGTCGGCCCGGAAGCTAAACGGCGGCAATTAGAGCAAGTGGGCGATTCGTTCGGACCAGACCATCATCGGCTCCCAGCCAGTGCCGTGCATCTTGTACGACCACCAGGCGGAGAGCACCGCCTGCGGCATACTCCACTCCAGGATACGCTGGCGCTCGAAACCCAACACTTCGGCCAGGATCGTTGCGCGCCGAAGCAGCAACTGCTCGGGGTGTGGCCACGAAAACACCACGGGCGCCGGGTTGCGCATCAACGAGCCCACCTCATAGACGGGTTCGCCCGCGACGCCTTTGGGATCGAGCGCCAGCCAGGGCGCGCGCTCGGCTGAGAGAATGTTCTGGTGGTGCAGGTCGCCATGGAGTAGCACGGGCGGGGCCGATGACGCTAGCAGGTCGCCGAATAGACACTCGGCCTGCTCAACGAGACGTGCCTCGAATGGGCCGGTGGCGCCGTCGAACCTGGCGCGCAATTGGGCGAATCCGTTTCCCCAGTCCGCGACGGATGGAAACTGATGGACGGTCGGCAGCGGCTGCCAGAGCGCGGACATCACCCGCGCGGCAAGGCGGGTCGCCTCGTCGTCGTCCGCAACGTCGGTTAGCGGCCGTCCCGGATATAGCTGCTCGATCAGCATCACCCCCCGCGCCGTGTCAGCGCGCAGAAGTTCGACGATGCCCCGTCCGCCGAAAAACCGCAGCGCATCCTCTTCCTGTTGGCGCTCCTCATTGGGCACGCCAGCCTTGAGCACAGCGTGTTGGCCATCGGCAAGGATAACCGGCGCGACAAAGTTGTAATTGAGTGGCATGAAATGCGGCTCAATCGTCAGATTCCATCGCCGGGCGCAGTCATCTAGCAGCGCAGGCAGGTTTTCCAGCCACTCGGCGCCATCCTCGCCATAGACATCGATGATGGCTCGGATGAAGTCTTCGGGAAGGCTGAACGCTGGCAAAATACTGTCCCTTCACATCCCTCAGCCCGCTTCTCGGCGAGTGTTATCCCTGCGCTGTCGCTGACCCACGCGCCAGCGATTCTGCGTATTGCAGCTCGTAGAGGCGCTTGTAGTAGCCGTTGCGCGCCAGCAGCGACTCGTGCGTGCCTTCCTCGACGATGCGCCCTTTGTGCAGCACGACGATGCGGTCCACATTGCGGATGGTGGAGAGGCGGTGCGCGATGATGACCGACGTGCGCCCGCGCATCAGCTTCTCCAGCGCGTCCTGAATCAGCGCCTCGGTCTCGGTGTCCACGCTGCTGGTTGCCTCGTCCAGAATCAGCAGAATCTCGGGATTGAAGGCGATGGCGCGCGCGAAGGCGAGGAGCTGGCGCTGCCCCGCCGAGAAGCCCGCCCCGCGCTCTAGCACCGGCTCATCGTATTGCCGCGGCAGCCGCTCGATGAAGCGGGAGGCGTTGACGAACCGCGCCGCCTCGCGGATACGCTCATCGCTGATGCCCTGCTCGTGCAGGCGGATGTTGCTGGCGACGGTGCCTGAGAAGATGAAGGGGTCTTGCAGCACCGCCCCGACGTGGCGCCGCAGGTCGGCCTGCGCCAGATCGCGCACGTTGTGGCCATCCACCAGCACCTCGCCGCGTTGCACGTCGTAGAAGCGCGAGATGAGGCTGATGAGCGAGGTCTTGCCCGCGCCGGTCGCGCCGACGAAGGCGACGCTCTCGCCGGAGAGAATCTTGAACGAGATGCCCTTGAGCACCCACTCGCCTGGATTGTAGGCGAACCAGACATCGCGGAACTCCACCTCGCCGCGCACGTGTTCGAGCGACAGCGGCTTCTCAGGGTCTTGCACCGTCACCGGCTCGTCGAGCACGCGGAAGATGCGCTCGGAACTGGCCATCGCCGACTGAAGCACGGTGTATTTGTCCGCCATGTCGCGCAGTGGCAGGAAGAAGCGGTCAACATACTGGAGGAACGCGACGAGCGCGCCCAGCGAGAGCGCCCCCGCCAGCACCTGTCCGCCGCCGACGCGGATGATGAGCGCGGTGGCCACTGAGGCAAAGAGGCCAACGACGGGAAAGAAGAGCGAGAAATACAAGAGCGAGCGCAGGGAGGCGCGGCGATAGTCCAGATTAAGCGTGTCGAAATACTGAAAGTTGCGCTTCTCGCGGTTGAAGAGCTGAACAATCTGCGTGCCGGAGATATTCTCGGCGATATTGGCGTTGATGCGCGCCAGCCGCACCCGGATTGCGCGGAAGTTGTCGCGCATGGCCCGCTGGAAGTACGCCGTCACCAGCAAGAGCGGCGGGATGACGACGAAGACGACCAGGGCCAGCAGCCAGTTCTCGAAGAGCAGGATGATGACGATGCCCACCAGCGAGAAAACGTCGCCGATGAGCGAGATGGCCCCGGAGGTGAAGAGGTCGTTGAGGGCGTCCACATCGTTGGTGATGCGCGTCATAAGGCGTCCGACGGGGTTGTGATCGAAGAACGAGAGCGACAGGTTTTGCAGGTGCTCGAACATCTTCGAGCGCATGTCATACATGATTCGCTGACCGACGATGCTCAGTAGGAAGTTCTGGTAGTAGCGCAGGCCAAACCCGGCGACCAGCACGAACAGGTAGACTAGACTCATGACGAAGACGCCGTTGGCGCGGTCGGTGAGCGAGAGGCCGGTATTCTGGGTCGGCACGATGAAGCGGTCGATGGCGACCTGCGTCACAAAAGGCGCGAGCAGATCGACCCCCGATGCCAGCAGGATGAGCGCCAGGGTGAAGAGGAAGGTATAGCGGTACGGGTGGACGAACGCCCAGAGGCGCCGCACCAGCCGGGCGTCGTATGCCTTACCGAGAATCTCATCCTCCTGAAAGAAAGCCTGAGCCATCTATCCTCCCTCAATCCCCGCCAGCCTGCTGGGCCGCGCTGCTATCAGGGATATCCACCATTGCTTCTTCCGCTTCGCCGTCGAACCCTGGACCATCGCCATCGCCTGCGTCCAGCTCCTCGCCCAGCAACTGCTGCCGATACATGTCGGCGTAGAGGCCGTCCAGGGCGAGCAGTTCCGTGTGGGAGCCGCGTTCGATGATCTGCCCGTCGTCCAGCACGATAATCTGATCAAGGTCTTTGACCGTTGAGATGCGATGCGCGATCACCACGGAGGTCCGTCCCTCCATCACCTTGCGCAGACCACGGAGGATGGCCGCCTCGGTATTGGTGTCCACACTCGACATCGCATCATCCAGAATCAGGATGAGCGGATTCTTGGCGACGGCGCGGGCGATGCCGGTGCGCTGCTTCTGGCCGCCAGAGAGCGTCACACCGCGCTCGCCCAGCAGCGTCTGCGTCCCCTGCGGGAAGTCCGTGATATCCTTGCCCAGCTGTGAGATATCGAGGGCGTATTCTAGCTGTTGCTCGTCCAGCTCTTCGAGGCCGAAGCCGACGTTCTCCTTGATGGAGAGTGAGAAGAGGAAGTTTTCCTGCGGCACATAGCCGATGGCCGCGCGCAGCTTCACCAGCGGAATAGAGCGGATATCCTGGCCGTCGATCAGAATCGCGCCGCCAGACACGTCGAAGACGCGGGCAAGCGCATTGACCAGGCTCGACTTCCCGGCGCCGGTTGGCCCGACGATGCCGAGCGAGGAGCCAGCAGGCACATGGAGGTTGATATCGTGCAGCACCTCGACATTCTGATAAGCCAGCGCGACGTGGCGGAACTCGATCTCGCCGTGCGTCGGCGCCGCGTTGGGATCGGTCGCCTCGGTGTCGCGGATGACGGGCACAGCCGTGCGCACCTCCTGGATGCGAGCCGTGGAAGCGGCGCCCTGCTGCAGGAGGTTGACTGTCCAGCCGAGCGCGATCATCGGCCAGGCGAGCGCGGCGAGGTACGTGTTGAAGCGCACCAGCGTGCCCAGCGTGATGCGCCCATCGATGACATCAATGCCGCCGCGCCAGAGCAGAATGGCGACCGCCAGCCCAGAAAGGAAATACATCGCTGGCCAAAGCAGCGAGTCGATCCGCGCGAAGCTGATGCTGCGGCGGACGTACTCCTCGTTGAGTGTGTTGAACGCCGCCAGCTCGTGCGGCTCCTGGGCATAGGCTTTGACGACGCGAATGCCGGAGAAGTTTTCCTGCGCCCGCGCCGAGACCTCGCCGAACTGGTCCTGTACCTGGCGGAAACGGACGCGGATGACGCGCCCGACAACGAAGAAGAAGACCGAGAGCAGCGGCATGACGGTCAACGAGTAGAGCGTGAGTTGCGCATCGATGCTCAACATGGCTATGGCGGTGACGGTGAGCGCCACGGTGGTGTTGCAGAGGTTGCTGATGCCAGGGCCGAGCATCATGCGCACGGCGCTGAGGTCGTTGGTGGCGCGGGCAACCAGGTCGCCGATCTTCCGTTGCTGGAAGTAGGCGAGATCGAGCTGCTGAAAGTGCTTGAAGAGGTCGCCGCGCATCTCATACTCGATGTGGCGCGAGACGCTGTTGATGACGTAGCGGCTGGCGAACTGAAAGACTCCGGCGATGATGCCCAGGCCGATGATGAGCAGCGCGTAGCGGGTGAGAGCCGCGGCATCCTCGTGCTGGCTCAGGCTGTCGATGGCCTGTTGCAGCAGCAGCGGCGGCAGCAGAATGATCAGATTGGCGATGATGATAAGCACGCCACCCGCCAGGAGCACGTACTTGTGACGGAGGAGGTAGACCGAGACGGCACGCAGAGTTGACATACTCTCAGCGTAACACAAAATACCGGGCGGCGAAAAGCCATAGTAGAGATAGGTGTGATAGCCATCTAACGCGTGCGAGCGGCCGCTGTGCCTGGCTGGAGCGACGCTGAACGGCTTTTAGGCATGCCTCAAACGCGCGTTAGTTAGATTGAAATTTCCCCCAGAAATCTCATCAGCCGGGGTTGTTTGAGATCGTCATGAGCAGATGATGCTCGGTAGTGCTGAGGCCAGTGACGGTGGACTCCGGCGGCAGCAAGTTGGCCATCGTCTGGGCCAGTTTCGTGTTGACCGGCTTTTCGAGCGCCGTCGTGATGGCGGCTGGCAGCGGCAGCCCACCCACCTGGGCGCTGACAAAGTGGATGGTCGGCTGCCCCGACTCTAACCGCACCTGCGCCGTGGCGGCAAGTGGGGCGCTTATGGGGAGCTGACCGCTGGTTGTCGCCGACATCTTTATCTGGTCGCCCGGCAGAATCTCCGCCTGGATGTTGCTCAGATGAATGGGCAGTGTGCTGCTGCTCATTGCGTCGGTCAGCAGCTGAGTGAGATAGACATCATCCAGCGCAATACCAAGCTCACCGCCTGGCACGGACGAGACAGGCGATGCGGCCTGCGGACGCGGGGCCAGCACAAAGAGGCCAAGCAGCGTTGCCAGGATGCCAATCACCAGGCCGATGAGCAGCCCACCACAGCCCCAGAGCTTCGGGCGAGAAGCAAGTGGCCCTGTATCTCTGCCTGTTCGTCGCAAATAGTCCATTGTGCTCGACCCAATTCAACCGATGCGAGAAGGATGCACTACTCTTGTTAGCGCCTCCTGCAATTCCACGGCCACGTATGGAACCGTCACCATGACCGAATGGCTCTGTGTCACTCTGTGCAATATGCACAATGATCGGGGCGATACTTCTGGCGTATCGTCGTTTCGCTCGCGGCGTCCGCGGCGCTATACTGATTACATCGAGATTGATTTGTGCAGTGTGCGCAATGTAGGCGCCTCGGGGCGCGTAGAACCCTATCATGTCGTACCGCTACGTCAGAGAGCACGCGGAGAAACAGATGACGAGAACGCCGGAAGATGTGCTGCGCATGGCCCGCGAGCATGGGGCCCGCATGATTGACCTGAAGTTCACTGATGTCCCCGGCACGTGGCAGCATTTCACCGTCCCCACCCGTGCGATTGATGCCTCCTCCTTCGACGAGGGCATTGGATTCGACGGCTCCAGCATCCGGGGTTTTCAGGAGATCAACGAGAGCGATATGCTCCTCCTCCCCGATCCCACC
>DATBIB010000054.1:0-16500 GCA_036557205.1 Ktedonobacterales bacterium | reverse complement strand
GACGGCGAATGCGATGCGCAACCAGCGGCGGGGATGGTCCACCACCCAGGCAAGCGCCAGGCAGGCAAACGGCAGCATCGGCACCAGCAGTCGCGGGCCGGGCAGATTCTCGCCCGCCATCGGCAGGAAGTACGACGAGATCGCCAGCGGATAGAGCACCACCACCGCCAGCGCGACCAGCGCCTCGGGCATTCCTGGCGTCTGCATCGTTGCCCAGAGCCGCCTCAGCCCGCGCCTGTGCGCCGACGATGCTGACCCAGTGGTGCCCGCGGACGCTGTGGCGGTGGCGCGATAGCCCCGGAGCAACCAGCGGGCGAGGCCCAGCGGCACGAGCAGCAGGAACGGCGACTCTATCAGCAGCCCGCGCGGGAAGACCAACGTCGACCAGAGGCTATCGAGGTGCGGTGTGGTGATGCCAAAGAACCCGTCGTGCTGCCCGGAGAACGCCGGATCGCTGACATAGGCGTAACTGAGATGGAGCGGGCTGCCAAAGGCGAACCAGTTATACCACCCCAACAACAGCACGCTCGGCATCAGGCCAACGATGAACGCGCCGGTCATCAAGAGGCGCTGCCGGGGGAAGACCAGCCAGATATAGGCGAAGAGCAGCACGACGATCACCCCGACGGGGTACTCGCTGATGACGGCTAGGCCCAGCAGCAGGCCAGAGAGAACGACCCACGCCCCAGCGTTCTCTTTCTCGCGGGCGCGATAGAGCAGATAGAAGCCGATGAAGGCGAGGCCGCCACCGAAGGCATGGCTGAAGAAGGTGGTCGAGAACGGATAGGCCAGCGTGCCCAGCGCAAAGGCACCCGCCACCACCATCGGCAGCGGCGTGGACGCCAGCGACGGGCGCAGATGCGCGACGAAACGGCGCAGCGCCACCGCGGCCATAATGGCGACTGGCAGCACCGTGAAGGCGTTCAGGTAGGCGATCTGCTGCGTCAGCGTAAATTGTGCCGTGTTGTCGAGAGTGGTGATGTGGCTGAGCAGCCAGAGCAGTGGCGTCGCCAGCAGCGAGAGGCCGAGCGAGCGTGGCGAATACCAGTGGCCCTGGTAGTAGCTCACGTCGATGGTGTTGCCCGCGTGGATATCGATGATCGCGGTACCATGCGCCAGCGCATAGACCATATCGTACCGGCTGAGCGTGTTGGTGCCAGCGGGGGTCAGATAAAAGACATAGCACAGCGCGAGCAGACCGGCAAAAACCCGGTCACTCTGGAAAAGTCGCGCAAGTGTCTGTGGCAATGTCGCCCAGATTTGCAGCAACCGCGTCCTTGATAGCGGGGCAGACGCGACAGCAGTCCGTACGGCGGGACCCAGTGACGTTATCTGGGTCAGCCAGCGCTCGCCCACCGTTCTTTTCATTTCCTGGCTTCGCATATATCCGTTAGTATACCGGGCGCAATGGCCTCTCGCCAACCTACCCACCGCAAACGGTGGGCGTTGTGTCAAGCTGTTTCAATTAGCATGTTCCGCGCCAGAAAACGTCATGCCAGCCACAGCGGTGTGCGCCAGCAGACGCGCCCCTGTGCGCCAGAGAACATTGTGCCGAGCCTCATCGCTCCAGCCATCCAGGTTGAAGAAGTCCGCAAGCCAACGATCCGGCGGGATAAATGGGTAGTCTGAGCCGAACAGGAATTTCCCGTTCAGACGTCCGGCGGCCTCTTTGAGGAGCTCGGGTGGGATGTATTTGGGCGACCAGCCGGAAAGATCGTTGTAGACGTTCGGTTTATGCTGCAAGATGGCGATCATCTCCTGCTCCCACGGCCAGGAGGGATGCGCGCCAATGATCGTCAAATCTGGCACATCCGCGGCCAGACTATCCAGGTGGATTGGCCGCATCGTCTCCAGCTTGACGGCTCCGCCGCCGGGCATGTTGGCGCCCAGGCCAGACGTACCCGTATGGAAGAGCGCCGGAATGCCGAGCGCGGCGATGCGCTCGAAGAGCGGGCGGTATTGCGGATCGTCGGGATAGAAATTCTGAATGCCGGGATGGAACTTGGCCCCGGAAAGACCCAGGTCTTTCACCGCCCGCTCGATCTCCTCGATGGCGCGGTCGCCTTTGAGTGGATCGACGCTGGCGAAGCCGACGAATTGCTGTGGATAGCGGCGGACGATCTCGGCCACGGTATCATTGCGCAGGGGCTTCTGGCCGGTAGCCGTCTCAGCGTCCCAGGCCAGCAGCACCCCCACGATATCCTGCCCGGCGTAGTAGTCGGCAATCTCTTCGATATCGCGGAGCGTAACCTCCTTGCGGAAGTACTGCTCGACGGCGGCGCGATATTTCCCGATGGCGCCGTCCATAAACTCGGCAATGGGCAAATGCACGTGGAAGTCTATCGCGCGGGGCATCGCCTGGCCTCCTCACCGCTGCTCTACTATTCGATATCAATAGCATCTCTACATGAGAATCTCATGAGAGAGTACGTCATCTGAAGCGAGCATCCTCTCAGGTCCATCTCAGCTTTCTCACAACTATACCACGTAAAACGCTAGCAGACAGGCGTCGGTCGGGCTATCGGTTTGCCGCGTCTGTGCTGGCAGGCATATACTGATGAGGCGGCGCTGGACATTCCGCGGCGCACAGTAATGAGGCGATAATAGCGTGCAGGAGACTCCGGCGAGGACGGGAAAACAGCCCGATAGCGCGCGCCAGTTGATCGAGCGGGCGCAGCACATTCTGGCCCACGAGCAGCGGAGCGGCCATCAGGACAATGTCGTCAGGCCTGGCGGCATCGAGGCGTTTATCGAGCGCTGGGCCACGCAGATGCGTGACGCCCGCGACCGTGGTGAGATCGCCGCGCCGCCCACTGGGGCAACGGGACGAGTCCCCGAGGTCGCGATCCTGCATCTGCTGACGGGCTATCGCGCGCTCGACCCGATGCAGCGCGCCGCCAAGATCCGCGCCGCCCTCGCGCTGCTCGACGCCTTCGATACACCCGCTGCGCCCAATGCCCGGCCATCTCGCCCGGCCACCGCGCCCACGGCCAGCTCGCGGCCCAGCCGCGAGGCGCCCCGATTCGGCCAGCCAGCCAATGGCCACGCCAGCAGACGTCCGGCAGACTCCGGGGACGAGAAAAACTGGCCACTGGCGAAGCCGCTGCCGAAGCCGCCCGTTCTGCCCGCCGAGCGTCCGCGTCCGGCGACGCCACCTCGCGAGCCGCGCCCCGAGGACGAGTATCTGCTCCAGGCGGAGGTGACAGCCGTACCGGGAGTTGGCGCGACCCAGGAGACGCGACTGGCGCGACTGGGCATCCAGACGGTGCGCGACCTGCTCTTCGATTTCCCACGCGAGCACCACGATTACAGCACGCTGCAGAAGATTGGCCAGTTACCGTTCGATCAGGTCTCTACCACGCTTGGGCTGATCTGGGAGGTCGAGAACAAGCGCACCAAGAATGGCCGTACCCGCACGGTCGCCCGCGTCTCGGACGAGACCGGCGCGGTCTACGCGACCTGGTTCAACCAGCCCTACCTGCTCAAGCAGCTTCCGCGCAGCGCGTATATCGTCATGACCGGCACGAAGCAGCGCTTTGGCAACCGGGTCGAGTTCGCGGTGAAGAGCCACGAGCTACCGGAGCAGGGCGATTTGATCAATACCGGGCGGCTGGTGCCGGTCTATGCGCTGACCGAGGGGCTAAGCCCGAAGGTGATGCGCCGCTTCACCAAGTGGGTGGTAGACCGCTGCGCGCCGTTCGTGCCGGAGCATCTGCCGCCGGAGGTGCGCTCGCGGGCGAAGCTGATGGCGCTGCCCGACGCGGTCGCGGAGATGCATTATCCACAGAACGGCGAGCTGCTGGCGGATGCGCGACGGCGGCTGGCCTTCGACGAGCTTTTCCTCATCCAGCTGGGAATGCTCACCCGCCGGGCCAACTGGAAGGAGGGGCCGCCCGCCCCGGCGATGCCCGTGCCCGAGTCGCTGCTCTTCGCCGATGCGCCCGCAGGCGAGCCGCTCGCCGCGAACAACCCGGGTGGGGGGCTCTGGCCGCTGACGGCAAGCTGCTTCGAGACGACACTTCCCTTCAGCCTGACGGGCGCTCAGCGGCACGCCATGCGTGAGATTCTGGCCGATATGCGCAAGACGCAGCCGATGAGCCGCCTGCTGCAGGGCGATGTCGGCTCCGGCAAGACGATGGTGGCCGCCGCCGCGCTGCTGGCCGCCGCCGCGAATGGCTATCAGGGCGCGATTCTGGCGCCGACGGAGATTCTGGCCGAGCAGCACTATCGCGGCCTGAGCGCGCTGCTCGCGCCGTTTGGGCTGCATGTGGTCCTGTTGACGGGCAGCCAGCGCGCCAAAGAGCGCAACGCCAACCGCGACGCCCTCGCCAACGGGCAGGCAGCCGTAGCCGTCGGCACGCACGCGCTGATTCAGGAGGGCGTCTCATTCGCGAAGCTGGGGCTGGCGGTGGTGGACGAGCAGCACCGCTTCGGTGTGGAGCAGCGCGACGCCCTGCGCCAGAAGGGCTACAACCCGCATATGTTGGTGATGACGGCGACGCCGATCCCGCGCACGCTCGCGCTCACCCTCTACGGCGATCTCGATGTCTCGGTGCTGGATGAGATGCCCGCCGGTCGCCAGCCGATCATCACCCGCTGGCGCTCGGGCACGCAGCGGCAGGAGGCCTACCGGCTGGTGGCGCAGGAGGTCGCGCAGGGGCGGCAGGCGTATATCATCTGCCCGCTGGTCGAGGAGTCGGAGGCGCTGGAGGCGAAGGCGGCGACGCAGGAGTACGAGCGGCTGCGGACGCAGGTCTTCCCCGATCTGCGGCTGGGGCTGGTCCATGGGCAGATGCGCCCGGCGGAGAAAGATCGCGTGATGCGCGCCTTCCGCGATGGCGAGGTGGATGTGCTGGTGGCGACCTCGGTGGTGGAGGTCGGCGTGGACGTGCCGAACGCGACGGTGATGCTGATCGAGGATGCCGACCGCTTCGGCCTCTCGCAGCTGCACCAGTTCCGCGGACGAGTTGGGCGCGGGAGCCAACAGTCATACTGCTACCTCCTGAGCCAGGAGGCTGGCATGGCGGCGCGCGAGCGGCTAGCGGTGCTGGAACAGACGACCGATGGCTTCGCGCTGGCCGACGCGGATTTGCGGCTGCGCGGCCCCGGCGATTTCTTTGGCACGCGGCAGAGCGGCCTGCCGGAGCTGAAGGTGGCGACGATGGCCGATACGCCGCTGCTGGCGCTCGCCCGCGAGACGGCGGAATGGTTATGGCAGCGCGACCCCTATCTGCGCGCGCTCGAACATGCGCCCCTGCGCGAGCGCGTCTTCCTCTTCTGGCACAACTTCGCCGCACACTAACTTCCCTCAATTATCGCTCTAGCGCGATTGCCGCAACTCAGGTATAGTGTGGGAGCCAACCATGCGGGTTGGCGGATTTTCGGCGAGGGCATCGTGCGGCAAAAGGCCAGGAGTGGTGAAAGAGAGCGGGCAGATGAGTGACGCGCAAGGGGTCTCAGCGCAGGACGACACAGCGCCTCTAGCGGCGAATCCGTCGGCGGCATCCAACGGGGAGCGCGCTTCGAGTGGCCGACTGGTGCGCCTGCTGGCGACGGTGGGCGCGCTGATCTTCGCCTACGCCGCGTGGCTGCCGTGGGCCGTCGGTAGCCCTGCGGATGTTAAGCAAACGCCGCTGTTCATCGATCCGAGCAATGCCATCGCGGTACTTGGCTTTTTCAAGTTAGGCAGTATCACCCCATCGCAATTCATCGTGGACGGATTCCTGGTGCTTGGGCTGCTGCTTGCGCCACTGCTCTGGCGGCCAGCCGATTCACTGCTCGGCGCGATTGCCACCCATGCCTTTGGGCTGTGGGTCATTTTTGTCACCCTTCTGATCGTCGCATTCGGGCTGACGCCGACCGTCGCTGGCAAAGGTGTCACGTTCTCCTATCCATTAGGCGGCCCGACGGGCGAGCAGACAATTGTACACTTTACCGGCCAATTTGCGCTTGGATACTGGCTGGCGGTAGCGGCGCTCGTGCCGCTGTGGATCGCGGTAATTGGGCTGCTGGCCAGCGAGTGGCGCAGACATGCTTTCTGGCATCTACCCGGCAACGACGAAGGCACACCTCGCTCAATTATTCAGTTGCCCGGCGCCAGTGTGCTCAATCTCGGCCTCATCATCTGGGCGTTTGGTTTTTTCTCGGCAGGCTGGGCAGCGATCAACTGCAACCAGACACCCCTATTTCTCAGTAGTTGCCGAGGTGTTCCCGCGAACAGCGCGCTTTTCGCCTGGTTCGACCTGGCGACCAGCAAGGTCGCTGTAAGCTCGGCAAACGATCCGAACATGCTGCTGCTCCTCGACCCAGGCATCGCTCGCTATGCGATTGGCATCCTCCTTGGCGTCGGCGCGGCGATGATCTTCCTGGGAGTCTGGCTACGCTCGGTGACCCGCAGCTTCTGCGTCTGGACGACGCTCTGGCTGGTGGCGGCGGTCGCGGTCGTCGGGCTGGCGTATGCAGGCATCGGAGCCACTAACACGCTCGTCGGGGGAAATTGGACGGTGCAGTCAGGTGTTTGGATTACGCTACTCGGCCTGATTCTCGCGCTGATTGGCCTGGCGATACTCTCCGCCACCGTCTTATTCCGGCGACAGGTGGAATAGCGGATCTCCCCCAGCCCGCACATAAGGGGATGAGGTTCCGCGTGGTACAATACGCTCGTTTGCACCCAACTGACGAGGAGGACGAGACGACATCATGTCGGACGAGCGAGAGGCCCGACTGGAGAAGCTGGCCGCCCTGCGCGCCGAGGGGATCGATCCCTATCCCGCGCGCAGCCACCGCACACACACCGCCGCCGAGACCCTGGCGCACTTCGACGAGCTACAGGGGCAGCAGATCACCCTGGTAGGTCGCCTGATGCTGCGGCGCGAGATGGGGAAATCCGTCTTCGCTAATATCGAAGATGGCAGCGCGAACATCCAGATTTACTTCAAGCGCGATACCATCGGCGACAAAGCCTTCCAGCGCCTCAAGCTGGTTGACCTGGGCGACTTCTTGCAGGTAACTGGCACGCTCTTCACCACCAAAACCGGCGAGAAGACGCTCGCCGCCCAGCGGTACGAGCTGCTCTCCAAGTCGCTGACACCCCTGCCCGCGAAGGGCGCGGGCGGCGATCTCAAGCTCTCCGATCCCGAGGTGCGCCACCGCAAGCGCTACCTGGACTTGCTTGCCAACCGCGAGGTGGAGTTCCCGATCTTTCAGGCGCGGGCGAAGATTCTTTCGTCCATGCGCCAGTTTCTGGATGCGCGCGACTTCATCGAGGTGGAGACGCCGATTCTGCAGCCGCTCTATGGCGGCGCGACGGCCCGCCCCTTCGTGACCCATCACAATACGCTGGACCGCGACTTCTACCTGCGCATCGCCCCGGAGCTCTACCTGAAGCGGCTGATCGTCGGCGGCTTCGAGCGGGTCTACGAGATTGGCCGCAGCTTCCGCAACGAGGGAATGGACCGCGAGCACAATCCCGAGTTCTCGACGATGGAGTTCTATCAGGCCTACGCCGACTTCGAGGAGGTCATGCGGCAGGTGGAGGAGATGCACGCCCATATCACGCGGGCGGTCTGTGGCACGCTCCAGATCAGCTACCTTGGGATGGCGCTGGATATGACGCCGCCGTTCCAGCGGATGACGCTACGCGAGGCCATCGCCGAGTATGCGGGCATCGACTATGACAAGTACCCTGAGCGTGACGCGCTGGCGGAGGCGATGCGCAAGAAGGGTCACACCGTCGATCCGAAGCTGGGGCTCGGCAAGCTCATCGACAACCTGAAGGACAGCATCACCCGTGGCCGCAACCCGAAGATCACGGGGCCAACTTTCCTCTACGATTATCCGTTCGATATCTCGCCGCTGGCCAAGCGCAAGCCCGACGACCCGACTACGACCGAGCGCTTCCAGCTCTTCGCCGGTGGGCTGGAGATGGGAAATGCGTTCTCCGAGCTGAACGATCCGCTGGACCAGCGAGTGCGCTTCGAGGATCAGGCGCGCCAGCGCGCGGGCGGCGACGACGAGGCGCAGATGCTCGACGAGGACTACATTGAGGCGCTGGAGGTCGGGATGCCGCCAACGGGCGGCTGGGGCGGCGGCATCGAAAAACTGACGATGCTGCTGACCAACCAGGAGACTATCCGCGAGGTGATCCTCTTTCCGGCGCTCCGCGAACAGCACGAATAGGGCAGCCCCCTCTCCAACCCCTCCCCCAATGGGGGAGGGGCACTCTTAGCGCGTCTCCGTTCGTCACAATGTGGCCAACAAAGCCCGAATTTTCCGGGATCAAGCTAGCTCTTCACTTGACACTGACGTACGCCTTGGATATACTCTCCCCAGACGCCAATAGGCAGACCAGCATCGAACAGCGGCCGAAGCGGATTTTCGTGCCCGCGGTTTGACCTGCCGCGCAGAGCTTGTGTATTCCTCAGTGGCTCAGGCATGCGCTTCAGGCTGTGCACTCCCGTCATACACCGTCCAGTTCAGTGCTGAGCTTGTGTTACGTAGTGTCATGCGGCACGGTTTGTCCCTGACCCTCGAGAGCGGAGGTACAAGCATGGATTTGAGTGTCGAGGGGAAATCCGAGCGGATTCCACCTGGTTCTCATATTGTCCAACTCTATAACAAGGTGAATGAAATCGCTGGTGTCACAGCGCGCTTACTGGAAGTCGGCCTGGCGGCCTCGGAAAAGTGTCTCTTCGCGGGAACGCCCGCCTCGGTCAAGGATATGGAACAGGCGCTTGGGAAGCAAGGAGTTGATGTCGCGGCGACACAGCAGACCGGTCAGCTTCAACTGGTCTCGGATCGAGAGCCATTCTTAGTCAATAACCGCTTTGATCCCTATCATTTGCTCTCGACTCACCAGACCTTTATCGCGCAGGCGATGCGCGAAGGCTGGAAAGCAGTCCGCATCTCGATGGACATGAACTGGCTGACCGAAGGCGCTGCCAACCCAGCACAAATCCCCCAGCAGATCCTCAAGTATGAAGCCGCATCCGACGCCGTTTTCACCTTCCAGAATGCCCCGATCATCGCGCTGATGCACTACGATTATTCCAAACTCCCAGGTGGCCTCGTCGTGGAGCTGTTGAAACTCCATCCCATCGCGGTCGTCGGCAAGTTCATCAAGCGCAATCCCTATTACCTGAACTCGGAGCAATACCTGCTCAAGATTCTACGTGTCAATCGCGAGAAGGGCCGCGTCGTGGCTGTCTAGCCGGATGACGAATCAGGCTCGCGCGAGGCTCGAGGATGGGGTAGGAGTCGGGACACCATCAGGATTGCGTCGAGACAGAAGACAGAGGCCGCCGCCCAACTCGCGGCGGCTCTTTGCCCGTTGATGGCGGGTGAAGGCGGCGGAGACTCGCGAGACACGAGGGACACGAGGACCGTGGGGCGTGTGATAGATACCGACTGCCGCGCCCGCTCCGGGCAAAGAGGCAACGAGAACCGCGCAGGCCCAAACCCAAAGAACTGGATACGGACGACGAAATGCCCAGGCCGAGAGTTGTACGCGCATTTTCCGCTGGTGGGATCGTCTTTCGGCTCCCCGCTGTTCTCCCCTCAAAGGAGGCCAACGCGGCGACGGCGGTTACTCCCGGTTCCGCGCTGGCAGGCGTCGAAGTGGTGCTGGTCGGGTATCGGCGCGACGACACCTGGACGCTGCCCAAGGGAACGCCGAAGGATGGCGAGACCATTGAAGAGACGGCGCTGCGCGAGGTGGGCGAAGAGACCGGCATCCAGGCGCGCATTGTCGGCGATCTGGGCAGTATCCAGTATAGCTTCGGGCGGCGGGGAGTGCGCTATGAGAAAGAGGTGCGCCACTTTCTGATGGAAGCGACCGGCGGTGACGTCTCACTGCACGATGCCGAGTATGATGAGGCCCGCTGGTTCGGACTTGCGGAGGCGATGCGGCGGCTGACCTACGCGAACGAGACCGAGGTGGTGCGACGCGCCGAGGCGCTTATCGGGCAGCTTCTCGCTGGTGGCGAGCGCTAGGCCGGGTCAGGCGCTGGTGTCTGGCGTGGCATGGCGTCAGTTGCTGCCCGCTAGCGCAACGTCGCCGACCAGTTCTTGAATCTGGCGCAGTTTGCGCTCGGCCAGCTCGACGTTTTCGAGCGCCTGGGCAAGAATGCGCTCGGCGATAGACGTGAAGCTCTCCTCGATCTCCGGATCGAACCGGTTGCCGAGCAGCTCCAGCGCCTGCGTGATGCGATCATTGTCCTCCGTGTTGGCCATCGTGTGTCACCTCAACCTCTGCCGTCATGAAGTCACCAAACATGCCAGACCACTACGCGATTTGTGTGCCAGACCGAACCATCTATGCCATCTATATCAACTTCTGGATACGCTCAAGAGTTTCGCGGGAAGACAGACGACCTATGCAATATGCCCACTGAGGTATTGTAGCGAGGGTAACGCGCGCTGTCTACGGTATGCGTATAGGCCTTTGGTTGGAGGAGGGGTAGTACTTGCGGGCGATGTCCGCGATGCCAGGGGGCGCAAAAAAACACCCGGTTATACCCCTTGACAAGGTCAGGAGGCCCGTGATACACTAGTAACCTGCGACGTTTTCTAGAGCACTCTTCCAGGCGTATTTTGAGATGTCGCGCTGTTCGATCTCCGGCGACCTCGGACAGCCACTCCACTTCGTTACCATCGCGGTTGCGGCGGTAAGGGGTGAGCGCATCATTCGCCGGCAGTCCGCCCTGTGACCTGCCCAAGCGAGGACCGTGAACGCCACTCATCAGCACATATCATAGACGAACCAGCATGCCGTGTCAATTCCCCAAAATTGCGGCCTGCTGGTCTTGCGTGTGTGCAAATGGGTGTGTGGCGCCAGCGTGAAAGTCCTCGGCTGGCATGGGTGATACGGGTGCGGTGGCAACCCGAAACGACGTTCTCTACAGCACAGAAAACAGGCGCGATGAGCGACACACTTCGGATGGATTATCTCGTCAGCCCTGGCGCTGGCAATCGCGTTTGGCACGCCGTTTCTCCCTCGCAGAGCCAATCAGACCCCTGTCTGGTGCGGCCTGCCCCATTGGCACAACCGGTACCACCGGCACACATGGCATATCTTACCCTGGAGGCGCTCCACAACCTGACCCGATCCGGCGCTTCATCCTCACCGTCGCGGATGTCGCCCGCCGCGTCGCCACCGGATTCGGGTATCCCGGCCAGGTGACTGCTTCGCGCGGAGACGCGACAGACGATCTGGCCTCGCTGACGATTGTCAGTTTTTTTATTCCAGCTTTCCCTAATAGCTTTGCGTGTGGGCCGGGGCCGCTGGCCGGGCGGAGGCGGAGCAACGTTCGAGCAACGCTGTGCACGCCGCCACTGATTCGGTACAGGCTCTGGGTAAAAAAACGTCCCATACGAAACGGGCGACTGGCGAGAGGAGTTATTCACGCATGGCACTGAGCAAAGCCGTCTCCCTCCCCGAGCGTGTGAGCTTCGCGCGGATTCCTGATATCCGCCCAATGCCCAGCCTCATTCAGGTCCAGCTCGACTCATTCGACTGGTTCAAGCGCGAGGGGTTGAAAGATCTCTTTGCGGAAATCTCTCCCATCGAGGATTTCACCGGCAAGAACCTGAAGCTCGAGTTTCTTTTTGACGACGACCAGGATCCATTTGAATCACCCAAATATACTGAAGACCAATGCCGCGAGCGCGATGCGACCTACGCCGCACCGCTCTATGTCAAGGCTCGTCTGACCTATAAAGAGACAGGCGAGATCCAGGAAAAAGAAGTGTTCATGGGCGACTTTCCGCTCATGACCAAAGAGGGCACGTTCATCATCAACGGCGCTGAGCGCGTGGTGGTGAGCCAGCTCGTGCGCTCGCCCGGCGTCTACTTCACCGCCGACACCGACCCGACGACCGGCCGCCAGCTCTTTGCCGCCAAGCTAATCCCCAACCGGGGCGCCTGGCTCGAATTCGAGACAAGCAACCGCGACATTCTCTCGGTCAAGATCGACCGCAAGCGCAAGATTCCCATCACAACGCTGCTGCGGGCGATGGCGGCCATCGGCGACCGCGATCCCGGCAAGACGAGCGATACACCCGAGATGAAGACCGACGAGGGCATCTTGAAGGCCTTCGAGATGGTGGACCCTGAAACTGGCAATACGTTTGTCAGCCGCTTCGTGCGCACGACGCTGGAGAAAGACAACGTCAAGACGCCCGAAGAGGCGCTGCTGGAGGTCTATCGCAAGCTGCGCCCGGGCGACCCGGCGACGATTGATAACGCGCGCCAGTTGGTGAACAATCTGTTCTACGCGCCACGGCGCTACGACCTGGGCAGCGTGGGCCGCTACAAGCTCAATCGCAAGCTCGATCTGGCCATCCCGCAGACCATTCGCACGCTCACGCAGGATGACGTGGTGGCGATTCTGCGGCGTATGGTTGAGCTGGATGAGGGGCGCGGCAAGAAAGACGACATTGACCATCTGGGCAACCGCCGCGTGCGCAGTGTAGGCGAGCTGATTCAGCAGCAGTTCCGTGTTGGTCTGCTGCGGATGGAGCGCGTCATCAAGGAGCGCATGGCGATTGTGCAGGATCCGTCCCAGGCCTCGCCGAACCAGCTCATCAACATCCGCCCGGTCGTGGCGGCGATGAAGGAGTTCTTCGGCGGCAGCCAGCTCTCGCAGTTCATGGACCAGACGAATCCGCTGGCGGAGATTGGCCACAAGCGGCGTCTCTCGGCGCTGGGGCCAGGCGGCCTCTCGCGCGAGCGCGCCGGATTCGACGTGCGCGACGTGCACCACTCGCACTATGGCCGCATCTGTCCGATTGAGACGCCTGAAGGGCCGAATATCGGTCTGATCGGCAACATGGCGACCTACGCACAGATCAACTCGTATGGCTTCATCGAGACGCCATACCGCAAGGTGGTGCACGCGCTGGAGGCCAACCATCCCGAGTTGATCGGGCAGACGCTCGCGCGCGATGTGCTGGATAAGAAGGGCGCGGTGCTCGTTCCTCGCGGCACAAAGGTGGACGACAAGGTGGTCGAGGCGCTGAAGAAGCACTCGGGCAAGATTGACGTCGAGCCGTGGGTGACGATGGATGTGGACTACCTGACCGCCGACGAGGAAGAGAAGTTCGTCATCGCCCAGGCGAACGCGCCGCTCAGCGATGAGGGCCACTTCCTCGGCAACCGCGTGCTGGCGCGCTACAACGGCAACTTTGTGCAGGAGCCAGCCAGCCGTGTTGACTACATGGATATCTCGCCGCGCCAGACGGTCAGTGTGCCTGCCGCGCTGATTCCGTTCCTGGAGCACGACGACGTGAACCGCGCGCTGATGGGCGCGAATATGCAGCGCCAGGCGGTGCCTCTGCTCCGGCCGCAGTCGCCGATTGTCGGCACGGGCATCGAGCGCCAGGTGGCGGTGGACTCTGGGCAGGTGGTGGTGGCGCCCGCCGATGGCGAGGTCACCAGCGTGACGGCGCGCCAGATTACGCTGGTGGATGATGAGGGCGTCGAGCATGAGATGCGGCTGCGCAAGTTCATCCGCTCGAACCAGGGAACCTGCATCAACCAGCGCCCCATCGTCAACAAGGGCGACCGTGTGGCGAAGGGACAGCCGCTGGCCGATAGCTCCTCCACCGAGGACGGCGAGCTGGCGCTTGGCCAGAACATTCTGGTCGCCTTCATGACCTGGGAGGGTGGCAACTTCGAGGACGCCATTCTCATCAGCGAGCGCGTGGTCCGTGAGGACCTTTTCACCAGCATCCATATCGAGAAGCACGAGGTGGAGGCCCGCGACACGAAGCTCGGCCCGGAGGAGATCACCCGCGACATCCCGAACGTCGGCGAGGAGGGGCTGCGCCATCTGGACGAGCGCGGCATCATCCACATCGGCGCGGAGGTTGGCCCTGGCGATATCCTCGTCGGCAAGATCACGCCCAAGGGCGAGACGGAGCTGACGGCGGAAGAGAAGCTGCTGCGCGCGATCTTCGGCGAGAAGGCGCGTGAGGTCAAAGACACCTCGCTGCGGGTGCCTCACGGCGAGCGCGGCAAGGTGGTCGAGGTCAAGGTCTTCTCGCGCGATAACAACGACGAATTGCCGCCGGGTGTGAACCATCTGGTGCGCGTCGCCATAGCGCAGAAGCGCAAGATCGGCGCGGGCGACAAGATGGCCGGACGCCACGGCAACAAGGGCGTTATCAGCCGCGTGCTGCCGATTGAGGATATGCCGTTCCTGCCGGATGGCACTCCGGTGGATATCATTCTGAATCCGCTGGGCGTGCCGCACCGCATGAACATTGGCCAGATTATGGAGACGCACCTGGGCTGGGCCGCGGAAGCGCTTGGCATGAAGGTCGCCTCGCCCGTCTTCGATGGCGCGCCGGAGGAGAAGATCGAGGACCTGCTGGAGCGCGCGGGACTGCCACGTGAGGGCAAGGTGATCCTCTTCGACGGGCGCACCGGCAATCCGTTCGATACGGCAGTGACGGTCGGCTACATCTATATGCTGAAGCTGGCCCACCTGGTTGAGGACAAGGTACACGCGCGCTCGACCGGCCCGTATAGCCTCATCACCCAGCAGCCGCTCGGTGGTAAGGCGCAGTTCGGCGGCCAGCGCTTTGGCGAGATGGAGGTGTGGGCGCTCGAAGCCTATGGCGCCTCCAACATCCTCCAGGAGATTCTGACCGTCAAGTCGGACGACGTGACAGGGCGCGTCAAGACCTACGAGGCCATCGTCAAGGGCGATCCCATCGTCGAGCCAGGCGTGCCGGAGTCGTTCAAGGTGCTCGTCAAGGAGCTGCAGAGCCTCGGCATCAACGTCGAGGTGCTCAACGAGGATGAGCAGCGCATTCAGTTCGTCGAAGACGCGGGCACTGACGTGATGCCGGAACTGGGCATCAACATCAGCGGCTACGAGAGCGGCGAGCAGTAGTCTCGGTTTGTGGGGGAGGCGAGGCGCGTGCTGCTGGTTCAACGGTACGCGCGGCCTCCCACCCCGCAGTTATCTGTCTGGATTTATAGCCTACATAGCCTGTTGAAAGAGCCTGTTCAGGCATTCGGAAAGGAGATGGGCGCGGGCGACACACGGCGGCTGATGCGCTGGGTGAAACGCTCTCCGCTCCACCAATGCTCGAAGTCAACGATTTTGACGCGATTCGTGTCAGCCTTGCCAGCCCGGAGCAGATCCGCTCGTGGAGCTATGGCGAGGTCACGAAGCCGGAAACCATCAATTACCGCACGCTCAAGCCGGAGAAAGACGGTCTGTTCTGTGAGCGTATCTTTGGCCCCACGAAGGACTGGGAGTGCTCGTGCGGCAAATATAAGCGCGTTCGTTTCAAGGGAATTGTCTGCGACAAATGCGGCGTCGAGGTCGCGCGCTCCAAGGTGCGGCGCGAGCGTATGGGGCATATCGAGCTCGCCTCGCCGGTCAGCCATATCTGGTATTTCAAGGGCACGCCGAGCCGTATCGGCCTGCTGCTCGATCTCTCGCCGCGCAATCTCGAGCGCATTCTCTACTTTGCTCTCTACGTCGTCACCTCGGTCAACGAGGAGGCGCGCGCCCAGGCGCTGTCATATATTGACCAGGCCATCCAGCGGCGCATCAAGCTGCAGGAAGATAGTGTCGTTGAGACGATCAAGGGCTTGCAGGATCGGCGCGATACCACCATCGCCGAGTTGGAGCAGCGCGCGGTAGACCGCCGCGGCGAGCTGGAGGACCAGCGCTCGCAGGACTTGATGCAGGCGCGCACTATCGAAGGCCAGCTCAAGGCGCTGCTCAAGGCGAACAAGGGTCAGGTGCTGGCCGAGGATGTCGTCTACACGCCGACCGGCGAGCGCATCGCGCAGATGGGCGAGGTCGCCGCGGATGAGCATCAGAGCAAGCTGGAGCACGTGGTGCAGGAGCATCGCGAGCTGATTAGCTCGTCGGCTCAGGCGGAGATCGAACGGATCAACGCCGAGACGGAGCGTGAGGCCGAGCGCGCGCGGATGAACGCCGAGGGCGAGATCACCGCCGTGCAGGATAAGCTGCAGCAGCAGGTGAAGGATGTCGAGGCCCAGTTCGAGACATCGCGGCGCGATCTGGAGGCGCTCAAGCGGCTCGATCTGCTCCCGGAGCAGCGCTTCCGCGAGCTGCGCGACCTGGAGTTCCGCCTCCGTCAGGAGATGCAGGAGAACCAGGAGCAGCAGAACGAGGACCAGGCCGACGCCGATGCCTTTGTTGACGACCTGCCCGACATCTTCGAGGCAGGCATGGGCGCCGAGGCGGTGCAGGAGCTGCTGGAAGTCATCGACCTCGATGAGCTTGCGGCGAAGCTGCGCACCGAGATCGCGACGACCAGCGGCCAGCGGCGCAAGAAGGCGACCAAGCGTCTAAACGTCGTCGAGGCGTTCCGCAAGTCGGGCAATCGCCCCGAGTGGATGATTCTCTCGGTCTTGCCGGTCTTGCCGCCGGACCTGCGCCCGATGGTGCAGCTTGACGGCGGGCGTTTCGCCACCAGCGACCTGAACGATCTCTACCGCCGCGTCATCAACCG
>DATBIB010000053.1:0-64790 GCA_036557205.1 Ktedonobacterales bacterium | reverse complement strand
CCAGCTCATACGCCTGGGTGAGCGCGGGCGCGCTACCCGGTACCTTGCGCAGAATGCTTTCGTGTTCCGTCGCTTCCCCGCGATCCGCACGCTCTTGCCGCTTGATCGCCTCCCAGTTGCGCAGCACGTGCTCGGAGTCCTTCACCTGCACGTCGCCAAAGACGTGGGGATGGCGGCGAATCAGCTTCTCGTTGATGTGCTGAAACACGTCCGCCAGTGAGAAGAGGTCTTCCTCATCGCCAATCTCCGCCTGGAGGTAGACCTGGAGCAGCAGATCGCCCAACTCCTCGGCCAGCTTCTCGGCCATCTCCGGGCTGCCGTCCCACTCGTCCAGCACCTCGGCGACCTCGTAGGCTTCTTCCAGCACATACTTGCGCAGCGTCTGGTGCGTCTGCTCGCGGTCCCACGGGCAGCCATCCGGCGCGCGCAGCTTCGCCACGATGTAGCGCAGCCCCTCCGGGGCGCGCAGCGCCTCGGTCGGCGGCAGCGGCGGGATGTAGACCGTCGTCAGGTGGTCGGCGCGGTCATTGCGGTCCAGCTCGACCAGCGGCATCCGCTCGATGACCTCCTGCTCCGGCATGCCCGCCCAGCGCACGACGGTAATCTCCCAGTCATCGGGATAAAGCTCGCTCAGCGCCAGCTTGACGCCACCCGCAACGCGGCGATTGTAGACCTGCGCCACCAGCGCCGGGACCGTCGGCAGCACCGCACCCGAAAGCGCAGCCGTCGAGATATCGGCCAGCAGCGTCGCGTCCAGCAGTTGCAGATCGCGCTGCAATGGGTCGAGTCCCAGCGCCGCGCAGACCGGTTCGACGAACGAGAGGCCCGCCACGATGCGTAGCGAGACGCCACGCTCCGCTGCCAGCGCGCGCACCTGGCGCACCGACTCCTCGCCGATGAGCGGATGCCCCGGCACGGCGTAGACCAGCGCCTGGCCGCCAGGCAGAGACGCCGCCTGCTCCAGCAGCCGGCTCGCCATCAGCGGATAGAGGTCGGCGAAGTTCTCAGCGCTGTCGTAGAGCGCATCGAACGAGGTCAGCGGCAGATCGTGGCGGCGCGCGCGCAGGGCATCCACGGTGGGGTGGCGCTCGGTGCGGACGACGATGGCGGAGGCGGCATCGAGCATCGCCTGCGCCTCAACCGTCAAGTCCTCCCAGCGCCCAGGCCCAAGCCCAACGACGATGATGGTGGTCTGTGCCGTGTCTGCCTCAGCCAACGGTCACGTACTCCTCGACGGATGCTCCGGGGCGCACCACCTGCTCCAGCCACGCGCTGACTACATTGGACTGAGTCTGAGTGTCGCTGATGCTGGAGACATCGTGCGGGCCAAAATCGGTCAGCTCGAGCAGCCAGTAGTTGCCCTGATAGAGCAGGACCATGTATTTACCGGGATGCGCGCCCGGTGCGAAGATGGCTTTATCGAAATCCGCGTTGACCTGCCCTGGGAAGAATGTACCCAACTCGCCGCCGATATCCCCGGTCGATTTATTCTGCGAATTCTGGCGGGCGAGCGTCGCGAAGTCAGTACCGCTCTCCGCCTTCTGCTGCAAGTCGCGCGCGTCCTGCTGATTCTTCGCCTCGATCCCGCGCAGATGGACCGCCGGAATCTTGCCCTTCTGCTGCATCAGCGACTGGATGGCCTCCTGCTCGGAGAGCATGTTGAGCACATCAGGCGTGATGCTATCGAGCAGCGACTTGAGCGCGGGGTCGGGGCTTTGCTCCAGCTGCTTGCGGCTCTGCGCAATCTGGCTATTGAGGGTATCGCGCGCCGTCTGGATCGCCTTCGCCGAGACGGTGAGGTGTTGCTTGCTCAATTGCTCGCGCGTCAACTCGGTGGTGATGAGGAGATCGAGCACCTGCTGCTGGGTTGAGGTAAGGTCGGCGCGCTGGCTGGAGTTGCGCCAGTCGGTGAAGAAGCTATTGCGGGCGTTGGTGGAGCGGTAGAGGGCGAGCATCTGCTGATACTGCGCCAGCGTCACCGGATGTCCGTTCACCTTCGCCGCCAGCAACGGATCTGAGGCGGCGTTCGCGCCGCAGCCCGCCAGCAACATCACCGCCATCGCCATGAGGCCGAGCAGGGGCAGCAATCGCGCGCGCCGCATGCTCCCTATGCTCCGTATCCATCCGAGTCTCGATTCCGCCACCATTCTGCTCACGCCTCGCTCCTGGTCACTTGCTAATCACGCGCCGCGCTCTCCGGACATATTCGCCGTCGTGACATTCGCTATTACTTCGCCACGCTATGTCACATCGTATCCTACCGCGCATGACGGTATCCTGGCGATGGTACCATGAGCGCAGGGCGCGCGTCAATGCAAGCGTGCGACTGTGGCTATGAGACTACGGCGCGAGAGCAGCGCATGCCATAGCGGCTGCCCATCGCTGACTCAACTATTTGTCGGCGCCGAGAGGAGCACGCCACCGGCGAGCGGTATGGAGCCATCGATCAACGAGCAATGAAAGATATCGCCATCACCTTTGCAGGTATTGATCCACATAGTCATGGCGGTAATATCGGCTGACGCACCGTATTGCGTAGTGTAATCAAACGTGGCGCTTCCGCCAACCGGAATGTTAAAGTAGTTACCATCTGGCACAGTGCCATACCATCCAACCCAGTTCTGGTTTTGCATACACTGTCCATTAGGGGATCGCGTGGGGAAGGAGAGACCGGCACAAGACCCAAAGATGCCAATCGCGTCAAAGTCGGCCGCTTGAAATATCCCTGGACGATCGGTGAGCAGGTTCCTCACAACGAAATGCAAAACAAGTATGTTAGAGCCAGGAGGCGCCGTGTAGGTTTTCCCCGAACTATCTACAGCAGTTGGCGAGAAGAAACCTGTCTGCTCCTGAACAGAAAAGCGGAACCCCTGAAAATCCGTAAATACAACCGATGTTCCGCTGGGCAATTTTCCTGGCGGAGCGGGCGTGGCGGTGGGCTGAGGCGTTGGTGTATCCATTGGCGTCGGTGTATCCGCTGGCGTTGAATATGTCGTGGCGGTTGGCTCTGCGCTTTGGCCGACGCTCTGCGTGGTCTGACTAGCACAACTTGTCAAGATGAGCGATAGCGCGGCTACGCCAACAGCAAGCCATTGTCTTTTCACGTTCACTGACTACACCCTCCACTCGCATTGCGACACGGGCATCGAAAATTTCAGCCAAACTGAGTGGTCTTGCCAAAGGTGGCGTTGAGATTATGTCCCTGAGCAGCGAAGGCACAGGCCGCCCGGTTTGGCCGATATACTTGTATTACAGTAGATACAACGACATTTCTCTGGAAATGTAACTGCTCACTGCAAGACAGGGTGAAGCAGTGAGTCAGCGAAGTTGGTGGGCAACGTGTCCATCACCGGTATTCCTTGCTTACACAGCATGGGCAGGCAACCACGAACATGGGCGAAAGTTGGAACATTGAGGGGGCCAACGATACGCATGCGGGCGAGTACGACCTACGGCGCAAGGGCTGGGTCCACAAACGACAGGTCGATGGTCGGCAGGGCATGCCAGAGCAGCTGCCCGCTGGCGGCGTCGAGCGCGAAGAGGCCAAGCCACGTGCCCAGGAATACGATCCCCCAGCGCGCCACCAGCCAGTTGGCATTGCCCGCACTATGTAGTTGCCATGGATGCCGCCACTGGCCATGGTGAAACTCGTGCCGTAGCGCTATCCACCGCGCAGAGGGGCGTCGCCTGCCTCTTTTACGACGACGTACAGCCTCGCCGATGGGGTGCCGCAGCGTGACAATCGAGGCCACTGCCGCTGCCGACTTTTTCGTCGACTCCCAAGCCATCAGCGGCATGTGGCGCATACCCCATAGGCGGAGCAACTCGCCCAGGGAGCCAGGTGTACGCCACTGCCATAGTCGCCTGCCAGTCACCGCGTCGAGAGCTGCGATCTCCACAATACGGTCGTTCATCATCATGCGCGAATAGCAGAGGATAGCGCCATCCAGGGCAACATAATCGGCCACTATGCCGGGTGTGCGCCATAGTTCCGCGCCAGTTCGCGCATCCAGCGCCGCCATCCACGTATCACGAAGGTCATCGACAGCTGTCACATAGCAGACACCGTCGTTGGTCAGCGCGCGTACGGCACCCGAGAGCGGAACGCTGGCTGACTCGGCGCCATTCGTGACAGAAATGAGCTGTAGGCTGCCGCTCCAGCCTGTACCTTCGTCGTAGGCAAGATGTTCCTCCGCATACAATGCGCCGTTGGGCGAGAATGGCCCAAGCGAATGCCACTGACGCTGCCATAACGGCGTGCCAGTGCGTATATCCAGTGCGGATATTGTTTCGTACTGGCCTGCCAGATGGATGTAGACGCGACCGCCGCACGCTGTAATGAGACGATCAATGCCACCACTCGCTGAACTCCCCTCGACCGTCCAGAGTTGCGCGCCTGTAACGGCGTCGAGCGCATGAATATGGGAGTCTGCGGCTCCAAACTGACCGACGCCCGCAGCTATCACGACGCCGTTATTTGCCACAGTGTGCAGACTTCCGCCAATATTCCAATCAGCGTAGGCCCATAGAAGCGCGCCATCGCTCGCCCGACGCGCCTCCAGATGAGCGGGAGCATCGAGTTGCGCAGCCATCCGATCCCATTCCGCGCCCTGCGGTGTACGCGGGAGCTGATGGAACATATCCAGGGAGTAGCCCACCGCGACGAATGCCGTTTCGCTATCCAGTGCGAACGTGCCAAGCTGATGTCTGGAGCGGCGCAGCCAGCAGACCCGCCCGGTGCGCGCCTCCACGACGGCGACTTCGCCCGCCCACGAGCCAACCATCAGCCGCGGCGGCGTCTCGCGCTGACTTGCCGTATCCGCATCCTGATTTTGCAGCGCTCCAGAGTCCATCATCATTGACCGCCCTTTCGCGTCGGAAGAGCGCTCGAACCTCTTGCAGTCGGTCGCATCTAGTCGCATCTATATGACGCCAGCCGCCGCGCAAGGTTGCATCCCTGTGATACGTCTCTACATACATCAACCCCGGATGATGGATTGCGTTTCGGGCAACCCTGGCGGTGATCCGAGCGAGTGGCGCGCTGGCGATTGCCCTGGCTGTGCCTCATGCTGTCCGCGGATGCCTGCCCTCCAGACGTTCCATAACTCCGATATGGTCCGCCGCGCCTGCTCGTCTATCCCACTGAGAGGTTGAGCCAGCGAGCAACGTATCTTTGTGAAACAGAGGTGGCGACAATCAGCAGTGAGGAAGGAGCTCATGGAGGGAGAATCTGCCCGCGCACGACGCGTTCGCCGATCTCCTGGTGAGTGGGTGCGCCAGCACACCGTCCAGCTGGTGGCTCTTGGCGTGATCTTGGTGTTTCTCTGCACTTGCTGCAACCTGCCGTCCTGGCCGACAGTGGTCTGGCAGGCTCTTGGTCACGAATGTGGTTCGGTCGGGACGAGCGTCGCGGGGATCGCGTCGTCTGGCGCAACTCAGGCCGAGGCATGCTTTTTTCACGCCTATCAACATTGCACTGCTGCCACGCTGAATGCCTCCATCACCAAGGTCGACTTCGGCGCCAGCTATCGTTTCGTGATCGAGCCTTACGGCTTCACGTGTGTAGTTGGCGCGATCTGGACTGAACGTAGCCGCCCGCTGTTGAGTGGCATCCCTCAGCTTGGCTATTGCGGCAGCGTACAATTGGATGCCAAGGGCTTGCACGTGCTCGGCTGTCAGGGCATCGGCGATGTCTTTGTGCCGGGCGCATGACCTGCGCCTTATCCTGATGGCTGGGGCTAACGTTCCTGGCATTCTCCTATTTGACGCGGCTTCAGCCGCCAGTCCCTCTCATCCTCCTCTCAAATTGTGCTGCTATATTGCTATAGCACTCCCTTGACATGACTGCCAGCAGATGATACCGTTTCCCGTGTTAGCACTCGATAACCGCGAGTGCTAACGGTCACTCTGGACGAGTGCTCAGGCAGGCGGATGGCTGATACGGAGTACGGTAATATGGCACGAGAGGGCAGACTCAGCGCGCGCAAGGAGGTTGTTCTCCGCGCCCTGGTCGAGCAGTATGTGCGTACCGGCGAGCCGGTGCCCTCCAAGTTTATCTCCGACCAGCTCGCCGCCGTCTTTGGTCCGGGCTACGCCTCCGCGACGATCCGCAACGAGCTGGCGGCCCTCGAAGAAGATGGCCTGATCTCGCAGCCGCATATCTCCGCCGGGCGCATCCCGACCGACCTGGGCTACCGCTACTTCGTCGAGCGGCTGATGGGCGAGTCGCAGCTAACGCTCGACGAGCAGCGACTGATCCGCCACCAGTTCTATCAGGTGCAGCATCGGCTGGACGAGTGGGTGCGGCTCACCGCCTCGATTCTGGCGCAGGTGCTCCAGGCCGCCGCCGTCATCACGCCGCCGCGCGACGCCGAGGCCCGGCTGAAGCACTTCGAGCTGCTCGCTCTCTATGAGAGCGTCGCCCTGATTGTGCTGGTACTGGAGGATGGCACCGTGCGCCAGGAGCGCATCATCCTCGATAATCCCGCCAGCCAGGAGGATCTGAGCCGACTCGCCAGCCGTCTCAACGACCGCTTTCGCGGCGCCGACGCGCGTACGATGGATACCCTTGCCTTCAGCGAGGGCGGCGATCTGCCCCCGGACGAGGCACTGGTGATGGCTTCACTGGCGCGGATGCTCGCCCAGTTGGACATCCTGACGCCCGACGCCTTCTATCACGAGGGCATTGGCCAGCTGCTCCAGCGCGAGGAATTCACCCACGCCGACGCCGACCAGGTGCGCAAGGTGGTTGAGGCGCTGGAACAGAACCGCTTGATGCCCGCGCTCGCGCCCCAGGTGATGCAGGGCGACGGCGTGCAGATCATCATCGGGGGCGAGAACGAGGCCGATGCGCTCAAAGATATGAGCGTCGTCGTCGCCCGCTATGGCGAACGGGGCGGTATGGGCGGGCTGCTCGGCATCGTCGGGCCAACGCGCATGCAGTACGGCCGGGCGGTCGCAGTAGTGCGTTATCTGACGCAGCTGCTCAACGACCTGCTCGCCGAAACGTATAACCCACAGGATGTGTCGGAGCCTGCGGGACAGGATGAACCAGACGATCCGACGATACCTTATTCAGATGTTTTCCAGGGTGAGGGATCATGAGCCAGGACGAGCACACCACAACCGGAGCCGATATCCAGCCGGAACCGTCCGAAGACAAAGACATCCAGGCCGACGCGCCACCCATCACGCAGGCGGACGTAACGACGCGGCCCGCCGCAGCAGACGACAGCGCAGCCCCAGCGGGGAGCGCGGGTGACGCCAGCGCCAACGAGCGCATCGCAGAGCTGGAGCGCCAGCTTGCCACCGAGCGCGACGCCGCCACGGATTACATGCAGAAGTGGCAGCGCGCCGTGGCCGACTTCACCAACTTCAAGCGCCGCGCCCAGCAGGAGCAGGAGCAGCGCGACCAGTTGTTTGCCGCGCAGGCGCTCGCGCCGGTGCTGCATGCGCTGGATAGCTTCGAGCGCGCCTTCGCCACGCTGCCCGACTCGCTCCGTGGCTATACCTGGATCGAAGGGGTGGCGCTGGTAGACTACCAGTTGCGGCGCGCGCTGGAGGCGCAGGGAATTACGGAGGTAGCCGCCGAGCCGGGACAGGCGCTCGATCCGACGCGCCATCAGGCGGTGGGTGAGGTGGAGACCGACCAGCAACCCGACGGGCATATCGCCGTCGTGCTCCAGAAGGGCTACCAGACATCCAGCCTGCTGATACGGCCCGCGCTGGTGCAGGTGGCGCGGACGCCAAAAGCATCCGAGGCGGCTGCATCGGCGGCGTCAGGGCAGACGGAGGGCGAATCGGCAGCGCCAGCCACGCCCGAAGCGCCTGACGAGACGCAGCCATCCGGGCCTGCGCCGTGAGTGACTGTGAGTAGCTGTGTGAGTTGCGACACATGCTACACAGACGTAATGCCCAACGTAGACATCCATGTGCAGAGTGGAAAAGACCAAAATCGCGAACCGTTTCGAATGTTCATGTTAAGGAGTACCAATCGTGGCAAAAGTGATTGGCATAGACCTGGGAACGACCAATAGCTGCGTCGCGGTGATGGAGGGCGGCGAGCCTGTCGTCATCCCCAACGCCGAGGGCAGCCGCACCACGCCATCCGTCGTCGCCTTCACCAAAAATGGCGAGCGGCTGGTGGGTGAGGTGGCCAAGCGCCAGGCCATCACCAACTCAGAGAACACCGTCTTCTCGATCAAGCGCTTCATGGGCCGCAAGTATGACGACCCCGAGGTGGACCGTGACCGCCGCCTCGTCCCCTACAAGGTGGTGCGCGCCAGCAATGGCGACGCCTGGGTGGAGGCGCAGGGCAAGCAGTATAGCCCGCCAGAGATCAGCGCGATGATCCTGCAGAAGCTGCGCACCGACGCGGAAGCCTATCTGGGCGAGAAGGTCAGCCAGGCCGTCATCACGGTCCCGGCCTACTTCAACGACGCCCAGCGCCAGGCGACCAAGGACGCGGGCAAGATCGCCGGCCTGGAGGTGCTGCGCATCATCAACGAGCCAACCGCCGCCTCGCTGGCGTATGGCCTCGACAAGAAGAAGGATGAGCGCATCGCCGTCTATGACCTGGGCGGCGGCACGTTCGATATCTCGGTGCTGGAGCTGGGCGAGGGCGTCTTCGAGGTGAAGGCGACCAACGGCGACACCCACCTGGGCGGCGACGACTTCGACCAGCGCATCATCAACTGGCTGGCCGACGAGTTCCGCCGCGAGCAGGGCATTGACCTGCGCCAGGACAAGATGGCGCTGCAGCGGTTGAAGGAGGCGGCGGAGAAGGCGAAGAAAGAGCTTTCCTCCTCGATGCAGACGGAGATCAATCTGCCGTTCATCACGGCGGACCAGTCTGGCCCGAAGCACCTGACCATGACGCTGACACGCGCCAAGCTGGAGCAGTTGGTGGACGACCTCATCGACAAATCGCGCAAGCCCTGCGAGCAGGCGATGTCCGACGCCAAGGTCTCGTCGTCGCAGATCGACGAGATCGTGCTGGTGGGCGGCATGACGCGCATGCCCGCCGTCGTGACGACCGTCAAGAATATCTTCAACAAAGAGCCGAACAAGGGCGTCAACCCGGATGAGGTGGTGGCCATCGGCGCCGCCATCCAGGCGGGCGTGCTGACTGGCGATGTGCGCGACGTGCTCTTGCTGGACGTGACGCCGCTCTCGCTCGGCATCGAGACGCTCGGTGGGGTTTCCACCAAGCTGATCGAGCGCAACACGACGATTCCAACGCAGAAGAGCCAGGTCTTCTCGACCGCCAGCGATGGGCAGACGAGCGTGGAGATCAACGTGCTGCAGGGCGAGCGCGAGCTGGCGAAGGATAACCGGTCGCTGGGCCGCTTCATCCTCGATGGCATCCCGCCCGCCCCGCGTGGCGTGCCGCAGATCGAGGTGCAGTTCGATATCGACGCCAACGGCATTGTGAACGTCCGCGCGCACGACAAGGGCACCGGACGCGAGCAGCGCATCACCATCCAGGCGTCGAGCGGTCTCTCCAAGGACGAAGTGGAGCGCATGGTGCGTGACGCCGAGTCGCATGCCGAGGACGACCGCCGCCGCCGTGAGGAGGTGGAGGTGCGCAACGAGGCCGACAACGCCGCCTATACGGCTGAGAAGACGCTGCGCGACCTGGGCGACCGCATCCCCGCCGATCTCAAGTCGGATGTCGACACGAAGATCGCGGACGTGCGCGCGGCCCTGGGTACCGACGACATCGAACGCATGCGCTCCGCCAAGGATGCGCTTCAGCAGGCGATGTATAAGGTCAGCGAGCAGATCTACTCGGCGGGCAGCGGTGGCAGCACGGGCAGTGAGGGTCAGCCCACCGATGGCAGCGGCCCATCTGATGACGACACTGTAGACGCCCAGTTCAAGGAAGAGCCGCAGTAGTCGGCTCGCGCCGGTCGCGCTTGCGGCCAGGCAGGTTTATCTGTTCTGGTCGCGGCGTGGCCGGTGACTCCATATTCTGGCGCACTGACGGTTTATCCCGCGCATGTGCGCCAGGACGACATTATCATGCGTTTTCTCGACGAGATACCGGGGACTTTCTGGCCGATTGGGTATCATACAGTGCGATATGCTGTGTTATAGTAGGTGTGCTTTGTGGGCGCCGACCAGGCGACGCGCTCTGCGTCGTATACGGTGAAGAGGAAGCCGATGGCTGCCAAACGCGATTATTACGAGCTACTTGGCGTCAGCAAGAATGCCTCCGAAGACGAGATCAAGAAGGCATTTCGCGGGCTGGCGCGCAAATATCATCCTGATGTCAATAAGGAAAAGGGCGCTGAAGAACGCTTCAAAGAGATCAACGAGGCGTACGAGGTGCTGGGCGACGCGCAGAAGCGCCAGGCGTATGATCGCTTCGGCCATGCGGGTGTCTCCGGCGCGGGGGCTGGCGCGGGCGGCAATCCGTTCGAGGGCTTCGGCTTTGGCAGCTTCAATGACCTGTTCGAGCAACTCTTCGCCAATGCCTCCGCGGGCACGCGCCGTGGCGCGCCGCAGCGTGGCGCTGACCTGAAATATGAGCTGACGATTTCGTTCGACGAAGCCGTCCATGGCTGCCAGAAAGAGATCGATATCCCGCGCTGGGAGACCTGCTCCAACTGTCGCGGCAACGGCGCGCAGCCGGGCACCAATACGACGCGCTGCCCGAACTGCCAGGGGACCGGTGAGATTCGTCGCGTGCAGCAGTCGATCTTCGGCCAGTTCGTCAACGTGATGGTCTGCGACCGCTGCCGGGGTGAGGGACGCATCATCACCACGCCCTGCGAGCGCTGCCACGGCCAGGGGCGCGTGCGCAATGTGCGCCGGGTGCCGGTCAACATTCCCGCCGGCGTGGACGACGGCATGACCGTCAGGGTGACGGGAGAGGGCGAGGCGCCCGCGCGTGGCGGCACGCCGGGCAACCTGCTCATCACGCTCAATGTCAAGCCGCACGAATTCTTCAAGCGGCAGGGCAGCGACATCCTCTTCGAGCTGCCGGTGAGCTTCTCTGATGCGGCGATGGGCGCGGAGCTTGAGGTGCCGACGCTCGACGGCAAAGAGACCGTGAAGATGTCCGCGGGGACGCAGAGCGGGCGCACCTTCCGCCTGAAGGGCAAGGGCGTGCCGCTGGTGCACAGCAACTCGCGCGGCGACGAGCTGGTGACGGTCAAGGTGGTCATCCCCCAGAACCTCACCTCGCGGCAGAAAGAGCTGCTGAAAGAGTTCGCCGAGATCGAGCGTCAGCAGAATGAGAAGGGCGCGCACAATCTCTTCGAGCGCGTCTCCGATAAGATCAAGGACGCGCTCCAGTTCGAGTAGCGCCCCGGTTAGGAAGGGCGAGAAGACGGCAGGCGGTTAAAACCGCGCCTATGGACTCCGCCGCAAAGCCCGCCTGCGCGGGCTGCAGAGGACGCGCCAACAGAGTCCTCACTGGGCCAATTACGTGCATCCTGCGGCGCGGGTTTCGTGGCAGAGCGAGGCCGTTCAGGCGCGGTTTTAACCACCTGCATCTATGTTTGCTGACCAACTCCGCGAGAAGGGCGGCTATCATTGAACATGAGGCTTAACCTCGACGCGCTCGCACATCCTGGCAGACGCCAGCCCGTCTTCGCGCCGCATGGCGTGGTCGCCACCAGCCAGCCGCTGGCCTCGCAGGCTGGCCTGGCAATCCTCAGGCAAGGCGGCAATGCGGTCGATGCCGCGCTGGCGGCGGGCATCGCGCTGACTGTCGTCGAACCGGCCTCCAATAGCATCGGCGGCGATACCCTGGCGCTCGTCTGGGATGGCGCGCGGCTCCACGGCCTGAATGGGACTGGCCGGGCGCCCGCCGCGCTCACTGCGGAGTCTCTGCGGCGCCAGGGCCACGACGCGATGCCGCTCCATCACTGGGCAGCCGTCACGGTGCCGGGAGCGCCCGCCGCCTGGCGCGATCTGCATCAGCGCTTCGGCAAACTGCCCTTCGCGACGCTCTTCACCGCCGCCATCGAGTACGCCGAGCGTGGCTACCCCGTCCCGCCGATCTCGCAGCGCGGCTGGCGGCGCTCGCTAGAGCAGATTCACACCAGCCTGAGCGGCGACGAGTTCGCCGGGCTGCCCGCCGTCTTCGCGCCGGAGGGACGCGCCCCGCATGTCGGCGAGGTCTGGCGCAACCCGGAGATCGCACGGACACTGCGGCTGATCGCCGAGACCAATGCCGACGCCTTCTATCGCGGCGAGATTGCCGAGCGCATCGTGGCTTTCGCCGCGCGCACGGGCGGATTCCTGGCGGCGGACGATCTGGCGCGGCATACCAGCGACTGGGTTGAGCCGATCACGACGAGCTATCGCGGCTACGATGTCTGGGAAATGCCGCCCAGCACCCAGGGGCTGGCCGCGCTGCTGGCGCTCAATATCCTCGAAGGCTACGAGCTGAGCCAGTTCCCCCGCGACTCCGTCGAAAGCTTTCATGTGCAACTTGAAGCGATGAAGCTGGCCTTTGCCGACGTACACCACTTCGTCGCCGACCCACAACATGAGCATGTTCCCGTCGAGGAGCTGCTCTCCAAGGCATACGCCGCGAAACGGCGCGCGCTGATCGGCGAGCGGGCGCTGCTGGCCGAGGCCGGAGACCCGCTGGGCAGCGATACGACCTATCTCTGCGCCGCCGACGCCGACGGGATGATGGTAAGCTACATCCAATCCACGTTCCACGCCTTCGGCGCGCACATCGTCGTGCCGGGGACAGGCTTCCCGCTGCAAAATCGCGGCCACGGCTTCTCGCTCGCCGAGGGCCACGCCAATCGCCTCGCGCCGGGCAAGCGCCCGTTCCATACGCTCATCCCCGGCTTCCTGACACACACAGGCCGGGCGATTGGGCCTTTCGGCGTGATGGGTGGGCATATGCAGCCGCAGGGTCATGTGCAGATGATGGTCAATACCCTCGACTACGCGATGGACCCGCAGAGCAGCCTTGGCGCGCCGCGTTGGTGGTGGGGGCAGGAGCGCTCCATCAAGCTGGAGCCAGGCGCGGCATCGCTCGCCAGCGAGTTGGCGGCGCGCGGCCATGCGGTGGAGATAGACGAGGATGTCAGCTGGGCGGGGCGCGGCCAGATCATCTGGCGCCTCTCCGACGAGTCCGGCGGCTATATCGCGGGCAGCGAGCCACGCGCCGATGGGCAGGCGGCAGGTTACTAGCCTTCTTCGTTATCATCACCGTCCGGCGCTGACCGTTGCCTGCCAGCCGCCACCGGGCCAGGAGGCGGTAATCGAATAGCAGCCCGCCCCCGGCAGGAAAATATAGCCGTACCAGAAGCGCTCCCTATCAGTCGCTCCGCCAGCAGGGACGGGCGGATTGGTCAGGTCGAGCACGTATGCGGGCAAGATTTTCTCAGGCGCGCCCCAGTTCCCTGCCACGACGAAGCCGAACCACAGCGGATGCCCGGTGCGGAGATCATATCCAGACAGGGTTACTGCTGGGCCGATGAAGTCTGATTGTAAGATCAGGCCGATGGGTGCGGGCCAACCATATTGTGTGTAGGGCACCCGCCAGTCGTAGGCGTTGGCCACCGCCATAGGGCCAAGCAACAGGGTTGGGTACGACTCGTTGAAGCCACTCAACAACACGGGGTCGCGGCCAATGGACTCTGATCCCCAGGGAGGGCCATCGCCTAGCTGTGTGGGTGTGGCGCCGCCGCAACTTGCAGGGGCAGAATCGAGGGCAGGCACGCCTGTGACACCAGGCAAAGGTGTTGCCATCGTGAAGGGCGCAACAGGCGTGGCGAGGGCGCGCACCAGCGGCGTCGCGGTTGGTAGTGGCGTCGCCGTCGGCAGTGGGGTAGGAAATAGCGCCGCGTCGACCATCTGCTGGAGTGGGTCACGGATGACTGGCTGGCTGCCGAGCAGGATGGCGACGAGCGCCACGAGGCTGAGGCCGATGGCGAGCCGCTGCCACGCCCGCGCGCTGAGGCGGAAGCGGCTGGTGACGATGCTGCCATCAGGTACACCAGACACACTGCGGGGCCGGAGGTTGGTAACCTCTAGCTCGCCCAGACTCTCTTCATCGCGATGCGCGCCCGGCATATCATCGGCCATGTGACTGGATCGCCTCCCGCCCTCTCCCCCTAACCCCCTCCCCTAAAAGGGAGGGGGAACCAGAGAGCCAATTGCTGAACGGCCCATACGCATGGATTCAATCGGGATTTACATCGACGCGCCGCACCTTGATATACGCGATCTCGCCGAGGGTGTGGCGCTCGCCCTCCATCGCGAAGTCGAAGCGGTTGGCAGCGAGCGCGGCGGTCACATCGCCCGCGGGAAAGTCCTCCATGCCCTGAAGGAAGACGCCGCTACACTCGACGGCGCTGATTTGCTCGATGCTCCGGGCCAGAACGGCGTCGGCGTCGTCTCGTCGGGCGAGCAACGTCTCCAGATAGTCGGCGCAGGCCTCGTCCTCGATGGTCTGCCTGCCGCCATCCTCGAAAGGTCCGGCCGTTGGCATCAGAGTAATCTGGTCCGCTCCGACCGTCTCAGCCAGATGTGCGGCGTAGGCAGCCGTGGCGCGCGCGTTGACCAGCGAGGCCACCAGCAGCCGTGAGGCGTGGCGGGCGTTGACGGCGCCCTGGGTGCCCGCGCCGGTCCGCTGGATAATGAGGCGGTCGCGCACATCGGCGGACTGCATGCGCGCCGGGGAATTATTGAGATCGAAGCCGGGAATCAGACGTCCCCCTACCTCGCCCGCCAGCAGCGCATCGGGATGCGCCTCGTCTCGCAGGGTGAGCGCCTCCTCGACGCCGCGCACCAACAGCAATTCGCGCGCGCCGCCCGCCAGCGCATAGGCCGAGACGGTGAAGGCGCGGAGCACATCAATGACCACGACAACGCCGCGCGCCTGCGCAGCATTGGTTCCGTGGATTCGCACAACATCGAACGTTTTCGCCACTAGATCCATCCTCGCCGTTTGAAGTACAACAGTTGGCCGACAGTAATAATCGCCATCAGGAGCAGCACAAGCCAGAAATTGAGACCATTATCATGCTCCACCTGGGGCATATGGCCAAAGTTCTGGCCAAAGACCCCGGTCACGAAGGTAATCGGCAGGAAGATCGTCGCGATGATGGTGAGCTGCTTCATGACGACGTTGAGCCGGTTAGAGACGGTCGTCAGATAGACATCGAGCAGGCCACTCATCAGGTCGCGGTAGGAGTCGAGCACTTCGAAGGCGCGAATCAGGTGGTCATGCACATCGCTGAAATAGGCCTCGGTGTCGGCGGGAATGTATTCGCGGGTGCGGGTTATCAGCGCGTTCGTCACCTCAACGCTGGGGCTGATGACCCGGCGCATGTGCGCTACCTCGCGCTTGATATGGAAGATGCGCGCCTGGACCTGATTGGAGGTCGTGCTGACGGTCAGGTCTTCGAGCTGGTCGATCACGTCGTCGAGGTCGTCGAGGATGGGGAAATAGCTGTCAACCAGCCCGGAGAGGACGGCGTAGAGCAGATAGGCGCAGCCGCGCTTGCCCGGGCTTTCATCGCTTGTATCGGCGCGCACCGACTCGCGCAGCTTGTCCATCCAGTCTAGCGGCTCGCGGTGCAGCGTCACCAGATAGTGCTTGCTGAAGATGATATCCAGCTTCGGCGTGGCGGCGTCCTCGGTCTGCTGGTCGAAGCCGATGCCATGCATGACGAGGTAGAAGTAATTGTGGCCCTCGACGAACTTGGCCCGCTCGTGCTCTTCGCCGATGGTACGCACCGTCAGCCGCGAGAGGCCGAAGGTGTGTGAGAGCACTTTTTGGGCCCCGGTTGGGTCGCCCTCGATATCGAGCCAGGTCAGCGAGCCTTCGACGTTAAGCTCCTGGCTCAGATTGCTGGGCGAGAGACCGGGTTGCAGCTCGCCATTCTGCCACACGAGGAGATGTTGTCGCACGCTGCGCGCTCGCTTTCATCGGATCTATACCCATCGGCCAGGATGATTCCCCTGGACACCGTTCATCATACGACGATGGGGTTACATCACCATGCGAGCGCAGTATAACAGGTGTTGGCGCTATCCGGTCAAGACTGTTTGCGGGCCTCTCTGCCAGGCTCCCAGCCTGCCTCGTGATAGTAGAGCGGCTCATCCAGGCCCATCACCTGGCGCAGATAGACCAGCTCGCCAAGGTGATAGCAGCGATGGCGGATCGCCGACCAGATGGCGGCGCGATAGGTCATGGTATCGCCTGTCCACCAGGTCAGCGGCTCGTCCAGCTTGCCAGGTGTTGCGATATCCTGCTGCAGCTCCTCATGCGCCTTGCGAAAGGCAGCAAGCGCCTCGTCTTTGTTGGCTGGCCTCTCAGGGACGCTGTTAACAGCCAGATGCCAGACGATATCAAGCGCCGATTTGGCCTTGTCGTTGGGACGCCAGGCAAATTGCTCTTCGGTGAGATCCTCTACGGTCTCCTCGACTTGCTGCTGCTCCAGCGCCAAGATGCGCCCCAGGTCTTCACTGGCATAGGTGGGCGTTACCGGAATGACACGGGCCATCTGCTCCTCCCCCAGAACGAAACCAGCCTGCTTTGTCAGGTACATATGTTCTATTCGCAAGTGTAGCCTGTAAGCGCCTGCCTGTCAAGACGCTAAGGGTCTCTTTCGTTCAGAGCGCGTGAACATTCGCGCACACGAAAAAGCGGGTGGCCGCAGCATTCCTTGATGCCTGCCACCCGCTAGCCCCGGACCTCACCCCCTGACCCCCTCTCCCACAGGAGAGGGGGAGCCAGAGAGTACATAGCCGTTCTAACTATTGCCTGACCCCGATGACGCCTCCGGCTCGTGGGCATCGCGGAAGCCCGCCTGGCGCGCCTCGGCCTCGGTCGCGAAGTAGATCCGGTTTTCCTCGGCGGGCAGGGGAGCGGAATCGTCCGCGCCCTGGAAGGTCATAGTGTGGATGTTGCCCACGTAGCGCGGCATGCCATCCGACGCCGAGCTCGTCCCTGAGCCCGCGTAGGTCTGCACGGGAACGCCGTCGGCGCGCTCCGCCGTCGATGCGTAGGAGTTGCGCTTGGAAGATCCCTTGCCGACGGTCGCCTCGGCCAGATTGCGCTCGGCTGGTAGCTCCACCATCGGCTCCTCGGCTTCGAGAGCTGTCGTCATGCGGCGGCGCGCGATGAAATACGCGCCGACACCGGCGGCTACCAGGCCGACTCCGACGCCCGCTAGCCATAAGATCGTCGTCCGGCGCCGCTGTTGCTGCCGCTGCTTCTCCAATTCCAGCAGGCGTTTGCGCGCCAGCGAGAATGGCGGCACATTCTGCAACGCGTCAGGAGTGCGCACCTGCGCCAGCCGGTTGATCGCGTCGTCGAGCCGCGCATTGGCCAGCACACGGGCATCCCCGATCCGGGCGTTCGCCGCCTCGCGGATCGGGGCGAGGCGCTCTATGGCCTGGTCGCGTGCGACACGTGCGTCGCTCAGTCGAGCAGTGGCGAGCTCGCGGAGGGTCTGTGCTCGATAGCTGGCCTGCATTTCATTCCAGCGCGCAATCAGCGGCGCCGTTACCATCGCCGAGAGTACGCCAATACGAATCCAGTTGCTGGTCGTGTCGGCGCTCGTCCGCTTCGCGTCTTTCCGCTGTGGCATCCTCATCATCCTTTCCTGTCCCCCACATCCAACCTGGCGCCCGACATCCAACCTGGCGCGGACGCCACCCTACTCACACACCATCAAGCTATCTTCAAGTATCCTCAGTCATTGCATGCGTTTTTCCATGCTCACCGCTTCGCGGCGCCCGCGCGCCAGATGGTGGAGCGCATGAACGCATGCATGCACATCGCGTGCCAGAACTCGTCTATTTGCCCGGCACATTTCACGGCTGTCCCTACGCGTACGGATATGGGTACGTTTACGCTGCCTGCCAGGCGCCACGGTGCGTGGCGTATCTTTGTACTATGTCCCCGACTGAGGCGGGAACGCTAGAAGCGGGCGGTGAAACTGGCGGCCCCCTCTCCCTTCAGGGAGAGGGGGGACCAGATCGTGTCCGCCACGTCTCCTGTGCAGTATGCTTGACAGTACGGGGCGCGGCACGTAGAGTGTGCAGGGCATCGGCCATGCGATACGCGGGTCCGATGTTTGCGACGTTCGCTACCGGTTTGATACATTGCGGCATGAACACGGGCCGCAGCCATAGACATCCTAGACATCATAGACTTCATAGAGATCATAGACACCCTGGGGCATCCAGTATGTTCAGCAGATCTAGCAGGTCCAGAGGGGACGGAAGGAATCATCACTATGCCCATCAAAAAGGCGGTTATCACGGCGGCTGGCCTGGGGACACGGGTGCTCCCGGCGACCAAAGCTGTGCCGAAGGAGATGCTACCCCTGGCCGACGCGCCGACGATACAATATATCGCCGAGGAAGCCGTGGCCTCTGGTATCAGCAGCATCACCTTCATCACCAGCCGGACGAAGCGCGCCGTCGAAGATCACTTTGACGACCAACCTGAGCTGCGCGAGGTGCTGGAACGCAAGGGAGACGCCGAAAAACTCGCCAGGGTCAACCAGCCGTCCGAGCTTGCCCATTTCAGCTTTGTGCGCCAGGCTGCTCCGCTCGGCATGGGGCATGCCGTCCTGATGGCGCGGCCCGTGATTGGCGAGGAGCCGTTCGGGCTGCTGCTGGGTGACGATGTAATCGTGCACCAGCCGCGGCCCTGCCTGCGCCAGTTGATCGACGTCCATGAACGAACTGGCGCCAGTGTTATCGCCGTCATGCGCGTCCCGCGCGAGATGATCTCGCGCTACGGCGTGGTGACCGTCGATCCGGCGGGGCAGCTCGACGCGCGCACATTCCGGGTGCTCGATACGGTGGAAAAGCCACGCGCCGAGGATGCGCCCTCCGACCTTGCGGTGATTGGCCGCTATGTCTTCACGCCGCGTATCTTTGATCTCCTGGAGGTGACAGCGCCTGGGGCGGGCGGAGAGATTCAGCTGACCGACGCGATCAGCGCGCTGGCTGAGCGCGAGCCGGTCTACGCCTATGAATTTGAGGGTACGCGGTACGATATTGGCGATCCTGTAGGGCTGCTCACGACCTCGCTGGCGTTTGCGCTAATGCGTGAGGATCTGGCGCCAGGTGTGAAGGCGTACCTGCGCACGCTGAAACTGGACTGAATGGGTATCATACAGACACAGAACGGACAGAACGGACTGATTGACCTGGAGGTGAGGGAGACCATATGGCAGAGGAACAAACACCCTCGGCAACGCGGCCACTGGAGGGACGGATTGCGCTGGTCACGGGCAGCAGCCGGGGCATTGGCCGCGCAACGGCGATCCGGCTGGCGGCGTTGGGCGCGAAGGTGATCGTGAACTATCGCAGCGATGAGGCGGGTGCGCAGGAGACGGGCGCGACGATCAGCGCGGCGGGCGGGCAGGCGCTGGCCGTGCGGGCGGATGTCTCGCAGGAGGAAGACGTGGCGCGGCTCTTTCAGGAGGCTGAGGCGCGTCTGGGGGCGGTGACGATTCTGGTCAACAACGCTGGCACGACCAACGACCGTCTTATCATGCAGATGAAACTGGACGATTTCCAGCAGGTGTTGCAGACCAACCTGGTGTCGGCGTTCCTCTGCACGCGGGCGGCGCTCCGGCCGATGCTGAAGGCGCGCTGGGGGCGCATCGTCAACGTCACCTCGATCTCTGGCATGATGGGACAGGTGGGGCAGGCCAACTATGCCGCCTCGAAGGCGGGGCTGATCGCGCTCACGAAGTCCACCGCGCGCGAGGTCGCCAGCCGGAGCATCACGGCCAACGCGGTCGCGCCGGGGTATGTGCCGACGGAGCTGACGGCGAACGTCTCGGACGAGTTCAAGAAATACTACATGGATATCACGCCACTGAAGCGCTATGGCTCGGCGGAGGAGGTCGCGGCGACAATTGCGTTTCTCTGCTCGCCAGAGGCGGGCTATATCACCGGGCAGACGATTGCGGTGGACGGCGGCATCAGCATGCAGTAAGGGGGCGGACCTCACCCCCAGCCCCTCTCCCACAGGAGAGGGGAGCCAGAGGCGGATTCAGACGGCAGCCATAATGATTCGACTTGACATAGTGTGTCTGGCGGCCATAAGCTGACTGCGGGACGGCAGTGCGTGTGGAGTGGATGCGCTTGCTGTATCCGGCCTGTCATCCCCGTGGATTCGGAGGAGCCGATGGGACGCATTCTTGTCGCGAATCGGCGCGGTCACCAGGTGATCGAGTGGGAGACCACCGATACCGAGGCAGCGCGCCAGCAGATCGAGGAGGCTGAGCGCATACTGCGTGAGGCTCGTCAGCATGGTTGCATGGTCTCGAAGAAGGTGGACGGCCAGCACGTGCTGGATCGCGCACCGTTCGACCCCAACGTCGAGGAGTATCAGATCATTGCTCCCATCGCTGGCGGCTAATCTGAGCGGCTGGTGGCAGCGGCTCCGTCGCGGTCTCTCCGCGTCCACGGGGTCTGCCACTGGCCACGATACGAATACGAATGCCATCGAGCGCCCATGGCGGCGGCACTGGGATCACCTGCCCAAACGGAGCGCGGGCGCGGGCATGACGCGCGCTGATTATCGCGTGGCGCGCGAGCGTGCACGTGAGGTGGCGCGCGCGACGCTTGGTGGCGAGCTGTGGCAGACGCTCCAGCGCCAGGGCTATCTGGATGTTCCGTCGCGTCTGCGGCCCGGTTTAACCTATCGCCTGCGGGTTGGCCGACGCATCGAGGCGCTCTGCGAGCCGGGCGTGCGCCTGCCGTGGGCGTACCGCTGGCTCTGCATCAATCCCGCCTATCCCCTGCCCGAAGAAGAGTTTTTCGCGCAGCTCTACCTCTACGCGCGCGACCGCGAAGACATCATCCTCCAGGTCGCCGCGCCGCAGCCCTGGGACCAGGCGCTCGGCCGCACATTCTGAGGCGATGCCCGCTCAGGATGGCGCACCGTATACCGCAAGATTTTGGAAGAGCACTTTTGCGCCCGGTTCCGCGACGAGGCAAAGATAGCCTGTGCCGTAGGTTGAGTCATCTTGCTGGGAGACCAACTGCCCATTGAAGTAGAATGAGAAGCTTGAACCATTCACGACGAGATCGAGCGTATTCGTCGCATTGACCGCGAAGGGTAGCGAGCTATGCGAGAGAATGTGCCTGGTACCGTCGGAGTCATACTGGTTGAATTCCCACTGTCCATTTTTGGCGAATACGAAGGCGTAACCGCCGCGCCCCTGCGAGGTATCCTGCAATGACTGTTGGCGGAATTTGAAACCATAGAATGCGGTTGGGTCAGATCCGACTAACGTTGCCTGAACCTGTATCACATAGTCCTGTGGATAGGATTGCCCTGGAATGGAGGCCAGGGCAACCACTCCCAAAGGACACGAACAGCTCGGGCCAGCCAATATGAGACCGCCGCTGCCGCAGGATTGCACGGCGGATGGGTTTTGTTCCCAGTTGCCGCCCGAGCTATCACACAGGCCAGGCGCGGATGTCGCGTAGATCAGGTTTCCCGCGGCCACGAGCGCACCGCTATTTTGCGCCGTGGGAGACCTGGATGCGGGAGTTGTAGATCCACCTGGGGTTATCGTGGATGTCGGGGCGTTTGGGCTTTTGTTCCCGAACATCGCTGATGTGAGATTGGACATGTTGGCGAGCACGAGAATCAACGCGGCGATGACGACAACCACCAGCGCCGCAACGCCAATTGGCGAAAACGAGCCGCGTGGTCGTCCGGCGTTGGCTACCCCCGGTGTCGTACCGTTTGGAGACTGTGGCGCCATCTGTGTCGAGCGGGCTTGATAGTCTTGAACTGTTGACTCCATGCCGGGAACGGGCGCATAAGGCGCCTGTGGGGAACGTCCCTGAATCCCTTCTGAGAAGGCATAGACCAGCGCCCCAGCGCTTGGAAACCGCTCCTCTGGGCGTTTGGCGAGCGCACGTAAGATCGCGGCCTCAGCGGGTAGTGGAAGATCAGGCCTCAGCGCACGCGGCGAGGGCGGAGGCTGCTGTATATGTTGCAGCATCACAGCGGCCTGCGTCGGTCCGTCAAACGGAACGCGCCCGGTCACACACTGATAGAGCACGACTCCCAGGCTGTAGATATCGGCGGCTGGTCCGGCGTGATGGCCGAGCGCCTGCTCAGGAGACATATAGGCGACGGTACCCAGCACTCGACCCGTCGTCGTCAGTCCACCGCCAACCGGATCGAAGAGTCTGGCAATGCCAAAGTCGGCCAGAAAGAGTTGGTCGCGATGGTCGAGTAAGAGGTTCGCGGGCTTCACGTCGCGATGGACGATTCCGCGGGTATGCGCAAAGTCGAGCGCCGCGGCTGCCTGGACGGCATATCGTGCGACGACATCGAGGGGTAAGGGACCAAGCTTTAGACGATTGGTGAAAGGCCCACCTTCGAGATAAGGCAGCGCCATATACGCATAGCCCGTAACCTGGTCCTCGCCAAACGCATAGATCGGCAAGATATGCGGGTGGCGTAGCTGGAAGAGCAATTGCGCTTCCTGCAGAAATCGGTTGCGAAACTCCGCGCGCTCCTCGGCAGAGGACTGGGGTGGCAGCATCAGCACTTTGATGGCCGCCAGCTCCGTGGCGTTATCCATCTTCCGCCCCAGAAAGACGATCCCCGCTCCACCCGCGCCCAGCTCGCGCTCCAAGGTATAGCCGCCAACGGCTCGTCCAATCAGTCCATGTCCTCCGTTCGAGCCGAGGGCGCCGTACTCTCCAGAATGCATCTTTCGCTCCCCTCTACAGGCAAGTTGGCGGCAAAGCCAATGAAACGAGCGTACGTCGTCACTGGGAACAGTGTACACCTGCTAGTAAAGATATGGATAGCCCTCAGGATGGGTGGCTCTCTTGACAGCGATAACGATTACTTTAGACTATAACTATAGTGTGTCGGCTGCTTTCCGTGAGCAACCGCTGCTCAGCTATGAACTTCTCCAGAATAGACCAAGAGACAGGAATTACGATGAATCTGGAAAACGGCGATTTCTTGCTGGTCATGTCTATAGATGGGACGTTTCCCCCGCGTCGGGTCGCGTTGAACAGGCAGAGCTTCTCCATTGGCCGCGATCGGAGTAACGAGATTCCGCTGGACGATAACAGCGTTTCGCGACATCATGTTCGTCTCGAAAAGCTGGCGAACGGGTGGCATGTTGAGCGCTTGCCCGGCTCCACAACCCTGTATGTGAATGGGCGTCTCGCCGATAAAGCGCTGGTCGGTGATGGCGATCAACTTGTCATCGGCGGGGTGGTGGCTCGCCTGGAAATAGCGGATGAGCAGCGGGAGGGGGGAGGGAAAGGAGATGCTCGCACGATTCAGGCGCAACCGCCAGCGCCACAGTTGAGCGTCGAGTGGTCAGGAGGGCGCTTCATTGCCCCGCTTCGGAATACGGACTACGTTGTCGGCAGAGCGCCCGATTGCGCCTTGATTGTGCCATCGCCACTGATTTCCAGCCACCACGCGACGCTACGACGAGGGCAGCATGGGGCCTGGCTGATCACCGATACCAACTCGCAAAACGGCCTCCTAGTCAAGGGGCGTCCTGTACGCTCCACCACGCTGAACGTTGGCGACGCGGTGACGATTGGCTCACGCGAGAGCGGTCAGTATGTTTCCATGCGGCTCATTCCTCCGGCGCAGAGCGCGCTCACAACCCCTGGTGTCGTGACTCCGTCCGTCGGCGAGACGACGATTGGTCGCGATCCTGCTTCAACAGTCTGTTTACCCAATGCCCAGGTCTCGCGCCACCACGCGCGGCTGCGTCGTGCCGCGGGCGGAGCCGTCGTGCTCGAGGACTTGAACAGCACGAACGGAACGTATGTGAACTATAAGCGGATTCGCCAGCCGACGCAGCTCAAGATATCGGATCACATCGCGATTGGGCCATTTGCGTTCATCTTCGATGGAACATCGCTCAGTCCGGAGGGACGGGGCGGCGCTATTCGGCTGGATGCGCTGGACCTAGTGCGAACCGCGTCGCGCGGGAAAACGGTCCTGCTTGATCACGTGACATTGACGGTGATGCCAGGCGAGTTCGTGGCCATCGCGGGCGGCAACGGCGCGGGCAAGACGACGGTTCTGAAGGCGCTGGCTGGCATCCAGCCCGCGCAGCATGGTCACGTGCTCTTTAACGGAGTGGACAGCTATGCGAATTATGAGGCGCTTCGCGGCCAGATTGGCTACGTGCCACAGTCCGATATCGTTCATGGCGCCTTGACGGTCGAGCGAGCACTCTATTTTGCGGCGCGGCTACGCCTTGCGAGCGATATGCGGGATGATGAAGTGCAGCGACGTATCAGTGACGTGCTCGATGCGGTTGATCTGAAGGCGCACCGGTACAAGACCGTGGAAAAGCTCTCTGGTGGCGAAAGAAAACGCGTCAGCCTGGCGGTGGAGCTTCTGGCGGAGCCTCCGATACTCTTTCTCGATGAGCCAAACGCGCCGCTCGATCCCGGACATCGCGGCGAGTTACTCCAGACGATTCGTTCGCTCGCGTCCAAAGGGCACACGATCGTTATGGTGTCGCACTTCCTCGAAGATCTCCAGGCGTGTGATCGCATCGCGATGATGGGGCACGGTGGGCGCCTCTGCTACTTTGGTCCGCCTGCCGAGGCTATGTCATTCTTTATGGTTGGAAGTATGGCCGAGATCTATGGTCAGTTGGAGGGAGCTTCTCAGGCGGAGCAGTGGCGGCAGCGCTTCATGCGGTCAGCGATCTATGATCGCGATGTGCGCGCGCGTCTTCCACAGGATCCTGAACAAGCCGCGGACGGTACGCTTCCACCATCGCAGCGCGGTTGGGGCTCATCGGCACGCGGGCGCGGAATATCCGGGCCAAGACAGCTCGCGCTGCTTGTCCAGCGCTATCTGGAGATCATGCTGCATGATCGGCTGACCATCGCGATTCTGCTGTTGCAGGCGCCGCTAATTGGATTCATCCTGGCGGCGCTGAGCCAGAGCGGCGTTTTCACGCGCGAGAATGGGCCACTCGACGCGCAGAAGGTTTTATTCGTCGTGGCTATCGTCGCCATCTGGTTCGGCACGAGCAACGCAATCCGTGAGATCGCCAAAGAAAGCGACATCTACCAGCGAGAACGGCTCGCCGGGTTGGCGGTGACGCCCTATGTGCTTTCGAAAGTTGTTGTTCTCGGCCTTTTGTGCGTCATACAGACGGCGGTCTTGCTGGTCATCGTCACAGCAAAAACGGGCAGCCCGCCAGATAGCGCGGGACTAATTCTGCGACCGACGCTGGAGCTCTTTGTTGGCGCGCTGCTCGCCGGACTTGCGGGGCTTGCCCTGGGCCTTTGTGTTTCCGCATTTGCCAGTAATTCGGATAAAGCTATCGCCGCGGCTCCGCTCGTCCTCTTACCGCAGATACTTCTGGCGGGCGTCATCTTTCCGGTCTCGGGGCCGATTGGAGGCGTGGCGTCACTGACCGCGAGCCGGTGGGCCGTCGAAGCGCTCGGCACGTCCGCTGATCTCAACCACCTGTATTATGTGCAAATAACGGCGCGGACAACAGGAAGCGCACCTGTCGCCAGCACGTCTCAAGTTCAGACGCATAGCGCCAGTTCCACGTACGACCCTGGCGACTATGATAGCTATCCCACGGCAGCCAACTATGCGACGAGTGCAGCGTCTGGTTCATCCTGGGCGGACGCGCATGATGGGCGCCTCTCGCATCTGCTGTTGACGTGGGGGGCGCTCGCCGGACTGTTTGCGCTCTTCCTGATCATCGCAATAGCGCGGCAACGTACGAAAGACCCTTAGTCTTTGTCTTCTTTCTCGTCGTCTGGGGGCTGCAAGCGCTCGGTCGCGATGTAGGTGACGGTGTCCCAGGCGTTGTGGATGCCGATGGAGAGCAGCAGAATCATCGCGGCGGCAATGATGAAGAGCGCTGGCGTTGGATCGCCCAGGAAGAGAAACGCCGCGACGACGAGCGCGCCGTAGGCCACGAGCGGCAGGGTGACGAACCAGAGCCAGTCCTCGAAGACGGGGTTGTAGCTATCCGTAAGGTGGGCGCGCCGGATCACGCGCCGGGCGATGATTGCAGCGTAGAGGGCGCCAGCAACGCCAGCCACCACGAGCAGGATGCCGACGACACGTAGCGACTCCCACGGCGCGGCGAGCATCGCGGCGAGAAAGAGCACGGCGCAAAAATGGACGACGTTGGGCGTGCCATACGCCGCAAGCTCTCCGCCTCCGGACCGGCGCGCCGCGTTTCCCGCGACGAGGGTGATGACGACGAACATCAAGCCCGTCAGCGCTCCGGCGGACGAGCCGACGATGACATAGAAGTTTTCCCAGCCGGATAATGGCGCCACAGCGGCCTCCTTCCTGTCTCTACGTAGATGGTCTTCCCCAGGCGATTATACGCAATCCACCCAGAATGACCTCGCTGCCGACCCTCTCCCCCATCCCCTCCCCTAAAGGGGAGGGGAGCCAGAATGCAGCGATCAAGTGAATGTGGGCATGCGGCGACAGATAAAAAGGCTGAGCGAGAGGGTGTCTCGCCCAGCCCGAACGCTGTGGGGCGCTGCCCCACAGCCGGAATCCAGTCAACTCAACGGCTAATGTGTGACGTTGAGCTGCACATCATCTACGAAGAAGTCGGAGATCAGCGAGCTATCCGTGGTCCCCAGGAAGTAGACCTGGATCGTCTTGCCTTTGTAGCTGCTCAGCGTCGAGGTGACGTCGAAGGTATATTGCGTCCAGCCGCTGGCGTTGGCATTACACTTCGTCGAGACCGTGCTGATGGTGGCGCCGGTGCTGGTGCGCAGGCGCACGCGGAAGTAGTCGTAGCAGGTGCTGCCAGACTCGGCGGTGTCGATGTAGACCCAGTAGCTCAGCACCACCTTGGTCGTGGAGCTGGGGAGGGCCACCGATTGCCAGATGGCGTCGCTGCAACGGTTATAGCCACACAGATAGGCGCTGTAACTGCCAGTATGTGGATTGGTTGGGTCAACGATCTGGTAGCCACCAGACGACGACTCCGACCACGGCGACTGGCCGCTCTCGAAGCCGTTGTTGACGAGCATCTGCGTGGTCGTACCGCCGCCGCCACTGGATGTGACAGTGACACTGACGCTGGTGTTATGGACCGCGCTGCCCTCAGTCCCCGTCACCGTAACGGTGTAGGAGCCGGTGGCAACCGACGCGCCGACGGTCACGGTCAGGGTGGAAGTTCCTCCCGCCGTCACCGAGGTGGGATTGAGGCTGGCCGTCGGGCCGGATGGCGAGACGCTGGCGCTCAGGCTCACCGTCCCCGCCGAGCCGCTGGTGACCGCTGTGCTGATCGTTGACGTGCCGTTGCTGCCCTGGGCAATCGAGAGGCTGGATGGGCTAGCGCTGATCGAGAAGTCGTTCGTGCCGCCGCCACCAGAGCCGACCAGATCGCGGGCCATGTTCCAGACATCTGGCGTGCCGATGCCAGAGGCCTGATCGTAGCCGCTGGTCGCCGGGTAGTAGAGGTTGTTGCCGCTGGTGATGTCGTGATAGGCCGTGTAGGTCTGGGAGGTGTTGAAGAGGCCATAGAGCGTCGCGCTGCCGCTGCCCAGCACCGGTTTGCCGTTGGCCGTCAGGTACTGGTTCAGGTCAGCCGAGAGGCCCGCCCAGAGCGGAGCCGCCGCGCTCGTACCACCCACCTCGATCCAGGGGCTGGAGGACGAGCAACCCGACGCCGTCACCGAGCAGTAAACCGAGTAGCCGGTGTTGGGGTCGGCGTCCGCCGAGACATCCGGCACCTGGCGCTTGCCATTGGAGTACGAGTTGGTCGTGCCAGGGCCAGTCTGATAGCTGGGCTTGGCGAAGTAGGTGCTCAGGCCGCCACCGCCGCCCGCGCCCTCAGGGCTGCGCGAGTGGTCGGAGGGGTCCGACCAGATCGACTCGCTAGTGTAGGAGCCGCCGCTGCCCGTCTGCAGGTTCGTACCGCCGACGCCGATGACGTTGGGGTCGCTCGACGGCGAATCCACAGCGAGGCTGGTGTTGTTGCAGTCGTAGGCGCCAGAGTCGCCCGCCGCGGAGTAGAGCGCCTGGCCCTGGGCCGCCATCTGCACAAAGATGTTATTTAGCGCCTGGAGCTCGGATGTGCCAGACGACGCCTCGCACAGTCCCCAACTCGAGCTCGACACCTTGGCGGCGTTATCGGTGACGATACGGTTGTAGGTGTCGTTGACGCCGGAGGTGCTATTCGGGCCGATATAGATCTTCTGAGAGGCTCCTGGGGCAATCGCCGAGACGACCTCCATATCCAGCTCGACCTCGATGGCGCCCGCGCCCGCCGTGTTGGTGGCGCCATCCACCAGCACGTTGGAATACTTGGCAGAGCCAAGCCCGTAGTTGCTGAGGTAGGCGTTGACGTCGCTTGTCTTGTAGCCATCCAGCTCGAAGATGGCGACGGTCTGCCCTGTGCCGTTGGCGCTGCTGATGAGCGAATTCATGTCATAGGCGGTGCGCAGCTCGCTGGGGGTATAGCCGCCGCCAGGGCCACTGCCCGCGCGCGGGCCAGTCGCGCGACTCTGGACGATGGGGGCGTGGGTATAGACGCCGACGTTATCCAGGCCGCCGATGTTAACAATCATGCCGCTGAGCGCGTCGGGGACCGATGGCTCAACGGTGGGCGCGTAGGCCGAGCGGCCATGCACCGAGTAGTTGGAGATAGAGGTCTGGAAGGCGCGCTCGACGGTCGCCACCGAGCCGGAGGCGTCGATGAGCGTGCGGTTGGACGAGACCGAGTGGACCACGAGGCCCTGACTATGCAGCCAGCTCGTCACCGCGTTGACGGTCGCCTGGGTCGGCGAGAACTGCGCGGCGAACTGCAATGGGGTCAGGTACTGGTGATAGAGCGCCGAGTGTGGATTGTTCTGGTCGGCGATCAACTGCGCCAGGGCGCTCTGGTTGCGCAGGCTGAGGCCAATCGAGAGGTCCAGCGCGCGGGCGCCATCAGCAGTGGCGGTTGGCTTGAGATTTCTGACGGCGGGAACGAGATGCCCGCGTACTGTCCAGCGACCTGACGAGGCGTTCTGATTCGCGCTGTGGGCGCTGGCAAGAGGAGAACCGACGACGAGCGCGAGAGCGGCCGCCGCCGCGAAAACGCAGCGGATGCCCCAGGCCCGTAACGACATCTGTTTCATGCGAACTCCTGGTAGGGGTTGCCCGGAACTCCATTGTCCGGGGGAAACATTGCTTCATCTGTTGAGCGGAACGATGCTCGCAAGTGTTTGTGTACCGTGGAGATGCGCCAGAATGAGCGTCGTGGAAGTTACTTCCTGCTACATTACGTCGAGAGGCAGCCTCACTTTCCTTGATGCTCCCACTCCACCGCCCGCCAGGTCATCCTGTTCCCGCAGGTGGAGGGTGCGAAACTGCCGCCTTCTCCCGCATCATCGCGGATGATACGCATATCTCACGGTTGATGAGTGCGTATTCATGACAATCAGGCAGACAGATGAGAGCAAGTATACAGGATGAGGAGGGAAAGTCAAGCTGTGCGATTGGTTTGCCGAAAATGCGCAGACAGTGGCTGATACGCACTACACAGCGCGTAGTTTTGCTGACCCCGGAAAACGGCGGAGCGGAGAATACACCACGGGCGCGCTCGACCGCCGCGACATAGACGAAGATGCGGCTGCAACAATGTACGCCTTACCGAGGTTCGAGTATTCTGAAGAAGTAGCTCAGAGGAGAGGACGAGGGAGCCAGGGGATAGTAATGAGAAGCAACGAGATAGGCGCGCTGGCTCAAGGCGCCGTGATGACCTGGGCAGGCAGCATCGTGGTTGCGGCGGGGCCGTTCGGCGTGCGCGCGGCGGAGATTCCACGCTGGTCGGAGACGCGCTCCGAGACGCCGCCAGACCTCGGCGCAATCGCGGTCTACGAGGGCGGGGATGCGGATGCGCTACGTCATCTACGTCAGGCGCTCGGCGAGCTGGACGAGTATTTTCGTGGCGAGCGGCGGGAATTTACTGTCGCGCTCGACCCACAAGGCACGGCGTTCTATCGCGCCGCCTGGACAGCGGTGGCGCATGTGCCTTTCGGCGAGACGCGCGCCTATGCCGAGATCGCGCAGGCTATCGGCTCGCCCGCGGCGATCCGGGCGGTGGGCGCTGCCAACGGGGCGAATCCGGTCGCGCCATTCGTCCCCTGCCACCGCATCGTCGGCAGCGATGGACGCCTGACGGGCTACGGGCCGGGACTGCCGCTCAAAGCGCGGCTGCTGGCGATGGAGGGCGCTATCCCCCGTGACGCCGACTCCTACGATGCCTGGGCGGATGCGCTCCGCGCCCGCAACGGGGGCCACCCGCCCACGCTGCGGATTCGTGGTACGTCGCAATACTGCGCGCCGGGGTGCGCCCGGAGTCGGGCACGCTGGGCTTTCCCGCCGCATATCTTCACCAGCGCCGCTGCCGCGCGGGAGGCTGGCTACCTGCCCTGCCCGTTGTGTGGGGGCTAGCGTAACAGCACTGAGTCCGCATGCTGTATTCTGGTTGGGAAGACACGTATCACTCGTTCGCCAGTCGCAGGAACTGGAAGCGAGATGGCAGCGTCTCTGAAGTGAAGCGACAGGAAAGGAGATCGGCATGCGAGTCATTCACTTCCCACCATCGCAGCGTGCAGGACGGATAGTGTCTGTGGCCCTGGTACTGATGCTGGCCGCGTGTGGCGTCACGACGACCAGCGAGCAGCAGCCAGGAGGTGCGACGAGCGCTACGCCAACGGCGACGACAGCCTCCACCGCGACACCGAAAGGAACACCCGTGCCATCTGTACCACCGACGAGTGCGATTACGCTGACCACCGATCACGCGTCGTACACGACTTCGGCCACCATTATTGTGATCCTCATCAATGGCCGCCCGGACAGTATCTTCGCCTTCGACCATCAAACGAGCTGCACGATTCTCACGCTCCAGCGACAGACGGGTTCTGGCTGGCAGCCGGTAGGCGGATGCGCGCAGGGACGCATGACCGTGCAGGTCGAGATCAAGGCGGGCGCGACCATGAAGATCAGCCTGGCGCCGAGTGCGGGCCAGATACATCCAACACCCTGGCCAGCCGGCGCCTATCGCGTTGTCCTCAGCTACGCCCTCCAGAAGCAGGAGATGGCCACAGGCTCCATGGCTGTCACCTCGATGTTCACCATCAGTTGAAGCTGCTGGGATTCATCGTCCGGATGCTATGCCGGTCAGCAGCCTTGCGACACCTCTGCCCGGCGTGTACAATCGCGATGTAGCTGCGCACGGGCGCGCACCCTACAATGACCGAGCGATGAGCACGGCAATGGCGCTGAAAGGGGGAAGGCGAGGTGGGCCGTCCGGGCGTCACGTCGCAGACATATGGCGGAACAACGCAAGATACGTGTGCTGGTTGCCAAACCAGGGCTGGATGGGCATGATCGCGGCGCGAAGGTGCTGGCGCGGGCGCTGCGCGACGCCGGGATGGAGGTCATCTATACCGGCATACGCCAGACGCCGCAGATGATTGTCGAGGCGGCCATCCAGGAAGATGTGGACGCCATTCTGATGAGCATTCTCTCGGGCGCGCATATGGCGATTTTTCCAAAAGTGATGGAGCTGCTCAAGGAGAATGGCGTCGATGATGTGCTGGTGATGGCGGGCGGCATTCTGCCCGACGAGGACCTGCCAGCTATCGAGGCGATGGGCATTCGGGGCAACTTTGGGCCAGGCACCTCGCTCTCCACCGTCATCGAGTTTGTGCGGGCGAATATCAACGCCGACCGGCTTACCCACGACCTGGCGCCGCTCGCCCGATCCGCCGACGATGTGGACGCGGCAGAGGAAACGGCCCACTAGCATGGCACAGACGGATATCGTCACGCGATTGCTCGCGGGCGACCGGCGGGCGCTGGCGCGGGTCGTCACGCTGATCGAAAACGGCGCACCTGAGGCGCGGGCCATCCTCGCGGAGCTGCACGCGCACGGCGGGCATGCGCACATCGTCGGCTTCACCGGCTCACCCGGCGCGGGCAAGAGCACCCTGGTGATGCAGTTGGCGCGGGAGTTGCGCAGGCACGAGCAGCGCATCGGCATCCTCGCCGTGGACCCCAGCAGCCCGTTCACCGGCGGCGCCATCCTGGGCGACCGTATCCGCATGCAGGAGCTGGCGGGCGACCCCAATGTCTTCATCCGCAGCATGGCCAGCCGGGGCAGCCTCGGCGGGCTGGCCGCCTCCACCCGCGATGTGGTGCGCGCGCTGGACGCCGCGGGCTTCGATACGATCATCATCGAGACGGTTGGCGCGGGCCAGGCGGAGGTCGAGATCGTCCGCGCGGCGCAGAGCGTCGTCGTGGTGACGGTGCCGGGCATGGGCGATGATATTCAGGCGATCAAGGCGGGCATCCTCGAGATCGCCGATATCTTCGTCGTCAACAAGGCCGACCGCCCCGGCGCCGACCAGACCGCCGCCGAGCTACGCATGTTGCTCCACCTGGACGAGCACCGCAAGGAGCGCGTCTGGCGCGTCCCCATCGTCAGAACGAACGCTATGACCGGTGATGGCGTGCCTGAGTTGGCCGACAAGCTCGCCGCGCATCTCGCGATGCTGCGGACGTCGGGCATGCTCGCCAGCCGGAGCGGCCAGCAGGCGCGCAGTGAGATGCTGGCGCTGCTGCATCAGGCGCTGGTCGAAAAGATCGAGGCAACCATCGGCGCCGATGAGTGGGACCGACTGGTAGCCGAGGTGGTTGAGCGCAACCGCGACCCCTACACCACCGCCGATGAGTTGGCGCGGCGCATCGGGCTGGCCCCGCCGGAGTGAGCGAGCCTACAGTCTTTGGGAACAGCTATGCCGCATGCTTCTTGACGTGGCAGTTATGGTGTCCCTGAGGCGGCCCTGCCGTCCAGCTACGTGCCATTCGGCAAGCGCCTCCGATAGTACCACCGGCAGCGGGCAGCCGTTGGCTCATGATAGGCTGCCGATACTTTGTTTCAGAGCAGGAAACCAACCAAGGACTATCACACGTGCGGAGAATCTGTGTCTTTGCTGGCTCGTCGTCGGGCGCGCGGCCAGTCTATACCGAGGTAGCGCAGGCGCTCGGATGTGAGATTGCCCGCCGGGGTCTGGGGCTGGTCTATGGCGGCGCGAGTCGCGGGCTGATGGGCGTCGTCGCCGATGCGGCGCTGGCGGCGGGCGGCGAGGTGATCGGCGTGCTGCCACGCGGCCTGTTCGTGCGCGAGGTCGCGCATCGGGGGCTAACCGAGTTATTTGAGGTGGGCAGCATGCATGAACGCAAGGCGCTGATGGCCCAGCTCTCCGACGGCTTTGTCGCGCTGCCCGGCGGCTTTGGCACCTGTGATGAGTTATTCGAGACAGTCACCTGGGCGCAGATCGGCATTCACCAGAAGCCAGTTGGGCTGCTCGATGTCCGCGACTACTTTGCCACACTGCTGGCGTTTGTCGCGCATGCCTCGGTCGAGGGCTTCATCCCTCTCGCGAATACCGATCTGCTGCTCCGCGAGACCGACCCCGCCGCCCTGCTCGATGCCTTCGCCCGCTACCAATCACCCGCCGACGTCTCTCCACTGCCGACGCCACCTGTTCTTCCCTAAGACGCGCGCTCAGTCCGTGGCGTCTACGGGGGCTACGTCTACATTGTCTGGTTTTCCGTCTGCTGTACCACTCGCCGCTTCGGCGGCCAGCTCGCGCTCGATCTCAGCCCGCTCGCGTTGCCGCTGGGTCTGTTCGATACGGTCGATCCAGACAAAGAAGATGATGCTCATAAAGAGGATGTCGAGCAGATTGCCCGGCAGCGCCAGCAATGCCCCGGCGATCTGTTGGTCAACTATCGCCGAAAGCCCGGTGATGCGCGGCGCATTGGCATAGACGGAATAGAGCACGCCCGGCGCGAAGATGATGGCGATGCCAAAAACATCAATCGGCAGGCTTTCCAGCGCGAGATAGGCCATCTGCAGCGGACTGGACATCCGCGCGCGCCGGTCGGCAGGCGTCAGCAGCGGCCACCAGGTCAGCACGCCCGCCACCAGATAGCTAAGGTTGGCGACGTTATGCCAGAGGGTGTTTTGCGCGGCGAGGTCGTAATAGCGTGGGATTTGCCAGAAGAGGACGATTGTGTTGAAGGCAAGGACCATGATGACGACAAAGAGTGGCGTTCCTGCCGCCTCGCGCCAGCTCCGCACGGGGAGGAGCCGCTGCGCCAGCTCGTCGGGCAGGCCAATCATCAGCAGCGGCGCGACAAAGGTCACGATGATCAGGATCTGCGCGACACGCGCCGTCAGCAGATACTCGCGCCCCAGCGTATCGAGCGGCGAGAGCAGGGTCAGCGCCAGCAGCGCAACGCCGCTGAGGTACGCCACTATGCGCCCGCGCGGCACGACGACGCCAGGCATCAGCCGCTCGCGCAGTGGGCCAAGGGCGAGCAGGTAGCCGCCGAGCAGGACGACGAGCAGCGCCAACGTCACGAGATCCGCATTCCACCACGTCAGCACTGCCGCTCCCACGCTATCGCCGCCTTTTCTCTGCCCACATTCCGCGCCATTCTGAAGCATAGCACCGCGACAAGACCGCAACAAATGGCAGGAGAAATGCGCCACATGGTGCGCGTCGTCAAATATGACAGAAGGTGTCGTGAATTGGCGGCTATCCTGATGCTATGGTGGTCGTGGGTACGGGCTGACCCCACCCCTGATCCCCTCCCCTGCGCGGAGAGGGGGAACTAGAGGAGAAGGAGCGGGCATGAAGTACGGGTTCATCATTCCTGGCGGGGATATCCAGACGGTGGCGGAGATGGCGGCGGAAGGTGAGGCGGCTGGCTGGGATGGCATGTTTTATTGGGACGGCATCTACATCAAGGAGGCGGGGCCGATGTTCGACCCGTGGGTGACGATGGCGGCGATGGCATTGCGCACAAAAGCAGTGCGGCTGGGCGCGATCATCTCGCCGCTCTCGCGTCGGCGTCCGTGGAAGGTGGCGCGCGAGACGGTCTCGCTCGATCACCTCTCCAATGGGCGGCTGGTGCTGCCGGTGGGGCTGGGCGCGCTCGACGATGGCGGCTTCGGCAAGGTGGGCGAGCCAACCGACCGCAAGACACGCGCGGAGCTGCTGGACGAAAGCCTTGACATCCTCACCGGGCTGTGGAGCGGGGAGCCGTTTCGCTATGACGGCAAGCACTATCATCTCGACGAGATGACGTTTCTACCGAAGCCGGAGCAGTCGCCGCGCATTCCCATCTGGGTGGTGGGCATGTGGCCGAGCGAGCGCTCGATGGCGCGGGTGCTGCGCTATGATGGGCTGCTGCCAAATGTTCGCACGCCCGAGGGCGAGATACGCGAGGTGACACCGGATGATATCCGAGCGATGGCGGCCTATGTAGCCAAGCGACGCGATCTGACGACGCCGTTCGACATTATCATGGAGGGCGAGACGCCGGGCGACGATCCCGCGCAGGCAGCCGCAATCGTGCGCCCATTCGCCGAGGCGGGCGCGACGTGGTGGAATGAGAGCCGCTGGAGCGCGATGGAAGATGTCGAGCTGGTGCGCGCGCGCATTCGCCAGGGGCCGCCCCGGGTCGAGCAGTCCCGGCCATAAATGGCCGGGGTAAGGTGATGAGCTTGAAAGCCCGGCAGGGATGCCACAGGTATCCCTGCTCGCCGCCACAGCGGCGAGACGACCATTTATGGTCTGTTCGATGTTACTCCGGCCAATTATGGCCGAGAGTGGTCTTCATGTGATCTTCCTGTGACCGTGGGCGCGTGTTTGTTCGTCTCTGTGCGTGAGGGCGACTCAAGCGCGCGAGCGGGCATTGCGCCCGCATCTACGCAGTGGTATACTATTCTGGTTGACGTGCTGAAATTGTTTGCGCGTTGACCCTCATCACACACGCATCCTGACCTGGCGGAATCCCTGGCGTCGCATGCTACGTACAGCGCGACGCTTTCCATCGGGCGAGAAGGGTGCGGAGGATACGTTTGGAGACGTTCAAGGGAGGACTGAAGTACTTTGGCAAATGTCGCAACGATGAAGCAACTGCTTGAAGCAGGCGTCCACTTCGGGCATCAGACCCGTCGCTGGAACCCCAAGATGCGGCCGTTTATCTTCACGGCCCGCAATGGCATCCACATCCTCGATCTGCAGCAGACGGTGACACGCCTCAACGAGGCCTGCAAGTTCATCACCCATCTGACCGCGAACGGCGAGAGCATCCTGTTCGTCGGCACCAAGAAACAGGCGCAGGACGCCATCAAAGAAGAGGCGCAGCGCAGCGGCCAGTTCTACGTCAACCAGCGCTGGCTCGGCGGCATGCTGACGAATTTCCAGACCATCCAGTCGCGTATCCGCTACATGAAAGACCTGGAGGCGCGCAAGGAGCGGGGAGACTTCGAGCGACTGCCCAAGAAAGAGGCGCAGCACCTCCAGGATGAGCTGGAGCGGCTGGAGCGCGTGCTGGGCGGCATCCGCGATATGCGCCGCCTGCCGGGCGCGATTTTCGTCGTCGATACCAAGAAAGAGCATACCGCCGTCGCCGAGGCCAACCGCCTCGAGATTCCGGTCGTCGCGCTGGCCGACACCAACACCGACCCCGACGAGATGGACTATCCGGTCCCGGCCAACGACGACGCCATCCGTGCCGTCCGGCTGCTCTGTAGCAAGATTGCCGATGCCGCCCTGGAAGGCCGCCGCCAGCGCGAGTCGCAGCAGCAGAAGGATGAGGGCGAGGGGCGCGCAACTGAGGCGCCAATCACGCTCGAAGAGTTTGGTGTCGAGCCTGGCAGCGAGTCCGCGCCAGAGGCCGCCACGCCAACAGCGCCAACAGCGGCGGTAGAGGAACAGACAGCGCAGGCGGAGGAGCCAGCGCCCGTCGCCGAATAAGCGCCAATTGCCAGCCGCCTGCCCCTTGTGGTGCGCAGGCCTGTGCAGTACAATGCATCCGGTTCAGCACGCGGCACGCGCAATCGTGCCGCGCGTTTGTGTGTCCCGCAGGTGTCTCACCGTGCGGACTCGTGTGCCGTGGGGATGCATTGGCCACGTGGTACTATGTTGGATGGCGCGATACTGACCGTGCTGTTCATGTCTGGGTTTGTATAGAGCGTTGAGGAGCGCACGATTTATTATGGAATTCACTGCGAAAGACGTTGCCAAACTGCGTGAAGAGACCGGCGCCGGGTTCGCCGACTGCAAGAATGCCCTTTCCACTGCCAAGACCTTTGATGAAGCCATCAAACTGATTGAGGAAAAGGGCCAGCAGCGCGCCGAGAAGGTCAAGGGGCAGGACCGCGAGACGCGCCAGGGACTGGTCGAGTCATACATCCACCACGGCGGCAATCTGGGCGTTCTGCTCGAGCTGAACTGCAGCACCGACTTCGTCGCCCGGAGCGACGCCTTCCGCACGCTCGCCCGCGAGCTGACGTTGCAGATCGCTGGGACCAATCCCACCTGGGTGGCGATGAGCGACATCCCGGAGAGCGTGGTGGCCGAGGCGCGCGAGAAGCTGATGAATGACCCGGACGTGCAGAAGCGCCCAGAGCGCCTGCGCGAGCAGATCGTCGAGGGCAAGCTGAAGAAGCTGTTTACCGAGCAGGTGCTGCTGGAGCAGGTCTGGGTGAAAGACGATAAGGTGACCATCAGCAAGCTGGTGGACGATGTCATTCGCAAGACCGGCGAGAACGTGGTCGTGCGGCGCTTCGCCCGATTCGCACTCGGCGAATAGTCCGGTACGTCAGATCCGTTGGCAATCGTTGCGCCTACGGCCCAGGTTCGCGTATCTGGGCTTTCTGGCGCGCACCTACGCGCATCAATGGGAGTTCTTCATGCAGCCTGCGACCGAGTACAAGCGAGTTCTGCTCAAGCTCAGCGGTGAGGCGCTGATGGGCGAGCAGGGCTATGGCATCGACGCCGAAGTCCTGACCTACCTCGCCGGTGAGCTGGCGCAGGTGCATGACCTTGGAACTGAGATTGCGGTAGTCGTCGGCGGTGGCAACATCTTGCGCGGCAAGGCCGCCGCCGCCGAGGGAATGGACCGCGCGCAATCCGACTACATGGGCATGCTGGCGACCGTCATCAACGCGCTCGCCCTGCAGGATGCGCTGGAGCATGCGGGCCTCTCGACCCGCGTGCAGACCGGCATCGAGATGCCCTCCGTCGCGGAGCCGTTCATCCGCCGGAGGGCGATTCGCCACATGGAGAAGGGGCGTATCGTCATCCTGGCGGCTGGCACCGGCAACCCGTATTTCACGACCGATACGGCTGCCGCGCTACGGGCTATCGAGTTGAACTGCGCCGTCTTGCTCAAAGCGACGAAGGTGGATGGCGTCTACGATGCCGATCCGGTGCGCGTGGCGACGGCGCGGCGCTTCCGCGAAGTCAGCTATATGCACGCGATCACGATGAGCCTGGGCGTAATGGACGCCACCGCGCTGACGCTCTGCGGCGAGAATCATCTGCCGATTGTGGTCTTCGATATGCAGGCGCAGGGACAGATGGCGGCTATCGTACGTGGCGCGCCAGGTGGTACATTGGTGCATGATATGCCAAAAGAGCAGGACTTTCTCTGGGACACTGACCGGGAATAGCTGCTGAGAAGAGCTGCCGAGAAGAGCCGACGATGGCGGCGCTGTCGAGCTGTCGTGTAGACAGGGTGGGAAGGAGCAGGTATCATGTCAGGAGATGTGTTCGCTGATGCGGAACACCGCATGAACGGCGCTGTCGAGGCGCTCCAGCGGGAGCTGCAGACCGTGCGCACGGGCCGAGCGACTCCGGCGCTGGTAGAGCGGCTGGTCGTGGACTACTACGACACGCCAACGCCCCTCGCCCAGCTTGCCTCCATCCATGCCACCGATCCCCGCACGCTGACGATCCAGCCGTGGGATAAGAAGGCGCTCGGCGACATCGAGAAGGCGATCCAGAAGAGCGATCTTGGCCTGAATCCGAATAACGACGGCTCCGTCATCCGGCTGAACCTGCCGCCGCTGACGGAGGAGCGCCGCAAAGAGCTGGTCAAGGTGGTGCATAAGAAGGTGGACGACGCCAAGACCGCCGTGCGCAATATCCGCCGTGACGTGCATGATAAGCTGCGCGATCAGGAGAAGAAGAAAGAAATCTCCGCCGACGATCTCAAGCGTGGTACCGACCGGCTGCAAAAGCTGACCGATAAGTTCATCGAAGATCTGGACGGAGTTGGCCACGCCAAAGAGCGTGAAATCATGGAGGTTTGAGTCCCCCACAGAGACGGAGAGGAACAGAGAGAGCGCATGGCCAAGCGACGAATTCGGAATCTGCGGGCGCTGGTGCGAGCCTTTTTTGGCAGCGCGCGCGCGCGGGAGGCCGAACGGCAGGCAGAGTTGGGGCGGCTACGTTTCCGCGATGGACAGGCGATTCCCCACCATATCGCGTTCATCATGGATGGGAACGGCCGCTGGGCGACGAGTCGCCATCTGCCCCGCTCGATGGGACACCGCGCCGGTGTCGAGGCGCTACGCCGGGTTGTGCGGCTCTGTAATGACTACCATGTTCCCATGCTCACCGTCTACGCCTTCTCGACCGAAAACTGGGGACGCCCGGCGGATGAGGTCAGCGCGCTGATGGGCCTGATGTGGGAGACCATCCGCACCGACGTGGACCGGCTGAACAGTGAGGGCGTGCGGCTGCGCCATGTGGGGCGGCTGGAGGGTCTCGATCAGGACATCCAGGAAGCCATCCACTGGATGGAAGACCTGACGCGCAACAACGACAAACTGGAGCTGAACGTCTGCTTCAATTATGGGGGCCGCGCCGAGTTGGTGGATGCAGTGCGCGAGATCATCGCGGCGAAGATTCCGCCTGAACAAGTCACCGAAGAGACGATCTCCAGCTATCTCTATACGCGCGATTTGCCCGACCCTGATCTTATCGTCCGTACCGGCGGCGAGATGCGCCTGAGCAATTATCTGATCTGGCAGGCCGCCTATGCGGAGTATTATTCGACCGCGACGCTCTGGCCGGACTTCGGTGAGGCGGACCTTGTCGCCGCGCTGGATGCCTACGCCAGCCGCAAGCGCCGCTTCGGCAAGACGGATGCGCAGATTGCCGCGGACTCCAACGCGGAGAACGAAAACGGCGCCAGTCCAGCGGAGACGGCGGCGCAGACTGACCAGGCGGGCGCTGGCAGCGCCTCACACAATGGGACGTACCCGCAGCCCGCTAGGCACTGATTTCTCAGTTGACACCAGACCCAGGCCCAGCCCAGACCAAGGCGCACGAGCAACGTCGCATAGTGACGCAGGAGCATGGCGATGAGCAAATCCGTGTCGGAGGATTCCCGCGTGACCCCAGCGCCACAGAGCCAGGCGGGCTGGCTCGCCGGATTGCGGCAGCGCCTGCTATCGGCTGGTGTGCTGATCCCAATTGTGATCGCGCTGGTCTGGTTCGGCGGCTGGATTGCCTTCGCGGGCGCGGTGGTGGCGCTGGCGCTGGGCATGTGGGAAATCCGCACGATGTTCGCCGCCCATCGCAAGTGGTACCCCCTCGTCATCTTCAGCGGCGCTTTTGGCGTCGATCTGCTCGTCGCCGCCATGCTCCCGGATGTCCGGCTGGCCCTGATCGCCCTGGGCATCAGCGCGCTGGTCATCGTCTCCTTCACCTGGGTGATGATTACCCGCCCCACCATCGAGCGTACGGTCATTGATTGGGCGCTGACGATTGCCGTCGCCTTCTATCTCGGCTGGCCGATGGCGCTCTTCCTGGTGCTGCGCGGCAGCGTGATGGGCTACAGCTCGGAGCAGTTCTGGTGGGTGCTGGGTCTCTTCTGTATGGTCTGGGCGAACGACACCGCCGCCTTCGTCACGGGCCACTTCCTCGGGCGCCGCAAGCTCGCGCTGCACATCAGCCCCGCCAAGACGTGGGAAGGCTTCGCCGGAGGGCTTGTCTGGTCGGTGATCGCGGCGTTCGTCCTGCTGTCGCTTTCGCCCGTGCAGCTGGCGTGGTATCACGCGCTGGCGCTGGGCATTCTGGTGGCGGTGGCGGCGACGCTCGGCGACCTGGCGGAGTCGCTGCTGAAGCGGGTCGCGGATGTGAAGGATAGCGGCGCCATCGTCCCCGGCCACGGTGGCATCCTCGACCGTATGGATAGTCTGCTCTTCGCGGTGGCGGTCGTCTTCTTCTACGCCGCCTTTCTCCATCCCGCCATCCTCGGCAGCTAAGAGGGTGCGTTCAGGCGAGCCTCAGGCAATGTTGGCTCGAAGAGTTCGATGGGGTTCCCTGACGGGTCTTCGAGCAGGATTTGCTTGCCACCGACACCAATGACGATGTCATTGCGAAAGTGAGCGCCCGCCTGACGCAGCGACTCGACGGTGGCGGCGAGATCGTCAACTTCAATCGAGAAACGGTTCCATCCGCCAGGCGCGGGCATCGTGCCGTCTGGCATCGCCTGGCCGCCACCGCCAACGGGATTCGGCGCGCTCAGCGCGAGACGGAGATCGCCACGCGCGAGCATCGCAAAGGCGGGCGCGGGGTGCATGACCTCCCGAAAGCCGAGATGCTGGCAATAGAAAGCGATTGCGGCGTCAACGTCGTTGACGATATAGCGCACCTGAACCGTAGCCATTGCGGGTTCCACCTTCCTCGCTATTTGGAGCATTCGCCTGTAGACATGCTTTTGTCCATACTATACCGGTTTCGCAACGCCAGGTATATTGCCACTCCGGTGTCATTGGTCCGGTGTTATTGCGCTGCTAAATTCAGCTCTTGCGCCACCTCGGAACCCGCCCAGGGAACTTGTCATCGCCCAGCCAGTGACACACATCGTTCAGCCGCTCGTAGGCCCCCTGCCATTCCAGATCGGCCAGCGTTTCCTGCAAGGGCACATCCTCGCGCAGCGTCGCCAGATTGCGGAACAGCAGCGCCTCAGCCCTGTGCTGCGTCAAGCTCTCGGCCAGCCGCGCGGCACGGCTGGCCGAGATGGCCGAGAGCCCCCAGGTGTGCGGATCGGCGGGGATCGCCTCCAGGCGCTCGTAGTGTGCCAGCACGGCCGCCGCGGATTTGGCGCCCCAGCCGGGGATGCCGGGGAAGCCATCGGCCGCATCGCCCACCAGCCCCAGCCAGTCGGGGATTGACGGCGGGCGCACGCCAAATTTCTCTACCACGCCCGCTTCATCGATGAGAATATTGCGGCGGCGATCCCAGCCAACGATGCGGTTTCCGGAGACCAGCTGGGCCAGATCCTTATCCGGCGAGCAGATCACGATCTGTTCGACCGCAGCGTCGCGCTTGAAACGGGCGGTAGCGCTGGACAGAGCGTCGTCGGCCTCGAACTCCACCATGGGCCAGACCACCAGCCCCAGCGCGGCAACGGCCTCTTCGGCCAGCGAGAACTGGGCGATCAGGGTGGGGTCCACGCCCGCGCCGGTCTTGTAGCCGGGGTACAGGCCATTACGGAAGGACTCGATCACGTGATCGAACGCGCAGGCCACATGGGTGATGCCCGGCGTAGTCACCAGCATCAGCAGGCTGCGTAAGAGACCCAGCGTGGCGCCGACCTCGCGCCCATCTGGCGCCTTGCGCGGCGGCGCGCCGAAGTGACTGCGAAACAACTCGTAGGTGCCATCCACCAGGTAGATCTTCATAGTGTCTAGTGTCTCCCGCGTTTGTGTCCCCATCCTTTCGGAAGCGTACTCCACGGCTATTCTCCCAGAGGAAAAGGAAGGCGGAAATGCAGCGGAGACGAGGACAGCACACCCCGCCAGGCCTCACTCGCCTTCTCACGTTCGCACAGCGAAGCACTTGCCAGGCTCTGTATGACGAATCGCCCTTCGAGCCAGAGGACGATCGAGGCGATGACGAGCATGGCGCGGTAGTTGACGGCGCGCTTCTCGTAGCGTGTTGCCAGTCCACGCCACCGCTTGAGGCGATTGAGGCGCCGCTCGACCACGTTCCTGCTCTAACGCTCGACTAACGATACACTACGATTCCCGCCTGCGACTCCTCGACAAGTCGCGTTGCGCCAAACGCCTGGCTAACACGCGCGCTGCTATCCTCTGCGCATGCGTGTAACGCAATGAGGAAGACTATGGTTAGTGGCATAGACGCAGGACATGGATACGGTTCAGGATAAGGCAGAACTAGCGATGTTCAAGTTTGAGCAACCTTTTCATCGGATGGGCGCCATCGAGCGCCCTTTCAATCGGTCGGGAGTCGCACGTGACGCCCGTTCGGTGCGATTAGCCGACGGCGCCAGCGTGCGTCTGCGCGCTGTCAGCAGTAGTGGCCAGGATGACGACGCCTTCCAACGTCTGTTCTACACGTTGAGCGATACCACCCGCTACCTGTATTTCTGTGCGGGTATCCCTGCCACACCGCTGTGGGCCGAGCGTTTCGGCGCCCTCAGTCGCACAGATGGCGAGCGCTCGTATGTGCTGGTGGCCGAGGTGGGAGATGAACTGGCCGGTTTTGCGCGCTTCAGTCAGGGTCCACACGCGGAGCCGCACGAGCATGCCGCTGACATGGGCGTTTTGCTCACCGACTCCTGGCAGGGACGCAGACTGGGCGGATACATGCTCTGCCGCCTCGCGACAGAGGCGCTGGCGCGCGGAGTGACGACCCTCACCGCGGTCACGATGTGGGAGAATCGCCGCATGCTGCGCCTGGCGCGGCGCATCTTCCCTGACGTACGCATGAGCTTTGCGTCAGGGACGTGCGAGCTGACCATTGATCTAGAGTTGTGGTGGGCGAAACAGGACGAGCAGCTGTGTGGCTGAGTTCTGGCTCCCCTCCCTGCGTCGGGGAGGGGGTTCGGCCTCTCATCGGCTGGTGCGCGCCCTGACGGCATACGGTGGCCTGCTGGATGGCGCGTGGGGAATGAACGGAGCCTTCACGGGGACGGCGTCGAGCAGTATCTGTAACGTCTGGTGCTCTTCGGCATGCTGCAGCGCCACCAGCGCCCGCTGAAACTCGCGCAGTGGGAAGCGGTGCGTCACGAGCCGGTCCGGGGTCAGCCGCCGGTCGCGCATGAGGCTGGCCGCCAGCGCGAAGGATGAGATGCGCCCGTTGCCACGGCCCATCTCGGTCTGCCAGTGCTCTACCCCCGGCGCGAACGTTCCATAGAGCGTCACCTCGGCATGCCAGACGGGCGTCAGATCGAGGCTCAGGGGTGTTGCCTGCTGCCCCACCAGCACGACGGCTCCATCCGGGCGCGTCCAGCGCAGGGCGGATTGTAACGACTGTTCGGAGCCGATGGTATCGTAGACGACATCGAACCCGCCGATGAGCAGCTCGGCGCCGTGCGCGTTGCTCAAGCGCTTCGAGCCGGTTATCCGCGCGATGCCATCGGGAACCTCATCGGCGCGGAGCGTCTGTGACGCGCCCATGCGCGCCGCCATCTCCGCGTGATACGGCGCATCCAGCAGCGCGGCGATATCCGCGTTTGGCGCGAACGCCCGCAGCGCCTGAATCAGCAGCAGCCCCTCCACATCCGTGCCAATCACCAGCGCCTGCTCGCCCGGCTGTGGCTGGCGGCGCAGCGCGGCATGCACGGCGTTGGCGGCGGATTCGAGCAGCGCGGCCTGCTCGTCGGGCAGCGCATCTGGCACCAGGAAGAGCTGACGCTCGTGGACGACCATCTCTTCACTCCAGCCGCCACCCGTCGGCGCGGGACTGGCGGGCGTCGCGCGGTGGATGCAGAGGGCGTAGTTTCCGGCGGCGCAGGCGTGACACGGCGGCTCGATGCCCCGCGTCGGGCAGCAGGGATCGCATTGCCAGACAACCCGATCGCCGGGCCGGAGCAGCTGCGCATGCGGGCCGACCTCTACCACCTGGCCGACGACCTGATGGCCGAGATAGATGCGCCGGGGATGGCGCATGGCGGCCAGTGAGACAGCCGGGTTGGAGAGCAGCTGGATCGTGGCGAGGTCACGCTGTGAGACGCCCGCGATGTGGTTACGGACGCGCACCCACTGCGTGCCGGGCAGCGCGGGAATCGCGATGCGCTGCATCCGTAGCGGCGCGAGCGATCCGTAGAATGCCCGGCGTGAGAACCGCCCCAGCGTGCGCGTTAAACCGGTGCGTGTGGACGACGTTTTAAGAAATACGCCCCACATCATCGCGTTGCCCATAGGTCGAAGACGCCCCCAGCGTTCGGCAGTCCTATCTATCAGAAATCGGCTAGCTGACACTGTTTGTAGCAAGTAGTGGGCCAAACCGCCAACCAGTGTAGCACGGTCGTCTCTGCCCGCGCAACTTGGCCGGTACTGTGTAACACGCGGGACGATAGTCAGGTACAGACATAGACGCGAGTAGGCCGTTTGAGCCTTCTCAGCCACTTCTCACGCAAATCACATAGACCCGGCGCATACTTCGTAACAGGGCGAGATTGGGCGTTCTGTCGCGATACGTGGTATTTCACAACCTGATCGGGTCATCGAAGGGCTGGCGGCTAAAGCCGCGCCTATGGGCCTCCGCTCCGCTGCTGCCACAAAGCCTGCCTGCGCAGGCTCCCAGACGCAGAGGCGCCGTACAGATTGCCTGAAAGCACTTTGTAGTGCTACATCGCGTGGTCATCGCACAGTGACGAATTGGGCGCTCGTCAGAGGAAACACGGGAGCTGGCTTTGTCAACGCACTATATCGCTCGACATTTGGAGTATCTTCAACCTGGGGAGCATTCAGGCGCTGCTTCGCGCTCATCCCCCCATGTGCGCCCGCGGGTGTTGCTGGTGGATGACGAACCGCACATCTGCGAGTTTCTCAGCATGGGATTCGACTATGAGGGGTTCGAGACTGTGGCGGCTGGAACGGGCGACGAGGCGCTGGAGGCTATCGCGCGGGAGCCGTTCGACATCGCCATCCTCGATATCATGCTGCCGGGCCTCAGCGGGCTTGAGGTTGCCCGCCACATGCGCCGCGTCAGCGACATCGGCATCATCATGCTGACAGCGCGTGGGACGGTGGACGAGCGCATCGCTGGTCTGGAGACGGGCGCCGACGACTACATGACCAAGCCGTTCATGTTCAAAGAGCTGCTGGCGCGGGTGCGCGCCGTCCTGCGCCGGAGAGGCAAGCAGCTGGACCGCTACCTCGTCTTTCAGGATCTGACGCTTGACCGCGAGACGCATACGGCCTTCCGTGGCGAGCGCGAGATAGCGCTGACACCCCGCGAGTTCGAGCTGCTGGAGCTCTTGCTGATGCATCCCCGCCAGACGCTCACGCGCGATACCATCCTGGCGCGCATCTGGGGCTACGAATACGAAGGAGACGATAACGTGCTCGAAGTCTATATTCGTCGGCTGCGTGAGAAGCTGGACGACGCTCAGGCGCGCCTGGTGCAGACGGTGCGTGGTGTTGGGTATGCGATTCGCGGATAAAACGAGGCCAATCGCCCGCATGCCGCTACGCTGGCGGCTCACGCTCGTCTCGTTTGGCCTGCTGGTCATCCTGCTGACGGCGTTGGGCGCGTTCGTCTCGATCACCGAAGAGCAGGCGCTCTTTACCAACCAGGCGCTGACGCTGCGCCAGGAGGTACGCCTTGCCAGCGGGCCGCTCAAAGCCGCGGGCGTTGCGCTAGCAGTTCCTGGTGAGACACTCCCAACGGGAGGCGCGCTCTCCGCGAAGGCCATCACGACCCTGACGTTTACCGCGCGACGGCTGACAGGAGCCGCCATTCGCGCCGTCGTGCTCTCGCCCGCGGGAACGACGATCCTTTCAGGCGTAGACACGCAGGCACAGGTAGCGCCCGCAGCCGTCAACACCTCGGCAGCCTCTTTGCGCGATGCGCTGGCCGTTGCCCCGAACAGCGACGCCTACAATCTGGCGAAGGGCAGCGACGGACGCCGCCAGTTGATTGTGCTCTTCCCATTGGTAGACCTGCAATCGCGGACTATCGTAGCGATTCTCCAGGTGAGCGCTCCGGTGACGCCTATCGAAAACGCCATCGCGCAGATGCGTCTGATGCTGGCGCTTGGGGTCGCCGTGACGCTGGTGATCGCCGCCGCGCTCACCCTGCCGCTCATCACCGCCGCCCTGCGGCCATTGAACGCGATGGCGCATGCGAGCAGAGCCATCGCCGAACAGTCCGGCCAGAACACCAATAATGCGCTGGCCGTGCGCCTCGACGTTGCCCCGACACACGACGAGATTAGCCGGTTGACCGAGTCGTTCAACGCGATGGTGGCCCAACTCGATGCCGCCTTCACCCGCCAGAAGCAATTCGTGGCCGACGCCTCGCATGAGCTGCGCACGCCGCTGACCGCGCTGGGAAGCGGGCTGGAGATGCTTCTGCTTGGCGCTGACCAGGGCGATCCCAATGTGGCGCGGAGGCTGCTGCGCGGCATGTATCGCGAGACCCAGCGCCTGCAACGGCTGGTAGAAGACCTGCTCATCCTCACGCGGCTCGACGATGGGCATATGCCGGTTTCTCCGCGTGCTGTGCCGGTGGCGTCGCTGCTGGCGGATGTCTGCGAGCAGGCCGAGCGGCTGGCCCACGGCCAGCGTGTGGAGGTGGCCATGGCGGCGGAAACGCCTCTGCTCTATGGCGATCCTGACCTGATCCGCCAGGTCTTGTTGATCCTGACGGATAACGCGCTCAAATACACGCCGTCTGATGGGCGCGTTCTGCTGACGGCACGCGCGACGCCACCAGCCGAGCCGCATGCCGTCGCGCTCGCGGTGTCTGATACGGGCGTCGGCATGCCAGCGGAGACGCTCTCGCATGTCTTCGAGCGGTTTTATCGGGGAGACGCCGCACGGACACGCGCGCCTGTGGCAGGCAATGAGACCGGCGCATCGGCGGGATCGGCGGGAAGCGCTGGACATCCAGGGAGCGGCGCTGGCCTGGGCCTGTCTATCGCCGACCAGTTGACTCAGGCACAGGGCGGCCATATCACCATCGAGAGCGCGGTGGGGGTGGGAACGACGGTTACGGTGACACTGCCCGCGCACGACGTGTCCGCCGCGATAACACAGCCACCCGCGCTGCCTCCCGCCATGGCAGGCTCATCGGATCTCATCCCCTGACCTCACCCCCTGCCCCCTCTTCTGTGGGAGAGGGGGAGCCAGAGGAGCGTATCGGAAGTGCGGTTGCTTGGACCGCATTGCTTCATTGTTCACTCACCTGCACGTAGCTATGCGCTATGCGCCGCCACAGGCTGGTGCGCCGGGGAGCGGGCCGTTCTTCGTCTGGGCGAAGAGCCACGGGTAGAGCGGATTATTCGGATGGGCTGTCTGGCCGTAGACCTGCGGCCAGATCGTGTGGGACATACCCGCCAGTTCGGTATAGCAGGGCGTTCCACCGGCGGCACGGAGCGCCTGAATCATCGTGCGCGACCCGGCGACGGGAACGCGGTTATCGTTCGCGCCGTGAAACGCCCAGAGTGGCAAGCGAACAATGCGGCTGGCGAGTGCGGGATCGCCAGCGCCTGAGACGGGAACAGCCGCGGCAAATAACGTTGGCCAGCGCTCGATGGCGTCCCATACCCCAAAGCCGCCCATGGAGATGCCCGTGATGTAGAGGCGGTTGGCGTCGATGTCGGGATAGCGCCGCTCAATGAGCGCCACGATGTTGATCGCCATCTGGAGCGAGGCCGACGGCTGCGTGGCGAGCGCGTAGGAGCTGACGGTGGGGGGAACGTTGACGTAGCGGTTGTTCCCAACCACCTGCGGCACGACGACGAAGCAGGGCCAGCGTGCCTGCACATTCGCCCCACCAGTTGCTACCCACGGTGTGACGTACGAGGCGTTGATGGCGAGGGCGCGGTTCTGGGTGGCGCTCTGCTGCGGGTTGGCGCGCTCACCGCCGCCCTGAAGAATGAGCACCAGCGGATACTGCTGTGCTGGACTGCTGCCCGTATAGCCCGGCGGTACGTAGAGGTAGAACGTCATGCGGGTGTTATCCGGGCCAGCATACTGACAGGAGAGAAATGTGCCCAGAGCGCTACCAGGGCAGGAGATTGTGACGTCGGAAGGGAGAACGGTGGTCGCGGGAGTCGGCGGCGTGGTTGTGGGGGATGGCACGGACGGCGTCACCCCGGATGCGGCCCCATGAGCGCTGGCGCATCCGCTCAAGATACCTGTCAGCGCGCCGAGCAGCGACGCCAGCATAATCAACACCCTTCCATATCGAGCGCGCTGGCTGCCTTTACTCGCCTTGCTGTCCATGCGCGTTACCCCTCTTTGCGCTGGGCCGCTATGGCGCCGCGCTCCGCAGCAGAGGCCGGACGCACGACTGGCTCGGCCTCTCGCGCGTTGGGCGACCGCAGAACGCGCGCCAGGGATTGTGCCACCTGTTGCGCCGCGTTACCGCTTGCCTGTGCCGCGTTGGCGAGCCAGCGGCCGAGACCTCGCTCGCGCGAGAGGGCGCACGGATGGCCGATCAGGCGGCTCAGCAGCGGCGTGTAGAGGAAGACGACGCAGATGCCCACCGTCACGCCCGCCACCAGCGCCCAGGTGAGCGCCACCCGGAGTGGCTCTGGCAGCAGTGCGGGCAGATTGGGCACAAGGTAGACCATCGCCTGCTCAAGGATGTAGGCATGGATGAGGTAGACGCCGAACGACGCATTGGAGAGCAGCGCCCAGAAGCCCGCGCCTCGTGGTGGGTGGGGCGCGCGACGAGTCGCCCAGCGCGTGGCGAGCCAGTAGAGGAATGCCGCGATCCCGATGGCATAGATCACCATCGCCGGTTGAAAGACGGATATCCCATAGCCGATGCTCTTATGCCACACCGCCGTCTGCAACCAGAGATTGCCCCAGAGCAGCGCCAGTCCCAGCACGAAACCAGCGACGACCAACCTGCCGTGGCGCAGCACGAACGCGCGCGCCTGCGGCATATAGAGCGCCGCGACGCCGCCCAGCACGGCATAAAACTGGTAGAGCAGAAGCACGCGCGATTGATTCTGATTGATGAAGACGCCGACGGTTGTCGTGGAGAATGGCCCTGTCTGCACGAACTGGTAATCGAGCGCGAGCATGATCACCTGCACCGCGAAACTGACGCCCAGCAGCAGCCAGGGACGTTTCCCCGCCGAGGTCATCAGCCGCAGAAACCACGGAAGGATCAGGTAAAACTCCAGCGTCAGCAGGATATAGTACAGCTGGAATGAGGCGACGCCCGTCAGGATATCGCTGATCGCGCGCACTCCCCATTGTCCGGCGGGCAGCGGTGGCTTCGACGCCACTTCGTAGAAGAGGCTCCAGAGCACATAGGGCAGCAAGACACCCAGGCCGCGTTTGCGCCAGAACGTCTTCGTCTGAAAGGGGCGATTGACGTATCCATAGACCATCACGAAGGCGGTGATGGCGATGAATATCTCGCGCGTGAAGTGGAGCGCACTCACCACGGCGTTCTGGGCCAGCTGGCCCGCGTTCGTGTGCGTCAGAATCACCGTAAATGAGACGGCATGCACGCCAACGACGCACAGCGCCGTCACCGCGCGGATGGCATCGATCTCGTAGAGTCGCCCGCGCCTGGCCACTGTTTGCGTGACGTGCTCAGCCATGCGCCGTCACCCTGTGACCCACTGTGACTGGATTGCTGTCACGCTGTTCGACGAACTGCCGCAGCGCCTGCCGATTCAGCTTGCCGTTGCCATTACGCGGCAGCTCGGGCACGCTGTAGAAGGCCTCCGGGACTTTATAGGCGCTCAGGCGCTGGGCGCAGTAGTCGCGCAGCTGCCGCTCGACCAGCGCGTCCCAGCCGTCATGCGACACGATATACGCGACGACACGCTGGCCATAGAGCGGGTGCGGCTCGCCCACCACCGCCGCGTCGCTCACGGCGGGATGAGCCAGCAACGCCTCCTCGATCTCGCGTGGCGCGATCTTCTCGCCGCCACGATTGATCACCTCGCGCAGCCTGCCGGTGATGTAGAGATAGCCGTCGGCGTCAAGATAGCCGAGGTCGCCGGTGCGAAACCAGCCAGCGCTGAAGCTGGAGGCGCTGGCGTCGCCTTCATAACCCGCGATCACATTGGGGCCGCGCACGCAGATTTCGCCAATCGTATCGCATGGCAGCTCACATGTACCGGGCAGCGGCTCGCGGATGCATAGCTCGACACCCGTCGGGACGCCGACCGAGCCGTGTCTGCGCGGTGCTGGGGGAAGGGGGTTGGCGGTAACCTGGCTGGCCGCCTCTGAGAGGCCGTAGGTCTCGATCAGCGGGATGCCGAAGCGTTCCTCAAAGGCGCGATGGCGCGCCACGGGAAGCGGCGCGGAGGCCGAGCGCGCGAAACGCAGCGTTCCCGGCAAGAAGGGCGGCTTCTCAGTCGTCAGCAGCAGCGCCACGATGGTCGGTACGACGCTGACCCAGGTGATGCGCTCGCGTTCCACCCACTCCCAGAAGCGTTGCATACTGAAGCGCGGCGCGATGACGACACATCCTCCCGCCAGCAGCGTTGCGCAGAGGCTGACGACGGGCGCGTTGATGTGGAAGAAGGGCAGCACGGCCAGCCCGCGATCCGCTGACGTGAGATGGTGGCTCATCCGCACCTGGTCCGCCGTCCAGGCAATCTGGCGAGCCGAGAGGACGACGCCTTTCGGGTCGCCGGTCGTCCCGGAGGTAGTCAGCCGCAGTGTCCCATCGAGCGCGGGACTCGCCGTGGCGGATGTGGCGGGCGCGAAGGGCGAAATCGCGGGGGTGTAGATGTCGTCGGCAGTGTAGACAAACGCTCCGGGGCACGCGAACCTGATAGCCTCGGCGGTGCGCGTGACGACGAGTGCGTCTGGGCGCTGGCTTGCCGCCAGTGGCTGGCGCTCGTCGTCGCTGGACTCTGGCGAGCAGGGTATCAGCCGCATGCCACCTGTGAGCGCCGCCAGCCAGACGATGCCAGCGGCGATGCCGCCGGGCAGCGCGAGCATCACTGTACGTACGCCTTCCGTCTCCCACGTCAGTCGCAAGGCGTCCACGGCGCGTGCGAAGGTCCGGTAGGTGATGGTTTGGCCCGTCTCCGCCTCGACGATATACGGCGCGTGTGGACGAGCCGCCGCCCAGTGTGCGAGCGCGACGGCGAGCGTTGGCTCTGAAGCCGTGATATAGGAGATATAGCAAGATTTCGAGTGCATAGTCATGCCTGTTCTGTCTGATCTGCAGTCCAATCGTTTTCCTCTGGCGGCGCCGTCAATACATCATCCGGGGGTCGAAGTAGTATTTGAACTCCAGCAGATTGTTCGAGGGGTCGCGCAGCAGGAAGGTCAGATGTTCCTCGATCTTGCCCTTGAAGCGCGTCATCGGCTCCTGGAAGAAGGTCAGCTCACGGGCGTGCGCAAGATGAAGCACGGCGTCGAACTCGCTCCGCTCTTTGAATGTGATGCCGAAGTGACGCGGGTAGACCTGTGGGTCGCGATCATAGTCGTCGGAGAGATGGCACACCACCTGATCACCGAAGAAATCAAGGGTGATGCGGTCGGCATAGCGGCGCGCGAGCTTGCAGCCGAGCTTCGTCACATAGAAGTCGAAGGCGGCGTCGAGGTCGCCGCACGGGATGGCAAGGTGAAAGACATTCTGGGTATCGCGCATGATTGGGTCGCCTTTCTATGCTCGTAGCGCTTATTGCTCTACCGTCTCGAAGGCCAACAGCGTGTCGGAGCGCAGGCCGAGCCGCAGCGTTTCCAGTGCGATGGCGTCCGCGAAGGGGATGTTGGCAAGGTTGACGTCGCACCCCAGCCGCCGGATGAACGTGGCTTGCAGCGACTTATTCGGCGCCTCGAAGATCAGCGCATTGCTGTCGATGCCGGACTCCACGATTTCCTCGATCAGCCCGTAGCGCAGCGTGCCATCGGGGCGGCAGATGCCGCTCGTCCCGCTCTCACGCGCTTCGAGCAGGACGCGCGTGGCGCCCGCCTCGATATCCTGGCGGATGAAGGTGATCCACATCGCGGGCGAGAGCAACTGTGACTGTTCGCTATCCTTGTAGCCCACCTCGCTCAAGACGCGAAAGTCCGCGGCAAAGTCGGCGATGACCCGCGCCTTATCCTGGTTGCTCAGGTCAATCGTGCCGTTGGAGACCTCGACGTAGCGGCAGCCGAAGCGTCGGCAGTAGGCGTAGTACGCGCCAAGCTTGCGCTGCTGATAGAACTTCTCGAAGAGGGTGCCGCCGAAGAAGTAGTCAACGCCGTGCCGCTGCAGGGCGCTTATCTTGCGCTCCAGCTGGTCGGTGATGACCGAGGTGCCCCAACCGAACTTGACGAGGTCTATCAATGGCGCGGCGCTCTCGATCACGTCTTCAAAGTATTGCGTGGGCAACCCTGAATCGATCAGGATGCTCATACCGCGCTCCCGTGGCTTGACACTGCGCTCAGGCAGCGTGAGTCCCGTCACTTGCATGCTCATCATCTCCCTTATCCCGTACAAGCCCTGGGGTACGCTGGCCTGCTATGCACGATATGCCCGATATGCGTTGACATATGCCGCGACCGACGCTATCGCCGGGGTATGTGATTTTCTGTTGGACGCGCTCTGGTGCGCCTAAGGTCAGCATATGCCTTGCGGCTGTTCATTCCCTGTCACTGGCTGAATAAATGCTGAATTACGGCGCTGGCGCGGTTGACTCATTTATGTGGGCTGCCGCCAAATCGTTAGAACCGCCGAGGCCCAATGCGGTATAATCCTGAGGCGTAGGCAGTGGCATCAACGGATATCATCTACCCGCCAATCCCGGATCCCATGCGGACAGCAATAGAGGTGTTATGCTCAGTCTCCCTCCGGCCCTGTTTCTCGTCATGCTCGAACTGACCGTCGGGTCGTTCGTCAGTCTCTATTTTCTGGATGTGCGCGGCGATACCAGCCGCGGATTCGTCCTCTTTCAGGGCGTGCTCTATTTCATCTTCGCCGTGCTGACGCTGCTCGCCATGAACGCCTTCGCGTCGCCCGTCGTCGTGCATGGGCGCGGACTCGACGAGGCGTGGCTCGACGCGCAGGGGCCGCTTATGGTCGCCTTCCTGCTGCTGATGATCCCGTGGAATATTTTGCTCTGGCTCGACCGGCAGCCACGTCCGGCGCGTGGCAAAGCTGCCCGCGAGGCGGCGCCAGCGCCTCCAACACGCCTGCGGCTGGCACGATTCGCGACTGGCGGTCTCACCGCGCTGACCGGGGCGGCGACGCTCTTCGTCGTCGGCATGGCCTATCGCACGCTCGCATCCAGTCGGCTGGATGGCGCGTTTGTCGTCGCCACCTTCCTGATGGGCGGGATCGCCCTCGGCGGCGTCATGACTGCGATGCTGCTGGGCCACTGGTACCTGAACACCCCCACCGCATCTGGCAAGCCACTGGAGTTCGCCACCATCATCACCGTGGCGGCGCTGGCGCTGGAACTGCTCTTCACGCTGGTCATCGGGCCGAGCACCGCGCACACGACGCTCAAGACTGTCACTGTGTCGCCCGGCACTCAGATCACCACCGGCCAGAATGGCGTCGTCATCAGCACGCCGACCGTTGCGCCGGGGCAGAAACCGCCGACTACCGCGCAGGTCCGCGAGGCGCCGCTGAGTACCGGCGCGATGTTTGGACTACAGTTCATCATGGGCTTCCTCGCGCCGCTGGCGCTGGGTGGGGTCGCGCTCTGGCTGGCGCGCGGGCGCTCGTTCCAATCGGCAACGGGCATGTTATATCTCTGTGTCTCGTTCATCTTCATCGGCGAGATATTGGGGCGCGGCCTGCTGCTGATGCCCGTGTTCTAGCGGACGCGGCGTCTACGACAGAGAGGGGTCATCAGATATGGCAGAGAGCAAGGCGATCAACCCCAAGATATTCGGCGCTTACGATGTGCGCGGCATCTACCCTGAGACGCTCGACGAAGACGTCGCCTATCGCATTGGGCGCGCCTTCGTGCAGTATCTCGGCGTCCAGGCGGTCGCCGTTGGGCGTGATATGCGCGTCTCCTCGCCAGCGCTGGCGAGCGCGGTCATCCGTGGCATCACCGACCAGGGGGCAGACGCGATAGACCTGGGAATGACCACCACCGACGAGCTCTACTTCGCCGTCGGCAAGTTCGGCTATCCCGCTGGCGTCATGGTGACGGCCTCGCACAATCCCAAGCAGTACAACGGGCTGAAGATGTGTCGCGAGGAAGCCATCGCTATCAGCTCGGAGACGGGCGGCAACGCGATCCGCGATCTGGCGCTGGCGGGCAATCCGCCGGAACCGGCGCGTAAGGGCCAGGTCATCCAGCGCGACGTGACCGACGACTACGTGCGCCATGTGCTCTCGTTCATCGATGTGGCGAAGGTGCGCCCGCTCAAAATCGCGGTGGACGCGGGCAACGGCATGGCGGGGATGATCGTGCCGAAGGTTTTCGCACATCTGCCCTGCGAGCTGATCCCGCTCTATTTCGAGCTGGATGGCACGTTCCCGAACCATCCCGCCAGCCCCATCGAGCCGGAGAATACGGCGGTGTTGCGCGCGCTCGTGCCAGAGCAGCGCTGCGATATGGGGGTCGCCTTCGACGGCGACGCCGACCGGATGTTTCTGGTGGATGAGCAGGGAAATCTGCTCGGCGGCGACATGGTGACGGCGCTGGTGGCGCAGAGTCTGCTGCGGAAGCATCCAGGCGCGACAATTCTCTACAACCTGATCAACTCGCGATCCGTACCAGAATTGATCGAGCGCGACGGTGGCCATGCGGTGCGGACGCGGGTCGGGCATTCATTCATCAAGGCGCAGATGCGCCAGGAGAACGCCATTTTCGGCGGCGAGCATTCCGGCCACTTTTACTTCCGCGATAACTGGTACGCCGACTCCGGCCTGATCGCGTTTCTGGTGGTGCTGGAGCTGATCAGCGAGAGCGGCAAGACGGTCTCGGAGCTGGTGCGCGCGGTGGACCATCGCTCTCGGAGTGGCGAGATCAACTCAGAGGTCGCGGACCAGCAGGAGCGCATGCGGGCCATCGAGGCGCACTACGCCGCCGAGGGCGGGCAGGTGGACTCTCTGGATGGCATCACGGTTTCGTTCCCAACCTGGTGGTTCAACGTGCGCCCGTCGAACACCGAGCCGCTGCTGCGCCTGAATCTGGAGGCAGATACCGCTGATGAGATGGCGAAACGGCGCGATGAAGTGTTACATTTCATTCGACAGTGACACATGGCACGTGGCACGTGGCGCATCGTGAGGAAGTTGTCAGGCAACGTTCCCTCCTGAAGGAGGTTTGGCGGTGGGCGTATTCTCCCGATTCACAAACTACATTAAGACGGTGATGAGCTCTTTCCTGGATCGCGCAGAAGATCCAGGCCAGACGCTCGACTACTCCTACGAGAAGCAGCTCGAGCAGCTCCAGAATCTGCGCCGGAGTATCGCGGACGTGGTGACGAACGAGAAGCGGCTCGAATTGCAGCAGGCGCAACTGAACCAGCAGATCGATAAGCTGGATGGTCAGGCCCGTCAGGCGCTTTCATTGGGCAAAGAGGATCTGGCGCGCCAGGCGTTGGAGCGCAAGCAGGGCTTGCAGGTGCAGATTGGCCAGTTTGGCACGCAGATCGAGCAGCTCCATGCGCAACGAGCGAAGTTCGTGGAGATGGAGCAGCGGCTCAATACGCGCATAGAGGCTTTCCGCACGCAGAAGGAGATGGTGAAGGCGCAATACGGCGCGGCGCAGGCGCAGGTGAAGATCCAGGAGGCGGCGACTGGTATCTCCGAGGAGATGTCGGACGTCAACCTGGCGGTGCAGCGCGCGCAGGACAAGGTGTTGCAGATGCAGGCGCGCGCCAATGCGCTGGACGAGCTGACCGAGTCGGGCACGCTGGCGGAGATTGGCCCAGGCGCGGCCGATCCGCTGGACCGCCAGCTTCAGCAACTCTCGAATCAGTCTGAGGTTGATCGCCAGCTTGCCGAGTTGAAGGCGCAAATGCAGTTACCCGCGGGCCAACCAGAGCAGCAGGACCAGGCCCAGCTTCCACCGCCGCCGATGCAGACCAACGATTAAGGAGGCTATCCGATGATCGCACGCATCATGACGGAGAATCAGTATCGCCTCACCGATGAGGACGCCGCGGCGCTGGACCGGATGGACGATCCGTTGCACGCGGCCATCGAGAGTGGCGATGAGCAGGCCTTCGCGGCGGAACTGGAGAAGGTGGTCGCCTTCGTGCGCGAGAAGGGCACGGTCATTCCAGTGGAGGAGGTAGTCCCCTCGGACGTGATTATTCCCGCGCCGGATATGACGGTCACCGAGGCGCGGCAATATCTGCAGAAGGGCGATGAAGCGGTCGCCGCCGAATCCGCATCGGGCGACTCCACCGAGTAGTCCGTACGACGCCAATGTATCCCCTCACCGAGTGCGGTGGGGGATTGTTTGGCTAGCAGACCTCACCCCCAGCCCCCTCTCCTGTGGGAGAGGGGGAGCCAGAGGGGTCCCAACGTGACAGACACCGCCTCCTACTATCCCCAGATGGCGGGCAGGTGATGGCTGCCCAGGCCGACTGCCAGCTCGCCGCCGTGGTGGAAGTCGTGGCGGAGCACGTGCATGATGATCCACTGGCGCGTGCTTGGGCCAAAGATTTCGCGCTCCCGCTCGGTCAGGGCGTCAGGTTGCTTGAAGACGTGCTCGAGGTCGGCGGTGGTCCAGCGGGCAAGGGTCTTCTCGATCATGCCCCAGGTGGCCTCCAGTCCGGCGACCAGCTCGTCGGCGGAATGCACTGCCTTGCCTTCCTCTTCCTCATCCCAGTGCATGTAGGCGGCTACCTCGGGATTTCCTTCGCCCATCCACAGATCGAACCACCAGATCCGGTCGTTGAGGATGTGCTGGACGAGCATCCCAATCGGCCAGTGCGTGGACGCCACCGGCAGGGCCAACTGCTCAGGCGTCAGCGGCGCGACGACGTTGACCAGATCGCGCTGAAAGCCATCCCAACCCTCATAGACTTGACTGAGCGAGAGCGGCTGTTCCGTCACGTGTATCATTCCCCTTTGCTTCTCATACGACGCCATCACTCACGGTGGCTTGCCCAGTATGGCATGAAGAAGGCGAGCAATGCTTCTTCCATCTTGCGATTTTCTTCTCATGTGCCGGTGTCTGGGGACGTTGTTGCTGTGGCGACCGCCCTCTCCCCCTAACCCCCGCCCTGCGGGCCGCTGGCGCTACGCGTGCTGGACGCACGCTCCGAGGCTCTCGCCTCGCGCGCCAGCCCCCTAAAAGGGAGGGGGCCAGAACGCTAGCGCGCTGCGGAGGCATTTCTACATCTCGCGCCATCTCGTGGCCAATCGCAGCAGCGTCTCGCGATTGGCGGTCAGCCAGTCCTCGCGCCAGAGTGTCTGCGCTATTCGCTGCCTGAGAAAGTCGGCGGAGTCTAGCCCCTGTGTGTAGCGCTCAATGCGATGGAGCAGTGAGCCGATGCTACGCATCTGAAGCAGTGTGGGCAGTGCGGCTATCTCGGCGTCGGTGAGCTGAATCTGGCTGGCGTAGCCCGTACCCAGGGCGTTGATGAGCGGCCATTCCTGCCCGCTGCCGAGCAGCTCGATGGGCCACCAGCTGAGCGCGACGACAAGGTCGAGCGCGCGCAGGTCGTAGGTGCTGAACTCGAAGTCGAGCACCGCCGTGACTCTAGCGTCTTCCATCAGGATATTCGATGGGGCGTAGTCAATATGAACTATCTGGCAGGGCAGGGCCGCGTAGAGCGTCGGAAGCTCCGCATTGAGGCGCTGGTCCAGGTCAGCGATCCGCTCTAACGCCGCCGCATCGCTGGTGAGCGTTGCCAGCGTCGCGATGGGTTCAGTCAGTGCTGGATACCGCCGCACGAAATCGCCAAGCGGCGCGGGCATCTGGTCTCGCGGAAACGAGAGAGATGCAAGCGCCTGATCGAGCTGTCCGAGCGCCACCGCTGCCCCGAAGGCAGCCGCCGTATCCCGCCGGTCAGGATGGTCGCCTGGTAGCCAGGGAAAGAGCGCGGCCATTTGACCACGCTGATCGGCATCTGCAAACCGGGTGTAGTACTGCCCATCAGCGGTGGCAACTGGCGATGGGATGGCAAAGGGCAGTCCCGCATGCTGTAACGCGAGGAGGATCTGGAACTCCGCATCCAGGCGGGCGGCATCCGCGTGATTGTGGTAGACGCGCAAAACATATCGGCCACTATCCGCGTCTACCAGATAGACGGCATTGTTGGCCCCTCGCGTGAGCGGGGTCATCCGCTGGGAAACCAGTGCTGGCCACGCGCCAACAAGCGCCGCGAAATCCATGGATGAGCACTCCTGAACGTTCGATATATTGCAAGGGTTGATCTGACGTGGGGGAAGAAGCCGTGATCGTTACGCAGGGCAGACGACGAAGGATACCACGGCGGCCTGTGTTCGCGCTGGCGGTCGTGCTACTGATCGTTGCGGCGGGCGTCTGGGTCGCGTTTCAGCCGCGTGTGGCGAATCACTTCAGCTATGCGCTGCCGGGCAGGGATGGCCCGCCGACGTACATCTACGCGCACGGGCGACGCTATCAGTCGCTTCAGGTCTGCGCCGGGGACGACTGGTGCCAGCGGGACCGGTTGCAGCAGCTTATTCCCCGGTGCTACACGCAAGCCGATTTGCAGACGATGCACATGTGGCCGCTGGTGCGGGTGAGCACGATGCTCACGTTGTTTGGCGCGCCGCAGCCGATTCTTTCGCCCCAGGGTGAGAGTGGCGTGATGCAGGCGTTCGTGATGGCCGATGGCCCGGACTGCTACGTCACCTATGGACTGGAAGGCGGGCCGTAGCACATTCCCCCCCACCCAGGCCTAGGGGTAGTCTGTGGTGACCCATCCGCCTTGCGTATACGTATACGCCCAGAGGACGCCATTTCCCGGTCCGGGATAGTACGTGAGCGTGGCTACGCCCGGCGAGAGACCAAAGGGCTGCCACCGCTGTCCACTCACCTGTATGCGATAGTCGGTCGTATCCTGAGATGAGAGCCCAGACACTGCGGCCAACACCTCCCCATCGTCGGCTATCGCGAAGACGCCTGCAGGCGCGACGAATGTCCCTGTTCCCTTCGCGTTTGTGAAAGTGAAATTCAAATCGGGGACAGGTCGCCAAGTCTGGCCGCCATCTGTCGAGCAGGTGAGGGTGTTTGGCTGGGGGTTGTGGATATTCAGGCTATCATCGTACGCCACGCACAGATGCCACGGCTGGCTTGCCATCGGCGTCTGCACGACGATACTCTCGCTAGGGGGCGGCTGCGCGCTATAGCCGGGTACTGTGACGTTCGCCCAATGCGCGCCACCATCCGCGCTCGTAACGAAACTATTCTCCCCTGCAACGAGCAACGCGCCGCTCGCGGGATTCAGCCAGAAGGCAGCATTGCCAAAGCCGCCGACATCCGTGATGTTCTGTAAGATCGTCTGCCAGCTACGCATCCGGTCATGGCTGACCGCCAGCACTGGGTCTTCCGCCAGCGGATTTTGCGGATTGCCAATTGCATAGTGCAGATAGGCGTAGATGCTACCAGCGAGTGTGGAGAGTTGGAACACAACATACGGGCGCGCTTCGGATAGCTGTCGCCACGTCTGGCCGCCATCGAAGGTGACGAAACTCGTGTACTGGGATATCAATGGATTACCGCCCATCTTCACCTGATCTACCCTGACCACTGCCGTCAGCGGATCGAGGCCATCCACCGTGACATTGCACTCCGTCGTACCAGCTTTCACCGGCACGTCTGCTGTGTGCAGCCAGTGCACGGCCCGATCATGCGAAACCCAGATGGCTAGATTCGATCCTCCCGCAACCGAACAGCTATAGACTACATTGCCATTGCTGGGCGCAACGGCGATGATAAATGTGCTGGCTGTGGGCAGCGTTGCAGCGCGCCATACCAATGGCGAACCTGTGACTGTGGCAGCGTACGTAGCGGTTGGCGATGTAACAGACCTGGGTATCGTCTGGCCACACGCCGCGAGGAAAAGTACCATGACGACAAACACTGCAACCCATGAAAGCCTCTCGCTGGCGCACATTGAGCGATTCACCGTCTGGTCTCCTGTGGTAAAGAGGAGCCTGAGGTTGTGGGCACAGAAGTCCGGCTCGCTGGCTTCTTATAGAAGGAGACGTAATCAACGGAGAGATTGTGCCAGCGTGATTGCTAAATGGGCACTTCCCAGACGGGGAACCAGCGCTCCAGCTCCGGCTCGACAGGCAGCTCTTTGCCGATGGCGGCGTTTAGCCGCATCTCCTCGGCGTTGTCGCGTCGGCGCTGCGGGTCATTGATATCGGTCTCGGGGACGAACGGATAGAAGTAGCCGCGTTTGTAGTTATACATCCAGTAGACTTCGTGGCCCTTCTCATCCTTGAAGGCGAACATTGCGAACATCAGCATGCTGCCGTAGCCCTTCGAGAGCAGCGTCTCGCTGGCGACGTGCAGCGTGGTGACGAGCGCCTGAAAGTCCTTGCCACTGAAGATGAACCAGCGGTAGTTGAACTTGTCCTCAAAGGGCTTGATGCTCAACTGATCGTCGCGGCTCGTCAGCTCGAGCAGCTGCTCCAGCTCCTGCTGGATTTCTTTGAACGGGCCCGATGCGACACCCTTGAAGCAGATCGCCGCGTTGCCGGTTGGCGTCAGGTGCTGCTCGGTTTCGAGCGCCAGCTGCGCCGTGGACATGGCGAAGAGCCGCTCCGGGCCAACCGGAACCGGCTTTTGCCGACCGAACAGTGTGTCGAAGAAGCCCATGTATCGTTCTCCATAGACCGATGCGCGCTTGTGGGAACGCGCGCCGGAAAGCGCGGGCGGCTGAAGCCGCGCCTGGGGCGTTCCGCCGCAAAGCCCGCCTGCGCGGGCTCGCCAGACGCAGACCCGCCCCAACGAATTCCCTGAATATATGTCAAACACCATCAAGGCTGGGGTCGCATTACAGGTTGCGCGCGCTTTCCATTTGCCGCTGCATCTCCTGCAACTGCGCCAGCCGCTGCTCCAGCGAGGGGTGCGTCGAGAAGAGCGTCGCCAGCGACTCGCCCCTGAGCGCGGGCACGATGAAGAGCGCGTTCACCGTCTCGGCCTGGCGGAAATCCTGCTTCGGGATGCGTCCAGACTCTATCGTCCCGCTGATGCGCATCAGCGCCGAGGCGAGATGCTCGGGCGCGCCGGTGATCAGCGCCGAGCCACGGTCAGCCGCCAGTTCGCGATAGCGCGAGAGCGCGCGAATCAGAATGAAGCTGACGACGTAAGTGACGACCGACGCCAGCAGCGCGATCAGCACGATCATGCCGCTGTTGTCGTTGTTGCCGCCGCCACGACGGCCGTAGCCGCCCATGCCGCCAAACATCGACGACCAGATGAAGCTGCGCACGATCAGCGAGGCAATCATCGAGAAGAAGGTCGCAATCGTCATCACCAGCATGTCGCGGTTGATGATATGCGTCAACTCGTGCGCGACCACCGCCTCGATCTCCGGCTCCGACAGCCCACTGCCCTGCAGGAGGCCGGTCGTGATGGCGATGACTGAGTGGTTGGCGTCGCGTCCGGTGGCGAAGGCGTTCGGAATCGATGTCTCGACGACGGCGATCTTTGGCTTGGGCAGATTGGCCTGCGCCGCGAGCCGACCGATCATATCATGTAGCTGTGGCGCCTGCTGCTCATCGACAAATTGCGCCTTCATCGAGGCCAGCGCGATCTTGTCGGAGAAGAACAACTGGAAGCCAGCAATCAGCGCCGCGCCGATGACAAGGAATGGCCAGGGGATGCCAACCCACCACAATACGCCAGCGAATACGACATAGACCAATCCCAGCAGAAACATGGTCAGCACCATGCGTGCCGCTAACCCGGCGTCTGGCTTATACCAGCGTGGTTTTCCCTGCGTTGCCATGTTCAAAGCTCCTCAGCGACCCTTGCCTCCAAGGCGCACTCGCTGCATGTGTTTGTCAACGGAACCCGTGTGAGCCAGCAATCGTTCCGCAATCCTGTTCCCTTGCTGGCCGCGCACACTCATCAGGTATACGCTTCAGTCCGCTCACGAGTAGCATAGCGCAATGCCCCCGCGCAGTCCAGAAGCGAGAGATGAGAATATTCACATCAAGCTTCGGGCAGCGTCAGGCGGCGCCGGGATGAGGGCCAACGAAAAAGCCACCGATGGCATCAACCTCCGGTGGCTTCGCGCGCTAATCTTTGTTCTGGCGCTCTTTCTCTTTTTCTTTCAGCGCCTTGTAATACTGGCGCGACCGCGGGTGATGCTCGTTATCTTCATAGGCTGGCCGCACGTCGTCATCGCTGGCTTTGCGGCCCTCCAGGCCGTCGATGATTTCTTGCAGGTCGTTATAGATGGCGTAATTATCAATCGCCTCGCGCTGGCGCAGGAGGTGGCGCAGCATCATCATCTGGGAGAAAGAGGTCGAGCTGTTCCGCTCGGATTCGGCGCGTTTGATGAATTTATCGACCAGGTCAATCGAGTCTTCGCTTGCGCCATTCTGCTCGAGTTGCTCGCGAATGGCCTCCAGCTGCTCGTATGCATTCATCGCTTACCCGCTCCCTTCAGGCGTACTCTCGTGTGTCTGGCACGGAATGCGCGATGGGCATTCCAGCAAGTCATTATATCGCATGGATATAAGCGCTGTCATATCGCTGTGCCATCGCCCTCGCAACGCCCTGCCATTGCGGGCATGATATGCTTTGTCTGGCGAAAGAGGCGTCGGCGCGGAAGACGTTACCGGAAGAACTGGACAGGATAGGAGGCGTCAGGTGTTCTATCGCCGCGACCGTCCGGCGTCGCTCGCCGTGACGGTAATCCTCCTGGTGCTCTGGCTGCTGCTGGCGGTCTATCTCATCACCCATCCCGATTTGATCAGTATCATCGTGCTGGTGGTCACCGCGCTCGTCGCCGGGTTCGCCGTCTTCGTCACGTTTGTGGTGCGGCGGGCGGAGAGCGAGCAGCCAGACGACCTCACTTACATGCCATCCAGGGACATGGCCAACGGCCACCATCGCAGAGTCCCGATGACAGACGACGCCGTACATCCCGATGCGAACACGGTGCAGCGGGAGATTCCAGACGAGGGAGGCGAAAACTGATGAGCGATGTCGCGCCGCGCATGTACGGAACCGAGCGCCAGATGCAGATCTACCTGGCGGGCATGCAGGGGCAGCGCCCGACGACGCCGATGACCTACGAGCAGCTGGAGGAGCAGGCGCGCCAGCGGCTGAGTCCCGAGGCGTATGGCTATGTCGCGGGCGGCGCGGGTGGCGAGGAGACGATGCGCGCCAATCGCGCGGCGTTCGAGCGCTGGCAGATTGTGCCGCGCATGCTTCGCGATGTCAGTCAGCGCGATCTGCGCGTGCAGGTGCTGGGGGCATCCATGCCCGCGCCGGTGATGCTTGCGCCGATTGGGGTGCAGTCCATCGTTCATCCCGAGGCCGAGGTGGCGGTGGCGCGGGCGGCGGCCTCGATTGGCGTGCCGTTCATCCTCAGCACGGCATCCTCGAAGACGATGGAAGAGGTGGCCCAGGCGGCGGACGCGGTGGGCAAGACGACGCGCTGGTATCAGCTTTACTGGGGGCGCGACCCCGAGCTGACGGCGAGCTTTCTCAGCCGCGCCGAAAAGGCAGGCTATAGCGCCATCGTCGTGACGCTCGATACGCCGATTCTGAGCTGGCGCGAGCGCGATATCTCACTGGCCTATCTGCCCTTCCTGCTGGGCGAGGGCATCGCCAACTACCTGAGCGATCCGGTCTTCCGCGCCTCGCTGCCGCAGCCGCCAGAGGAGAATCCGCAGGCGGCGGTGATGCGCTTCGTCCAGGTCTTCTCTAATCCCACGCTGACCTGGGACGATTTGAAATTCCTGCGCGAACACACCAGCCTACCGCTGCTGCTCAAGGGCATTCTGCATCCTGAGGACGCCAGCCGGGCGCTGGATGCGGGCGCGGCGGGCATTATCGTCTCGAATCACGGTGGCCGCCAGGTGGACGGCGCGATTCCCGCGCTCGACGCGCTGCCGGGCGTTGTCGCGGCGGTGCGGGG
>DATBIB010000052.1:0-2850 GCA_036557205.1 Ktedonobacterales bacterium | reverse complement strand
CGATCTTCTGGCCGCTCGACCAGGCGAAGGAGTTGCTGGCATTCTGGCGCGACTACATCACCAACGCGCCGCGCGACATCAACGGTTGGTTCGCTTTCGTGACAGTGCCGCCAGCGCCGCCCTTCCCGGAGCAGTTCCATCTCCAGAAGATGTGCGCCATTGTCTGGTGCTATACCGGGCCGCTCGATCAGGCGGAAAAACGCTTTGCCCCCATCCGCGCCTTCGGAACGCCCGCGATTGACGTGGCGGGGCCGATCCCATTTCCGGCGTTACAGAGCCTCTTCGATGGGCTGTACCCGCCAGGGTTGCAGTGGTACTGGAAGGCTGACTTCTTCAACGATTTGAGCGACCAGGCCATCGAGCTGCATACGAAGTACGCCGAGCAGCTGCCGACGATGCACTCGACCATGCACCTCTACCCGATCAGCGGCGCGGTGCACGACGTGGGCAAGGACGAGACGGCGTTCAACTTCCGTGATGCCAACTTCGCCGAGGTGATGGTCGGCGTCGATCCAGATCCCGCCAACAACGAGCGCATGATCGCCTGGGCGCGCAACTACTGGACGGCGCTGCATCCCTATTCAGCGGGTGGCGGTTACATCAACATGATCATGGATGAGGGACAGGATCTGGTCCGCGCCGCCTATGGCGAGAACTACGACCGCCTCGCCCAGATCAAGGCGAAGTATGACCCGGACAACCTGTTCCGGGTGAACCAGAACATCATTCCGGCGCAGTAGCGCGGCGGATGGGCAATCGCTGGCATGCGCGCCATATGATGCGCTGTTTGCCATGTGCAGTGTGCTGCGTCGGGGTTTCGGCGCAGCACCGTTCTAAGGATCGCACTACTTGAAGGAGGCCTGAGATGGCGATGTGGAGGGGATGGAGCGCCGCGCTTCCGTCGCGGCCGACGTGGAACGAATGGCAGGATCTGCAACGGCGGCGCACGTTTGCCGCGCGCGTCGAGGCGTCACCGCCAGACGTATCTAAGAGTGATCGCGTCGCCGAGCTAGAGCAGTTCAGCAGGCGGCTCGCGGTGGAGAATGCCGCGCTACGAATAGCCTTGCAACACTGGCAGGATCAACCAGTGGCTGTTGGCGCAGGGGCCTGATAACCTACCCCGGCTGTTGGCATATTGTTGCCCGCTTCCGCACGGTCGCACCATGGGGAAGCGGGCGCGTTTTGAGGGAAACCATGCAGGATCAAGCAATTCCAGCACTCCAGACGTCTCCCACGCGGGAGGCGTCGTCAAATATGGCGCCAGACGATTTCCGCGCGCTGGGCCATGATCTCGTTGATCGTATCGCCGACTTCCTCGCGCGACTGCCGACATTGCCGGTGGCGCCGGGCGAGTCGCCAGAGGCCGTGCGCGCGTTGCTGCCAACTGGCGGCCTCCCAGAGCGCGGCGCTGAGCCGGACGCGCTGCTCGCCAATGCGGCGGAGATGCTCTTCGCGCACTCGCTCTTCAACGGCCATCCGCGCTTCTTCGGCTATGTCACCTCGTCGCCCGCGCCACTCGGTATGCTCGCCGACCTGCTGGCGGCGGCGGTAAACCCGAACCTTGGCCTCTTCACGCTTGGGCCGATGGCGACCGAGATAGAGGCGCAGGCGGTCCGCTGGATCGCCGAGTTGATCGGCTATCCGACGGACTGCGGCGGGCTATTCGTGAGCGGCGGGAATATGGCGAACTTCGTGGGCCTGCTCGCCGCGCGGACGCACGCGCTGGGCCAGGACGTGCGCCGTCAGGGAATGGTCATGGGCGAGGGGCGGCTGCGCATCTATGCCTCCAGCGAGACGCACGCCTGGCTGCACAAGACCGCCGACCTCGCGGGCATCGGCTCCGACGCTATCAGCTGGATTCCCGCCGACAGCACGGGACGCATCACGGTGGAGGCTGTGCGCGAGCGCATCGCGGCGGATCGTGCGCAGAGCTACGTCCCCTTCTGTGTGGTTGGTACCGCTGGGACCGTCGCTACCGGAGCGGTTGACCCACTGCTGGAACTCGCGGAACTGTGCCGCGAGCAGGGGTTATGGTTCCACGTGGATGGCGCGTATGGTGGCTTCGCCGCCGCATTGGCAGGCGAAGACCGTGAGGACTATGGAGTCGGCGTGCCCGATGATCTGCGCGGTATCGCCCTGGCTGACTCGGTCGCGATTGACCCGCACAAGTGGCTGTATAGCCCGCTGGAGGCTGGCTGCGTGCTCGTGCGCCGCCGTGATGACCTGCTGGCGGCGTTCAGCGCGCACCCAACCTACTACCATTCGGCGGAGGAAGCGGATGGCCAGCAGCCGTTGAATTACTACGAATACGGCCCCCAAAACTCGCGTAGCTTCCGGGCGTTGAAGGTGTGGCTTGGTCTGCGACAGACCGGGCGCGTCGGCGTGACGCGCCAAATCGCGGACGACATCGCGCTGACTGAGGCGCTTGCCCAGCGCATCGCGGAGACCCCTGAACTGGCATTGTTCACGCGGCAGCTCAGTATCGCCACTTTCCGCTTCGTGCCAGGCGATCTCACGCCGGGAACGACGACTACAGAGGCCTATCTGGACCGTCTGAATACGGCGCTTGTGGAACGGCTCCAGCAGGGTGGTGAGGTGTTCGTCTCGAATGCTGTGCTGGATGGGCGTTTCTTGTTACGCGCCTGCATTGTCAACTTCCACACGACCATCGCGGATGTCGAGGCGCTACCAGAGATCGTCGTGCGCCAGGGCCGCGCGCTGGATGCCGAACTGCGGGGCGGCCAACGCGCGCAGTCGCGGTAGGTTCCGCTTTGTGGCATATGGGGGGCATAGGACGCATGTGGGAGATGTGCTATGCTCGACGATGCGCGACGCGCTGAATCAGCCCCA
>DATBIB010000051.1:0-10457 GCA_036557205.1 Ktedonobacterales bacterium | reverse complement strand
GATGCGCTCCCAGAAGCGCAGCCCGTAGAGCGAGGCCGCCAGCAGCAGGACGCAGGCGGTGAGGATGGTGCGCTTGGTGCCGATGTTGGGGATGAGCAGCAGGACGGGCAGGAAGGTGCCGACGATGCGGCCGACGGTGGAGAGCGCGTAGAGGCCGCCAGCGCTACGCCCGGTACTGCCGACCGAGCGTGTATTGAGCCGCACGGCGAATGGCGAGACCATGCCCAGCAGCGTGATCGGCACGCCGAAGAGGAGGATGACCGCCACCAGCGAGCTATAGAAGACGCTGGCGTTGACCTCGGTCATCCCGCTGACCGACCAGTCGAGGACCGGCTTGCTGATGAATGGTATCAGTCCGGTCGCCAGGGCAGCGATGGTCGTCAGGATCGAGAGTAGCCGCATGCTGGGGTAGCGGTCCGCGAGCCTGCCACCGAGAAAGTAGCCCGCCGAAAGATAGATCAGCACCAGGCCAATCAGGTTGGCCCAGATAAAGAGCGAGGTGCCAAAGTAGGGCGCGAGCAGCCGCGAGGCCGACATCTCCAGCAGCATGGAGACCAAGCCACCGACGAAGACGAGGATGCGCAGCGGCACCATGACAACGGGCCGCCCGATGGTAGTAGCCGATGCCTCTACGCCACTTGTCTCGCCCGTTGTCTCGGCTGGTCCGTTGGACTCAGCGGACTGCGCTCCGGGCGCGGCGTCGGCGCGACGGCGTGGGGTAAATGCCCTGAATGCCATGGCGAATCTGGCTCCTCTAGCGGGTGTTGCGAACCCTGGACGCTACGGCGTCTGCGGAATGAACTCGAAGCTCTGCAGCATCGGCCCGAAGAATTGAATGGTTCCGGCGGTGAAGCGGTCCTCTGTCGTAGAGAGTACCAGAATGTAGGGCTTCCCTTCATAGACCGTCGCATAGACCTGCACGCGGAAGCTCACGCCGCCACTGCTGTCGGAGACCGTTGCGCCGCCGCTCTGCCACACCACCCCGCCGATCACGATGGCCTGCTGTGGGCCTTGCACGGTCAGGGTCCCGGATTGCAGGTGCGAGGCAAGCCCGTTGAGCGCATAGGTCACCCAGTCGGCGGCGGAGCTCTGGTTGGGCGGCGGTCCCACATCGCCGAGGTTACTTGGCGTATTGACCTGAACGATATAGCCAGGGTTCGTGCAGTCGTCGCAGAATTCGATGCCCTGGCTCGTGTTATCGGAGGAAACTTCCCAGTTGACCGGATACTGAATGATATAGTGATTCGAGGGATCGCGATAGAACTGGAAGCCATCAATCGGCTGGGGCGTCGCGGTCGGCGCGGGGGTGATCGTCGGCGCGGGGGTGGCAGTCGGCGTTGGCCGCACGGCGGCGTCGGTCGAGTGCGTATCCGCGAAGAGCAACGCCAGCATCCCAACGAGGACGAGCGCGATGACCGCCATCGCCCATGGAGCGATGCGCCGCACCAGGCGCGGCTCAGCATCCGCCTCATCAGCTGCGGAGGGCGCCTCCGGGTTCTTGCTCTCCACGGGCGTCTCATCTGATGTGACCATGACATCGCGCTGTTTGGTATCCTCGCCCATGCCCCTGCCTTTTCTTCGCGTGCCCCGCATACGCCCGCGTGCTCCCGCATGTCCGTTCACCGGACGCCTCCTGATGTGCCGGGTAGTGACGCGCGCATTATACCGTACATGCGCATCCATGCAACACTATTCGTGCCAGCGTGCCGTCATTGACAGCCCATCCGCCACGGGATAGAATGCCGTTGAAGTGCGGCCCAGCCAGACATCAGTTCAGCTATGTCGCTGTGCAACGATGCAGAGAAGACGCCGCGAAGGCAGGGGCGAGTTCCCCCGCCTTCCTTTTTTTGCGCGTCGGTCTGCTGCCAGCGGGGATGACGAGAACATTCTGGCGAGGATTCGCCGCACGATAGCCGTGGCTCATCGCTGAGATGGAGCGGGGAGAAGGACGTTATGGACAATCGCGACAGCAACGACCGGATGCAGGACATTATCTCGCTGTGCAAACGGCGCGGGTATATTTTCCCCAGCAGCGAAATCTACGGTGGAATCAACGCGGTCTTCGACTACGGCCCCCTCGGCGTCGAGTTCAAAAATAACGTCAAGCGCGACTGGTGGGATACGTTGACCCGCATGCGCGACGACGTGGTGGGTCTGGACGCCAGCATCCTGATGGCGCGGCGCGTCTGGCAGGCGTCTGGCCACGAAGAGGTCTTCACCGACCCGATGGTGGACTGCACCAACTGCAAGGGCCGTTTCCGCGCCGACCAGGTGGAGGAGATGAGCGGCGACCCGAACGTCTGCCCCACCTGTGGCAAGCGTGGCACGTTGACCGCGCCGCGCCAGTTCAATCTGATGTTCAAGACGTATATGGGGCCTATCGAAGAGGATGCCGGGCTGGTCTATCTGCGGCCAGAGACGGCGCAGGGCATCTACGTCAACTTCGAGAACGTGCAGCAGAGCATGCGCAAGAAGCTGCCTTTCGGCATCGCGCAGATCGGCAAGGCATTTCGCAACGAGATCAGCCCAGGCAACTTCACCTATCGCATGCGTGAGTTCGAGCAGATGGAGATGCAGTTCTTCATCGACCCAGAGTCCGAGACGCAGTGGTTCGACTACTGGCGCGAGCGGCGGTTCCAGTGGTATCTCGACCTTGGCATAAAGCGCGAGCATCTCTCGTTCCACCCGCACGGCCCTGAGGAGCTGGCGCACTATGCCCGCGCGGCGGTAGATGTCTATTATGAGTTCCCGTTCGGCCCGCGTGAGATCGAGGGCATCCACGACCGGACGGACTTCGACCTGCGGCGGCACATCGAGTTCAGCGGCAAAGATTTGAGCTACTTCGACGACGCCACCCAACGGCGCTATGTGCCGTTCATCATCGAAACATCCGCGGGAGCCGACCGCACCTCGCTCGCCTTCCTCTGCGACGCCTACGACGAGGAGGTTGTCGAGGGGGAGAAGCGCGTGGTGCTGCGGCTGAGCAAGAAGCTGGCCCCGGTGAAGGCTGCCGTCATGCCGCTTTCGCGCAAAGAGCCGCTGGTGAATCTGGCGCACGAGGTGCATAATTCGATTCGCGGGCTGGGCCTGACGCAGTACGACGATACCGGCGGCAACATCGGCAAGCGCTACCGACGGCAGGATGAGATCGGCACGCCGTATTGCATCACGGTGGACTTCCAGAGTCTGGAGGACCAACAGGTGACGATTCGCGAGCGCGACAGCATGGCGCAGCGCCGCGTCGCCATCGCGGAGCTGCCCGCCATTCTGGCCGCCGATCTGGCGAGTTAGCGCGAGACCTCTCCCCCTACCCCCTCCCCTAAAAGGGAGGGGCCGCAAGGTGTAGTAAGTGGCGTTGCGTGAGGTCTGAGAAGTCCGCGCAGGCGGACTTTGCGGCGTTAGCCCTTAGCCGCGGCTTTAGCCGCCGGGGACATCAACGCCAATATAGACTATATAGTAAGGAGGCGTCTTCTATGAGTCTCGATGAGGCGCTGGGCATCTGGGCCGAGGCGGCGCAGGACCTCTCCAGCGCGGGTCTGGCGCTGGCCGCCTCCAATTACTACAACTGCGCCGATCTGGCGAATCAGGTAGCCGAGAAGTCACTTCAGGCGGTCTACGTGCTCAGCCACGACGCGCGCGCTACCTATGACCACGACCTGCGCGCGCTGGGCACGCTGGTGAACGCGCCGCCCGATATACTGGCAACGCTGGATACGCTGACGCCCTATCATCCAGCCAATTACCTGACGGACGATCTGCCCGCCGAACTGGCCGACGACGCCGTCGGCCCGGGCAAGGCGCAGGAATTGCTCGACAACGCGCGGATCGTCCTGCGCTGGGCCAGACAGATTGTCATGACCGCGAATTGATCGCCCTCGGAGCCATCCAGACGCGGCGGCGGCTAGCTGGCTCGTTCGCGATTACGCCCCTATGAGGTGTTCCATGTTGCACGCGCCGCGCATTATCTCGCTGCTGCCCAGCGCCACCGAAATCATCTGCGCGCTGGGGCTGGCCGACCTGCTGGTCGCCGTGACCCACGAGTGCGACTATCCCTCAGTCGTGCTCGGCAAGCCACAGATTACCCGCTCGCGGCTCAGGCCCGATATGTCCAGCGGTGAGATAGACGCTGCCGTGCGCGCGCAGCTTGCGAGCAACGCGCATTCGCTCTATACGATTGACCGCGAACTGCTCGCTGAGCTAAAGCCCGACCTGGTGCTCGCGCAACAGCTTTGCGCGGTCTGCGCGGTGGATATGGAAGACGTGCTCGACGCCATCCGCGATCTACCCCACATCCCTGAAGTCATCAACCTGGAGCCGGTCTCGCTGAGCGATGTGCTGGGCGATATCGAGATGCTAGGCGAGGCCACCAACCACCTGAAGGCCAGCCGCACGCTCGTCACGTCGCTGGAGGCGCGCATCGAGCAGGTACGCAAAGCGGCGGCGTGGGCAGCGGAGCAGCCGCGTGTCGCGTTTCTCGAATGGATCGATCCACTCTTCTGCGGCGGCCACTGGAACCCTGAGTTGGTGCGGCTGGCGGGCGGCGACGATCCGCTTGGCTGCGAGGGGCAGCCCGCCGAGCAGATTGAGTGGGAGCAGGTACGGGCGTTCGCTCCGGAGGTAATGGTCATCTCCTGCTGCGGCTTCAGCGCCGAACGCACCCGGCAGGATCTCCCCATCCTCGCGGCGATGCCCGGCTACGGCGACCTGCCCTGCGTTCGCAGCGAGCGCGTACACGTCGTGGATGGCTCAGCCTATTTCAGCCGCCCCGGCCCCCGGCTGGTGGATAGCCTCGAACTACTTGCCGGTTTTCTCCATCCCGCGCCGTATTAGGGACTCTCCCTTGTGTTACAATTTGATACAGCCGAAAGCAGTTGATCACTCTGTTCACTGACTCCTGGAATACTCTAGGGCACGAAAGACAGCGGATAGTGCAGCAAGCGAGCTATGGTACCCGCTGCTTTCGGAAGAGAAGGTGACAGCTATGCGCCTTAATTCCCAGAATCAAACAAAGTCATCGTATGAGGTGACTCTGAACCGATGTCAGGAACCGCCACCGGTTGCTGTCGTGACGACGGTTGCTCCGGTGGGCGAGAACCAGTCTCTTTACCTTTCCACGGGAGATTGCCTCTATGCCCTCAATGCCGCGGACGGTACGACGCACTGGTGTCAGCAGGTGAAGCTGGTGAGTCTCAGGGAGGCGAGCTATCCTTCTATGATGAGTGTTCCGCCGCCGCCACAGGTAGTATTTGCAACGCCGCGTGCGGTCAATGGCATCGTCTATGTCTGTATTGATGGCTTTGGCGAGTACAATTATACCTGCGCGTTCAACGCCGACGATGGCGCGCTGCGTTGGCATACCCAGACCGATGGCAAGGTCGCCGCTATGCCGTTCATGGATTGGGCTATTCCGCTCGTGAAAAATGGCGTCGTGTATAGCGGAACCTTTGCGCTGAACGCGCAGGATGGAACCGTCCTCTGGCGTATCGCCATCGATACAAGTTCCTCAGAGGGAACAATGTCACTCCATGTCGTTGTGGACGAGACGCTCTATGCTACGACCCAATGGGGGATCTACGCTATCAACGCCCAGAATGGGCAAATCCGCTGGCACTATCAACCTGATGAGCAGAGCATGGTGAGTGGGCCGCCAGTCGTCGCTGGCCGTCTGCTCTATGCGGGTACAGGCGGCTCAGTCGCTTACCCGCAGAAGAGCTATTTCTTTGCCCTGGATCGCGAGACAGGTGCAGAGGTCTGGCGCTCTCCTCATCCCATAGGCTCCTATATTGGCGCGGTAGTCCATCACGAGACTATCTATGTCAGTTCCAGGGATCGTTCTCTCTATGCTCTAGAGATGAAGAGCGGCAGTCTGCGCTGGCGCCGCCAGTTTACCTCCCCAGGACTCTCCTCAGCCGCCACTGCCGGTGATGTTCTCTACATCAATATCGGTGCCGATGGAGCGTATGCACTGCGCAGTGGGGATGGCGCGGTTCTCTGGCGCCAGCCCCTGGGGAATAGTCCAGGTGTCTTGTTCTCGTTTACCCCATCGGTCGTCCTCGATGGCGCGGTCTATCTGGTGCGCAACGATAAACGGGGGAAGTGTGTGCTCTACGCGCTCGATGCACTCACCGGTGCGGAGAGCTGGCACTGGCACACCTCCCCGCCTTCCGCGATAGCGCCGCTCGCCATCGTGCCGTAACAGTCCTCGGCATTGGAGGTAACCTATGAGGTAGTTTCGCGCGAAAACATCCGGAATGTGGGGTTAGCATCCCGCTCCAGTAATGCACGTTACCCATGTTCCACCAGAAGTTGAAAAGGGAGGTTCCGGATCCCAGTAATCCTCTACTGGGGGATTGCTCATATACTTGCCAATCGTGCCGACGTTATCTTGGAACTTCCAGCTATTGTCGCTGGTACTCTCCCACTGATTGACGTCAAACTGCATGGGGTCTGCTACTGCCCCACTCGATCCAAACAGTTCCAACCCTTCTCGATAGCCCGAGACCTTCATCCTATTCGTATGGCCCGCCCCTGAGGTGCCAGTCATTTCCTGACCATCCCCGTCTGAATAAAGATCGACGCACCATGTGTAGCTGGCAGTAGGGCACCATCCAGCAGCTGGAACAGTACCAGCTTTAAAGATCTGAATCTCTATTCCCCATGTGGAGTTGAGGGTGTTGACGAGAGGACCATAGTGATCGGCGTAGTTGTAACCAGGACGGAGATCTGCCCAGAAGAGGCCGGTCACATTCGATCCATTTTCTTCATATGCCCTGAGTCCTGCTTCCACCCAGCAATCACTTGGAAGATCGCGGGGATCGGCGTAACAATTATTCGGCTCGGTTTCATCAACGAGCCATATGGTGTTTTGTACAAACGCAGTTCCAGTTCCGTAGTAGAAACGCGTAACATCTGGATAAGGCCAGTTCAGGAGCGTGTAAGCCCCGTTTACCGCGTTCGGCCAATAGTTCACTCCCCAACATCGGTTGGGGCTACATGAATAGGATATGCTTGGAGCGGGCGACTGTGCCAACGGCTTTGCTTGGCTGGGGGAGCTTCCCGGAAAAGAATCTAGTATTCCCCACTCGAGAAGATTCCCAGTATGCGCATCAAATACGACGCCAACCTCTGTTGCAATCGGATCTGTGCTTGCTCGAGTACCCGGAGCCTGGTCAACTCGCACGTGGAACGGCCCCTTCAACTGCACGAAACAGACCTGAGCGTCGTCTGGGAGTCCAGGATCTTCTCCCTGCATAAGCTGAGTAGCCTCGCTATCTGAGACAAAGAGCACACGTTCTATCGAGAGGTGAGCCCCCTGAACTGGCGTGATATCGGGCTGGGAGGCAGTTAACAGATAGGCTTGCACGTCCTCAGCAGTGAAACTAGGAGTGGTGGGTGAACTGGAGACAGTGCGAGGATGAATTGCCGGTATTCCCACGTCCTTGGAAACCGTGTGAGAAACACCAAGGGGACCGCGCAGAGTATGGCCATGAAAGGATGGTTGACCGCTCTTGGCGTCGCCCCGAGCAGCCTGCACACCAGTAGCCTGCGCTAACGTTGCTGCGATCAGACCGATCAAGGCAAGAGAACCCAGGAGAATGCGCATAAAACGTGTCATGTCCTAATCCTTTCTCGAATGCGCTGTGCCGATTCTACAGTGAGCTTCTCGTAGGGAAGGGGCGCCATGCAGTCACATCTGGAGGTGTGTATCCACCTCACGAACGACGCCAACACTTGCCAACCGAGGGTCTTCCTGCCAACACTTGCCAACCGGGGGTCTTCCTGCCAACACTTGCCAACCGAGGGTCTTCCTCCTTTCCGCGGAAATCGGAGGCCGTCTGATGGACGAAGTATACAGTCACATTGTTGATATGTCAATAGGCAGAATGAGATAAATGGATTCAACGATAACCAGGATGTCTACACCTGAACTATGCGACATTTCAGGGAGTGCCGATGGCTCGGCCTATTTCAGCCGCCCCGGCCCCCGGCTGGTAGATAGCCTCGAAATATTGGCGGCATTCCTCCACCCCGCACTCTATAATTGAGCCCTCGTTGCCTTCGGTGCGTCTGGTTGTTTATAGTCTGCGTTAGAGATCCAGAAGTCGGGCTATCGGCAATCGCTCAGCGGAAGGAGCAGGCGCAATGATTCTCGTCACGGGCGCGGCAGGCTTCTGTGGCAGCCGCATCGTCTCACTGCTCGGTAAAGAAGGTGTCGCGACACGCGGGCTGGTGCGCAATCCCGAGAAGGCGAAGGGCAGGCTACCGGAGCAGGGCGTCGAGGTGGTCACCGGCGACACGACGCAGCCAGAGACACTCGAAGTCGCTGTCGCTGGCGTCGAGACGATCATCCATACCGCATTCATCACCGCCGAGCGCAAGCAGGGGCCGGGCGTCAACTACTACGATACCAACGTGCTGGGGACGGCCAATCTGGTCGAGGCGGCGCGCAAGGCGGGTGTGCGGCGCATCGTCGTGCTGAGCGGACTGGGCACGAAATCCGATAAACCTGGCACGTACATGCATGGCCGCTATCTCGCGCAGCAGGCGGTCAAGCAGAGCGGGCTGGCGTGGTCTATCCTGGGGCCATCGATCCAGTTTGGCAAAGGGTCAGCATTCTTCAGCGGGCTGGCTGACCTCATCCGCACCATGCCGGTTGTCGTGCCGATGGTCGGCAGCGGCAAGACCCAGTTTCAGCCGATCTGGGTTGACGACGTGGCCACCTGCATCGTGAAGATGGCGAATAAGCCGGAGGCATATGATGGCCGGACCATCGAGGTTGGCGGCCCAGAGTATTTCACCTATGCCCAGATCCTCGATATGCTGATGGAGACGCTGCACAAAAAGCGCATCAAGATACCTGGCCCGATGCCGTTCGTCCGGCTGGGCGCGGGGATGATGGAGGCGGTGATGCCCAAACCACCCATCACCCGGGCCGCGACGGGCCTCTTCACCTTCGAGAACACCACCGACCTCGACGCCGTCATGAAGTACTTTGGCTTCCAGCCGATGTCGCTCTGGGCATACCTTCAGGAGCATGGCATCGAAAAGGCTTAGCTGACACAACACGGCGCCAGCGAGGGAATATTGGGCTGTGAGCGCGTGGCTGCTGGCGCCGTATGTTACCATGACGGAGAACGGCGCGGTTTGCAGGCGCTCGCGATGGATTCGCACTGGGTGGGAAATGAGCCATGGCACGACGACGGCGTGACGAAGAAAAGACCACGCCCGCACAGGTTTGTCTGCGCTGCGGCGCTCCCTATGAAGACGACGCCACTGTCTGCTTCACCTGCGGAGCGCCCATCGGCGAGATCAAGACCCCAACGCAGCCCGTCGCGGTTCCGCGCCTGCCCAAACATTCGGAGCCGCTGGCGGAGGATGGCGCCGACACTTCCACCACTGCCGCGCACTCACAGCCCATCCCTCCACCACCGCTCCCCCGCAGGCCGCGCTGGTGGCCCATCGTGCTGCTAGCGCTGGTGTTGGCGCTGGCAGCGGGAGGCGGCGTCGCCTATCTGGTGCGCGCGCTCACGGCATCCCCGCCAGTGGCAAGCAGCCAGGTCTATCGCGATCCCAACCATCGCTTCCACTTTACCCGCCCCGCGCTCTGGACCCTCACCCCACGATCAGATGGCGTGCTGCTCACCGATGGTGACGGCGTCAACAGCATGACGCTGACCATCGGCGCGTTATCATCCGGCGAAGACGCCAAAGCCGCCGCCGATGCGCTGGCGAAGAGCCAGAATCTGGCAGCCGCACCGTCACAGCAATTCGCCGGGACAACCTGGGAGGTGCGTAGCGGCCCGCATACCGACGCGGATGGCGTCACGCGGCAGACGACGCTCTACGTCACGCTGCACGGTGGCGAGGTGTATAGCATCGCGTGCACGAGTCCGCTGGCCAGCTTCAGCGCCACCAACAACCTGGTCTACCAGCCGCTGCTGGCCTCGTTCGCCTTCGGGTGAGTTGCCTCTTACGAACTTCTAACGGATTACCCGCGCGGGGACACCCGCGACTCTACCGGCAGCCGTTCGGGTGACTCTGCTGGCTCTGTGGACTCTGGCGCGACGCGCAGAGTTCCCATCCGCCGCAGCTCTGGCCAGATCAGGGCGACAGCCACCACCACGAGAATCGTGCCCACGCCACCGCCAGCGACCGAGATCGCCGGGCCAAACAATTGCGCGGTGAGACCCGACTCGAAGCCGCCGAGCTGATTCGAGGCGTTGACGAAGAGGCCGTTGATCGCCGCGACGCGACCCCGCATCTCATCTGGCGTGCGGGTGAGGGCGAGCGTCGAGCGAATGACCACGCTGACGTTGTCCAGCCCGCCGAGCGCCAGAAGCATCACAAGCGAGAGCCAGAACGACCGGGACAGGCCAAAGACAATGGTGGCTACCCCAAACCCGGCGACCACCAGCAGCAACGTCCGGCCAGCGCGCTGAAACGGCGGCCGGTGCGCC
>DATBIB010000050.1:0-15012 GCA_036557205.1 Ktedonobacterales bacterium | reverse complement strand
CGAGATCTGCGCCGTTGGTCCCTCGCGGCCTGCGCTGCCGCCGGATCCTATGGTAATTGCCGAGGCGACCATCTTGACGAGCGGGATGCGGCCGCGAATGCGCCCTCCCTTCTCGTGGAACGCCTCGATGGCGGCGTCGGTGCCGTGTCCTTCAGCCTCAGGCGCAAGCGTAAAGACAATAAAACCTGTCAGGAGCCCACCGAGCGTTGTCACCACGGGCAGGAGCCAGAGCCGACTGATCGGAGTTATTGCCGTTACTCCTTCGCCCGCGGGATCTGGTGGGGTGAAGCCCACGATCCAACCCAGGAACCAATGAGTGCAGAGCGCGATGGCCGTCGCGAAGAGGATGGCGCCTACGCCAGCTACCACGCCAATCAACGCCCCGATTACCAGCCAGCGCTGAAAATACCCTCGATTGTAGCGTCCGAATGCCGCCGACAACCCCGACTCGGTATGCGCGGCGGTGGCCGTAGCGGCAGGTCGAGCCAGATGGTGACTCGGCCGCCAGATCATCCATGGTGCAGCGATATTCCATAGGCGATCACGTACTATTGTGGCAACCGCAACTACTTTCTGCTTGCCCCATCTCCACGTACTCCGCTTGCCTGTCATCCCATCACCCCGTCTGCTCACAGGTTGTCTCTGTCTCTTTCTCCGGTCTTTCGGTCAGGTGTTCTCGTACGGCTGTTTCGTATGTCAAGCCGGGTTCGGCATGCGCGGACGACTTGTTAGTCTCGCGCACAGTTGGCGCGCTATCAGCGATCATGTTGGGATACCACGCAGAGCCGTCGCTCATATCGCCTGGTGTGCGGCGGGACTCGCGCAGAGTGGATACATTAGATCGTCCGAGTTCGGGGATGCCGCTTCGGGTCTGCAAAGAATCATGCACATTGGCCAGGCGTTATCCCGCGTAGTCAGGTGCTACCGCGTGGAAAACGCGGTTGTCATGTATCATATGAAGCCCTCCCTCGTTCGTTGGGCAAGAGTGGCATCATGCCTCGCCACAGGAGGGATGCCAGCGTCTCAGCCCGATCCTCATATCCAGGTGATCGTTGTTGCAGCATGTCGGGCAGCAACGCGAGCGATTCGAGCGCGCTCAGGACGAGCACTGCCAGTGTATCCGCTGGCATCGGTAGGATTAGTCCCTCATCCATAGCGCGCTGAAACGCGGCCGCGAGATGCTCAATGGAGGTCAGCAGCCACCGTGTCATTGGCGCGCCGACATCACGGTTGACCCCATGCAATGCGCTTACATGTACGCGAAAGAAATCGCGGTGCTCTTCTGCGAGAGCAACAAACGATTGTGACAGGGCGCGGAGACGCTCACGCCAGGTCAAATCCAGATCCAAACAGGCACGCACCGTGTCGTCAATCAGCGAGCCGATAGTGTCTAAAAGCGCGCCTAGAATCTCATCTTTACTGTCGAAGTACAGGTAGACGGTGCCGCGACCAATCCCAGCACGTTCCGCAATCGTGTTGATATTGGCTCGGTCGTAGCCGTAGCGGGCAATTTCAGTGGCTGCGGCGTCAAGGATCGCTCGACGCTTCTGCTGTCGCTCCGCCTCCGTCACAATCTTGGGCATAGGCGTTCGCTTTCGCATTTCAATGGGTGGGCATTCACTCATTAATAAGAGTATAACATATCGACTCAATGATGTTGGCCGGCTGTTTCCAGACGTTATGGTATGGAGTGAACTTCGGCTAGCATCATGCTCGGCTTTGCACTCATACGCCTGGCAAATTCGCGGCCATATTCGCAATCACATTCACTAAGACCGCTTCGAGGCCAGGTGGCCGCCATAGACAACGCGCTGGCCTATGGCGGTGCGGATAACCACACAGGCGCTCTTCGATTTCGGGCACACTGCACAAATGGTCCGCCGCGCCCCGTGCTATGCTGCTAAGAGTGCAAGGACTCACATGGGAGAGACTCGTCTATGAGCATCGTCATTCGGGTCGCGCGCCCAGATGACGCGGCGGCGCTGGCCACGATTTACGCGCCGTATGTCACCGATACCGTCATCTCCTTCGAGATGGTCCCGCCGGACGAAGCCGAGATGGCGCAACGGCTGGCGAAGACGTTGGCACGATTCCCCTGGCTGGTAGCCATCTGTAACGGCGACGTGGCGGGGTATGCCTATGCCGGGCAGCATCGCGAGCGTGCCGCCTATCAGTGGTCCGCCGATGTTTCGGTCTATGTGCACAATGACTTGCAACGACGCGGCATCGGCCGGGCGCTCTACACCCCACTCTTTGACATCCTGCGCGCGCTTGGCTTCTACAACGTCTACGCGGGCATCGCGCTGCCCAATCCAGCGAGTGTGGCGCTGCACGAGGCGATGGGCATGATACCCGTCGGCGTCTATCGTCATGTCGGCTACAAAGCAGGCATGTGGCACGATGTCGGCTGGTGGGAGGGCGCCTTGCGCCAGCCATCCGCCGATCCGCCACCGCCACGCGCCTTGCTCGATGTCGCCTCCGTCGTCACCTGGGATGGCTGGCTGGTCCATGGCGAGCTACCGGCGCGAGAACCGCAGGCGCGACCATGAGCGACGTCCCGGCGCATGCGAGCGCAACGGTTGAAGACGAGAAGACACAGGAAAATGTTTCGCGCGCGGCGGCCTGGAGCCAGGTGATAACACTCTCGCTGACTGAGATTACCAGTTGGGGAATTCTCTACTATACGTTCTCACTGCTCCTTGGCCCGATGGAGCATGATCTGCACTGGAACCAGGCCAGCCTGACCGGCGCCTATTCGCTGGCGCTGCTCGTCTCCGGGCTGATGGGGGTGCCTATTGGCCGCTGGCTCGACCACGCGCGCACGCCCCGCGCGCTGATGGCCATTGGCTCGCTGCTGGGGGTAGCGGCGCTGGTGGTCTGGGCGAGTGTCACCTCGCTTCAAGTCTTCTATGGCCTCTGGATCGCGCTCGGCATCGCGATGGCCGCGACACTCTACGAGCCAGCCTTCACCACCGTCACCGCCTGGTTTCCGCGGCGCGAACGGGCATTGACTGTACTCACCACTGTCAGTGGATTCGCCAGCGTGATCTATCTCCCGGTCACGGCGCTGCTGGTGGAAGACATGGGCTGGCGGACGGCGCTGCTGGCGCTGGCGGCGATTCTGCTGGTGGGCGCGGCGCTACCACATGCGCTCATGCTCCGCCCGTATCCCGCCGCTCCGCACACCGCCAGCAATCGAGCGAACGCGCCGAGAAAATCGCCCTGGCGCGCATGGCGCTTCTGGCAGCTGGTGGCGGGGTTCACGCTGGCGCAACTGGCAATCTCCGCGCTGGTGGTCTATCTCATCCCCTACCTGGGCAAGCAGGGACTCTCGGCGCCTCAGGCGGCAGCGGCCAGCGGGCTGATTGGCATCACAGCGTTCGGCGGGCGTATCATCGCCACCTGGCGCAGCACCCCAGCGACGCGCGCCGCCATTACCGCCGTCTTGTTTCTGGCGCTGGCGCTTGGCATTGTGATCTTGACGCTGGCGCATGGCACAGTCGGGCTGGCGGCGTTCATCATTCTCTTCGGGGCAGGGTTTGGCGTCTTCTCGCCTGCCCGCGCCGGGCTGGTGGCAGACCGCTTTGGCACGGCGATTTTCGGGCGCGTCAACGGCCAACTTGCGCTGGCGATCACACTGGCGCGCGCGACTGGCCCGACGCTGGTCGGGGTGCTGCTGCTCCAGGGGACGGCGTATACCACGATATTCTGGCTGCTGGCGTCACTGGTGGCCGTGGGCGCGGTGCTGCTCTGGCTGCCAGCGACACGCCGACAGGATAGAACGTCGAGCGCTACACTGGCGTCAGGTCCTCAGCTTCAGCTTTGGCCTCAACCACCGAAGTAAATGCACGCGCATGTCGGCGGGTATATAGCAGACGGTAGCCTACACCGACACCCAGCAGCGCCAGGCACGCCAGCAGGATGGCGACGGCCAGCGGCACACTGGCGAGCGCGCTGAGAATTGCGGGCGGATTCGAGGCTTTCGCACCAGGCGACGTGAACGGTGGCGCGGCGCTGCTGTTCTGGGGGTTGCCGTTGGCGGCCAGCAGTTGATTCATCTCATCTTGCTCGGCGCTGGTCAAGGCGAACCAGAGACCGTCGCGCTGCCAGAAGTTCATCCCTTCCGCGAACGTTCTGGCCTCATCGCTGACTGGCCCCTCGTAGTAGATGTAACCCGGCTGTCCCGATGCGCCAGGGTAATAGCGCATGTGGTCGAAGCCCTGCGTCCAGAAGGATGCGGGAACGCCGCTGTTGTTGAAGTAGCGTGTTAGCTCAACACCCGATCCAGTATGGACGGGCGGGTCAATAGGGGCACGCTGCTCGAATCCCATGAACTGCGCTGTGCTGAACGAGGTCAGCAGCATTACGTCGGTTACGGACGCTGTGCCGTTGATACCATCGCCTGAGAGGGTTATCTTGTCAGGTGAAATACAGACAGGGCAGGCTAGCGCCCGCGGAACGTGCGCCAACGTCAGTAGTGAAGCGCCGAGTAACGCAATGAGCGCCACCAGCAGCAGATGAGATGCCCGAGGTCCGCGCGACTGTGAAAGCGACAGCATGCGCATAGGACGCGATCCTTTCTCCGGCGAGATATACGCCGGGACAAGAGATCAGCCAGCACACCAGGATGCTTCCTTGTTCAGACGACTACGCGGTCGTTGTTTTCACTGCATATTGTTATAGCGAATGGTCGTATGGTACCACAGAAGTGACGTGCCACCATACGACCGCTGTAGCAATTGCCATCACCCGGCGCGCGCCTGGCGCTGCTCGTTCCAGCGCGAGTAGCCGCCCTCGAAGCTCACCACCTCGCCGTCGCGCACTTCGACGATACGGTCCACGATGCGGTCGAGGAAGTAGCGGTCATGCGAGATGACCACCACCGTCCCGTCGTAGCGTTCGAGCGCGCCTTCGAGCACCTCGGCTGAGGCGATATCGAGGTGATTCGTCGGCTCGTCCAGAATCAGGCAGTTGGCGCCGCCGAGCATCAGGAGCAGCAGTTGCAGGCGGCTGCGCTCGCCGCCGCTGAGCGTGCCGATGGGCTGGCGCGCCTGCTCATAGCTGAAGAGGTAGCGCCCCAGCAGCGCCACCGCCTGCTCCTCATAGTAGGAGCGCCCAGCGCGAATCACGTCTATGGGCGTCGCAGTGGGATCGAGCGTCTCGTGGCCCTGCGCGAAGTAGCCGAGTGAGATACTGGGGCCGATCCAGCGCTGGCCGTTCGTCGGCGTCAGCTCACCCAGCAGCAGCTTCGCCAGCACGCTCTTGCCCGCGCCGTTGGGGCCGATGATGCCCACGCGCTCGCCGCGCGTCACCAGCAGATTGGCGTCCAGCAAGACGATATCATCGCCAAACGCCATATCGGCATTGCGAAGCTCCAGCACCTTCTGCCCGCCACGCGCCGCGCTTCGCAGCTCCAGCGCCATCGTACGGCGTTGCAGCACGGGCCGCTCGACCTTCTCCATCCGATCGATCTGACGCTGTTTGTTGCGCGCCTGCTTGATATGCCGCTCGTTGACGACGATGCTGGCCCAGAGCTTGAACCGCGCAATCGCCGCCTCCAGCCGGGCAATCTCTTTCTGTTGCGCCGTGTAGAGCACCTGCTGCCGCTGAAGCGCCAGCTCGCGCGCCAGCGTATAGGCCGAGTAGTTGCCCGGCCACATCGTGATGGCGCCATGATCCAGCTCGGCAATCTCGCTCACCGTCTCATCCAGCAGATAGCGGTCGTGCGAGACGATTACCACCGCCCCCGTAAAGTCCTGGATGAGCGATTCGAGATACTCGCGGTGGGGAAGGTCGAGATGCGTCTCCGGCTCGTCGAGTAGTAGCAATTCGGGGCGCTGCGCCAGACACGCCGCCAACGCGACCAGTTTCCGCTGGCCGCCGCTGAGTTCCGTCATGGGCTGCTCGATGGCGGAATCCTCCAGCCCCAGCCCGCGCAGATAGCTCCGCGCCTCACCCTCGAAGCCCGGACCGCCAATCTCCTCGAAGCGTCGCAGCAGCCGCTCCTGCCGTTCCAGCACGCGCTCAATGCGCCGCAAGTCGGCAGTCACCTCGGGATCGGCCAGGGCGGTCTCACAGGCGGCGAGTTCAGCCTCAAGCTCCACCAGATCGGGCCGCGCCGCCAGGACGAATTGCAGTGGGGTGCGCGCGTCACCGGGAATGTGCTGTGGCAGAAAAGCGGTGCGCAGCCCGCGCCTGCGAGCCACCTCGCCGGTATCGCCGTCATCCTCCCCCGCAAGAATGCGCAACAGGGTAGACTTGCCGCTGCCATTCGCACCAACCAGACCAATGCGCGCCTCCGCCCCAATCACCAGATCGGCGCCGCGCAGAATTGTGCGGCCACCAAACGACTTTTGTAGGGAATGCACTCCAACCAGCGTCATGGATGTCTCCGTTTCCGGCGGCTAGGCCAGCACAGGGAGGATACGGGTGTCTCTCTATCAGGGCGCGCAACATGTGACTATGCGTGGTGAGAGCGAGACACTGGCGGCACGGCGCGCGGAAAGCGGCAAAACGCAAAAGCGGCCGTGGGCCCCTCTGTACCGGGCCACAGCCGCCACATACTCTCAACTCTTCGGAAGTGTCAGATGCAGTGGCGCATCAAAGCAGGCAAGCTGCATTTGGGCGCAGTACGACAGGGAACCACAGCCCAATCGCTGTTGTTGACGATGCCTGTCGTAATCCAATAGCCTGCTGGATGCATAGCGCGAAAACGCTCCTGAATCTCACTGTGCGCGACACCGTGCGCACTCCGCCGCCAGCGTACCATCTGCCAGAGGGCGTGTCAATGGGCATGCGGCGGCAGAAAGCTGACCAGTCCGTTTCTCTGTAAGAAATCTCCATGAAGTCTTTACCCTGCATATGATATGATGCTTCACGCATGGTGTAGCGTACTACCAGTTCAGAAAGGAGTTGTCGAGATGCCCAGAAGCACACGCCGCGCGACATCTGTACCCAGCATGCGGGTAAGGTGTGGGGTTACATCGGGGAGTGCCTGGGAGCGCTGACGCTGCGATTGCCTGATGGCGTCATAATGCCCCCGATACGTAGACCTCCTCCTTGCTTCCTCCTCACCACCAGGACACACCTGGCGCCTCGCTGCTGTGGTATTGATGCTACTTTTTCGCGCCCCCTCACCCCTTGACTCCGCCCGTTGGTCGCTGCCGCTGAATAGTCTGTTTGCGCCTTTGGGCATCCGCGTTCCACGTTGACCTGAACACAATCTTGAGGGGCAATCTGTGCTTTCACCTGACTCGATCTCGAATGAGCTGTCGGCGCCGCCAGCGGCAAATGAGCTGCCCGTGGCAGGCGCCGAGAAGCCTGGCAAGACTGGCGATGCAGCCAACAAGACCGCAACTTCGCCCGCATATTCGCGCGGGAAGAAGTTCCTGTCGTACTACAAACCGTACCTGGGCCTGTTCTTCACGGATATGGCCTGCGCGCTGGTCGTCGCGGCGATTACACTGCTGCTGCCGCTCTGCGCGCGCTACATTACCAAGAACGTCCTGGAAGACGACATGCCTCACGCGCTCAACCAGATCCTGCTGATGGGCGCGCTGATGCTGGCGCTGGTGGCTGTCCTGACACTCTGCACCATGTTCATTGACTTCCAGGGGCACATGATGGGCGCCCGGATGGAAAGCGACATGCGCGGCGAGCTGTTCGAGCATCTGCAAAAGCTCTCGTTCAGCTTCTATGATGAGCAGCGAACCGGTCAGTTGATGACCAGGATCAGCAACGATACCTTCGACCTGGCCGAGCTCTATCACCATTGGCCTGAAGACATCGTCGTGACCGTTCTGACGGTCATCGGCGCCTTCATCATCTTGCTGAAGATCAACGTCGCGCTTACCCTGATCGTCTTTCTCTTCCTGCCTGTGATGGCGGTCTACGCGCTCTACTTCAACAAAAAGATGAATCGCGCGTTACGCAGTAGCAAGGACCGCATCGGCGATATCAACGCTCAGCTCGAAGATACGCTCGCGGGCATCCGCGTCGTGAAGTCGTTCACCAATGACGAGATCGAAATGCGAAAGTTCGCCCATGCCAACCGGCGATTCCTCAACAGCCGCAGGGATGGCTACAGGAGTGAGGCAAACTTCTCCAGCGGACTGATCGCATTCACCCAGCTCATCACCATCGCGGTCATCGTCCTGGGCAGCGTCGCCATCGTGCGCGCCACGCTGGATCTGGCCGATCTGGTGACCTACCTGCTTTTCATCGGTATCCTCATCGACCCGATTCAGAAGCTGAGCAATTTCATCAGGCTCTACCAGGAAGGCATCACCGGGTTCAACCGGTTCATGGAGATCCTGGAGGTAGCGCCTGACCTGCAAGACGCGGCGGACGCGGTTGAGCTGTCACACGTTCGTGGTCGTATCGCATTCCAGGATGTCAGCTTCAAGTACAAAGAGGACCACAACTACGTCATGAAGAACCTTTCGCTGGAGATTCATGCGGGCGAATATGTTGCCCTGGTTGGTTCTTCTGGTGTGGGCAAGACGACGCTCTGCTCGCTCATTCCGCGCTTCTACGAAGTAAACGCGGGGAGCATCCTGCTGGATGGGCACGATATCCGCGATGTTACCCTGCGCTCATTGCGTGGGAATATCGGCATCGTCCAGCAAGATGTCTATCTGTTTGCTGGGACCGTCGCCGACAATATCCGCTATGGGCGGCTCGACGCCAGCAGGCGGGAAATCATCGAGGCGGCCAAACAGGCGCACGCGCATGACTTTATCATGGCGCTACCAGACGGCTACGACACGGATATCGGCCAGCGCGGCGTGAAACTCTCTGGCGGGCAGAAGCAGCGGCTGAGCATCGCGCGCGTCTTCCTCAAGAATCCGCCGGTGATCATTTTTGATGAAGCGACGAGCGCGCTGGATAATGAGAGCGAGCGGGCAGTCCAGGACTCGCTGGAGAAGCTGGCGCATCACCGCACGACGCTGGTGATCGCCCATCGGTTGTCCACCATCCGCAATGCCCAGCGCATCGTGGTGCTCTCCGAGAGTGGGATCGCCGAGCAGGGTACGCATGCGGAGCTGATCGCGCTCAACGGGGTCTATGCGAACCTGTATAACATGCAGTCGAAGATTTAGACACGGCAACGTCGGGATAGTGGGGTGAGCCATCCATCCTGGCGTTGCCAGTCGTCCCACGGAAATCGTGGATCAGCGCCGATACTCATCGATGCTGCGATAATTCTTGGCGGAAGAGACGCCGTTGGTGGGTCTTCCTGCTGAACGGCGCTCTTCAGATGTGGGCGGCCTGTTCTCATCGGCCTCAGGCAACAGTTGGCGGAACAGGCCGCGCGTCGTGTCGAGGTACATAATGGCGCCTGGCCCCACCTGCTTGCCCTGATTTAGCCCGTCGTCGAGCGCGTTTGTGATCAGCGATATCACGTATTGCACCGGCTCGTCGATGTGCCCGAAAATCGGGCGGTCGCCCGCCACGACTGGCGCGAGCAGCCTGCGCAAACTCTCGCTATCATAGCTGATGAGGGCGATGCGCACGCTCACCCCATACATCTTGAATTTCGTGACAGGCGCTGCCTGACCTCCCATTGCCCGCGATATCTCCAGAGTGTAGTCCCCGTTGAGCAGCTCCCTCAAGTTCGCGGCGTACAGTTTGGCATCGTCGTGGGAGAAATTCTCCAGCAACAGGCAGAAGCGGTCGCCATACAGATGATAGAGGTACTTTCTGGTACGATCCGACGCGCCCGCGCTCATCAGCGCGCCGCTGGTCAGCAGCGGCTGGCCAGCGATACGTCGTCCCACCGCGCGGAGGAGGTTGCGCGCGGTGTTATTCCCATACTCGTTGAAGATGTTCGAGTGACCGTCGATGTCGATGGCAATCAACGTGATGGGGTTGGTTGCCCTGCTGGCGCTTGTGGAGGTGGAGGAAGATTTGCGCGCTTCCTTCGCCACCGACGCGCCCCGCAGCGCCGTCTCCAGGTCAAGCCAGAAGGCATTCGCGCTCTTGAACTCCTGAAAGAACCGGTCAACCGAGCGCGGCTGCTTGATCATCTCCGCCAGCACATCGCGCGCCAGATAGTTGCCGCGATATCCAGAGACGATACCGCCGATGATATGACCGATGACCCGCAAAAGCATCTGATCGTCCGCGGTAAACGTCTGGTATGTCGAGGTCATTTGCTCGTATCTGGAGCGGATGTAGAGCACCGCCAGCGCCCGACCGTACACGCCGAGCACCGGAAGCGCGAGCGCGGGGCCAGGCTCATCTTCGAAACCAGCATCGGCTACGGCGGCATCGGTTGACTCGATGGCGCGACGTAGCAACATATGGCCGCTGAGGGCCGCCTGCGTCGAAAGCCCCTCGTTTTTGCCGGGGGTGAGCCGTGTCACGCCCACCGTATGGGGCGACATCCTGCTCTGGGCCGTGACCACCAGACTCTGCTGGCCTGGTGGCAAAAAGACGTTATCTGGCGTCAGGATCGCGGAAAATATCCAGCGGCCACGCCCACCCGACGGCGTCGCGCCTTCCGCATTGCCAAGGCGGATGACAAGCTCGGTGATCCGCGTCAGGAGTCTGTCACCTGTCATGTCGCTCATGAACTCGGGCGAGCTATAGACCATGCCCTCACCGAACGACGCATAGGGATGGCCAGTAGCATACTCATCCACATCGTCGCCAGCGCCCGCGGACACATCAGGCGGCGCTTGCAGATAGCGCAAGAGGCGGTAGGCGACCGCCCGAGGGTTGGGAAGCCTATCGCGCTCAACATCCGCCGACTGCGCCTCCGCATCGGCGCGCGCGCGGACGGTTGGCGGCGCATAGAGAAGGCGGGCAAACTCAGGCTCGATCAGGAGATACGCGCCCGTTGGATGGCGCAAAGCGTCCGCGACATCCGCCTCCTGACACAACTCATCGACCGAGCGCAGCTCGTAGCGTGTCGCGTCGTCCATCCGCGGCTCGCGCATGTAGAGGACGCAGTAGGGATGGCTGCGCGAGTGCCAGCCGACGAGCGAGGGGCCAGCAAGCGGCAGATCATCCGCCCGCGTCACCGGAAAGTTGGGACGTGACGGTGAAGCATCTTCGGCGACGGGCAAGACCAGCGCAATCGAGCAGTCAACAACATCGCCCAGCAGCAGACACTGCGCGAAGTAGAGCAGTCTGGGGATCAGCATGCGCTGGAGATAGGCGGACTCAGCCTTGCGCAGACGAGCCGCCAGGTCTGGTGCCTGTATGCTATCCAGCATGATGTCGGTCGAGCTTCGCTCGCGCGATAAGAAGCGAGCAATATCGGTCATCGAAAAGCCATGCTCGATGAGGTCTCCCATGACGATGAGCCGATTCAGCTCGCCGAGACTATAGCGCCGATGTGGGCTGCCTTTGTTCTCGTCACCCTTGGTTTCATGGCTGCGACCTGGACTGAGGATGCCAATCGTTTCGGCATAGCGAGCCTTCTCTGGCGAGATATTCGCCAGCTTGGCCGCCTCGCCAATCGTCGTCGTCAGTTGGTCGCGCGCAGACGCAAAGCGCTCGCTCAGCCGTTTCCTGGTCGCAGTATTTCTCAAATGTTCATGGATTTTGTCGGAGATTGTCTGCCAACTCATTCTCGCCACCTTTCGCAGTCTCTGGGAATCTGGAACAGGAGGACACTAGGGGTTGAGATTTGGGGCAAACCTTTCCATAGATATTGAGCAATTGAACGGCTATTCGCGGTTGCGTGTATTGTAGCGTATGAAGAAAAATGTATCAATACGCAAGCGGGCTAGTATTTCTACACTATTGTACTGATATTCTAGATAATCTCAAATTGTTTCAGAATTTATATCTAATCGTGAGTTAATGACGTTGTTACCAACACATAGTTTTGAGAATTGCTTCACAGTTCGGGGCATCACCTTGACAGGACACTTGGGGTAGTTTAAGCTATCTGGAAAGGGAAATCTGTCCGTCTTGCAACGCGTCGAATTGGTTTGTTAGCGTGCATTGCAGAAGCGCGTCAGCTCGCTTTGACGCGCCGCATCCGGCGCCAGACGCATCGCTGCGCATCTCTACCATCACTCGACGTCACCGTCCCTGTAGGTATTCGTCGCTCCCACCAGCCCTATCCACGGCCATGTGGCCTGGCACGTGACATGTCCACGACCAGCTGGATATTCGGCTCACCACACGCGCGCCTTTGAGTCTGTGAGTTTTTGAGTCGCCAGGCCCAGGTCGGCGATATTGGCCTGAATCTGGCCTGATGCGGACCCATTCCCTACTCCGAGCCAGCGGAGCCGTTGGCCCGCGAGCCGACACATCGTCGTGCTGGCCATCTACCTGGTAATCATGTCAACGATCACATCGAATACGGTGATTGTATCGATTGCCTCTCGTAGAACACTACGAAGGCAGCGGACGATAGGTTGAATCCGATGAAGACACTCCGCTCACACACGCTTGATCGCGATCCCATCTACCTGCCCAGACCAGAGACCGCGTCACCCGACGCGCCACGTTCCGCCTACGCGGCATTCGCGCTACAGGGTCTGGCTCCGCTTGGACCCAGGCCGCGCATTTCGCGCCAGGTCTTGCTGGCGGCGCGAAGCAGCACATTGATGACAACTACGATGGGCGAGGATGGCGCGTTCGAGCTGCGCTACATCGTCACCCCCGCTGGCGCGGCCAACGGGTGGCAGTCTTCGATCAGCGCGTACCTGCTGATGCGCGTCAGCCGCTGGCATACCACCGCAGCAGCGCTGCGTCGCCGGGCACAGCAACTTGCCGATGAACTCGAACAACTGCTGGAGGCAACGCTGCCCGAGTACCACTTTCTGCCAGTGACCGACAGCGTCACCGTCAAGCAGGCGCTCACGCCGTTCATCGTACGCGACACCCTGGAGGTGCGCCGCCGCTACCTCGAAGGGTTCGCTCAGGAACCATTGGCCCTTCCGTGGCAAGGAGCCATCGACATCGAGGCCGTGCTGGATGTGATGTTGCGCCAACCGGGGCAGACGGCGCTTTCCCTGTGCATCGCGCCGACGCGCGTCAACGATTCGTGGGATGAGGGGACACTGGTCCCCGCGCACCTTGGCGCCTCCGCGAATGCCGCGCAGAAACAGCTGCTCGGCGACTCGACGGACAATGGCGAGACGATGCTCTATCTGCGCGAGTGGCAGCAGCAGTTGCAGGTGCGTCGCTCGCTCGCGTTGAATATCGCCAGCTTCCGGCTGCGCATCCAGTTGAGCGGCGCCGGGCGTATCGGCGAGAACCTGGCCGCCACCATCACACGCGAGGTCGGCGGGCCAGGACTCCTCACCGCGGAGGCCGCCTGGCAAACACCCACCCTCCCGGTGGCGGATGGCGCCGTCTGCGTGCGCCCGCGTTCCGCAAAGCTGCCAGATCAGCCGCAGACGGAGTTCGCGATTGCCTGCGCCAATATGCGCGCGATGGCCTTCACACCCTGGGGCGCCGACGATACCCACAGCGAGCCGCTCTTCCTGGCGCACATGGGCGAGGTCGCCTGCATGTTCGCGCTGCCCGATACGGGCCGCTGGCTGCCGCGCCAGGGTGTCGTCGAGATGCTGCCCTTCCGCGCTCCCGTACGCGATGGCATCCACCTGGGCGTCAATCGCGTACACGGCGTCATGTCACCCGTCTGTCTGCCACAGGCCAGCCGGAACCACCACACCTGGATTGTCGGGCAGACCGGCACCGGCAAATCAACCTTGCTCGAAAACATCATCTTGCAGGATGTTCTTGACGGCCGTTCGGTCATCGTGATCGACCCGCACGGCGACCTGATCAGGCAGATCCTCGGCAAGATTCCTGAGGAAAGAATGCGCGATGTCGTGCTCTTCGATCCCGCCGACAAAGCGTTTCCCGTCGGCCTCAACCCGCTGGAAACCGGCGACGAAGACGAACGCGAGATGATGGTCAATGCCTTCATTGACCTGCTCATCAAGCTCTACGATCCACACCACACGGGCATCATCGGGCCGCGCTTCGAGCACGGGGCGCGCAATGTCATGCTGACCGTGATGAGCGCGCCGGGGAATACACTGGTGGAAGTCTTGCGCGCTTTCCAGGATCACCGCTTCGTGATGCAGGAGCTGCTGCCGCACGTCACCGATCCCATCGTCAGACGCTACTGGACCGACCAGATTACCGCCACCAACGAGTTTCACAAGAGCGAGGTGCTGGACTGGCTCGTCTCCAAGTTCTCACACTTCGTCACCGACCGCACCATGCGGCGGATTCTGGGCCAGTCTACCAGCAGCTTCTCCTTCAGCGAGGCGATGAATAACGGCAAGATCGTGCTGCTGAACCTGGCGAAAGGGCGGCTTGGCAGTGAAAACGCCAACTTCCTGGGGCTGATTCTGCTGCCCATGATTCTGCGGGCGGCGCTCTCCCGCGCGAACCTGCCCGATGCAGAGCGGCGCGATGTCTCACTGGTGGTGGATGAGTTCCACAACTATGCCACCGACAGCCTGGCGCTGATGCTGGCGGAAGCACGGAAATACCATGTTGGGCTGACGCTCGCTAACCAGCACGTCGGCCAGCTTACCGGCGAGATTCGCGATGCCCTGCTGGGCAACGTCGGCAGTATCATCTCGTTCCGTCTGGGGGCTACCGATGCCGTGGCCATGGAGTCAATTCTCGCGCCATCGCCCATTGGCGCGCAACACCTGATTACGCTGCCAGATTACACGGCCTACGGACGGCTGCTGATTACAGGCCACCGAACGCCCGTCTTCACGCTACAGACCCAGCCATCACCAGTAGAGTACGCCGAACAGCGAGCGGAGGGCATACGCGAGCTATCCCGTGAAGCCTATGGGCGACCACGCGAGGAAGTAGACAGCGAGATCAACCGCCGCTCGAATATGGAGCGTTCAGAGCGGGAGAACGAGCGCGGCCTCACCACCTTCGGCTTCAACTAACACCACCCCAGGCTCATCCTGTCGCCCCCCGTCGCAAAGAGTCGGCGGGGGCGCTCTCTGCTTGTCACCTGAGCCACCGCATGTGCTATGGTAGAACTGCGTATTGTTGATTGGCCCC
>DATBIB010000049.1:0-6477 GCA_036557205.1 Ktedonobacterales bacterium | reverse complement strand
ATGCGGCAGTGAAGACACAGAGGGAGTCTACCTCGTGCTCTGGAACCTGCCACACATCGCGGTGCCTGTCGAGCCACTGTTCTATATTGGCCCGCTGGGGTTTACCAGCACCCTGCTGCTAGCGATTGTCAACGCGCTCCTCATCTTCATCGTCTTCTTCCTCTTCGCCGCCCGCAAGAAGCTCCTGCCTGGCCGCGTTCAAGGCGCGCTTGAGTGGTTGGTGCAGAGCATGCTGGGCCTGTGTCAAGACGTAGCGGGCAAAACAAAGGGGCGCAAGTTCTTCCCCTGGGTCTTTGGCATCTTCATCGTCGTGCTGCTGGCCAACATCTGGGAGGTTATCCCCGGCGTCGAGACCATTGGCCAGATCAACACCGAGCTTCCTGGCTGCGAAAATGCTGCATCCGCTGGCATCTTTCTCGCCGACAAGAGCATCTCCAACTGCATCACGCCGCTGTTCCGGCCGCCTTCAACCGACCTCAACTTTACACTGGCAATCGCCATCATCTCCGTGGTGGTAACCCAGATTTATGGTTGGCGCATGCTCGGCGCCAAGGCTCAGCTCGGTCGCTACTTCTCATTTCGCGAAGGCATTATCGGCCTGTTTGTTGGCCTGCTCGAAGCAGTTCTTGAAGTGGCGCGCATCATCTCGTTTGGCTTCCGTCTCTTTGGCAACCTCTTCGCGGGCGGTGTGCTGCTGCTGGTTATCGGTTTCCTGCTGCCTTTCGTCGGCGCGATACCGTTCTACTTCCTCGAAATCTTCGTCGCCTTCATTCAAGCCTTCGTCTTCGCCATGCTCACCCTGATCTTCCTGACGCTGGGTACGACGGGCCATGGCCACGAGGATGCCGAGGAAGAGCACGCCGCCGAATTGCAGCACGAAAAGCAGTTGCGCGCTGAGCAGGCGCTCGAAAGGTAGTTGTCCCGAACCCAAGTGTGTCCTTACCTCGCACTCTGGGCGCCGCCCCTCAGGCGTGCTCAGGTGGCGAGTGCAGGATAGATGGCCCTGAGTCGACGTGCCACGCGCCAGCGTACTCGGCGCACGCGGACACTCACCGTTGTTGTTCCCGGCGGGCTATTCCAGCCGGCATACCAGGCGAACGGCCTGGAGAAAGACACTGCAACCGTCTCGGCAGTTGCGCCGCACGGTGAAACAGATCTTTTGAGAAGGAGACCCTACTGTGCAGACCTTTGAGTTGGCGGCTGCTCTGGCTATCGGCATCGGCGCTATCGGCCCTGGCATCGGCATCGGCATCGCCGCTGGACCAGCGCTCGCCGCGATGGGCCGCAACCCTGACGCCGCTGGCGTTATCCGCACGAACCTGATCGTCGCGATGGCGTTCGCCGAGGCTATCTCGATCTACGCGCTCGTCGTCGCGCTCATCATCCTGTTCGTCGTCGGCAATGCGCCAGCGCCCAAGTAAGCTCCTTCCTGACGAATTCCGCCGGGTGTGTTACAACACCCGGAGAAGGAGGAGTATATGGGTTTAGGTATTAGCATTTGGAATTTTGCTGCCCAGGTCTTTGTCTTCCTGGTGGTCGTCGTCGTCCTCTGGAAGTGGGCGCTGCCCACCGTCAACAAATTCCTGGACGAGCGCTCCGGCCAGATTCAGCGAGGGCTGGAGAACGCCGAGACGGCGAAGCGGCAGCTTGCCGAAGCCGAGAAGCGCGTGGCTGACATGCTGGAGCAGGCGCGGCAGGATGGCCAACATGCGCTCTCGCGCGCCACGCAGGCGGCGGAGCATCTGCGTACTGAGATCGAGCAGGAGGCGCGTCAGCGCGCCGACGAGATCATGACGCAGGCGCAGAAGAACATCGAACAGCAGATCGCGCAGGCGAAGTCCGAGCTGAGCCGCCAGGTCTCTGATCTGGCCATCATGGCGGCGGAGCGGGTCATCGGTCACTCGATGAACACCGAGGATAACCGCAAGCTCGTGCAGGAGTTCGTCTCGCAGTCGAGGGACCTTCAGTGTTAAAGGGCGCGACCGCGCGTCGCTATGCGGAGGCGGTCTTCGAGTTAGGGGTCGAGCAGAACACGGTTGACCGCTGGCTCCAAGACCTCCGACTGATCGCCGACTATTTCAGCGATCACCGGCTGATCTTCCTCTTGAGCGAGCCAAACATCCAGCTCCCTAAAAAGGAGCTGATGGTCAAGGATCTGCTCGATGGGAAGGTCCAGGCGGAGGCGCTTGCCCTCGCGCAGCTGCTGGTCGAGCGCGGGCTGGTGGAGTTGGCGCCGCGGATTCGTGACGAGTTCGCGCGGAAATACGACGACTACCACCACCAGATTCACGCGAATCTCACTACCGCGATGCCGATAGACGAGGTGACGCGGGCAGGTGTGGTGGCAGACTTGCAGCGGCTCACGGGGAAAAAAGTCTTGCTGAATGAGCAGGTGGATCCGTCCATCCTGGGCGGGGCCATCGCGCGCGTGGGCGATACGCTGATCGATGGCAGCGTGCGTCGTCGGCTACAACTACTCCGCCAGCAATTGCAGCGCGGCGGCATGTTCAGCAGCCAGATGGATGGCGTGACTGGCGCAGGCGCGTCTAACGGCGCTGGGACGGGCGTGAGCACGGCGGAGACGCCGCTTGTCGTCACCCCACCAGAGCAGCCAGACGATGGCGCGAATGGCGGGCCAGCCTCGGCAACGGAGATGGCGCCACGTCGCGGGCAATCGCCACACATGGCGCCGCGTCCGTCACAACCGCCGACGCAGTCATCTGGCAACCAGAGTAACCAGAGTAGCAATAGCGCTAAGAATCGCAATAACTCTCGCAAGCGTGGCCGTCGGCGTTAGTCAAATGTGTCAACGTCGGCGCGCCCGATTCGCACTGGCGCACAATGTTGTATCAGGCTTGTGCCCAGGCCTGTGCCCAAAGAACGAGGTTTAGCCATGGCAATCACGGACGAGATTACCAGAGTAATCCGTGACCGCATTCAGAGTTTTGAGGGACCGGCCGCTGAGTCCGCAACGACCAGTGTGGGCACGGTCATTAGCGTCGCCGACGGCATCGCGCGTGTCTATGGCCTCTCCGGCGCGCACTATCTCGAATTGTTGGAGTTCACCCGCACCAACACCTTCGGCATCGCCTTCAACCTCGAAGAGGATTCGGTGGCCGTGCCGATCATGGGTGACTACACGCACCTTCGCGAAAATGATGAGGTACGCACCACTGGCCGCATCATCTCGGTGCCCGTGGGCGACGCCCTGATCGGTCGTATCGTTAATCCGCTGGGCGAGCCGCTAGACGACGCTGGCCCCATCAGCACCACCAAGACCCGCCCAGTCGAGCGCGTGGCCCCCGGCGTCATCACGCGCCAGTCGGTCTCGGTGCCGGTGCAGACCGGCCTGAAGGCGATTGACGCGCTGATTCCGATTGGCCGCGGCCAGCGCGAGCTGATCATCGGCGACCGCCAGACCGGCAAGACCGCCGTGGCGCTCGATACGATCATCAACCAGAAGGGCAAGAACCTCATCTGCATCTACGTCTCCGTCGGGCAGAAGAACTTCCAGGTGGCGCAGATTGCCGAGACGCTCCGGCGCTATGGCGCGATGGAACACACCATCATCGTCCATGCGGGCGCTGAGGACCCCGCCCCGCTGAAGTATCTGGCCCCATACGCGGGCTGTGCCATCGGCGAAGAGATCATGGAGAGCGGGCGCGACGCTCTCATCGTCTACGATGACCTCTCCAAGCATGCCGACGCCTATCGCAACATGTCGCTGATCATCCGCCGCCCACCGGGACGCGAGGCCTATCCGGGCGACGTGTTCTATCTGCATAGCCGCCTGCTGGAGCGCGCAGCGCGCCTGAGCAATGAGTACGGCGGTGGCTCGCTGACGGCGCTGCCAATCATCGAGACGAAGGGCAACGACGTCTCGGCCTACATCCCGACCAACGTCATCTCGATCACCGACGGCCAGATTTACCTGGAGACCGACCTCTTCAATGCGGGCGTGCGTCCGGCTCTGAACGTCGGCATCTCGGTCAGTCGCGTCGGCAGCGCCGCGCAGACGCCGGGCATGAAGCAGGTCGCGGGCACCCTCAAGCTGGACCTTGCGCAGTTCCGCGAGCTGGCCGCCTTCGCGCAGTTCGGCTCCGATCTCGATAAGGCGACCAAGGCCCGCATTGATCGCGGCCAGCGCCAGCAGGAAATCCTGAAACAGCGCCAGTACCAGCCGATGTCGGTCGAGCATCAGATTATGATTATCTATGCCGCGGCCAAGGGCTATCTGGATGAGGTGCCGGTCGAGAAGGTGCAGGAGTGGGAAGAGCAGTTCCACCGCTTCATGGACGCCAGCTACAGCGAACTGGTGCAGGGCATCCAGCAGCAGACCGTCGCCGAGAACAAGAAGATTACCGACGAGCAGTTCGCCCAGCTGGACGCCGCGATCAAAGAATATCAGACCGTGGCGCCGCGCTAGTGCCGCAGGGTTCCGGGCGTAGGCGCGTGAGCAGCCTCCACCTGGAACTCCCCTGGAGGAAGTATGGCTACAGCCAGAGAAATACGGCGGCGCATCCGGTCGGTCAGGAACGTCGCGCAGATTACGCGCGCCGTGCAGATGGTCGCCAGCAGCAAGATGCGCCGGGCGCAGGAGCGCGTGGTGGCGTCGCGCCCGTATTCGGATGAGCTGATGCGGCTGGTCGCGCGGCTGGCGAAACAGGCGAGCGAAGAAGAAGACCTGCCGCTGATGAAGTCGCGTCCGGTCAGGCGCGTGGGCGTGGTAGTCATCTCGCCCGACCGCGGACTGGCGGGTGGCCTGCCGGGCAACATCAACCGGCGGGTTGCGCAGCTGGCGACCGATCTACGCCGGGAGGAGGGCAATTCCAACCTGCCCATCTCCTACGTCGCCGTCGGGCGACGCGGGCGCGACTTTCTCGCGCGGACGCAGCAGCCAATCATCGCGGAGTTCACCAACCTCGGCGACCAGCCCGCCCAGGCCGATGTCCGGGCGATTGCCCGCGCCGTCAGCGACGCCTATCTCAACGGCGACGTGGACCGCGTGCTGCTGGTCTACCCGAAGTTCGTCTCGACCGTCGTGCAGACGCCGACCGTCATCCAGCTGCTCCCCGTGGAGCCGCCGGAAGAGGCGGAGACAGGCGGCCCAACGCCGCAGTATATCTACGAGCCGAACGCCGCTGAAATCTTCGCGGCGCTGCTGCCGCGCTACATCGAAACCCTGATTTACCAGCCGCTGCTGGAAAACGTCGCCAGCTTCTACTCGGCGCAGATGGTGGCTATGAAGAACGCCACCGACAACGCGACCGATCTGGTAGATGATCTGACGCTGACCTATAACAAAGCACGCCAAACGGCCATCACCACCCAGATTCTGGAGGTTGTGGCTGGATCCAACGCCTAGCCTGTCTGGGCCTGGAGAAATACGAGGAGAACCATGGCTGCACCAGCAAAAGCCCGCACCCAGGGGACCGTCACCCAGGTGCTCGGCAATGTCGTCGATATCGAGTTCCCGGCGGAGAGTCTGCCCGCCATCTATAACGCCATCGAGGTGCCTATCCAGGGGCAGGAGCGCCCACTGGTGCTCGAGGTCGAGCAGCTGCTCGGCAATAACTGGGTGCGCTGCGTCGGCATGGGGCCGACGGACGGCCTGAACCGCGGCCAGGCGGCCTTCGATACCGGCGGCCCGATAACCGTGCCGGTCGGGGGCGAGACGTTGGGGCGCATCTTCAATGTACTTGGCCAGCCGGTAGATAACCGGCCCGCGCCCGCCGACGCGCCGCGCATGCCCATCCATCGTCCGGCGCCGGGCATCGAGGAGCAGGCCACCAAGACCGAGGTGCTGGTCACCGGCATCAAGGTCATCGACCTGATCGCCCCGTTCATGCGCGGCGGCAAGGTTGGCACGTTTGGCGGCGCGGGTGTCGGCAAGACCGTCATCATCCAGGAGCTGATCAACAACATCGCCAAAGAGTCCGGCGGCTACTCCGTCTTTGCCGGGGTGGGCGAGCGCACCCGCGAGGGCAACGACCTCTATCATGAGATGACCGAGTCGGGCGTGGTCGATAAGCTGGCGATGGTCTTCGGCCAGATGAACGAGCCGCCGGGCGCGCGGTTGCGTGTGGCGCTCTCTGGGCTGACCATTGCGGAGTATTTCCGCGACGCCGAGGGGCGCGACGTGCTACTCTTCATCGACAACATCTTCCGCTTCACCCAGGCGGGCGCCGAAGTCTCCGCGCTGCTGGGCCGGATGCCGAGCGCGGTGGGCTATCAGCCGAATCTGGCCGAGGAGATGGGGCAGTTGCAAGAGCGCATCACCTCGACCAAGAAGGGGTCGATCACCTCGATGCAGGCGGTCTATGTGCCTGCCGACGACTATACCGATCCGGCCCCGGCGACGACCTTCGCCCACCTCGACTCGACCATCGTGCTCGAGCGCGCGCTGACTGAGAAGGGCATCGACCCGGCGGTGGACCCGCTCGCCTCGACCAGCCGCGTGCTCGACCCGCAGGTGGT
>DATBIB010000048.1:0-64878 GCA_036557205.1 Ktedonobacterales bacterium | reverse complement strand
GCGTGGGTCGGCGCGATAGCGCTCGACGAGCGCAGGATCGCGGTCGATCGTGAAGAGAAACTTGTTGAGGAGATACTTGCTCATGCGGGTACCCCCTTCGGATACCAGGTGAAATACGCCTCCATCGTGTGGAAGAGGTCGAGCGTATCGGCGTAGTCGGCCTGTTCGCCCCCGGCGGCACCCATCATCAGCATGAAATCAAGGAAGCCGTGCGTGGCGTTGCCCGGAATCCAGAGGCTGTCGAGCGTCACGTCGGCCAGCGCCCCCTCGATATCTCCGTTGGCAATCCACGTGACGGCCTTGCGGTCGAACTCTGGATCGGGGCCGTGGGGTCCGAACTGGCGCGGTCCGCCCAACTCGAGCGAGAGGTGCCCAGTACCGATGATAGCGACCCGCGTATCGCTAGGCCACGCGATGATGAGCTCGCGCAGCAGGCGACCGAACGCGACATAGCGCGGCGGTTGGGGCAACGGTGGGGCGAAGATGTTCGTGTAGACGGGCACGATCGGTAGATCCGCCTGCGGACGCGTCGTGATGATTGGGCACGTGATGCTGTGATCGACGCGGAGCTCGTTGCTGAAGGCCAGATCGAACCCGGCGTCCAGCCCCTGGCGCAGCAGGTACGCCGAAAGCTCCTCGTGTCCCTTGAGCACCATACGCGGCAGGCCGAATTCGCGCTCTTCGTTGTAATAGTTCGCGTCGTAGAAGGGCGCTTTGCCGATCAGGAACTGCGGCATGTTGTCATACCACAGTTGATGGAAGTGGTCCGAGCCGACCATCACCAGAATCTCTGGATTGGCGCGCGTCAGTGTCTCGCGGTAGGCCGTCACCTTGCGCACCCACTCGTCGGCGAAGTCGGGCCTGCTCTCCGGCGGCGAGGTGCTGGCGCGATAGAAGAATGGATGGTGCGTTGTTGCGAGGACGGCAACCAGGTTAGCCATGACTCCCTCCTTTTTCCAGAACCTCTCCCGGCCTTCGGCCACCCTCCCCTAGAAGGGGAGGGCCAGGGCAACCAGTGCGGCCTACGGACTCTGGCTCCCCTCTCCCTGTGGGAGAGGGGCCGGGGGTGAGGTCTGCGGACGATAGACGGCGTTGCGATCCACTGAATAATAGATGGCAGGCGCGATGGGGTTGCGCATCTCCTCGGCCAACTGGCCGAGCAGCCCGGCGGTACGCGCCAGCAGCGCCACTCCACGCAGCAACTCCGGCGGCAGTCCCAGATCGGCGAGCGCCGCGCCACAGACGCCCGCGCCATTCAGCGGCAGCGTGCGCCCGAGGATCTCAGAATGCACGCGCCCGATGGCCTCGAAGAGCCGCAGGTGCGGCCCGCGCAAGCCCTCCTCTTCGGCGATGCCGATGATGACCGGCGTGCGCGGATCGCCATGCTTATGGACCGGGTGCCCCAGGCCGGGAATGAAGCGGCCAGCGGCGCGCGCCTCCGCGACGGCGTGGCGGGCCAGCACGTCCCAGCCCGCGTCGGTCGTCGGCAGATCGCCCTCGACGCTCACCAGCACCGCGGCAAGAAATCGCCCGGTATCCTCCGTGACGCCGAGGAAGCGCGAGCCGCCGCCCAGCAGCCCCGCCGCGATGGCGCCCTGGAGCGCATCAGGCGCGCTATAGAGCGTGAGCCGGGCGACGATGGCGGTGGGGGTGAAGCCGTGGTCGGCCAGCGCGACGAGCACCGCCTCGAAAACGCGCACCTGCTGCGGCGTCGGGCGCTGCTGGGTTGCCAGCCAGAGCGCCAGCTCGCCGAAGCCGACCTTGCCAATCAGCTCGCCCGCCAGATCGTGGCCGAGCAGTTGGATACGGTCGGCGTCGGATGTGCCGATGCCTGTGGGATACTCGGCTGGCCGCTGCTCCCCCATCACTTCGCTCCTTACCCAAGCTGGCTGGCGGCTGAAGCCGCGCCTAAGCGCCTACGGCGGCAAAGCCCGCCTGCGCGGGCTGCAGAGACTATGCCTACCGCTCGCGCGTTGGTTAAACGCTATCTTACTCGATTTTCTCAAACTGCTTCACACTACTGCCGGTACCCGCAAACACCAACAACGCACATGGATCACGCACTATTCGTCATTCGGTATGCTCCCCCGGGGTGGCGCGCTCCCTTGGCTGGCTGAGCCAGGCGCGAATAGCATCGCTATCCTGCCCCAGGGCGGGCGGCGGTAGCTCGTAGCGCGGCGGCGTCGCCGAGAAGGTCATCGGGTTGCGGATCATCGGCACGGCGGCCTCACCAGCGCCGACCTCCACCACCGGATCAAGCCCCAGCTCGCGCGCGAACTCGACGCCACCCGCGATGCTGTTGATGGGACCGCAGGCGATGCCCGCCGCGCTCATCTCGCGGAACCATTCGTCGGCGCCCTTCGTGCGCAGCCGCTCCACCAGCAGCGGATAGAGCGCCTCGCGATTGCGCGTGCGGTCCTCGTTATTGGCGAAGCGCGGGTCATTCGGCAGGTCCGGCAGGCCAAGGACATCGCAGAGCTTGCGGAACTGGCCGTTGTTCCCGGCGATGACGATCAACTCGCGGTCGGCGGTGGGCAGCGGCTCATAAGGGAAGAGGCTGGGGTGCGCGTTTCCCATACGCGTCGGGACGACACCGCCCGCGACATAGGCCGAGGTATGGTTGACCAGCCCCGAGAGCGCGGATGAGAGCAGATTCAGCTCGACGTGCTGGCCCTCGCCGGTCTGATTGCGATAGTTGAGCGCGGCGAGGATGCCGATGGCGGCATGCAGCCCCGCCATGACGTCGAAGACCGAGATGCCCGCGCGATAGGCCGGGCCGTCTGCGTCGCCGGTCAGGCTCATCAGCCCGGAGATCGCCTGGACCACCAGATCGTAGCCGGGGAGCGACGCGCCCGCCGCCGTGCCGAAGCCGCTGATCGAGGCGTAGATGACGCCGGGGTTGCGCTGGCTGATCGTTTCGTAGTCCAGGCCGAAGCGCTTGAGGCCGCCGGGCTTGAAGTTCTCGATGAAGATATCGGCGCGGTCGGCAAGCTCCTGCGCCAGCCGCAAGTCTTCCGTATCTTTGAAGTCGAGGACGACCGACCGTTTATTGCGATTGATGGCGAGATAGTAGGTCGAGACGCCGTCACGCACGGGCGGTACCCAGGTGCGAGTATCGTCGCCGCTGGGGCTTTCGACTTTGATGACGGTCGCGCCGAGGTCGCCGAGCAGCATCGTGCAATAGGGGCCAGCGAGCACCCGCGAGAAATCGGCGATGAGCAGGCCGTCGAGTGGGCCTGGTCTGCCATGCCTATCATTCCCGTCATGTTTGCTATCCGTCGGCTCTGACATCGGACGTTGCTCCAGCTCTGCGCATGTCCGCTCTACGGACAACTGTCCGCTAGAAATCCTAGCCGCTGGATGGGACGCTGTCAAGTGGGGGCAGAACCTCAACCTCACCCCCTCTCCCATAGGGCGAGGGGCACTGAGGTGGCCGTTGTGGCCTCCTGGTCTGGTGGTTCTGGCTCCCCTCTCCTCGCAGGAGAGGGGCCGGGGGTGAGGTCCGGGGCCGAGGTCTCCAAGCCACCCTCAAGCAATACGACCGTGCCCTCCCCTCCCTTGCCCGCGGACCAGTTCCCAATACATCTGTGCTACACTGAACACCAGCGAAAGCGCCAGACGAGCAAGCAAGGGACAGATAGCCATGACGACCGCATCAATTACTCTCCAGGTCGATGAGGAGGCGGCGCGCATCTATGAGAACGCCTCCCCTGAAGTACAACGTAAACTCGCCGCGCTGGTCAGTCTGCAACTCCTTGAGGCAGCGCATTCCACGCTGTCGCTACGAGAGGTGATGGACACCATTGGTCAACATGCCCAGGAGCGCGGACTAACCGAGGAACGCCTCCAAGAGATCCTCGCAGAGATCGATGAGGCTGGCAAAGCTGACAACTCTGAACGTGTTCCATGAACATCGCGCCTGCGCGCCGCGTGGTCTTCGATACCAACACCCTGGTCAGCGCTCTGCTGCTCCCGACTTCGATCCCACGCCAGGGCGCTCGACTACGCATTTGACCACGGCAAGGTGCTCACCTCGCTGGCGCTCTTGGGCGAGCTAGATCGGGTGCTGAATTATCCTAAGTTGGCGCCCTACATCACACCTGCCGAGCGGAGCCAGTTCCTGGGCAAACTCACGTTGGAGGGGACATTGACGACGATCACAGTTCAGTTGACCGTCGTCCGTGATCCCAAGGATAACTTTGTCATCGAGTTGGCGGTCAGTGGCGGAGCGAATGTGATCGTCAGTGGTGACAATGATCTCATAATCCTTGGGCGCTATGACAGTATTCCTATCCGCACGCCAGCTCAATTCTTGCAGGAACCCCACCAGCCGTGAGTCATCCGCGCCACCGACGCCTGGGTCGAACTGTATCTGCGACGGCTTTCCGCGCTTACGACCTGGTGGCGATGGTCATCTCCGGGCGGCTCTGGTGGAGGGTCCAGTCGGCGCTGATGGCCTCGGCGGTCTTCAGCAGGAGCGGCAGATAGGTTTCGGTGAGCGTCTCGATGCTGGTCTCGGCGGCGTGCGTGCTGACGTTGAGCGCGGCGGCCACATGCCCCGGCCGGTCGTAGACGGGTGCGCCAATCGAACGGATACCACGCGCTAACTGCTCGTCGGTGATGGACCAGCCGCGTGTACGCACCTCACACAAGGCGAGATCGCGCTCCTCGGCGGTGGGATTCCAGCGCGGCGTGATGCCGGAGCGACTCGGCTGCGCCAGCGCCCGCTCCATCTCGTCATGCGGGAGCGCCGCGAGCAACACCTTCCCCAGCGAGGTCTGGAGCGCTGGGAAGCGCGTGCCGATGGTGACCGCGAGCGTGATGATCTTCGGCACGGCCACCCGCGCCACGTAGACAATGTCGGACCCATCGAGCTGCGCCAGCGACGACGACTCGCCGGTCCGGGCAACCAATCGCTCCATATGCGGGCGGGCCAGCTCCCAGATGCTGGTGGCGCCGATGTAGGCCATGCCCAGATCGAGCACACGGGGCGTCAGCGCGAACGTTCCGTTGTCGGCGCGGATATAGCCCAGCTCTTCGAGCGTCAGCAGGATACGTCGCGCCGTTGGGCGGGCGAGTCCCGTGGCGGCGGCCACCTCGCTGAGGCTCATCACCGGACGATTGGCCGTGAAGGCGCAGATGACATCCAGCCCCCGCGCCAGCGCCTCGATGAAATCCGGTCCGGTCTGGCTGCGCATTGCTTCTCCCCGTGCATCTCGTTGCGTCGCGGCTTCGTGCATCGTGACAGCGCGCCGCCATTCTATGCTAGTGTGAGCATACCGGAACTGCGCATGCATGTCTAGTTTGCCATGCGTCTGGCTCGTCGCACCTTGACACCATCCCAGCCGTCGTGTAGCATTCTAGCGGACGAGTGTCCGCCATGCGGACAACGCGGCTCTCCGTTTCGATGTGGATGGGCAATTTGGCGAACAGGACGCTGGCAGAGCAGCCAGGCCACCGGCCCCCGCAGTCGGCGCTGAAGGTCAGGCATTGCCACCGCCTCGCATCCTGCGCGCCAGGAACAACGAGGTGAGCAGCATGAGCCAAATGAGCCAAAACCCTGCCCCGAGCGCCGACGATTTCACCCCTGGCCGTCCTGTAGTCTTTCGCAACGCCACCGTCCTGACCATTGACCCTTCCCTTGGCATCTTGACCAATGGTGATGTCCTCGTCGCCGACAAGCGTATCGTCGCCGTGGGCAAGCAGCTGACCGTGCCCGACGGCGCGGTAGAGATCGACGCCTCTGGGGGCATCCTGATGCCCGGCATGGTCGACACCCACCGCCACATGTGGCAGACGGCGCTGCGCGGCTTCGGCGCGGACTGGACGCTGACCAACTACTTTGTCTTCTATTACCTCAGCTTCGGCAAGATCTTCCGTCCCGAGGATATCTACGCGGGCAACCTACTTTCCGCCATCGAGGCTCTCGACGCGGGCGTCACCACGACGGTTGACTGGTCGCACGGTTTGCAGACGACGCAACACGCGGACGCCGCCGCCGACGCGCTCGAAGCGGTTCCCGGGCGCTTCGTCCTCGCCTATGGCAACATCCAGCAAGGGGCGTGGGAGTGGACGCGCACGCCCGAATTTGCCGATTTCATCAAGCGACGCATCGACGGCAAGGGCGATATGCTGCGCATGCAGATCGCCTTCGATGTGACGGGCGATCCAGCGTTTCCAGAGCGGGGCGCGTTCGAGGCGGCGCGTGACTTCAACCTGCCGGTGACGACCCACGCGGGCGTCTGGGGCGCGACCAATGACGTCGGCATCCAGCAGATGTCTGACAACGGCTTCCTGACGCCATCCACGATCTGCGTCCACGCCTCGACGCTCTCTGATGACTCCTACCACCGCATCGCCGCCTCTGGCGCCCACACCTCCGTCTCGGCTGAGAGCGAGGATAGCTGCGGGCAGGGGTATCCGACGACCTGGGAGCTGCGCAAGTTTAACATCCCCGTCTCGCTCTCGATGGATACAAGCGTCTGGTGGAGCGCCGACCTTTTCTCGGCCATGCGCGCGACGCTCAACGCCGACCGCGCCCGTACTCACCTGGAAGCGCATAAGACGAACGAGACGGTGACCCACAACTATCTGCGCGCCGAGCATGTGGTCAACTGGGCGACGATGGGCGGCGCGGCGGCGCTGGGCATGAGCGACCTGATTGGCAGCATCACCCCGGGCAAGAAGGCCGACCTCGTCCTCATCAAGAACGACGACTCGCCCGCGATGTTCCCAATCATCCACCCCTATGGGCATGTCGTCTTCCAGGCTGGACGCGGCGACGTGCATACGGTGGTGGTGGATGGCGCCGTCGTCAAGTTCGACCATCGCCTGCGCGGCATCAATCTGGCGCGGGCAAAGCAGGCCGTGGCGGCAACCGTCGAGTACGCCTATTCGCAGATTGGCGATAAAGCCTGGAACGAGACGATGTATCCCGAAAAGCCCGAGGTGGTGATCATCGAGAACCCGTACACCTATTCCCGGCAGGTTGACCCTCCCACCGGAGAGCAGCATTGAGGTGGTTCCAGCGCGTTATGCGCCGCAATGCTGAAGGAGGGGACACGATGCTGGATTCCGAGATGGCTGCGGCAGTCATGTATCAGCATGGCGTCCCACCCGAGCATCGGCGGCATCCTGTCCCACGTCGGGGGGCCGGGCAGGCGCTGGTGCGCGTCACGGCAGCGCCCATCAGCCCGCTCGATCTACTCTGCGCGACGGGCCGCTCGTATTTCGGGCCGCCGCAGCTCCCGTACATTCCCGGCGTGCAGGGCGTCGGCACAGTGGTGGAGGCCGAAGGGTTCGCGCCGGGCCAGCGGGTGTGGTTCTCCTGTGACGCCGGCATGAAACCGGGCGACGGCAGCATGGCGACCTACTGCGTCGTCGAGGAGACGGCGCTGCTCGCGCTTTCTGATGGTGTGGACGATGACCTGGTCGCGGCGCTCGGCCTCTCCTCCATCGCCGCCTGGATGTCGCTGACCTGGCGCGGCAAGCTCCAGCCGGGCGAGCAGGTGCTTGTGCTCGGCGCAAGCGGCGCGGTCGGCCAGGTGGCCGTGCAGGCGGCCCGGCTGCTCGGCGCGGGCCGTGTTATCGCCGCCTCACGCGACCAGGCGGCGCTTGCCAGGGCGCTCACCCGTGGCGCCGACGCCGCCGTTGACATCACCGGCGACGACGTTGACGAGATCCACCGCCGTATCGTGGCGGCCTGCGATGGCCCCTTACACCTCGTGATCGATCCGGTATGGGGGCTGCCCGCGGAGGCGGCGGCACGCGCGCTCGGCTATGAGGGGCGACTGGTCAACTTTGGGTCCGCCTCTGGCCCCACCGCGCGCTTCGATTCGGCCACCATCCGCAGCAGGCTGCACAACATCATTGGCTACACCAACAACGCGCTGACCAACGAGCAGAAAGCCGAGGCGCTGAGCGCGATTCTCGCCCATGCCGCCGCTGGGCGCTGTACCGTAGACCACGAGACGATGCCGCTCACCCGCGCGGGCGAGGCGTGGGAGCTACAGGCAGCCACTGCCCGACGCAAGCTGATTCTGGTCCCGTAGCAGCAAGGTCAAGCGCCCGTTACTTTTGACTGTAGGCAAGTCAAGCAGTATCATAGACTCAAGCAATGATTGTTTTGCAGTCATGAAATTGATCTATGAGGGGCGCTATTATGGATCAGCTCTCGTTCCAGGCAGCTGTGACAGGCGTTGCTGAATCCACCTTCACGCCTCAGAAAAAGAAGCCGACCAGACGATCTCATCGTAGCGCCTCGGTAGCGCCACAGTCGCCCAGGACACGTTTTACCCGTAACAAATCGCATAGAGACGCAAAACAACCGTCTCTGCTGTTAGATGGCAGCGAGCCTGAAACAGTGAGCGTAATGGTTACAAAACATGACATTCCATTCAATCCAGCGGAACCCATCATGGGGTACAGACATCCACATGGTGAAATCTGGCTGGGCGATTCGGCGGCGTGGCTGCGAACGCTCGAAACGGAATCGGTTGACCTTATCTTTGCTGACCCACCCTATAACATCAAAAAGGCCGAGTGGGATACCTTCGAGTCTCAACAGGCATACGTTGAGTGGGCGCTCGTATGGATCGAGCAGGCTGCCAGGGTACTCAAACCAACGGGAACGCTCTACATCTGCGGGTTCTCGGAAATTCTCGCTGATCTCAAGCTACCAGCATCGCGATTCTTCGCGGGATGTCGATGGCTGGTCTGGCATTACAAGAATAAGGCAAACCTTGGAAGTGATTGGGGACGCTCCCACGAGAGTATTCTGCACTTCCGCAAGAGCAAACAGTTCACCAGCAACATTGATGACGTGCGCATACCCTATGGCGCCCATACATTAAAGTATCCCGTGCATCCACAGGCTTTGACAAGCCAATATGGCAAAGGACAGGCCCAGAACCACAGTTGGGAACCTCATCCCGGAGGAGCAAAACCAAAGGATGTGATCGAAATTCCCACGACCTGCAATGGTATGCATGAAAAGACGGCTCACCCCACGCAGAAGCCTGAGGAACTTTTGCGGAAGCTCGTCCTTACGTCGAGTAATGCCGGTGACCTTGTGGTTGACCCATTCCTTGGATCAGGGACAACGGCGGTGGTTGCTGAACAACTCCAGCGGCGCTGGAAAGGCTGCGATACCTCGTGGGAGTATTGCCAATGGACAATTCGCCGGATCGAGTTGGTCGAAAACTGGCCCATCGAAAAGTGGATCGAATATGATCGCCAGAATGCGGAGCGCAGAAAGTCCATTCGATGACCGCTATGACGCTCGCGGATTTGCGAAGCAAAGTTCAGGATACTAGCGCATTTCACGCCCTGGACAATTATCATGCGATATGCCGCGAATTCCTGGGCTTTCTGGATAACGAACACCCTACACGTATTGTCTCGCCAACGGTTCCGAACTATGTCTTCTTTCAATACGGTGAGCAGTTCCACCACCATATCACCCGGCCGCTTAATAGTGATCTCTTTTACGAATCCGCTGAAGCGTTTGAGCGTGCTTTTACCCGTTTCACGGACTTTTTAGCTGATTTGAAGCGCTTTCAGGAACGTGCGACCCAACAGCCTGGACGTGATGCGTACATCGCAGCAGGCGAGATCAATAAAATCGTCTATACCATGCAGCAAGCAATAGGGGCAATTGGAGACTCATTTGATAGTCCCAATCAATCGCGTAAGCGAGTAGGCCAGCTATTTGAACAACTTATCAGGCTCATCATCATTAATGTTGGTCTGGTATGCGAACCCCGAACGGTTAAGATTCCCATTCCAGGGTTTGCGGGCTACTCAATGTCATATGAACTCGACCTGGTGTTCTCGCGCGATAAGGCGATTCTCACGGCGGGAACGGCTCACATCCATCCAAATGAGATAGTGGGTTCCGTCAAGACGACAAGTAAGGACAGAATTGACAAGATATTCCTCGACAAATTCTTGCTTTCTCAGCTACTCCAACGACATGTGCCGGTCGTGGCGATTTTTCTTCACGACGTACAGCGCGCCTCTTCTCGTACTCGCGAAGGTGGTTCCAGCATGTTCGGAGTGAACTCGACGTTCAAGCGGAATCACTTTCTGGGGTACACCGTCGCACTCAACAAGCTGGACGGCGTCTATTATGTTGATCCGAGGCCAGAAATGCGTAAGAATCAACTGCTTAGTGATCAAATTCGAGATTTCCAGCACTTTCTCATCACTGATCTCTGGAGGCTATCTGGAGATGAGAATAATCTATAGATCGGCGACCCGCCCTGCTCATGCAAAGTGCAGCCGTGTGCCGACGCTGCTCTGGATGTATGCGCCAGGCATCTGGCGAGACAGCTCGTGGGTCGCCTTCCAGCCGGTGCAGTGGCCAGGCACGACCACGCTGGGCGCGATGGTGGCCAGTTCGGTGAGCGTGCGCGGGATGAAAGGTTCCATCAGTGCACCGGTCAGGTGCATGCCGCCGACGAGTCCGTAGACCTGCTCGACGCCCGTAATGTGGCGTGCGTGCAGCATGACGTTGATGACGCCGGAGTGGCTACAGCTCGTCAACACGAGCAACCCCTTCCCTTTGACATGACAGACCACCGCCTGGTCGTCCCAGACCCAGACATCCGGCTCCCACGCACCCTCCGCAGTGCGCGCCTGCTGGATGGGGAACCCCGGCTCGAAGTCTGTCACCCGCTCGACCTGGCCCGTGATAAGCACTGTGCCGTCCAGCAGGAGCGAGGGGCCGCGCTCCTCAATGATCTCAACGCCCTCGCGGTCCAGGTCGTTGTGACTAGGGGGTGGCAAGTGCATCTCGGCGCCAGTGGAAAAGACGATCTTGCGTTCGCGCCAGACATCTGGGTGTAGCACCAGCGGCATACCGCGCCGACCGATGCGCCGGAATATCCCTTCCAGCCCGCCGTGGTGATCGGCGTGACCGTGGGAGAGCGCGACGGCGCGCAGGTCGCCCACGGAGAGCCCCAGCACGTCCATGTTGTACTGCACAGTGTCGCGTCCCAGCCCGGCATCGTAGAGGATGGAAGCGCTCTCCATGCCGCCTCCCGCGCCGTTGCTGTTCCGGTGGACGGTCAGCAATAGCGCATAGCCGTGCTCCGCCCGCAAGGCGGGGGCCGTGAAGGAGTCCCACTGAATGGGCGGGCGCTGGGCGATCTCTGACCCAGCGAGCAGGAGGTCGCAGTAATTGTCGTCGAGTATCGTGACGTCTGCGCTGTCGACTGGAATGAGATGCACCGCCGCACTCACAGATGCGCTCATAGATACTCTCCCTTCTGACACTGTGAACCGCGTTCAAGGCAGAGCTCGTCTGGCGTGCCCCGCACGATCAACGCCCGTCTCTCTCAAGCCAGCCCGCATTCTACCATATGGCGCGTCATGGGTGAGTTGCAGCGGAAGCCACTCGAGCGTGGAAGCAAATGCGCAATACCCGATGTCCAATGTACGAGCCGACCTGGCGCCCACCACTCGCTTAGGTCAACTTTCCAGCCGGGTGTAATATGAGACGCCAATATACACGGAGGTTCCGATCAGGCCCGCCCCCAGGTCGCCGATGCTGTCCCATGCTCCGCGCACGTTGTGCGTGCCGCAGAAGACATCGGTGAGGATTTCTTGCGCCTCCAGCAGCCCGTGGATGCCGTTGGCGGCGCCATAGGCGGCCAGCGGCTGCATCTTGAATGCGTTCAGCAGCACCGCGCCCAGCGCGCCCGAGCCGTGGGCATGGGGAATGAGGTCGAAGTGGAGGTAGCGGTCGTAGAGATCGAAATAGTTGCCTGCCATATCGAGCCAGAAGATCGAGAGAAAGAGGTCATCCGACCAAACAGGATAGCGACGCCAGCCCAGGCGAGAGTGCGGCCGTCGACCCGAGCGGCGCTGCCAGAGGTAGAGCAGCGGGAAGGTGAGGCTGAGGCTTCCGACCACGAGCAGATTGCGAATCGGGATCGCTTTGCCTTCGTAACGCGGGTCGTGTGGATGTCGCAGAGTATCCACGAGAAACGCGACGATGCTGGCCCGCAGCAGCGCGTTGAGCGCGATTCCCCCAATACGACGCTTCATCGTTCGCTCCCCTTGCTCATAGCTCGCGGGCAAGGACCAGCATGACCTCGTCGTCACCCTCATAGCCCGCGCCCGCCATCGCGTCGCGCAGAATCAGCAGGTCGGGCAGCCATAGCTCGACCCGCGCGTATTCTCCAGAAGCCGCCTCAGCGCGTAGCGAGAGCGCCAGCCGCCCGATGGTATCGGCCAGGCCGTCCATGTAGCGCACGGCGAGGGTTGGCGTGCTATCCCACTCCGGTGCGGTCGGCACGGGGATCGCCAGCGCCTGAATCGCGCCCCATTCCTCGATCAGCCGCACCTGGCCCCCCGCGAGATAGCCGCGCAGTAGCGGCTCGGTCAGCGCGCGCGCCTGCCAGTCAGCGTATTCCAGCCCGCCGGTCAGCGGCGCGAGATTCGACTGCACGAGCCATTCCCACAGCCGCTCGAAGTCGTCGGGGCCGGGGCGGGTGGGCCGGGCGAGCTCGACAGCGTCATCCTGAGCGAGCGCTGGCCCGCGAAATCGCACCATCTCCGCCACACGGACGAAGCCGAAGCGGGCAAACATCCGCTGCGACGCCTCGTTCTCTGCTGAGGTGATGAGCCGGGCGACGGCTGCGCCATGCTCGCGGGCGGCGACGAGCGAGCGCGAGATCAGGACGCGCCCAACCCCCTCGCGCCGGTAGGCCGGATCAACGCGAATGCCCTCCAGCCACGCCTCGTCGTCCGAGATCATCGCCACGTGGCTGACGCAGACCGGCTGGCCGTCGAGCAGGCCGACCAGCAGCACGCCTTTGTCGTCCTCCTTGAGCCAGTCATCCCAGACGTACTCGATGTAGTCACCATCGCTCCAGGTGTGCGCGCAGAACGCCAGCACAGCGTCGCGATCCTCCGGGCGCGCGGGCCGCACCTCCAGCTCGTCCGCCATCGTCGCTACCTCCTGTTCGGCTTGCCCTCATTCAGAGCATACCCAACGGCGAACAGGAGATGCGAGGGCGCGCGTCAGGCGGTATGAACGAAGCCCAGCAGCGGGATATCCATTGCCGAGGTGGTCAGCGTGACGCCGGATGATACGTCGCCATTCATGTCGACGCGCACCGCCTTGAGGGTGAATGGCCCGGCGCCGACGATGCCGACATCATCCCAGCCAGCGCCCACTTCGTTGGCTCCCTGCGAACTGCTGGCTGCGCTCTTCGCTGGCGCGCCGCTTCACCCTGTCCTTGCCTGATGCTTGAACCCGGCTGGACGGTCACCCAGGAAGCTGGCCCGTCTCATAGCCGAGAAGCTGGTCGGGAGTCGCATTGTCACACCAGACTGGCCCACTGGCTGGAACAACGCTGACGCCGCATTGGGTCATGCCGATGGGACGCCAGGTCGTCGCGCCCAGCGGCAGGAGGTAGACGATGGTTGATGTTGGGCCGGACGGCGGGAGGGGTGTTGTCTGGTTGGGAAGGCACTGTGCGATCATGGTTCCATCGGACTCGACGCCGGATGGTCCGCACTGCTGCGTCTGCGTCGTGACACCCTGGCCGCACTTGCCTGGGACTGGGCAGGGCTGGGTGTAGCTCAGAGTGCTGATGTGACTCCAGTGCGTGCCATAGTCAATGGAGCATTCAAGGTCGCTTTTCGCGCTCATGTCGGCGCTGCACAGCAGGAACGTGGAGCGCTGGGGCAGCCAGGTGGTCGTCCCGGTTTGTCCGTTGGGTTGGGAAAGCTGCGTCCAGTGGGCGCCAAGGTCGCCAGAGCGCCAGAGCGTGTTGTCGTAGCCTGAGCCGATGAGCATGGAGCTATCAGGGGAGACGGCAAAGTGGAAGAATGCTGTGGGAAGGCCATGCGGCGACATCGCGCGCCAGATCCGGAAGCCGTCAGAGCTAAAGGCGAGGTACTGTGTCTCTCCCTGTTGGGTGACGGGCGACTTGTCCACGATAGCGATGACGCCGCCCCGAACCGTCGCAAACTCGCCATTCAGGACGAAGCCTGCGATTGGCGTCTAGTGGGTGGCGCCATCCGCTGAGAAGAGGCTGGCGCCGGCCAGCGTCCCACACTCACCGCAGCCCCAGCTAATCGTCGCCAGCAGCGCGCTTGTCCCGGTCTGGTCGGCGTTCAGGCCGCAAGAGGCGCCCGCCAACGGCGCGGTATAGCTGAAGCGTCCAGTCTGATGCCACGATTGGCCCGCATCGGTGGTCTTCCACACGGCATAGGTGTTCGCGCTGGTGGACTGACACATCCAGGCGTCATACCCATTTACCGGCGAGACGGTGAGATTCTCACCATCGGCGGTGAAGCCAGTGGGCAGCCTTACCGGCGTCCAGAACAGTGGCGCCAGGGCCGTCGCCGTCGCCGGCGCCGTCGCGTGTGGTACGGCGCCGCACCCGCTGAGGGCGAGAACCAGCAGCACCATAACCAGCCACATGCCTCGATAGAGAGAGTTGCGCATCGCCTGTCTCCTTGCCGTTATCACTGATCGTTCGCTTCACGGGAGCATACATCGTGCGACTCGTTGGCGTGTGTGACGCGCGCCACCTCGCTATGGCAGCCTGACTAGGCCCGCAGGGTAGACAGCGCCTCGACGGTGACGACGCCGTGCGTGATGTGTGCACCACAACCGTCTTGTATCCCGCCTTGGGCTGAACAGTTACCCGCATTCCTCGCATTCGATCAAGAATAATACCTGCTAGGTAGCCAATAAAATGTCGTGCATGTCTCGACACTATTGACGAGTTTCGTGCGCAAACTGTGCTGGCTTGCAGCAGGCGACAGCATCAAGAGCCATGCGACTTGCACAACCCAGCGCGCATGTGCTACTATTGAGAACGTTCTCAATGAGAATATTCTCAATAACGAAGGGGCAGCATAGATGAGCAGTCCGCTGGAGGATGCGGGCTACCGGATGACGGAGCCGCGGCGTCGCGTGCTGGATGCGCTGCGCGAGGCGGGGGGGCCGCTGACGGCGCAGGATGTGGCCGAGCGAGCGAGTGCCAGTGTCGCCTCCACCTATCGCGTGCTGGCGCTGCTGGTGGAGCTGGGGCTGGTGAGCGAGACGCCCGACGATGGGGCGGCGCTGCCCGGCTGCGAGACGCGCGGGCGCCACTACGCGCTCTGCACCGCGCAGGAGCATCACCATCACTTCTTCTGCCGGTCGTGTCACGCGACGCTGGAAGTCACGAGTGAGGGGTTGGAGCGCGCGCTGGAGGAGCTTGCGCAGACGACGGGATTCCGACTAGAGCAACACGATATCATGCTGCGCGGGCAGTGTCCGGCATGCGCGCTGGCAACTGGCATGGGCGGCGGTGAGGGAGTACAGGCATGATCGCGGCGCTGGTATCGCTCAGCACATTTTTCTCGACCCTCTTCGGCGGCCTCTTCGCGCTGCGCCACAGCAAACGGCTGCACCTCATCATGGGGTTCACGGCTGGCGTGCTGGTGGGGCTGGTCGCCTTCGATCTGCTTCCCGAAATCTTCTCGCAGGTGCACGAGCAAAACATCAATAGCGTCTTCCCGATGCTGGCGCTGGTGGGTGGCTTTCTGCTCTTCCACATCGCCGAAAAAAGCATGCTCATTCACCGTGGCGACACCGAGGAGTATACCGACCATAAGCACCCGACTGTCGGGCTGCTCTCAGCGCTGGCGCTCTCAGGCCACAGCTTTCTCGACGGCGTTGGCATTGGTCTGGGGTTTCAGGTCAACGCGGCGGTGGGTATCGTCGTCGCCATCGCGGTCGTCGCCCATGACTTCTCCGATGGGCTGAATACGGTCACGCTGATGCTGGTCAACCGCAATACCAGCCGCCGCGCCTTCACGCTTTTGCTCGTGGATGCCGCCGCTCCAGTCCTTGGCGCGCTCTCGACACTGCTCTTCACGATTCCCGCGGCCTGGCTGCCGATCTACCTGGGCTTCTTCGCGGGCTTCCTGCTCTACATCGGCGCCAGCGATATTCTGCCCGAGGCGCACAGCGAGCGCAGCACGCCGACCACGCTGCTGCTGACGGTCCTCGGCGCCACCTTCGCCTTCCTGGTCACCCGCTTCGTGTAATGGGTGAGAGCGCGGCTGCTGCATTGCTGCTGGTTGTGAGGATACGGATGTCACTTGGAACACCTAACAAAACCGTCAGTCCCCAGGGGCAATGATGGGAGTACGCCAGCTTCGCGGCATGAATGCCGCGGCTATGAACGGGTTGTGATTAGGAACTCTTAAGGCCGTACGCGTTCGGCATGGTGATTTGATAGATTGCCGCGCGGTGACTATCGAATGTCTGCAGAACCCGACCTTTGCATCTGGCTGTAGGGTAAGCAGATCGTTCCTAATTGCCTGCTGGCTCGAACTCTCACCATTATGAGACCGCGATGCCACCCGCATAGGTAGTTAGCGCACTGGTAACGAAGGCGTCTGTTGCGAGGGGGTAGAGGCCCGCCTGCGGTGTCGTTATCTTATAGAGATAGGTCGAACCGCGTAGGAGCAGCTCTCCGGACGGAAACCTCGGTGGTCCTGGCGCATTGGACGCAGTCGTGTCGTCCACAACATACGCTTCTAACGCCTGTGTAGTGGTGACGGGGGTCAGGGTGACGGTCTCATACGCCATCTTTTGCTCGGCGACATATTGCGCTACTGTGCGCCCAGCCGCTGGCTCCGTATCGATTTCGAGGAAGTTTCCTATACTCAGATTCCATGCCCCTCCTGCATAGGCCGTGAGCAGGCAATGCGTCTCGGTCAACGAGGATGGGTAAGTGATCGCAAAGAGGATTTTGGACTCGACGATTGTCGTGTGCGCGCCATTAGTGGACTCCGAGCACAAGTCCTGCTCAGCAGACGACGTCGAGACAGCGGTAGGAGTGGAGGCGGCACGCGAAGGTGTGGCAGAAGACGTAGGAGTTGGCGTCGCGCTGTTGTTGTTCACCGCGCTGGAATCTGGCGCACCACACCCAAGAAGCACAAGACAGCAAATGGCGCCCACTAGCACAGACCGCAACTTCATGGTTTGCATGGTTTCGTCCTTCGCTGGTGTCTGCCAGGATAGACAGCCACGTTTTTGCGGGTGGCATCTCAACCCCACTTGCGCGATATATCGTTGAGTAACATGCTACCAAAGGCGTCAAGGTTTTTGCGGTGGAAGGGTGGACTTGACGCGCGTTACGCTTCGTTGTCGGGTGATTGCCCCTGCACGGCTGTCTCGCAGACATGACGTCTCTTGATTGCTGTTCCCTACCATCCTATGCTGCAATCGAGCTGGGGGCGCCAAGTCTGTAGACCTTGGCAATCGGGCGAAGCGGTAACTACGGAGGCGAAGGTTGCACAGCTTTGGACGGATTTAACGCAGCCAGGTCGAGTCGACTGGGCGTCGCTCGGAAATCTGGTCACGGCAGGCGGGACAACGGCCCAGGTAAAATGCGAGTCCGCGCAGGCCACTCTCCACTAATGCGACACGGCCACGGTTCTCCTCATTCGCCTCGATGTGCTCAGCGCAAAACCAATGGCCGCAGGAAGAGCATTTGACCATTGAGTACTGATCTCCATCATGGTGGCATCCTGGCGCGGAACACTCAGGAGCGATGAGCATTGGAGCATCGTGGTGTATCTGCTGCATGAAGTGGCCTCTTTCTCGTTGGGATGCATGCCGATCGATATCATGGCCGATGGCATATCGGCAAGCCAAGTCGTTTGCTAGCGTCGCGTATCAGCCCTTTCGCAAGCGGCATGCCAGACGCTCGCCAGGTGCATTCAGACAGGCTGAGAGATGGCCACCTCGCTCCTCTTGTCTCCTGACAAAAACTGCTTCGGATTGGCGCTGCGCCATGTATGGATAGCGTGGACCTACCTCTAACTTCGCCGCCCAAGAACGAGCGCCGCAAAAGCTGGCACGGAAAGTGTTATAGGCAAATAGCAGGGGAACAGGGTTCTCGTGAAACAGGCAGCAGCATTAAGAGAGAGAGCGAACAGATTCAGACGAAGAGGAGAACGATGGACAAGGAGACGGCAGAGCACCCGACAGCGATTGCGCCAGAAGAGACAATGGATGCGGCAGGTTCGCAGCTTCAGAATGCAGAGACAGGAAGCGGCTCTCAATTGGTATCTTCGCCGCCTGCCGCGCACGCGCCTCACCCTTCGGGCCTACGCGCGATGATGGCGACGGTAGGAGGGTTCTGGGCCAAGCTCAACAACGACTGGATCTTCAATCTGGCTGGCCTGCTTGCCTATAACTTCCTGATGGCTCTATTCCCGCTATTGCTGCTATTTCTGGCGGGTTGCGGCCTCGCGCTGGATGTGATCTCACCCGCCACAGAAGCGCAGATCCAGCGCGCCATCGCAGACGCATTACCGGGCAATACCGGGACGATTCTCATCCAGGCGGTGAGCGCCCACCTCAAAAAGAGCGCGGGGCTGCTCTTCGTGGTTGGACTGGTCGCCGCTTGCATTGCAGGCTCGCGCCTCTTCGTCACGCTGGAAGGCTGCTTCGGGGTCGTCTTCCGCCTGCGTGGACGCGACCCGGTCCGCCAGAATCGTATGGCCTTCGGCATGCTGGTGTTGTATCTGTTGGTCGCGCCCGTTGTCTTACTTATCTCTATCCTCCCCGCCGGGCTTATTAGCCTGGTGGACCCAGATAGCCAGAGCTTCCTGAGCGTGCTGCTCTCAGATGGCGCGCGGTTGCTGATATGGTTCGGCGCGGGCATGCTCTTCTTCGGTGTAACCTATATGCTGGTGCCACATCGCCGACGCGAGTGGCGCAGGTGGCGCGCGAACTGGAAGGGAACACTGGTGGCGTCTGTGCTGCTGGTCCTCTATGAAGGGCTTTTTCGCCTGTATCAGCAATATCTACTGCATGCCGATAACTATGGGACTATCGCGGCCTTTGCCCTGGTGATTTTGCTGTTCCTCTACTACTTGGCCTTTATCCTGCTCCTGGGCGCTGAAATCAACTCGTGGACCGCTGGCCAGCGTGAGACCGCGGCGGATATACCGGGCGTCTTGCATGCGGTGCAGGCGCACGCCACGGTGCGAGGGGCGGCTGGCGCGACGGCGGGCATGCCACAGGAAGAGATGCAGCGCCATACCCGGTCGCGACTCATGCGCTACATCGAAGCGGCATTGCGCCGGAGAGGCAGAGGTCGATAAGGGCGCGAGAAGCCAGGCTGGCGGTGGCGCGTTTTTTGCATGCACAACAACGAGTCGGCAGATTGCCGTGAAGCGCCTGATGCGACGCAGGGCCACTCGATGAAGGAGGCAGGGGGCAAGGAAGCGAGCGCGATCCGCCGAATGGGAGGATGTTGCGCAGAATTGTAGAGGCAGACAGCGTAGAGAGTTTGTAATGGCAAGGAAGGAGAATGACTGATGTCACTGATTGGACATCTCGCAAGGATGATCTTACACACGTTTTTCCGTCTGGTGCTCACGGTGATCGTATGCGCGGCGCTTGGCGCGGGCGTTGTGCTTGGACTTGCGTACGTCTGGGCGCATCAGTGGCCGCCGCAGCAACTCACGGTTATTGTCGCCGCCGCTGCTGCTGTGCTGCTAGCCTATGCGGGTGGGTTGACGGTATTGCTCACCGCCTCTGCTCATGCCCTGCTTGATACCGCGCGTCTCGCCCAGAAGGAGACCTTCAGCACGGGCAATATCGTCGAGAATGGCGTCAAGGCGGCAAGCCACTTGATCGACTGACGCGCTGGAACCATGAGGGCCATCACACTTCGGAGACTGGCCGGTGTCTGCAATACGTGGGCGTCGGCCAGTTCGTTGTCTGCCGTGTCTTCCTCAGGTGTTCAGCCAATCCTATCCTCACCTCAGAGGAAGATACGCAACGGCAAGATGACGCTCTCACTCAGCTTCACATGCCAGGGACGCGCCCGCCAGCGCTGCATGTCAATTTCAGCGGAGTTCGCTTTATCGCATTCGAACAGCTCGCTCATCTGCTGGGCCACCTCGGGGCTATAGATTTCCAGGTTGATCTCATAGTTGCCCACCGAGCTGAGACGATCCAGATTTGCCGTACCAATCGTCGTCCATGCGCCATCGACAACACAGGTCTTGGCATGAATCATCGCCTTGCGATAGCCAAAGAGACGGATACCCGCGCGCAGACAGCCGGTAAAGTAGCCACGTGCCAGCCAATCAGCTAACACATGGTTCGATACCCATGGCACCAGTATCTGAACGTCCACGCCGCGCCGCGCCGCCGCCTTGAGCGCCCGGAGTAGCATCCGGTCGGGAATGAAGTAGGCGTTGGTCAGCAGAATCTGCCGCTCCGCCCGATCTATCGCGCGAATATACAGGTTGCGGATCGGGAAGGTCATTCGCAATGCATCGGTTGTCCAGACAGAGACCAGTGGATCGAGCGTGCGGGGATAATGGTGGGTGATCCGGGCGGATTTGGGGCGGATGCTATTCCATAGCGTAACGAACGCATAGGCAAGATCAGCAGCGGCGGCGCCCCGTACGCGCACATGCGTGTCGCGCCAGTCAGTCGCGAAGAGGGTGCCCAGATTGTAGCCGCCAAGAAAGGCGATATGGCCGTCCACCACCAGCAGCTTGCGGTGATCGACGACATAACGGCGCGGATCGAGCAGATGCCACGGTCGGCGGATTGACCGGTAGCGCACGATATGCAGCGTGCTCAAGCGCCTGGGAAACCGCTTGAAGCGCCAGGGCGCCAACAAGTTGCCGAACCAGTCGCAGAGGATATACACCTCGACGCCCTCGGTCGCCTTGGCGATCAGATGTTTCTTGAACTCTTTGCCGACCGCGTCACCTTTGAGAATGAACGACTCTAGATAGACGCTCTCCCTGGCGTACGCGATCGCGGCAAGCATCGCGTCGTAGAGCTCGCGACCCTGACTGTAGATACGCAGCGAGTTCTCACCGGCCGTCGTCTCGGGCAGGTGCGGATGGGGGAAGCCCGCGATGGGCCTGCGGCGCTTGCGCAGCGTCGCAACGACCGTCAGGATAAGCCCGGTTATCAGGCTCACGAGGAGACTTGCGACGATGAGGCCAAGAATAGCCAGGACCACATATTCCCCACGCATATGCCACTCCCCTTCAGCGAACCGCTACGCCAGTGCGCTCCATTCACCTGGCAGTCGATGTTGGCTTTCGCATAATTCGGGCCGCAAGGTATTCGCAATGCGGCGACTTCGGCACGCGGATTGCTTCTAGACGACGAAAGCAAGAGAGCCTGCACGACACGATAGGCGCTTTCGCCTCTCGTTGCCAGCGCAGCAGTGGTTCACCAACGCACAGGGAGGCGGCACAAGATGAAGAGTGACGGTCAGGCGAGGGGGAAAAGTAGGGGAACAGTTGCTCTTGTTATCAGCCCAACCGCGGACTATAACGCCGTAGAGAGCCAGCTTCGGGCCGTCGGAATCACCATCGGCGAGCGCGTGACGGTAGGAGATGTGGACGTTCGGAGGCCGCTGGGCGCTTTCTGGCGTCGGCGCGGGTATGCGGCGGTGGTGGCTGCCGGTGGCGACGGAACCATTGGCGCGGCGGTCTCGCAGATTGCCGAGAGCGATGTGCCGCTGGGGATACTGCCACTAGGCACCTCGAACGATGTCGCGCGCTCGCTGGGCGTTCCCCTCGATCTCGCCGCCGCCAGCGCTGTCATTGCAAATGGAGTGCCCTCTACGGTCGATGTTGGCGTCGTCCGCCGTACGACGTCATCGGGATATGAGGGCAATGTGCAAGAAGCACTGCGCAACGTGGCACGTCGCCTACTGCCGCCAGGATCGCTGCGCTCATCGCTCGTGGGGCCAGAGGCGCGCTTTCTTCACGCTGCCACGCTTGGCCTGAATGTGGAGTTCGCCCGCCTGGCAACGGACGTGGCGCGGCGTCGGCGCTGGGGGCCGCTGAACTATGCGAGCGCGACCGTGGAGGCGCTGACGAAGCTCCATCCAGTGCCAGTAACCTTGCGTCTCTCAGGCGTCCCACCCTTATCGGATATACCTCGACCCAAGGGTGATGAGCACGGCATCACCTATCAGGCGGTACAGGTCGCGGTGGTAAACACGCCCGTTTTCGGCGGCGCGTTCAACTTGCGACTTCCCGGCGCCCAACCGAGCGATCAGCTGCTCGACGTGGTGGTGATCGAGGCGCTGGAGTCGCACCTGCTGCGTGAGACGGTGGAGCAATTACTGGCGGCGCTGGGATCGCTGGCAGGCGGCCAATCTGCTCCCACGTCCACGACTTCCGCCGAAGCGCTAGAGGCTTCCGAGCTTGCGCAGTCGGCGCGCGCCGGTGCGGGCGACTCGCTCCTGGTCACCGAGGAGGCGGCGCGCTTCGCGCTCCCTGGCGTGCATCATTATCAGGCGCGCAGCGTCCGTATCGAGACGCCATCAACCGTAGCCATGACGCTGGATGGCGAGATCAGCGCGCGCACGCCCGTGGAGGTGCGCCTGGCGAGGAGACAGCTACGGGTGCTGGTTCCAACCGGAATGTCAACCAGCGCGCAGTAGCGGCAGGCATCTCGCTCAAGGAAGCAGGCCAAGGTATTGGGCCAGGAAGTATCCGAACGCCAGCAGTCCAGCGCCCAGGCAGTAGTACGCGAAGGGGTCCAGCGATTTCGTCTCGAAGTAGCGCATGAGGAAGCGCACCGAGAGATACGCCGCGATGCCCGCGATCACGCCGCCGATGAGCGCCAGCGCCAGTATCTGCGTACCCTCGCCGAAGAGTTTGGGAATCTCGAGCAGGCCCGCCGCCAGGATGATAGGCGTGGCCAGCAGGAACGAGAAGCGCGCCGCCGACTCATGGCTCAGCCCAATGCTCATTCCGGCGACCATCGTGACGCCGGAGCGCGAGATGCCGGGGAAGAGCGCAAAGGACTGCGCCAGGCCAATTAGCGCCGCCTGGACAAAGCTCATCTCGTGCAGCGATTGATCGAACTCGGCATCGTCCGCCGCGCGTGTCACATCATCAGGAGACGTATAGGCGCCACCTTGTAGCGCAGTCGCCCCGAGGGTTACGCCACTTTTGTTGATGGATTGGGCGTGGATCACTCGCTGACGCCGGGTCAGGCGCTCCGCGGCGAGCAGCACCGCGCCATTCATGCAGAGGAACGCCGCCGCCAGAATGGGCGCGCCAAAGAGCGCCTCCAGTTTGGTCTGGAAAAGCACACCAATGAGACCGGCTGGCAGCGTCCCGACAATCACGAGGGCCATCTGGCGCCCGTATCCATGCGGATCGACATCCGGGGTGAATTTTCCCGCGATGAGCACCTTCACCCCGCCGCGTAGCAGGTTCACCCAGTCGCGCCAGAAGAATGTCAGCAACGCCAGCGCGGTGCCCAGGTGCAGCGTGACGACGAGCGGCAGAAATGTGTCGCTGCGGAGCAGGTCGCCCCAACCCAACAGACCTGGGATAATGACGGTATGGCCAAGGCTGCTGACGGGGAAAAGCTCGGCAACTCCCTGCAAAAGGGCCAGTAGCACGACACGCACAGGATCCATCAGGGAAATCCTTCAGATAGTAGCGACAACGATAACAACTATGATGCTTTGGAGTTGGCGGCGAACCGCGCGCCGATGAGGGCGACGATGGCCAGGGCGAAGAAGACGATTGAGTGTTTGATGTGCTGCTCCTGCGGCGGGTCGGCGAGGACGTGATAAATGCCAGGGATGAGGTAATAGACGCCGAGCAAAACGCAGACGAAAAAGATGATGCCGCCGATGAGATACGCCGACGAGGGCTTCACGGGTGATCGTCCTTTCTTGACATCGCGGCCATGGGGACATGGCACACAACGTGCCATGCCCGCAGCCGATGCTGGAGAACGGCACATGGAGAGCAGCGCCAATCGCGCCGCTCGATGCCGCCTCATAGACGATACCGGAGCAATGTTAAAGCAAGGTTAAGAATGTGGTGACAACTCCCCACGCCGGAAGGCGAGGGGCTTCTAGGCCGAGGCCAGGCATTGTCGTCCCAATGCCAAAATGTTCCGCGCCGCATTCACGTCACGATCCAACACCAGTTGGCAGTCAGGGCGTGCCGGATTGAGACAGTGAAACACACGGTCAGCGAGCGTCAGGGCGGAATTGCGCCAGCCACAGCCGGAGCATGTCTGCGACGTATGCCTGGGGTCTACCGCGATGCATCCTCTACCGGCCCATGCTGCCTTGTAGTGGAGCAACGCCATAAACTGGGTCCACGCTGCGTCGTGGATGCTTTGGGCCAGGGCATGGTTCCTCACCATGTTCCGCACCGACAGGTCTTCGACCACTATCGGATCATATTGGTTGACGAATCGGCGACTTTCCTGATGGGTGAAGTTGCTGCGTCGCCAACGGACACGTTCATGCACCCGTGCAACGACTTTGCGCCGTCGCAGCCGCTCTCCCAATGCCTGCCGCTCCGCTGGCTCCCGGCTGACCTGGCGCCAGACTGCATTACTTTCCCACTCCGGGTGTGCCGCCGTTACCTGCTGGGTGAGCGCTGTCCGCACTCCCTTGTGAGCATCAAGCGCCACTTGGTGGGTGCGTTGTGCTCTGGCCAGCGCCCGCGCCTCGCTGCGGAAGAAACGTGGGTTCTCCACGGGATTCCCCGCTGAAGGCATGGCAAACACCTTCAAGCCTACATCGATGCCGACTGCTTGCCCAGTCGGCGGCAGGGGCGTGGGTTTCCACTCGCAGGAGAAGGAGACGAACCACTTCCCGGTCGCGGTGCGCCGGATTGTCGCCGTCTTAGGTGTCCCTTCGAGGGAACGATGCAGTAGTACCTTGATGCGCCCCACCTTCGAGACGACGAGACGCTTTGCTTCGGCGTCCAGGTCGCAGCCCGACGGAACCTGGGGAAAGGTCAGGCTGTCATATCGACCTCGGCCTCGAAAGCGCGGGTGGCCTGGCGTTTCGCCTGCGTTGATGCGACGAAAGAAGGCGTCGAAGGCTTTGTGCAGCCGTCGTGCCACATCTTGCAAGACCTGCGAATGCACCTCCCGCAGCATTGGACGCACGTTGGCCTTCAGGTCGGGCAGGGCATTCTGCTGGTCATAATAATCAACCCGCTGCTTCTGCTCTTCCCACGCCTGCTTGCGTTCGGCCAGCAGCGTATTCCACAGCCAGCGGCACTCCTCCAACTGCTGCGTGAGGAGGCGCTGCTGCTCCTTCGTGGGATACAAGCGGTACTGGAATGTCTTCATCACAAGCATGCACACAGTATATCCCAACCAAGGAGCGGGGCGCTATACCTCTTGCTTCAGCTGGACGCCACCTGGGTGCCACTCATCCGTCGCACAACCATGATACGGCGTTGCGGTGCTTCATTCCCATCGTTGAAACAAGGGGGCTTCACATCACAGGGATGTTAGAAACTCGTGCAGGTCTTCGCAACATGGCGGGTGCTGCCGCTACCCTTCCGTCGCCTTGGAAGCCGTTGCCTCGCGCATGAATTGCGTCAGCAGCGCGGAGAAGCGCGCGGGAATCTCGATTGGCCCGGAATGGCCGACTCCATGCCAGATTTCCAGGCTGCAGTTGGGAATGCTCGTGTATGCCTCGACAATCGCGGGGAACGGGATGACGGTGTCTCTGTCTCCCCACGTCACCAGCGTTGGCACGCTGATCGCGCCGAGCTGGTCGGCGATACGGACCGCCGCCATGTCGTCCATCATGCCCAGGTAGATCGGCTTGTCCCAGCGCACGCCCTCGGCGACGAGCCGCTCCAGATAGGCGCCCGTGGGTGGCGTGGCAAAGGCGCCGAGCACGAGCAGGCGGACGCCTTCGGGGTTGCCCTGCTGCGCGTTGACCCATGCCGTGTTCTCTGGCGTGAGCGTCGTGCCACTTGACCCCAGCGGATCGACCAGCACCAGCGCTTTCAGCCGGTCCTGGTGCTTGAGCGCGTACTGCATCGAAATACCGCCGCCAAGCGAGTGCCCGACCAGCGTGAACCGCTCCAGCCCAAGCGCATCCACGAAGGCGTGCAGGTCATCGGCATGCTGGGCGACGGTATGCCCCGTGGCGATCTGGTCGGACTCGCCGCACGCCCGCAGGTCTACCGCGTAGGCGTGATAGTCACTCTGCGAGAGTTGCTCCAGCGTCGGCAGCCACCATGAGTAGGTGCTGATGAAGCCGTGTACGAAGACGATAGGCTCAGGGCCGGTCCCCTGCTCGTGGTAATGCATGGAGAACTCAGGAAGTCGCACGTGTGGCATGGGAAGCTCCTTGTCGCGCTCGTCAGTCTGTCTAGGAGAGGGCTGCCAACAGTCGCCGAACGCATTATGCCACTTCGCACGCCACATGCCATGATGTTGTCGTTCAGAACAGCGGCGATTCGCTCGATCCAACCATGACATCGAGGACCATCGGGCCGTCGCTGGCAAACGATGCGCTCAGGGCGGCGGGGAGCTCTCTGGCCCGTTTGATCCGCTGGGAGGGACTGCCATATCCATTCGCAAGGGTCGCGATATCGATGCCAGGCAGATCAACGCCCGTGAAGCCGCCGACGTTGAACATCTGGCTGAAGGCTTTGAGCGCGGCGTACTCCTGGTTGTGGAGCACCACGAAGGTCACTGGCAGCCGGTGCTGTACGGCGGACCACAGCCCCTGAATCGCGTACATGCACGACCCATCTCCGAGCACCGCGATGACACGGCGAGCAGGGTCGGCCAGCGCGATGCCAGAAGCGGCGGGCAAACCATAGCCCAGTCCTCCGCTGGCGCTGGTGAAGAAGCTGGCGCTCCTCCGAATCGGCAGATAGGAATGGACATCGTTCTCATGGGACGGCGCCTCCATCACCACGATGGCGTCCGGCGACATCGTGCGGGCGATAGCCTGCATCACGAACGGGCCAGTGATAGGGTCGCTCGCCTCCATCTCACAGGGCTGAGCGCGTAGACCATCCGGCGCGGGTCGCCGTGTGGGCCGGACCAGATCGAGCAGCTGCGTAATGCCCAGGCGCATCGTGGCGAGGACGCTGCTGCCGACCGGCGCCCATGCCACTGCCTGCGGGTCGTCAATGATCTGGTAGAGCCGTGTTCCCTCCGGCACAAATGGCCCTTCGGTATGCACATGGTAGGTGAAAATCGGCGCGCCAAGAACGACGACCACATCGTAGCCCGCGAGCTTCTGCGCCACCAACTGGCGGACGGGCTGGAGGAATCCGGCAAAGAGCGGATGATCTTCGGGAAAGCTGCTCCGGCTGGCCTTGGGGCTGACCCAGACCGCCGCCTGCAACCGCTCGGCTAACGCGACGGCGGCATCCCAGGCGTTATCCTGGTCCACGGCTGGCCCGACCACCAGCGCGGGGCGCTCACAGGCGTTGAGCGCGTCGGCGATTTGCTGGAGCGCTGCCGGATCAGGCGCGAACTCGAAGCTCACCGTACGCGGCGCGACCGGCTCGGCGGTGGCTTCCCAGTCATCCGCCGGGATCGAGACGAAGGTTGGGCCGCAGGGTCGCTGCATGGCGACGTAATACGCGCGGGCGATGGCGGCGGGCACATCCTGAGCGCGCGCAGGCTCGCAGCTCCACTTCACGTAGGGCTTGGGGAAGGAGGCCGCGTCGGTGGCCCAGAGAAACGGCTCCGTCGGCTGCATCGCGCGGGTCTGTTGCCCCGCCGTGATGACCAGCGGCGTCTGGTTGCGAAAGGCGGTGAAGACGCTGCCGAGCGCATGACCCACGCCCGCCGCCGAGTGCAGGTTGACGAAGGCCGCGTTGCGCGTGCTTTGGGCGAAGCCATCCGCCATGGCGACGGCGCAGGACTCCTGAAGCGCGAGGATGTAACGAAAATCGTCTGGCCAGTCTCGGAAGAACGCCAGCTCGGTCGAGCCAGGATTGCCAAAGATGGTCGTCATGCCCAGCGAGCGCAGCAGCGCCACCGTGGCGTCTCTGACCGTGTGTGTCGTCGACGCAGCCGATGGTAGGGACGGTGTATCCATGGTGATCGCCGCTCCTTTCGGGCGTTCCGCATGCGCGCTGCCGCTCAGGGAATCAAGATGCCACGGCCGCGTATCCGGCCCATCTCCAGATCGTGGATTGCGTCGCTGGCCGCCGCGAGGGGGTAGGTGACAGTGTGCAGCGTGACCTTACCCTCGGTGGTCAGGGCCATCAGCTCGACGAGATCGTTATATGCGCCCACCAGGTTGCCGATGAACTGGATCTCGTTCGAGACGATATAGCCGGTTGGGATCTGGAGCTGGCCGCCGTAGCCGACAAGATAGTAGCTACCCGCGCGGCGCAGCATGCTGATCCCATCGGCGACGGCGCTCCCCTCGCCGACGAAATCGACGACGACCTCGGCCCCGCGCCCGTTGGTGATATCCAGCACGTGCGCGACATGCGCGCCATCGGCGACGATGGTATGGTCAGCGCCCCACGCGCGGGTCAGCGCCAGCGCCTCGGGCGAGCGATCGACGACGATGATCTGCGCGGGCGTCAGCGCCTTGAGACACTGAATGCCGATGTGGCCCAGGCCACCGGCGCCAATGACGACCACCTTCGTGCCGGGGTAGAGCCGAGAGGCGGCCTTCTTGACGGCGTGATAGGCGGTAATGCCCGCGTCCGCCAGCGCGGCGACATCCTGAGGCGCCATGCCCGGCTCCAGCTTGATCATCGAGCGGGCGTGAGTGAGCAGAAACTCGGCCATGCCACCGTTGACATCCATGCCAGGGAAGGCGGACCGCGCGCAGCGCATATCGTCGCCCGCGCGGCACGCCTGGCAGAGGCCACAGCTCACCTGCGGATAGACGATGACCGCATCGCCTACGCTCACATTACTGACCGCCGAGCCGACCGCCGCGACCCACCCGGCGTTCTCGTGGCCCAGCGTATAGGGAAGCTGGAGATTGGCCTGCTCGCGCGTGTTGAACTGGCCCTCGATGATATGCAGGTCGGTCCGACAGAGGCCCGCGCCGCCGACACGCACGATGACATCGAATGGCGAGGATATCTTCGGCTCATCAGCCTCTTCGACCACCGGAAGCTGCCTATACTGGTGCAACCGTACAGCTTTCATAGAAGACGTCTCACTTGCTCAAGAATACCGAAATGATAATCGCGGCAAATACAACCATACACGCCATGTGCTGCCAAGAATAGCATCACAGCCCTCGCCTGGCAACCACCGCGTCCGATTGTTTATTGTGTCTGAAAACATTGTTTGACAATCAATTCCGAGTGTATAATCGAGTTGGTCAACCAAAGGGAGACGACTGTCATTGTAGGGAGAGTCAAATTGTAACGTTGTGATAAGCAGTGCAACAAAGATCCGTGATGACTAGGAAGGAGTCGATCAAAGTGGCAGCAGGAGGATTCGTTACTGGAGTAAAGCGGCTCATTTACGCAAATCTTGACAGCAACCCAAGTGATTTTTTCAAATGGGTTGACGCGCCTTACTATGGAAACAACGGCACGCAAGAACAATATTCCGGTCAAGCATATTTTGTGGCGTACGTGGAACCACTTGATCCACCACAGCCTGGTAACTTCGGACCGGAAATTCAGCATGATTGGTCTGCTAACCCAGCAAATGTTCCCTTGATGCGAATCTCCTTTGACCCACGCGACAATCCAGACTACAATCATGCAGCCTATTACTATCTCAATTTCGTGGACAACGCCACAGATGCTGGATCCCTAAGGTTAGTGGGGGGACACCAAACCATCTGGAATAGTGCCAATGGAGGCCCGGACGAGACTCTCAGGTGGGGAGTTGACGCGGAATTCGAAATTCCTTTCTACCATTCGCGTTCTTACAACAATTCTACCAACGAGTGGGCAGACGGAACCGCATACCTGCATCTGAAGCCAGCTACTGCAGGTGACGACGGTTACAGGATCGTCGGACTTCAGCAAAACACACGGGACGAGGCTTCTACCCAAGGCTACGTAACGACCAATGTCTGGGGTGACTTGAATTACCCTTCGCAGTTGGCAGCCGTTGGAAAGAGCTACGCAGCCAATTATGGATGGGGATTCAGTGAGATCCTTTTATTCCTTGCATCATAGCGCCAAGCAGCTGCAGTTTTTGAACTCGATCGAATAGACCTGCCAACGGTTTCACGCAGGCAAAGTATACAGGTTTAGCACTAACGTGGTGCTATGCGGCATGCGTCTAAACCCTTGGCGTACGATACGCCTGTTCGATCGCAATGCACACCCCTTTTTCCGGCCATGGAGAAGGGAGTGAGGATGAGACTTCTCGCAGCATTAAGCAACTTCCCACGCGAATTTCCTCAGTTAGTCCTACCGTGCGATCTGAGCTTCGACCACCGCCCGCAGGCCGTGTAGGTCGTAGGAAAGCGCGCCCTGCTCCAGTTTTGCCCGCAGGGCTGTCTCGCGTGCCTGGCGCTCCTGAGACGCCGCCAGCACCTGCTCCGCCCGTTCCGCCGCGACGACACACGCGCCGTCGCCGTCGAGCACAACGATATCCCCGGCGGCGATCCGCGCGCCCCCCACGACGACGGGCTCATTGATCGCGCCGACCTGCGTCTTGGTCGCGCCACGCACCCGTATCCAGCGCGTCCAGATTGGCAGGCCCAGCGCGCGCAGCTCCTCGGTGTCGCGCGCGGCGGCGTCCACCAGGATCGCGGCGACCTGATGAACCAGCGCCTGTGTCGCCAATAGCTCGCCGATCAGCGCCACCGGCTCTGATTCCGGCATCGTCAGCACCAGCACCTCGCCGGGCTGCACCTGGTCGAGCACGGCGTGAACCATCAGGTTGTCGGTCTGCCCGCAGCGGACTGTGCGCGCGGGGCCAGCAACCCGGCTGCAAGGGACAATCTGGTGGAGCGGAATATCAATCAGCCCGGCGCGGCCCGCCGCCTCGTAGACTGTCGCGACGCCAAAGCGGGCGAATTGGCTCATATCGAGTTCGCTCATAATTGAGATACCACCTGTGGGAGAACGCGCTGAAACGCTTCAGCGTACCGGATGTTTTGGTTGCCCGAGACGCGGCGAGCATGATAGGCGCGATGCTCCGCCTGCTCGGTGTAATACTGCCACAGATATTTCTGCGCGGCTATCGCCTCCATCGCGCGCCGCTTCCGCTCGAAGACCGGCGTGATATCCGCGAAGGTATTCGGCACGAAGCCACAGAGCTCGGGTTGATGTGGCTCGAAGAGGAATAACTCAGGCGGCTGAATCGTCGCGAAGCTACTGGCGACGCCCGCGCCGCTGGCCAACAGGCGCGCCCGCTGCGTGACGGCGTACGCGACCGGATGATCGGGATTGAAGGGGTCGTGCTCGGTATGCGTCACAATGACGTTGGGAGCCGTTGCGCGTATCAGCTCGGTCAGCCGCAGCAGCGCGTCGTCGTCCACATTCAGCGGGTAGTCGCCCAAGTCGAAACACTGAAAACTGGCTCCCAGCGCCTCGGCGGCCCGTGACGCCTCCTCCTGGCGGATGCGCTTCACGTTCTCCACCGTCTGCCCCGGCTCTTTCCACAGCTCGCCCGACTCGCCGCGCTCGCCATAGGAGAGCGCGACCACGACGGCTTTGCCGCCCGCGGCGGTATGGACGGCGACCGCGCCCGCCGCCCGCCAGACAAAATCGGCCGAGTGCGCCCCGACGACCAGCATGACACGTTCGCTGGCTTTTTCATTGGCTTGTTCGCTCATGATTCCCGCCCTCCCAACGCCAGTCGTCGTGTAGTGACGACGGCCATGCTATGCGCCTCATCGTCGGTGAAGCCCGCCGCCAGCAGCCGGTCGACCAGCAGGGCCAGCCCATCCTCGATAGGCGGATTATCTGGCTGGCCGAGGTCCGTCGAGAGCAATGAATGCTCCACTCCGGTTGCGCGGATATTGGCGAACATCCGCTCCCAGGGGACTTTGCCGGTATAGGCGGGGGCAAAGCAGCGTTCGAGGTACGCCCCCTGCCGCGCCAGCGCCAGCTGATCGTCGGCGGAGAGATTCTGCGAGGGATACTCTGGGTGGGTGATGATGATGTCAGCCACGCCTTCATCGCGCGCGGCCACGACGACGGCGAATATCTCGTCGCGCGAGAGATGGCCCGTCGCCAGGACCAGCCGATGCCGCGCGATGGACCGCAGCACACGCCGCACCTCGGGGAGCACAGCGCCCACCACATTGGTCACGCGGACTGGCTCTCCGCCGATGCCCTGTTCGCGTAGCTCTTGCTGTAGGCGCGCCCACTGCGGCTGTTTAGCCCCCGGCGGCAGTGACGCATGGCCAGACATCTCATTGGCGCTGTCAAAGGTCGGCATCCAGACGATGCGCGCCCCTTCACGCGCCGCGATCTCGACGGCCACGTCATTGATTCCGCCGATGGCCGCGTTGAGCGTCACCGAGCCCAGCGCCACAATCTCCGGCACGAGCGCGCGCACCACCGCCGCGCGTGGCGCGCTGGGCACATAGTGCGACTTGATGACGAATCCCGCCAGACCGCGTTCCCGGCAGCGCTGGGCCAGTTCGAGGTCGGAGGCGCTGCGTGGCAACAGGTCAGGTCCGGTGTGGACGTGCAGATCGAAGGCGCCGCGGACGATCTCGCGTGCGTGCGCCGACGGCTGTTGATGGCTATTTGTGTGAATGGCCTGCGGTGCGCTCATCGCTCGCACTCCTCGTCTTTCGCTGGGTGCGCGGCCTTCGTCTGTCGGAGCGCCTCCGCAACCTGCGTGAGATGGCGCCGCATCGCCGCCTCCGCGCCATCGGGATCATGGCGCGCGACCGCCTCGACGATGGCGCAGTGCTCCTGGTGGGAGTGCTCAGGCCGTCCCGGCACGAGAATCGTCCGATATTGAAAGCGCACCTGCTGCGGCTTGAGCAGCTCGAGCAGCCGTGTCGCGGTCGCGTGATTCGCGATGCTCAGCAGCATCTGATGCAATTGGGCGTTGACATCCGAGCTAGCGAGCAGATCACCAGCGTCGATGCACTGCCGCTGCTCCGCGAGCAGCCCGAAGAGCGCATAGCTCTCCGCCAGCGTCACCTTCTCGGCGGCGTACCGGGCTGCCAGGCTTTCCAGTGCGGCGCGCGCCTCGAGGATCTCGATGGCCTCCTCCTGGGAGATGAGCCGCACCCGCGCGCCCCGATAGCGCTCCCGCTGGACCAGCCCCTCAAGCTCCAGGCGGGCCAGGGCGGTGCGGATGGCCGCGCGCCCCGCGCCAAGCGACTGGACGAGGTCCATCTCGATCAACCGCTCATTGGGGAGGAGTTCTTCGCGCGTAATGGCCTCGCGCAGCCGCAGATAACAGTCTTCATCGCTCAGGGTCATGGCTCTCTGCTCCCTCCTGCTGGCGGCTCCACGGGTTGACCATCTGACGCCCCTTCTTCTGGCGTGCTGAGCGCGACCGCTGGCGTGCCGTAGGTGTGGAAGCTGGCGATGGTGGGTTGTCCCCATGCCTGGCCTTTGGCGCGGTCGGCCTGGGTCCAGACGACTGGCTCCCAATCGGGATCGAAGATGAGGTAGCTGCCGGTCGCGATCTCGATGCGATTGCCGCCAGGCTCGCGGGTATAGAGGAAGAAGCCCTGGGCGATGGCATGCTTGCCCGGAGCGAATTCGATGGCGATGCCATGTTCGAGGTAGCTATCCGCTGCACGCAGCACGTCCTCACGGTTGTCGACCCAGTAGGCGATATGGTGCAGCCGCCCGGATGACCCGGTCTCATCGCGGGTATAGACGACGTCATACGCCTTATTGGTGAAGGTGAGCCAGGCGCCTGCCTGGGTCCCGTCGTCGAGGACGATCAGCTCGGTGAGCATGGCGCCCAGACGCTCCTGCAGAAAGGCGCTGTTCGTCGCGGGCGCGCGCCCGAGGAAGTTGATATGGTCGAGGCGCCGGACGCCTACACCGCGATCAGGGGTGCGCTGCGGCTGATTTTTGAGCGCGGGTCGCTGATCTTCAGGGGCGCGGTATTTTTCCGTCTCATAATAGACTTCTAACAGGTGGCCGTCGGGATCGGTGAACTGAAAGGCTTTGCCGTGGCCGACATCGCCCTCGATCCAGCCCCGGCCGTGGCCGCCAGCTTCGAGGGACTGCGCGAGCCGTTCCAGCGCCTGCGGGCTACTGACGCGAAACGCGGTGTGGCTGATGCCTGGCTGCGCCGATTCGGTCAGCTTGAGCGAGCATAGCTCGTACTCGCCCCAGGCGCGCAAGAAGACGGATTGGCCGTCACGCGCCACCTCATGCATACCGAGCACATCGCGGAAGAACCAGAGGCTTTCCTGTGGTGTCGGTGTCAGAAGCTCGACGTGGCCAAGGTGGGCGATATCGCGCATATCGCGCATATCGCGCATGCGTGCCTGCCTTTCACTCATCAGGTTGAGTGGGACGCACAGAAACCAATGCCTGGTGGCAATATTGTCAACAATATTGTTGACGAGATCGCTGATGCCAGTATAAGGGCAATGTCAAGCGGCTGGACGAATCAATCGCGGGCAGCAAAAATCCCACTCTAGGGGTGAAACCAGGCGTTCCCTCGTCTCAGCAGCGCACGCGACAGGGGCTGATCGCAGACTGTTGGATTATCGCTCTGGCTTCACCGCGCTTCTCCCTGCCATATCATCCGTGGCGAATATCTCCTGCGTGGCAACGGTGGTGTTGACGTCGTCGGCGGCCAAGTATTGCTGGCCATCGAGCGCTAGCAGATTCCGCAGCCGTCCAGGGACGCTCGAGTGCGCGAGAAGGCACGCCACCATCTAATAACGGTAGTCATAGGCGACGCGGTATATTTGCAGCGTGATTGGAGCGTTCTGCTACATCGGCTGATCAAACCGCGCCGGAGCTTCCAGCAGCCAGGAGAGGTCCGTCCCAGGCGCAATCTCCTGTGGCTCTGCACTGCGCAAGAAGAGGCATGCGCCAGCGACGCCCTCCAGACGCAGTGTGGGGCCGTTGCGATGCAGCCAGGAACCCTCGCGCATTCCCAGCACTGGCACATCGTTCTCTTCGAGAAACTCTGCGATACGTTCGGCACGAGTCTCCCCCAGATGGGTTGAATTGGGGTCGGAATCGAGATAGTGCGGGTTGATCTGGAAAGGAAGCAAGCCAAAAGTCTCGAATGAGAGAGGCTGGACGATCGGCATATCGTTGGTAGTGCGCAAACTGGGGCAGGCCATGTTAGTACCCGCGCTTGCTCCAACATAGCGCAATTCGCCTGCTTCGACACGCTCACGCACAAGATTGAGCAGCTGATGCTGCTGGAGCGTTTTAAGCAGGCGAAAACAATTGCCGCCACCCACGTAGAGGACGCGAGCCTCTGTAATCGCTTGTCGAGGATCGCCGAAGGTGTGCATCCCTCTAACAACCGCACCAAGTGGGACCAGTGCGTCCTGGATATAGGCTGTATAGCCATCGTGGTCGGCCACGGCATAGGGCACGAACAGGATGCTGCGTTCCTCACCGAGGAAGTCCTTCAGTCCCGCTAGTGCGTGCTCCAGGAACTGCCTGCCAAAAACGGTTGAGTTGCTCAGGAGGAAGAGTTTCTGTCGCATAGAAGTCCTCATGCTCTCACGCTCTCATGCTCAAGCTATCCACTTATCTGTCATTGCGGAACGCGGTGATCTCGCCACCCTCGGCGACGACGTAGACGTCGTTCGCACGGATGTACTCCGGCGCCACGGTGAGCACGCTCCCCCAGCGCAGCATCCACACATCTTCATAGCCCCAGTAGCCTTTCGCGGCCTCGCCGCCCCGCTTCCAACGTGGAGCATGCTCCAGATCAGCTCGACGGATGTTCATACTATTCTCCTCCTCCTCGCTCACACGCGCACATGCGCGCCGCGGCATAGCGGACCAGGCCGTGTCGCCACTGGCCACGTAGGACGTGTTCGCGCACGCGCAGCAACTCCTCCTCGGCGCGCAGGTCTTTCGGGCGTCGCCGCGACATCTTAGACGCGATGAGATCGTCCACATGCGCCACGCGGACTGAAGAGTCGAATACCATTACTGTCGTAGCACGCGCGTCAAGACGGTCGTACGTGAACCGATCTGCGTCGCCGTGCGGTCCGTAGGGGGCAGGCACGATGTCGAGCGCGCCGTAGGGCGTCGCGAAGTCGTGATCGAACCTCTCGGCCGAGAGTGGCTCAGGAGTCCAGGCCTTGCAGGCCGCCTCGTCGGTGTGGCCGGGCACGTGGCGGGGCTTGGCGCCCCACTCTGTGAGCATGTCCGCTAAACCGCGCAGGTTGGCAACGTCGGTTGCCAGGCAGATATCCATGTCACACGTCGCCAGCTCCGCTCCATACGCGATCGCGCCAAGGGCGCCGAACAGCACATACCGCAGGCGGTAGTGCGCCAGTCTACGGATGAGAGCCTCTATGTTGAGCGTTGACACCATCTCTCCGACCTCCATTCTCTCCGACCTCCATTCTCTCCGACCTCCATTCTCGGTATGCTCCACAGTCTGTTCCACGACGCCCACGAGCTGACATTCGGCCGGGAGCTGGCGGCGCGCCGGGGTGTCTCAGGCCGCGTCTGGGAGCGCCTCGGCGTCAGTCGTAGTAGGCGGGCGCCGTCTTGAGTGACCGCCACTGCTCGGCGTCATGACCGAAGACGACCAGCGCCACACGCTCGTGGGCGACCAGGTCAAGCAGCTTGCGCGTGCTGGCGCGCAACTGCTCCTCATCGTCGTCCAACGGCCACGCTGTGCGTAGTGGGGTGAAGAGGCGCTCCAGGACGACCGCATCGACAGCCAGCAATACGGGGCCGGTCTGCGGCAGGCGCACGAGCACCGATTGGTGGCCGGGGGCGTGCCCGCTGGTCTCCAGCAGCGTCACGCCGGGCGCGATCTCGGTGTCGCCTTCGATCAAGCGGTAGCGCAGCGCGGGATAATCCCAATGCGCTCGCGCAGCCGCGTAGCGCGGGTGGCCGCCTCGTGCCACGTCGTAGTGGGTGCGCTGCACAACGAGCTCCGCTGCGGGGAAGGCGTCATGATAGCCCGCATGGTCGACGTCGAAGTGCGTGCAGATGAGCAGATCGATATCGTCGGGGCGCAGGCCCAGCTCGGCGAGCCGCAGAACCACATTCGTTTCGTGCGTGTGTGACGGTGCTCCCGTCGGCGTCTGGTAGTCCGCCGGGATCCCGCTGTCGACCAGGATATGCTTGCCGTCGCTCATCTGGATGAGGTAGCACACCACCATGCCATACTGGCTGCCGCCGAGTGTCAGCGTCGTCGTCTCGATCGGCATGAGGTAGAGTCGGCGTGGATGCGGTTCAGGTCGTGATGCGGCATTCATCGGTTGCATGGGTTGCATGTGTCCATCCTTCTTCCTGTCAGAGCGGCATCTCATGCCGCGGTCGCGAGAACATATTTAGCCGTTGCCGATACGGCCAACTGTGTCCAGCGCTGGATGCGGCGCAGGCCACGCCGGAGTCCGGGTGGGTCATGAGCATAAGTGGCGCATCAACCAGGGCCAGCGTTTGCAGCGGCTACGGCGCTTTGCTACCTGGGAAGCGCTTCCGGCTGTGCTTTCGTTGCGTTCTGCCGTGCTGCTTCGGCGTCGCTGTGTCTGCGCCCGGCAAGCCGGGTGGCGCCCCGAACGAGGGGGATAGAGGCGATGGAGGCGGTATGGAGCCGATGGCCGGGGACGGGACTGAATCCGCCTCATCCATCGCAACGGCGTTCACCGACAGCAAGTGCAGGTTGAGCTCGGCGACTTTGGACAGCACGCCATGTAGCGCCGCCTCGTCTACGAGGGATCCGCAAAGCACCGTGGTATCGCCATCATACGCGAGGGTCATGCCCTCGAACCAGGCAGCCCAGTGGGCGTCCAGGCGCCCCCGCACTCGAATCTCGTAGATGTTCACGTTGGTGTTCCTTTACGATACGGCGGTCCGCCGACCACGCCGATAGCCTGTGCCCAAAACCGTTCCCAGCGTCGCCTCAATTGTTCGTCAACTCAGCTACGAGTGAGGGTAGCATGGCCACGGGCGGCGCACAGTGAACGAAAGGGGTAAGAGAAGGTTTATCAGAGTTGCGGCGTGAAGACCCCTGCCTTGAGGCATGGGGATGAAACGCCGCGCGCCCGCAGGCGCAGCCAACCGTACCAATAGAACTACCGCCTGTTGCTTGCTTACAATAATAGTGATATTATTGTAAGCATGAAGCGGAAACGTGCCTACCGCTACAGGTTCTATCCGACGCCCGAACAAGCCACTGTGCTTGCGCGGACGTTTGGCTGCGCGCGTTTCATCTACAACTGGGCGCTGCGTCTGCGCACCGACGCCTACTATCAGCGCCAGGAACGCCTCGGCTATCATGAGGCGTCGGCGGCGCTCACGTTTCTCAAGCAACAACCGGAAACCGCGTGGCTCAATGAGGTGTCCAGTGTGCCACTGCAACAGGCGTTGCATCACCTGGACAAAGCGTTCCGCAACTTCTTCGAGGGGCGCGCCAAGTACCCCAACTTCCACAAGAAGCAGGGGAGGCAAGCGGCCACCTATGCCAGTAGCGCCTTTCGCTGGGATGCCGCGACACGCGCCCTGACCCTCGCCAAGATGGACGCGCTGCTGGATATTCACTGGTCGCGCTCTTTCACTGCGACGCCTTCCACCGTCATCATCAGCAAGGACACCGCCGGGCGCTACTTCGTCTCCTTCCTAGTGGAAGAATAAGTGACCATGCTACCCCTCATCAACGCCGTGGTTGGGGTGGATGTCGGGCTGAAAGATGTGGCGGTGCTCAGCACCGGCGAGAAGATCGCCAATCCCCGCCATCTTCAGCGCAGTGAGCGCCGCCTCAAGCATGCGCAACGCAACCTCTCCCGCAAACAGAACGGTTCCAAGAACCGGGAGAAGGCGCGCCGGAAGGTGGCGCGAGAGCATGCCCGCATCGCTGACCAGCGACGGGACGGACTGCATCAATTGACAACACGCCTCATTCGTGAAAACCAAACGGTATGCGTGGAGTCGCTGGCGGTTAAGAACCTGGTGTGCAATCACCCGCTCGCCAAAGCCATCGGTGATATCGGGTGGGGCGAACTGGTGCGGCAACTGGAGTATAAAGCGGAGTGGTACGGACGCACGCTGGTCAAGATTGACCGCTGGTATCCCAGTTCTAAACGCTGTCATGCCTGTGGCCATGTGCTTGATTCCTTGTCTCTGGACGTGCGTCAGTGGACCTGTCCGGCATGCGGCGTCCGGCATGACCGAGACATCAACGCCGCGCAGAATATCCTTGCCGTGGGACTCACGGTGAACGCCTGTGGAGAGGCGGTAAGACCGGTGCGGGCCATGCCTAGCATGCCCAACCCGGCGCGCCCCGGTGGAGCAGGAATCCCCCGGCTTTAGCCGCGGGGAGTTGTCAACTTGGCTGTCTAGCGATAGGTAGGAAGAGGCGCGGGGAGTTGCTGGCTGCTGGCGATCGGTAACAGGAGAAGGCGCGCAGGCATGTCACTCGTCGTCGCCACGGCGCAAGGCTCTCACTATAGATGGCGCATCACGTCTGAACAGGATTAGATGGCGTCCAGCGCGTCGCGGTAGTCAAGCGCGAGAACCATCAAAGCCGCAAACGGGCGGTCTCAATGGCCTTGGGGGCCTCTGGCAGGATCCACCAACCTTTCTCCCCTGGCGGGATCTCGTCTCAGCCTTCGATGATGGCACGAGCGGACGACACGTTGGGCTCCCAGGTGCGGTAGTAGCAGTGGCAGCAGCTTCCCTCCAGGTTGCCCTCATAGGGCGCGCAAGACGCGAGATCATGTCCACCAGCCGGAGACATAGATATCAACCCTCCTCTACGTCTTTCGTTCACTGCTGCCCGAACCCACTCCAGATAGACTTGAAGGCAACGCCACCGTCATGCCGGGCAAGTTGCCTGGGTTGAGCAGGTTGACTGGGCCGCATCGGGAGTGCTGCCAGTGCCTGACCCGCATGCAGTATGGCGGAGGACGGGCCAGTCGGCGACAGCATGAGGAAGGCGCTCTGAGCGCTCAACGCGCTGCTGCGCCCGTTGACCCGTTGACCGCCGTGACGACGGCACGAGCGCGGTGCATTCATGGACGCGCGCTGTATCGACTGTGTGTGGTGTGTTCGATATGTGGTGTGTTCGATAGAGAGAGGTTGAAAGCCATGTCAGTTCTTACCGCTACCCCTACTACCCCTGCTTCCAGGAGTCTGTTCATGTCCACACGCTTGTTCCGTGTGCTGGCCGCCTTTGCTGGTATCGCCGGTGTTGTCGCCCTGGGCTACTATTATTCCGTGCCATTTCCGCTGCCGCCAGCAAGCGCTACACCAGCACAGGTAGTCCAGTTTGCCCTGCACTATCACGATGCCGTCTTCCTGGATACCTGGATTCAGGCAGTTGGCTCACTGCTTACCACCGTTTTCTTCCTGGCCCTTGTTTTCCTGGCAGGCGCCACCATCCGGTTCGCAGGCTGGATGACCATGCTCGCGTCCGCTCTCACCCTGGCTACGGCACTCGCAGAGGGCACATTTGCGCTTGCTGCGGTGCAAGCGGGCATGATTGGACATGAGCAAACTGCCGTGACCTGCCTCGATCTCACCAACGTGTTCGTTCACGTCTTTCTAATTGTACCTGCTCCGTTGCTCCTCCTGGCGGTTGGAAGCGCCCTGCGTGGCGCCGCCGTACTTCCGCAGGTCTTCCGCTTCCTGGCGCTCGCACTCGGCGTTGCGTTTGCTATCGCGGGCTTTGCGGGATGGTTTAGCGCCGCCGCTCTCACCGCAGGCATTTTCCTCCTGATTGGTCAGGAGCTCTGGGTCCTCACTGCTGCGATCACACTCATTGTCCGTACCAGGAAGGTATCCGGGTTTGCCTCATAGCGTATATCCCTCGCTAACACAAGGAGAAGTTCGATGTCTTCGACGACTGTCCCGGTCCTCATTGTGGGAGGTGGCCCCGTGGGCCTGGCCGCTTCTCTGTTTCTCGCCGAGCATGGTATCCGCTCTCTCCTCGTCGAGCGCCATAGTGGGACCTCCATCCATCCACGCGCGCGTGGCATCAACTTCCGCACGATGGAACTGTTCCGTGAGCTGGGGCTGGAAGCGTCGATTCGCGCCGCCGGATCAGAACTGGTTGCCAACAGCGGGATGCTCATCGTGGAGACCCTCGTCGGCACTGAGCGGGCTCGCATTGCGATGGCGGAGCCGTTTAGTTCCTCCCAAAGCACGGGCGCCATCAGCCCAACCAGCGGATGCATGTGCGCTCAGGATCAGCTCGAACCGCTCTTGCTCGCGTCGGCGCAACGGCGCGGATGTGAGGTGTATTTCAACACCGAACTCGTCTCTTTCGAGCAGGATCTCTCGGGAGTGACAGCACGAGTGCGAGAGATAGAGAGCGGACAACAGCAAACGATTGCTGCTCGATATATGATTGCAGCCGACGGCCCGACCAGCCGCATCCGCCAGGCGCTGGGGATACCAACGAGCGGACGCGGGTCGTTGGGGCATCAAATCAACATCTACTTTGCGGCCGATCTGGGCGACCTGGTGCGCGGACGCGAATTCATCATTTGCCAGGTCGAGAATCCTAAGGCGGCCGGGCTGTTGCTCGCAGTCAACAACACGAATCTTTGGCTCTTCCAGCTCCCATATCACCCGGAGCAAGGGGAGACCGCTGAGGACTTTCCGGCTGAGCGCTGTATAGATCTGCTGCACAAAGCGATTGGCGTACCAGGGCTGCCGATTGAGATCAAGAGTATGCTGCCCTGGGAGGCTGCGGTACGGGTGGCCGACTCCTTCCAGCAGGAGCGAGTGTTTCTGGCCGGTGATGCTGCTCATCAGATGCCTCCTATGGGAGCATTCGGCATGAATACTGGCATTCAGGACGCGCAGAATCTGGCCTGGAAGCTCGCCGCTGTGATCGAAGATCACGCCGCTCCCGCACTGCTCTCGACCTATGATGTCGAACGTCGTCCGGTAGCGCGCTTCACCGCTGAGCAGGCGGGCATGCGTTCCGCACGTTCTGCTATGGACCCTGCGGCTGCGAGCCGTGCGGGCCTGGCGGATCCTCTCGTCATCACGGCGGGCTATCAGTATCGCTCTCACGCGCTGCTCCTGGAGGACGAGACTCCGCTTGCTCTCGATCACCTGGACCTGCATGGTCAACCAGGTAGGCGGGCTCCGCATCTCTGGCTCGAACGAGATGGCGCTCGTCTCTCGACGCTCGATCTCTTCGGCTCCCACTGGGTCTTGCTGGCAGGAGAGGACGGACATAATTGGTATGATGCGGCCCAGAAGGTGGCAGGCCACCTGGGCATTGGTCTGGACAGCTATCGTTGTGGCTCATCAGGGGATCTGATCGATGTGGATGGGCGGTGGTGCGAGCGGTATGGCGCTACACCACGTGGTGCGGTTCTGGTGCGACCAGATGGTTTCGTTGGTTGGCGATCAAAAGATGCTGAGCAACAGCAGGAACACACGCTTGAGCAGGTAATCCATTACCTCGTATGTCGCAGTGACTAGCAGGACCGACTGGCACGTTTCTCCCGTGGCGCAACCTCGCGCTGCTCGGGCCGCCGTGTCAGCGTCTCTACCATTTAGTGAACGAAAATGGGAGGCGAAAGCTTATCTTGGCGGCTCAGCGACGGCGAGGACGAGGCGGGGGAACTTGCTGGCGCTGCTGGCCGCTGGCGATCAGCTACGATCACCTACAGGAGATGAAGTGTGCGGGCGCGGGCAACCGCCTGCGTGCGATTCTGTGTGCCCAGCTTGGCGCAGATGTTGTAGACGTGCTTCTTGACCGTGCCAACCGCCACCACCAGCGCGGCGGCAATGGCGGCATTCGAGGCGCCATCGGCCAGCAGGCGCAGCACTTCGAGTTCTCGCTCAGTAAGTGGGTCGAGGAGCGGCGGCACGCCGGGCGCCAGATCCAGAGAACGATACTGCGGTTCTCCAGCGTTTCCCTCCATCGTCTGCTGCGGCGGAGGCGCCACCTGAGACACCGGCGCCGGAACCCGGCCATCCTGCGAGCGACAGGCCGCAACGAGACCGCGCGCGTAGTCCACCACAGCGGCCGACAAGTTGAGTCGCCGTTGCTCCACCGCCTTTATCAGATCGGTGAGTAGGGTTGCCATCGGGGCGCCCTCATCGGCGAAGAGGCGCACGTAGCCCTCCGGCGCAGCCAGGGTCAGTGCGCGTGCGAGGGTTCCGAGCGCGCCACGCAGATCCCGGTGGACCTGGTGCGCCAGTGCGCGCAGGATCAGTACTTCCAGTACGCTGCTCAGACGTTCTTTCGGCTCGGCGTCGTGCTGCACCAGATCGAGCAGGCGCAGCGCATCGCTCAGATAGGGACCGGCTGGATCGCCGCGCCCCTGACTCTGACCTTGGGCGATGCGCACCCGGGCGAGCGTCAGATACTCCCGCTCACGCAGGAACTCCAGTTCCGTATCGTCGGCTGAGAGACCACTGGCCTCGGCCCAGTGAGTGGCCGCTGCCAGATTGCCCTGCGCGAGCTGGATCTGCGCCCGCACGGCGGCGGCGCGCGCCGACCACACCGCGGCGAAGTGGCGGCGCTCCGCGAGCGCTTCGAAGTCGTCCAGTGTCGCCAGCGCTGCCGCATACTTCCCACGCGCCTGCTGCAGCCGTGCCAGCGTCAGATAGCCAGGGGTGACAGTGCGGGCTGTACCTACCCGACGCTCAAGCATCCGCATGCCCCGCGAGAGCAACTGGTCAGCACTGTCCAGATCGTTCCCTTCCAGCCGCACCTGGGCCAGCCCGAAGACGATCCCCGCACCCATGTGCAGATCCTCAAGCTGCAGCGGCGCAGGAACCACAGTCATCATCTCCTCATAGGCAGCGGTTGCTGCCCGCAACTGGCCGTGGAGACGCTTCCGATGGGCCACGTCCAGCGCCAGCGCCATAGCCGAGTTGAGTTGGCCCTGGTTACGCAAGGATACCGCCCGCCTCGACCACTCGGCTATGCTGGCGTGCGTCACCTCGCCGGTCACTTCGAACGCCTGCTGCAATAGGGTCAGAGCAGAGAGGCGCCATACAGACTCGGTCTCGGGCAGCAGCTCGAAGAACGCTTCATGAGCCAGCGGCACACTGCGCCCGAGATCCCCAGGCGGGATCGCGACCAGCGCTTGAACGGTCGCCAGGATCCCCAGCAGCGGGCGCAGCGCGGCCTCATCAGCGCCTGCCTGAGTGGCCGCCTGATGTCGGGCGGCGACCGCTGCCTCCAGGTCGCGCAACCGCGCGGCCATCGCCGCCTCGGCTTGGCCACTTATGAAGAGCAGGTGCGCATGGCAAGCACAAAGCAGCGGGCGGGAGCACACCACCGCCTCGGGGAGCGCACGGATCCAGCCGAGTACGGTCTCGACTTGCCCGGCCAGTCCAAAACCGAGTCCGTGCTGTTCGACCAACTCGGCAGCCCGGGTGACATCGGGCGCCGCTAGCGCCTGCTGAATGGCTTCCACGACGAGACCCTGCCGCTCGAACCAGCCGCTCGCCCGCCGGTGCAGCTCGGCGGCCAGCATGGGGTCTTGCTGGTGGAGCCGACCGCGCAGCACCTCGGCGAAGAGGTGGTGATAGCGATACCAGTGCCGCTCGTCGTCCAGCGGGATCAGGAAGAGGTTGGTCCGCTCCACCTGTTCCAAGAGGGCATGTAGGGCCCGTAGCGTGGGCGATGCGGCATCAGGCGCCCGAGCGACACTGGCGGTACCCGCAGCTACGGCGGTAGCGGAGACGACGACCTCGGGGTGGGCCAGCAGCGCCTCACACAGCGGCGCGCAGAAGCGATCCACGACCGCTGTGCGCAGCAGAAAGGTCTGGATCTCCGGCGGCTGGCGCGCCAGCACCTCCTCGACGAGATAATCCACGATGAAGCGGTTGCTGCCCGCGAACGTCGCGATGAAGGCTTCTGCCTGCTGGCGCGATTGGCCCCGCAGCGAGAGTGCGGCCAGCTGCAGCCCGGCGATCCAGCCTTCGCTACGCGCTTCGAGCGTCCGGACAACGTCGTCCGAAAGCGGAGTCCCCAGCGTCGCCGTAAGGAACTCGGCGATTTCTTCGGGGGTGAAGCGCAGGTCGGCGGCGCGCAGCTCTATCACGGCGCCCTGCGCTCGACGCCGCGCGAGAGGGAGGGGTGGATCTTCACGGGCCGCCAGTACGAGATGACAGCGCGGGGGCAGGTGGTCGAGCAAGAAGTCGACCGACGAATGCACAGCTTCGACATGGATACTGTGGTAGTCATCCAGGACCAGGAACGTATCAGTCTCGAGTGCGGCTAGCTTATTGAGCAGGAGGGTCAGGATCAGCTCGATCGGTGGGGGCTGGGGTGAGCGCAGCCGCGCCAGGGCCTCCTCAGCAACGCCGGGATGCGCCGTGTCGAGCGCGGTCAGGATGTAGGTCCAGAAGCGGACGGGGTCGTTGTCGCCCGCGTCAAGCGAGACCCAGGCGACTGGCTCGGAGCTCGTGTCGTGATCGCGAGCCGCTGCCGCGGCATACCACGCACTCAGGAGGGAGGTCTTACCCCAGCCGGCCGGTGCGGCAAGCAGCGTCAGCGGACCACGCAGCGCGGCATCGAGCTGGGCGAGCAGGCGCTGGCGCGCCACGAGTCCAGGCCGCGGGGGCGGGAAGTAGAGCTTGGTGGCAAGGAGCGGTATCTGGCGTGGGGAAGTGCTCGTGCCCGTAGCGGTCGGCATGCGATGAGTCATAGCGCCTCACCCGCCTTTCCCAAGGCGGCAACAGTACGCCAAGTGCGCCAAGTGCGCCAATGCCGGGATGCCCGATACCCTAGGTATACCGCAGTCTCGGCGCCTGCGCAAGTGGCTCGGTTCACCCACCTTGCTCCTCCACCTTGCTCCTCCAACCTCGCACGTGAAGCGTCGGGCACCGTGTGTGTGCGGCAGTGGCAGTGGCAGTGGCAGCAGCAACTCCCCCCAGGCCGCCATCAGGCTGCCGTCCATAGGGCCATCGGGCGATAGGGCCATCGGGCAGTAGGGGGCAAGGCATATCACCACACCAAGTCCAAGGGCCGGAGACGCAGGAATCAACCGTCCTCTACGCCTTTCGTTCACTGCTGCCCGCATTCGCTCCGGCTAGACTTGAAGGCAACGCCATCGAGGTGCCTGGCAGGTTGAGCAAGCCTATGCCACGTTGGGACGTAATATCGGTGGCTCGATCCTGCAGTACGACAGCGGATGGGGCGAGCGGCGCAGGATGACAGAAAAAACGCCTGCTGCGTGCAGCCAACGCATGATGCGCTTCACTACAGCCTGCGCCACCGCACCGCGTGCGAGCGCTTCGGGTCGGGTTGAGCGCGCGGTCAGCTCGACCTCTTGGGGCATCAGATGCGTGTAGGGTGGCGTCGCGGAGCCTGCTAATTCTGACGGTGACGGCTCCTGGATGCGCGGTGACCAGGAGGAAGGAGTACAGGGGAGGACTCATGAACAGCGACGGCGTGCGCATCCCCCACGAACACACGTGGACCCTCGTGCTGCCAGATGGGCGCCGACTGGGCATCGCAGAGCAGGGAGTCGCTGATGGGCTACCGCTGCTCTTCTTCCACGGCTATGCCGGCTCGCGCCTGCAATGCCCCGACGCAGATGGGGCAGCCGCCGACCTCGGCATCCGGCTCATCGCGGTGGATCGGCCGGCCATTGGCCTCTCCGACCGCAAGCGTGGCCGCCGTCCGCTTGACTGGGCGGACGATGTGCAGGCACTGGCCGACGCCCTCGACCTGGACCGCTTCGCCATTCTGGCGTGGTCGGCGGGCGCTCCCCACGCGCTGGCATGCGGGTACGCGTTGTCCCAGCGTGTGCTGGCGATCGGTCTAGCTAGCCCCGCGGGGGGATGGTTCCTCGGGCCCGGCGCCACCCGACATATCTCGGCTGAATCGCGCAGTCTTACGACCCTTGCGCGCGTGGCGCCCTGGGCGCTGCGGCTGACGCTCGCGCAACTGCGCCGACGGGTGCTGCGCTCGCCGCGCCGCGTGGTTGAGAATCAAATCCGCCAACTGCCAGCGAAGGACCAGGCGACCCTCGCGGACCCCGCGGTGCGCCAACTCCTAATCGAGACGGTCGGCGAGGGCTTTCGGCAGGGCATCTGGGGAGTGTACGACGACACACTCGCCGTGGCCCGCCCCTGGGGATTCGAGCCGAGCGCGGTGCGGACCCCGGTCTGGATCTGGCAGGGCGACGCAGACACCACGGTGCTGCCAACACTGGCGCAGGAGCTGGCCGATAAGCTGCCGCATTGCACGTTCGCACTGCTGCCAGGCGAAGGGCATTTCCTGCTCTTCGCACACTGGCGCGAGATGCTCCAGACGCTGGTAGACGCCGCAGCAAAGTGACATGCTCCCCAGGCGTAAACGCCGGGGCTTCTCAGGCAACGCTCGCCCCATCGGGCCACGTTAGCGCCTGACGGGCCTGCCCGGCCCGAAGAATGTTCAGCGCCGCGTTCTCATCGCGATCCATGACCAACCCACAGGAGGGACAAACATGGGTGCGCACGCTCAACGACTTGGGCCTACGCTCCCCACAGCCCGAACAATCCTGGGTGGTGTACTGGGCAGGAACCGCTACCACTCTCTTCCCGGCCCATGCTGCCTTGAAAGCGAGAATGGTACGGAACTGTCCCCAGCCCGCATCACCGATGCTCTTGGCGAGGCGGCGGTTCCGCACCATGTTGCGAACCTGCAAATCTTCGAGATAGATCGTATCGAAGTGCTGAACCAACATCAGCGCAGTTTTGTGGTGAAAGTCCGAGCGCTGGCGCCTGACCGTCTTGTGCCTCCGCGCCAGTAGCTTTACCGCCTTCTTGCGGCGGTTGCTCCCTTTCTTCCGCCGCGCTACCCGCCGCTGCGCTGTGGCGAATTGTTTTTCGGCCTTCCGATAATGGCGCGGGTTCTCGATCACTTCCCCGTTCGCCGTGACGAGGAACACCTTCAGCCCCACGTCAATACCGGTCTCGCAACCCGCTGAGGGCAGTGGCGCTATGGGTATCTCAGCACAGCAGATGCATGCGTACCAGCCATCTGCTTCTCGGCTAATCGTGACGGTCTTGGGGGCGCCTTCCAGAGGGCGGTGCAAGCGGATGCGTCCGATCTTCGACAGACTCAGCACGCTGCCATCCAGCGCCGCGCCGCCACCATACTGCGGATAGGTGAAACTGTTATAGCGCCCCCAGCCTTGGAAGCGCGGGTAGCCGGCCGTCTCGCCATCCTTGTTGCGGCGGAAGAAGTCTAGATACGCCCGCTCCACGCGCAGGATGACATCTTGCAAGACCTGCGCATTGACCTCGGCCAATTCAGGGCATGCCGCTTTCACGTCTGGCAATTCGGCCTTTTGCTGGTAGTACGTGGCGCCGATACCCTGCCCGCGGTCCCACCACGTCTTGCGCTGTTCGAGTGCGACATTGTAGAGCATGCGACAGCGCGACAAGACCGTTGCCAACGCCTGCTCTTGTGCTGGCGTTGGGGTCAGTCGGTACTTATAGGTTTTGTAAGCTTTGCGTATGCCACCGCTCTGAGGCTCCATATGCGCCTATTCTGCCTGACTGGCATGCACGTGTCAACTCTCGGTGCGCTGTGCTATCGTGGCCCATGGTCCTTGCGGGCCACTCGGCTTTCATCCCCATGGCTCAAGCCAGGGGCCTCAGCCGGTTTCATTGCTAGGGCTGCTCATGGGGAGCCAAGAGAGCAATCGGACGACGGTTCACCCCCACAGGCGTGGGGACAGCGCAATATAGTGCCGCAAACTCCCAGCAGTTTGGTGTACGTGTGTCCAGGCCATGTATGTTTACGTCTAGCTTTGCATGGGTTTCGGCGCGAATCTGCCATCTCTCTTGATGAGGTTGAACAATGCTCTAGTGGATGTGCATATGGGTCCTATGGGCGTCGTACAAACGGCTGCGTCACATCGACTCGTCATATCGTCATAGTAGCCAAATCCTCATGCGCTTATCGTCACTAGAACCAGTGCGTTGTAGGATGTGCTGGACGCAGGCGAGCGTCTGTTGACCGTTGGATCTGGTGAGAGCCGTTTTGTCACCCAGAATGTCGTGCAAGCGCACAGAGCACGATAGGAACGAACACGATAGGACACGTAGCACATGTGCGCGCTCCGGACTCGGCAGTGAGGTATGGGTGGTAGTTGCGGAGGCACGGTGTGGTTGTTGACTGTTGGAAAACCAGGACGGAGAATGGCGCTCGTTCACGGAAGGATGGCGCACACCGCAGAGTATCCGGCGACACGTACCTCGTCACTCTGTACGCTCCAACTCGATCAGACAGTGCAGAGCGTTTGGTACCCCATCTCCAACTCCGATTGACGCACGCGGTGGCTCTCAGAACCGTGAAAGCCATCGTACGTTTGCTGAACAAATGCGAGAGTTTACCGGGTGGTTGCCGCTGATGGGACGCATGAGTGATGAGTGATCAGCGAGGGCGGCAGCGCCGCATTGACCGTGAGTGGGATGCCGCTGAACGGTATGACTATCGCGACGGATGGGACACTGACTGGGACACCGATCGGGCCGTCGGCGATGTCCCTGGTAGCGCCCCTTATGGCGCGCCGGTTGGGTTTGGGACACGAGCCGTAGCTCGCGGCAAACAGCCCAGACGATTGCGCGACCGACATTTCTCCACACGGCTCGTGGTCACGCTGGCGCTGCTGAGCATCATCATGGGGTTTTGCTGCACCCAAAGCACGTTGTCGGTGGTCGACGCCGTCGCCGCGGGGCGAGATGCGCAGACACAGGTGACGATCATCGAGGGTATGCTCAAGGGTGGCAATTACTTTGACACCGATCACCTGACCGAATTACAGACCCATCTGGTCACGCTGGATGGCGATCTCAATCGCCTGCAACACGATGTGCCCTGGGGAGCCTCCTATGTGCCTGTTGGATCGAGCGTTGCCCATCTGTTGAATATGGCCAGCCTGATGGTGCGAGCGGGACGCTATGGTGTTGATGCAGGCTTGATCCTACTGCCACACCTCAAGGCGATCTTTAGCGATATTGGCTCAGGCTCACCTACCGTTCCAGCACCCACCACACCCACAGCGACACCCACGGCGACACCTACCGCGGCGCCTGGATCCGCGAACTCCACAACAGCTGGCGTGACCATGGACGAGGTGACGCGCGCACAGCAGGATATCGCCGCCGCAGGCGCTCTCGTCCAGCAAGCCATCGCTGAGCGGCAACAGATAAACGATGGGCTACTCAACCGCGTCGGCCTGGGCAAATTTGTGACTCTGCTCGCGAAAGTCGATACGGTTACACCGAAGCTGCCGACGTACGTAAACTATGCCCACACGGTTATGAACGCATTGCCCAACCTGCTCGGAATGAGCGCGCCGGAACACTTCCTCCTCTTCGATATGGACAGTGACGAGCTGCGCCCTTCCGGCGGATTCATGGGCAACTATGCGCTCCTGACGATACAGGGCGGCCATCTGGTCGGCGGCATTCATCTCAAAGACGTCATCACGCTCGATTGTCCAAACGGCGTCTGCCCCACCAATCCGATTCCCGCAACGTACGCCTGGATGAATATCGACCCTCAACATTTTGGGATGCGCGACTCCAATCTGTCGCCCGATTTTCCCACGTCGGCACAACTCGTCATGCAACAGTATCAGCGCGAGAGTGGGCAGAAGGTCGATGGCGTCATCATGATTACGCCGGAGATCATCAAGGATATTCTGCAGGTAACGGGAGCTATCAGCGTGCCGGGGTTCTCACAGTCGGTCAACGCAAAGAATCTGCAGGATGTCATTCACTATTACCATATTCTCAGCGGCAACACTGGCGGCACAACCAGCGCGGGAACGACCGAGCGCAAGGTCATTGATACCTTGCTCGGCGGCGCGCTCTTACAGAAATTTGCGACGCTGGACGCCACGAAGCAGAGTACGGTGATGCGCCAGATCGTGCAAGGGTTCAGCACCAAAGACGTGCAGGTCTATCTGACGGATCCGCAGGTGCAGGCGGTGCTTGTGGGCCTGAAGGTGGCGTCGTCGGTGGCAATGCCCCCAGGCGCCGATGGTTTGATGGCGACCGATGCCAATGTTGGCGCGACCTACTACAACAGCGATATCAAGGAGACGGTCGCTGACACAATCACCTTCGATCAGAACGGCAACGCGATACATGATGCGACGATCACCTACCAGTTCCAGGTGGTCGAGCATCTCTATACGCCGCTCCTGCTGCATGGCAACATCACCTGGTACAACGATGTCGTGCGTATTCTGACGCCAGCGGACGCGAAGCTTCTGGATTCGGGGGTAGTCAAGTGCCCGACCAGCTGTTACCCGGTGGCTGCGCCGGAGCAGGGCCATCAGGTCTGGTCCATCAGAATCCAGAATTTACAACGCGGTCAGACGGTTGTCCTGCATTTCAAGTGGATGGCGCCGAAGGCGCTACAAACGGTTAACGGCACGGAAGAGTATAGCCTGCAACTGTACCGCCAGGCGGGAAATCACATCAGCTACACCATCACCATTAGACCGCCCGCCAAGAGCCAGATTGCGCAGCCGCTACCCACGCCGTTCAAAACGCCCGCCAAGACAACGCCTGGCACAGCTGCCGTGTATTCGATCCCAACGCTGACCAAGGATACGCTGCTGACGATCTCCTTCAACGGAAGCTAAGCGTCGGTAAATTACGGCCACACTAACCGCTCCCTTCCCCCTTGTCGAATTTCAGCAAGATCGTGTTAGGGTTAGACGGTTTTGGGGTCGAGCTTGGACGCCGTGACCACGCTCAGGAGTACATTGAGATAGATCTCACCGCGTCGGGATTTTCCCTATCATGCTTGACTATCTGGCTACTTCGTAACCGCCAGTGTAGCTGACGGGCTACACTCAAATAGAGACTGTTGTCGCGGACGCAGCAATGGCAGACACGCTCAAGCTTTAGCATGGTAAGCTCAATGGGCCTTCCCTGCTTGGCAAAGATCCAATGCCTCCTGTCTTTTGAGGGCGATTGAGTTGACGTGCCTGGCTGTATCAATTAGGATCGTTTGGCGAGAAGCTCCCGCGTCTACGCTTGAGGTTGGGCTTCTCCTGGCACTGGAGACCACCACGCATGCGCCACCTGTTCTTCCGGAGCAAATGGTTCTGGATCGTTGTCTTCGTGACGTTGACCGCGACGGTGGCTTTTTATCCGGTATGGATGACATGGGGAGCTGGCGACCTTGTTCCTTCTCGCCAAACAACTCAGTCGGGCAACGCCGATGGGCAGGCGGCGGCAAACAGCCTTGCCACCGCGGGCGCGACGAAAAATCTCCCGCATACCGTCGCATTGGGGACCGCAGTACGACTTGGCCCGCTTACTACAGAAGCCGCGTATCGAGATACACTCTTGAGCCACTTCACGAGTGTCACGCCCGAGAACGCGCTCGACTTCCGCTACTCCGAGCCCAGGCCAGGAGACTATGATTTCACCGCTGCTGACACTATTGTGAACTTCGCGCACGATCACAATTTGTCGGTATTCGGCAACGGACTTGTGTGGTTCCAAGCTGTGCCTGACTGGCTCAAGAACGGCAACTACACGCGTGCCCAGGTAATAGCGATCCTTCGTTCTCACATCTTCACGGTGGTGAGTCGCTACCGTGGTCGCATTGATTCGTGGGAAGTCGTCGACGAGGCGCTCTCCAAAGACGGTAGTGCGCTGCGAGACAGTTTTTGGCTCCAGACTATTGGTCCAGACTATATTGCCATGGCGTTTCAGTGGGCGCATGAAGCAGATCCGAATGCGGCCCTCTATTACAACGAATATGGCATCGAGATGCCCGGACCGAAATTCGATGCACTGTATGCGCTCTTAACCTCTCTGATAAAGCAAGGCGTGCCGATTTCCGGGGTCGGGTTCCAATTGCATGAAGATCTGACATTCGGCAAGCCGACTATGAAAGGCGTTGCTACCAATTTTTCCCGGATCAGCGCTCTTGGCCTCAAGATACGAATTACAGAAATGGATGTCGGTTCCGTCACAGGCAGTAATATCCAGCAGAAACTTGCTGAGCAGGCAAATCGGTACGGAACCATGGCGACTCTGTGCATGCTGGCCAAGGCGTGTGTCGCATTTACCGTTTGGGGTCTCACCGACAAATACACCTGGATCGATGCATTCTATCATCGGCAGGACATGCCCCTTCTCTTTGACAGCAATTACAAGCCTAAACCGGCATTCTATGCGGTACGTAACGCGCTGAAGACGCCTTAAGCCGATTCACGAACGTATTGGACCAAGCGAAGGATGGTCCATCGGTGGCAGCATTGGCATGGAGATGGAGATGGGATTCCAAGCGGGCCAGGAGCGTCTCGGTCGCCTGCTGGGGGTGAGCGACAGCGGGAGTGCTACACATTAGACGGATCGCTGTGGAACATTTGCGGGCTGGAAAGCGTCTCTGCTGCGGTCGCCTGTTGTGATTGGTCTGGAGATTCATCGGAGGTACTCATGCAGAGGGTTGAGAGGCAAGGGCTTCTGGCTGTTCTTATGCTGGCGTTCGCGCTGGCAGTTGGGGGGTGCGGCGCTCCATCCACTCTGCACTCGAGCGCCACGCGCGCCTCGGAGGCCCAAGCCCTCACCTGCAGTAGCCGTAGCGCCGTCCACGCCATTGACACAATCACCCTTCAGCTCGTCTGCACCGTTTCGCATGCTCCGGTCGATCAGTCGAGCTTTTCCCTGTCCTTGATGGTTACAAAGGGATCGCGGAACGAACTAACCTCCGCGGCGAAATGTGTGGGAAGTCTGCGAGCTGGCAGCGGCACGTGCGAGCAGACGTACAGCCTGTTGGCGCCATATGCGGGGGGAACTGCGACCGTTGCGGGAACCCTTCAGCCGAGCGGGTTGCCACTTGGCCCAGTTCAGGTGAAGCCAGCGCCACCGTCGAGTCACTAGGGACAGGCATGGCCGCGCCGCCTGTGCTGACGGGCGCTGGCAGGCTTAAATGAGCATGGAACGAGACCCAGTAGAACTAAGGCGACGGCTTAGGGGATCATGTGTGGAACACGTCGTACCCTCCTGAAAGGGATCAGGAGGGTACGAGTACGAAAGACACCTGCTTCGTCGTTTCGGATTCCGGCGCAAGGTCACGCCGACCGGTGGACTAGCAGGACGGCGAATAGGTATCGAACTGACCGAGCAGGGTGTACTGGTGGTTGACGCCGATGGATGGCGACTGGTGCGCGAACCACGAGAAGAAGGTCTCATCTTGCACATGGTAGAGAAGGCCAGCCATCTGCATACTCATACCCGTACCTACCAGCGGGTCGCCAACTTCGAGCAAATCGGAGCAGCCATACTGTGGCTCACTCGGCACCGACCACGATGGCACCTGGTTATCAACGAATGGATCATCAAGCCACTCGGCAACCTCATGGCTCAGAGCCGCGACATCGGCTATCGATGGAGAACTGAAAATCCCTGAGGAGAGATAGGACCCCCAGGCATACGTGTAGATATTGGTCGTGGTCCCGACGGTCGAGGACGCATCGGAGTGGTAGCCGAGAATGCAGCAGTTGCTGACCGATGTGTCGTAGAGCAGCACGTTTTTGGTCAGGAAGATCGGGAAGACCGTTGGCGAGATGCCGCTCGCGGCCAGGGCGGACTCGATTTGTGGCCCCCACCAGTTGATATCCACCTCGGCATAGGTCTTGCCATTGCCGTTGGTGACAACCTGCCCTGACGCCGGCGGCACTACCAGGTTGATCGTCGCGTGCACAGACGGCGTGCCGAGGAACACGTGGTAGTTGTTGTTGTACACGTAATTCCAGAACTCCGCGCGGCGGAACGCATCAGTGTATTGGCCGATAGCGGTCGCATAGAAGGCGTTGCCCCAGATTGGTGACCACTTCGTTATGTTGACCCAGTCACTGCCTTTGAGTGTCGTGCTGCCTACGGTGACGTTGACCGGCACAATTTCCGTAGGGACGGTCGTTTTGGCCGGCGCATGCGTGGGATCGGTGCCTACCATCTCGTAGTTGTATTGAGTGCCGCCCGTGGTGAACGATGAGCTAAAGTAAGGTATCGAGCTTATGCTATCGGCGGTCCGCATCGCCTTCACTGCATTTGTGTGGGCTGTGCTCTTGTAGATGGTGGGAGGATCGAAACGTGCTTTAGAAGTGGCCAATGGCCCTGGAGCGCCAGCCGCATGCCCTACAGCTGTCGGCCGTAGCGCGGTGACCCCCAGCGCAACAATCGCAAGGGTTAACAGGCTTGCAAACCCAACATGGATCCACGACCGAATGCGTGAGTGTGGCTTCTCTGTCACTGCTTAAACCCCTTGTCTCGATAACTCACAATAGAAAGACTCGACGAAACGTACCCTACTGGGATGGTCGTGACAGATGCTCCCGACCACGACGTACCTGCGTCGCCGTGCGCGGTATGAGGCGAGAACTCCTCTTCCCCCTTTTCTACGCCCAGCAATTGTGTAACACCGGGATTCACGTCCGCGCATGGGTGACCACACTCTGGCCTACCCCATGGACTGATAACCTAATATAGCAACGGCACACTATGCGGATAGTAACATGGGGGCGCTGATAATACCGAGCGAACCTTGCCAATTCAAATGTTTCACTCCGGGCAGATGTCTACCCCCTCATGGCGCTCGCAATATGACGCAGCAGAACGTACATGTAGTGGTTCTTTTCAATCTTTCACTATGGGTGGATGTAGGGGAGCGGCAGAATAGGGGATAAGTCCCTGTGAAGTTGCGTAAAAGTCCCAAGTGATTTAGCATTGATTCGCCACACTTTAAGCTAGCTGTGTGGGCAAATACAGGTAGCGTGACGTGAGGAAGCAGTACAGGCACGGCGTGGTCGGGGAAGCGGGAGGAAGTTTGTGAGCGACGATCACCGCGCCGCAAATAGGCGCAGCACAGGACCAAGCGGCTCTGCGCTGCGTCCCGTACGGCTGGTGCCCCTATATGGGCAGGCCGCACCTCCCTCGCATAATGTGACCCAGGAGGATGGTCGGTCACGCCGTGTGCATACTTGGGAACACCAGGCGATCCGGGCAAAGACGGACTCACCGGCGTCTGAAGCACAGACGACTCCCCAGACCGTTGACATTCCCAACGAGGTTCCTGACAAGATTGACTGGCTGCCAACGCTCCTTTTGCCTGCCCTATCGGCGGAGATTGGCCGCGATATTTCGGACATGGCAACGACGCAAGTTGTTGCGGTGCGGTCTACAGAGGTCAGCGCCTCCGCTACCAGAAGGCTCGCCTCTAGCTCCCTTATACAGGGGGTGGGTAAGCTCCTCACGTATGTCATGGCCATTGCTGTGATGGGTCTCATCACACGGCAACTCAGCATAGATGGCTATGGTGACTACATCATCGTCATCACCGTGTTTTCACTCGTCCAGCTCATTGCCCAGGCCGGAACAACTCGTATTGGTGTACGTGAGGCCGCCAAGTACCCAGACGATGCTGACTCGATTGTGAGTGCAGCTATTACTCTGCGTATCGTCACAAGCGTCATTATATATGGACTGACTGCCCTGGGCGCCCAATTTCTGCCCTATTCGCACGAAGTCAAGCTTGCCATGATTGTGATTGCCGTCTCGTTTATCTTCTACTCAACCGCGATGGGCCTGGACGTGGTCTTTCTGCCGCGAATCAATATGGTAGCGGCAGTTGTGGCTGATTTCGTCAATGAGACCTTTATGGTAGTGGCGCTGGTGGCGCTTCTCATCGTCCTGCGCACCTACCATATGGAACCATCACAGGTGTTTTATATAGTAGTTGCCATCACGGCGCTGGCAAATGTACTCACGTTTGCCGTGCGCTGGATCGGCGCACGTCGACTCACGAAGTTCCGACTGCATATCGAGCCGCGCCATTGGCGATACCTGCTGAGTCTGTCGATTCCCATGGCTGTGGTCGGCGTCATGGAACAGATCCAATACCGCGCGGACGCATTTATTATCTCGCTGATGCGGCCAGAGCATGATATCGCGGTATATGGTCTTGCAGTCAAGACCATGGATGTCGTATTGACGGTGCCAGTTGTCCTGATAGGCACTGTATTCCCTGTGCTCGCGCGCTATGCGCTTCAGGACAACGCTCGTTTCCAGCGTGCTATACAACGCGTCTTCAACGGTAGCGTTGTACTGGCGGCGCCGATTGTACTGATGCTTATCCTGCTCGCGCCAGGTATTGTGTTCATCCTGGGCAGCGGCAAGCTTCCCGAATCAGCATTGCCATTGCAGATTTTGTCATTTTCAGCGTTGTTCAACTTCATCGCCACACTCTATTCAAATTTGATTATTATCTACAACCGCCAGTCCAGTCTTGTCTGGACCTATGTCATGAATATCGCCATCAATGTTGGCCTGAATATTCTGCTGATTCCTCATTATTCCTATCTGGGATCAGCGGTGATCACAGTGCTTACGGAGTGTTTGCGACTGATAACTGTCATCATCGTCGCTGCACGCGTGTTCAAATTCGCTCCCTCGCTCGTTATCATACCGAAGACAATCATCGCGTGTGTGGCAATGGGTGCGAGTGTTCTCGGATTGGAAGCGACACACCTTCTCCAATCACCGATCATCCTTCTGGGGGCTGGTAGCATCATCGGGTGCATCAGTTATGGCATAGTCCTGCTCTTAGTTGGCGGTGTAGATGACGCATTGGTCAAAATAGCGCTCAACAGGGTTCCGGCGTTATCGCGACGGGTGAGATATGGTAGAGCAAGTAAGAGCAGGTAAATAGGAAGCGATAGTGAAGAAAATGGGCATGAGCCAGCCTGTCAGGTCGTCGCGGTGGCCGTGGTATGCTGTCCCGGCTTTCCTGGTGTACGCTCTCGGGTACTTCGCGGGCGCCCTGACCGGCGACGCGCTACTGTACGTTGGTGGCGCGGTGGTTGCACTCGTCATTCTGGCCCCTGTATGGGCGAAGCAGCCGCGATACCTCCTCATTGGCCTCGTGATCTATCTGCCCATCGAGGACGCCATTCTTCAGGCATTTACCGCCCACGTCACCATTGAACGCGTCGTTCCAGACGCCCTGTTGCTGCTGGCGTTTTGCCTCAGGCTGCCACTCGCACGGCTCCGCCGCGAACGCGTATTTGGCACACCACTCGATCTTCCGATTGCCCTCATACTCCTCGTCGCTGGTGGCTCATTTGTATATAACCATATAGCCGTTTCTGTGGCCGCTGGAGGGGTCTATGTGTTGCTGCGCTACGTGCTGGTGTTCTATCTGGCGGCGTCGAGCCGGTTCACCGAGCGCGATGTGCGGGTCTTTGTGCTCATGATTGTCGCGGTCGCCATTCTCCAGTGCGTCGTGGGAGCCGTGGAGTTCGTACTCTTGCATTTCGCGGGCCTATATCTCTTCAACTTCGACTTGGTCCAGGGAACGACCGGCTATTTCAACGTGCTCGGCATGTACCTGGCCATCGCATGCATCATGGCGTTAGCCTGCTACTCACCGACCTGGATCACGCATCCGACGACACGGCTGGCCCTCTTGGTTGGCGCGTCGTCGGCGGTGATCATTCTTGCCTTATCGCGCCAGAGTCTGGCATCGCTTGCGATTGGTTGGATAGTAATTGCTATCTTTGGACGGCGCTATTGGCCGCTGCGCATGTCGCAGCTCGGTACGGTTGCGGTCGCTGGAGCCGCGGTTGTCGCGGCCAGCGCATTATTGACAGTAGTCTCGCCAGCGGTGCTTTCGGGTACCACAAGCACCGCAAGGCAAAGTCCAGTGTCGACCAACAGCTCTGGCACCGAAGGTCCCCACTCTACGGTGACCGTGACTCCAAAGCCGACCTCTGCGAGCAAGGCATATGATACGGCCGCCAAAGGAAAGGGAAAGCAGTTCAACCCGGGTAATCTGCTCTCGCCAGACTTTTATAAGAATTCGCGCCTCTATGAGATCGTGAATGGCGGTGAGGCGGTACTTCAGCAATCACCGCTGGTAGGCCTTGGCCCCGGTACATTTGGTGGTCAGGCCACCTTTCACGATCAGGCATTCTACGACCGGCTCAACGTTGGCCTCCTGCTCTCCGATCCCAAGCACACCTATGTTTCGGATGTCGAGTGGATGACGATCTTTGGCCAGCTTGGCTTGCTTGGCTTGCTTGGCTTCGTCGCGATCTTCGTTCAGATATGGCGCCTTGCGTATCGTGCCTTTAAGACAAGCGGCCAGGAGATGACACGTAGGTTGGCATTGGCGACGATGGCTTTGGTTCTGGTATGGATTGTTGTTGGCTTCACCGGGCCGAACTTCGAGTTGCGACCCGTCTCAATCTGGATCTGGATCCTGCCAGGAATGCTTTGGAGTCTGCTACGGCAGGAACGCCAGGTAGCGAAGGATGAGCGTGTTGTCGCAGCTATGCGTGGACCTACGACTTTCCCAGGTTGATTCCGCCGCCCTTGATCATTTGGCTCGTATGTGGGGGATCAGTCGTGGCTTGAGGCAGATGCCAAGGGCAGATGTGCGGATGCTGCCTTATAATATTATCTCCATTCGGACCCTTGCTGTTCATGTATGCGCTGCAACGAGCTAGCCAAGGCTGTAGGGTGAGAGATAGATGCCAGAGCAATAGGCGACATCAGGAGTAATTCATGTTTTTGAGCGCATATCTGGGGGATGAGGTAGGGGCGGAGGCGTGGCGAGCGATAGTCGTGCGGCACGCGGGATGGCTGGGTCTTCCCATAACATTTCGCAACGGCCTGCTGCGAACTGGCAAGCTCTTCAGCATCGCATGGATTGCGCCTCGTGGGGTGAATCCCGCGGACGGGCTTGAGGAAACCGCACGCTATGTGGCGCTCAACGCGCGGGGTATGGTATTTCCTCCAGACCGATCCGCTTCGTCACCGTCCGCTCCGCCAGAGAGCGACGCGCTCTTACAGCAGCGACTTGTACAGCAGGGCACTATGGTCACCCTTGGCGTCACGCTAGATACCTGCCAACTCCTGGTGAACGCGCCAGCGACGACGCCAGAGCAGTGCTATATCTCAGAGGTGCGCAACGCGCTGGTCATCGCCAATGATCTGCGGCTCATGCTGCAGTGGGCAGGACTGGAAATTGACGAGCGGGGAGTCTGCTCGCTACTCCAGTATGGGGCGCTAGTGCCTCCGCTGACCCTCTCGCGCCATGTGCGGCGTGTCCCAAACGGGTTTACGCTGCGGGTTGAGAGCGAGACTGGCAGGCAAACGCTTCATTGTGTGGGACAGGACGTTTTTCGCCCAGCGACCGAGGCGGCAAGGACGGCGAGGAATCCAGATGCGGCCGTTTTGGAAACCCTGGACGGCATTCTGCATGAAGCGCCGCGCGGGTCACTGCTCTATTTCAGCGGAGGGGTAGATTCGGCGCTGCTGGCATCGCGACTCTCGGTCATTGGCAGAACCGACATTCAGCTGGTCAATTATGCGTTTGGACCCGATGACGCTGAAAGTGAGCAGGCGCAGCGCATGGCGCGGGCGCTGCAATTGCCCTGCGAGCGTATCATGTATGACTCGCGCGAGTTGTCTGGCGTTCTTGAGCGGTTGGGGAGAGATTACTCGTATCCTTTCGCCGACTATTCGATCATCCCTACCAACCTGTTAATGCATGCGTCGTTGGCAGGCAGAGAGACTCGGCCGGGCGCTGTAGAAGGCACCGGCGCGGATGGCGCGTTCGGGCTTGGCGCGATGTATGAGACATGGCGCAGGTTTTACCGCGTACCTGACGCCTTGCGCGGGGCTATCAGTGGGGCATACGCGCGTTTTGGGCTATGGCGCGACGATGGGCGGCTAGGCAGAGCGGGGCGCATCGCACGCCGGAGCCACCTCCCGCTGCACGTTGCGGCGGTTATCGCGCAGAACTCGCTGGAAGGTATCGCCTACCGCATCCCGCCCAAGATACGCCAGGAGATGCTGGACGACGTTGAGACATATGAATATGCGCTGAGCGAGGGATTGGAAGCAGACGAGCGCATGAGTGTCCTGGATCTCGTCCATGTGTGCGCAGGTGAGATGGCGGCCAAGTCGTTTGATCTTTTCCGTTGGCACGGGACACAGCCAATCTATCCTTTTCTCGACCCACGTATGGTGCGTTTGAGCGCCTCGTTGACCTGGGAACAGAAGTGCCCTGGTGGCGAGACAAAGGGACTGCTCAAGCGAGCGCTGGCGCAGCGCGTGCCCCATGATCTGGTCTATCGCCGTAAGAGCGGTTTCATCCCGCCCTTTGAGACAATGCTCACAACGCCTAGTATGCAGGCGTTTCTCCATGATATAGTCCTCTCGCCCGCCAATCCCGTCATGGGAACCCTACGCCCTGACATTGTTCGCCGCATGATCGAGCGTGGCGGCCAGGGGCGCCCGCTCAATTTGGAAACCTATTTCTTTCTCTGGGGAGTGACGTTTCTCTCGGGTTGGCTCTACCAGGTTCAGGCTCAGCGTCAAAGTCAGGCTCTGGGGTAAAGATGCTCAACCTGTTCACACTATTCGACGTCTGAGAAACTCACGGATGATAAGCGCCTCTGCATGACCAGCGAGGAGACAGCTGCTCCACGATAACGGTCAAGTAGATCACACTTCGGCTCGGATCGAGAAACGAGCCATGGGAGTTGGTTTGAATGCGTACCAATGCCTGGCGCTCACTGGTTTTGGGGGTAATTGTGGAGCATATCAATTGGATTAATGGTCTCGGCAGGCAGGCGCGATCGGATGATCTTTGCTGGCGCTCCAGCGGCAATAGTGAATCTTGGAATGGACTTTGTGACGACTGAGCCTGCCGCAATAATCGACCCGCGGCCGATGGTGACTCCGTCGAGAACAATGACGCCTGCGCCAAGCCAGCAGTCGTCCTCAATCAGTACTCCACGGCCCGTAACGCCTTGCTCCTTGATAGGGACATCGAGACGGTCGAAGTTGTGATTTTCAGCATGAATCTTGACGTATGGCGCAAGCAACACATTATTGCCAATGCGAATACCCCCATCGCCTGTGATGAAGTTGTAGTCGCCAATGTTCGAGTTCGTGCCAATGATCAGGCCCTTGCCAATATGTGTCATGACGCCTGTGCACTTGATCGTCGCGAACCGACCAATCTTCACGTTATCGCCGCAGCGTATGCCAAACTCCGAGAGCGCATCCACGACAGCATGATCGTCAATGGTGAGACTTCTTCCAGCATGAAGGAGATAGGGAGCTGAGAATCTTACATCTCTGCCAAGAAACATGATCCCCTTGCTCGATCCGAAGTGAAAGCGAGCATACAGAGTGCCGTGCACTGCGGCGCCCGCTCGGGCGCGCGCAATGGCAAGTATCGCTCGCAGGGGTAGCTTCGGGTTGATCCGATAGGTGCGGTCGTGCTTTACTCGACGCGCAGCGAAGTTAATCAGCCCACGTATCATACTTTTGCCCCTCATCCCCGCCAGTCTTACTGCTCACGGTTACTCCTGATGCGTGCTGCTGGGCCTACTCATTGCTGTTTCACTGCTTGTTAGGGCGCCGAAGAGAGCCAGCAATTGGCGCAAGTGCGAATCAATCGAGTTCTCACGCTGAATGGTGCGCACTGCATTCGCACCGAGCCGATCCGCGAGCGACGGATCACGCAGAAGCCGGACGATTTGGCTAGCAAGCGCCTTGGGGTTTCCCATTTCGAAGAGAAGACCTGTTTGCTCGTCGACTACCTGCTCCTTGAGGCTGCCGATATCCGACGCGATGACAGGGCGTCCACATGCGAGCGCCTCATAGACGGTATTAGGCGTGTTATCAAACCACACGGATGGGGCAACCACACAACGTGCCCGCTGGATGGTCGAAACCATCGCATCGCCCTCGCGTGGCGGAAGAAAGTGGACGTTTGTAAGGCCCAACTCGGTACAACGCTGTCGAAGGTATTGCTCCTCGCTCGGATCGGCATAGCCCATCAGGAGCAATGGAGGCGCCGATGGACCAAGCAGCCCATAGGCTTCTACCAGGACGCGGACGCCCTTGTCAGGCGCCAGTCTGCCAAAGTAGAGCACATAGCCTTCATCTGGCGTGCCTTGAGGTCGCGGCTGGTAATACCTTGTATCCACGAAAGTCGGGATATAGTGGATGCGATCAGCGGGAAAACCGCCCTCGATAAGTTTTTGCCGCATGAAGCGTGCTGGAGCGACATAGGCGTCAACCCGACTATAGACGTCGATCACGTCGTGATAATACATGGCGCCTACTCGCGCCACAGACGCGCTAAGCGATCCACCAGTACATCGATGCATAATGCCACGAGATTTCCCGTGTGTCAGACAATCGGTGCATATCTGCCCGTCACGGAGAAACGTGTTGCCTGCACAAAGCAGATCGAAGCTCGATAGACGAACCACGACCGGGATCTTCGCATCGTGGGCGGCATCGATGATGCTTGGCGACATATAGCTCGTGAAATTGAGCACATAGACCAGGTCTGCCTGCGTATCGTGGATGAGGCGGCGCAGTTTCCTATAGGCTTCGCGAGAGTAGATTGCTCGTCCGGCCATTTTCACTTTAGCGCCCACCCCCAGTTTTTTTTGCGTCAGAAGGGCACCGTAGTTCTCGCGTCCAACCGGTGACGAAATGAAGTAGCGGCTATACTTTGTAGGCTCATTCTGCTTCGCATCCACAGAGAATGGAATGACCTCGTGCCCTTGCGCCTCCAGGGCACGGGTGACACCGAACATGTAACGCTCGGGCCCACCGGTCATGAAGTAGTACTTGTTGCAGATAACGATACGCACCTAGTTCATCCTCTTGAATCTGGCCACTTGCTGTCCTTTTGGTTCGGGCTTGGTTCGGGCTTGGTTCACGTTTGCTGTAAACAACGTGATGCCTCAAACCATTGAACGAACCGTCGAATGCCATCGCCGAGTGTAATGTCGGGATGCCAATTCAGCAAAGTATTGGCCTTCGTCACATCTGCACAGGCAAAACGAATGTCACCGAGTCGCTCTGGTTCGCGCCGAATGCGGGCTTTCCGCCCAGTTGTCCACGCAAGAGCACCGATGAGCTCACTCACGGTTACGGGCGTAGAGCTGCCTATATTGACGATCTCGTACCCAAGCGGAGGCTGACGGTCAAGGGCGGCGACAATCGCATGCACAACATCGTCGATGTACACGTAGTCGCGTGCAGCGTTGCTGGTACCGTAGATCGGAATTTCTCTGCCGTCATACAGAGCGCGTGTAAACGTATGGACGGCAAGGTTTGAGCGTTGACGGGGACCGTAGACACTGAAGAAACGCAAGCAGGTCACCGGCAAACCATACATCTGATGGTAGGTAAGACACTGTAGCTCACCTGCTCGTTTCGTCGCGGCGAAGGGCGAACTGGGATGAAGTACAGTGTGATCCTCGCGAAAAGGGTAACGACCCTGAGCACCATAGACCGCCCATGAACTACCGAAGATAAACCGCTCTACACCATGCAAGCGGCAGAGTTCCAGAAGGTATACCATGGACTGAACGTTCACCTGCTCATAGTGCATTGGCTCCGCGAGCGATGAGACTGCTTCAGTTCGAGCGGCCAGATGCACTACTTGCGCAATAGGGTAGCGGCTGAATAGTTCAGCCAATGCACCCCTATCAGTGATGGAACATTCCTCCAGGTGGAACCTGGGTGAGGTAAGAGCATGTTTGATGTTTTGCCGCTTGCGCGCAGGATCATACTGGTCATCAAAGGTATCGACGCCGATGACGTTTTTTCCGTCGGCTGACAGTCGATCACAGAGATGCGATCCAATAAATCCCGCCCCACCAGTCACAAGCACTACGCCCATGTGAATCCTTTGCCTACGTACAAGTACCTAGGCACGCAAATCTTCCCAGGTGATTATGCCTAGAGATAAATGCAAGGCTACCACCGTAGTGGTAAGCCGCACATCGTGCAAGCAGCACGAACATACTACACTGCCTTGGCAAGATGGGCAACTGGCTCATCTAATCGTCTCATATATGGCTGAGCGGAGACTCGATGTGCGTCTAAGCGGAATCACGAAAGTTTTGGACCAAGCGAAAGGCAGGTTCATCGGCGGCATGGAAATGGACTTCCAGATTCGCCAGCAGCGTTTCGGTGGCCTGCTGAAGTCGGGCCAAATCGTTCCACCAGCGATGGCACGCCAACTGGGCT
>DATBIB010000047.1:0-11079 GCA_036557205.1 Ktedonobacterales bacterium | reverse complement strand
TCTCGGTAGGAGCATTGGTCAGCCTGGCGCTCGGCTCATTTATCTTCTTCGACACGGGAGTGGACCGAAACGCGCAGCCGCTCAGTCCGGTGATCATTGGCGGCGTGGTGATTGGCGTCGGCCTGATTGCGCTCATCGTGCTGCAATTCGTGATCCGCTCACAGCGCTGGCCGGTGCGCACGGGCAGCGCTGGACTGGTCGGTCAGCAGGCGACGGTGCTGACGCCGCTGGCGCCTGAAGGTCGCGTGCGCGTCATGGGGGAGGATTGGAGCGCACGCCTGGCGCAGTCTGATGCGCCACCCATCGAGGCGGGCGCGTCGGTACGGGTGGTGCGCGTGGAGGGGCTGAAAGTCCTGGTTGAGCCGACTTCGGATGTGGTGGGAGTGTCGCGTCGTCATAAGTAGAGGCAGTCATGGCGGACGTGATAACAGAAACGAGGGGATGAGGTGGATCCAGTAACCTTGAGTGTCGCGGGCGCTATCATAGTGGTCTTGCTCCTGCTGTTCATTCTGGCAGGACTGCGCGTGGTGAATCAGTACGAGCGCGGCGTCATCTTTGTGCTTGGACGCCTGCGGGGCGCCAAGGGGCCAGGCGTCTTCTGGGTGCCGCCGTTCATCAGCACGATGCGCAAGATCGACCTGCGTATCGTCACCATCGAGCTGCCGCCGCAGGAGGGTGTCACCCGCGATAATGTGACGGTGCGGGTGAGCGCGGTCGTCTACTTCTACGTGGTCAATCCCAGCGACGCCGTCAATAACGTGCTGGACTACTACCGCGCGACGGTGCAGATCGCCCAGACGACGTTGCGTAACGTGATGGGCCAGTCGGAGCTGGATCAATTGTTGGCCAGCCGCGAACAGATCAACCGCTCGGTGCAGCAGATTATCGATGAGCATACCGAGCGCTGGGGCATCAAGGTGACCGCCGTCGAGGTGAAGGACGTTGAGCTGCCACAGACGATGCAGCGCGCGATGGCGAAACAGGCAGAGGCCGAGCGCGAGAAGCGGGCCAAGGTGCTGCTGGCGCAGGGCGAGTTCCAGGCGGCGCAGACGCTTGCCGACGCGGCGCAAGTCATCTCGACGGAGCCTGCGGCGCTCCAGCTACGTTACCTGCAAACACTGACTGAGATCGCCGTGGAAAAGAACTCAACCATTATCTTCCCGCTGTATGCCATCGGCGAAGTGGTGAAGGACGCGATGTCCAACATCAAGATTCAGGCGGCCTTCCCCGGCAACGAGCCGCCTGAGAAGGGTAGCGCCACCGCGCCGACGACGGGAACGCCGCCACCGCCAGCCTCCGAGTCGTTCGGGCAGCCGCAGCCACCAACCACGCCGCTGCCTCAGGCGAATCAGCCGCGCCCCACCGATCCCAATACGCCGCAATGAGCGCGGTCGCAAGCATACAATTAGCCCCTCTCCAACATCGGAGAGGGGCTCGTTTTGTGCGCTATTCGGTGGTGTCAGCAGTATCGACTGTGTCGGCGGCGGGCATGCGCGCGGGGGCATGGCGGTTCGTGTAGTCGGTGTAGCGCTGGTAGTCGTCCGGGTCGATCAGACCCTGTGAGGAGTAGAATTTCATCATCACATCCAGCTTGATGATGCTGATGAGGTTGATGCCCTGCGCCTTCAATCGCGCATGCGCGCCCATATCGCGGTCGATCAGCACGAGCGCGTCGTGAACGACGATATCATGCTCCTGAAGAAATGAGACGATCTCCAGAACGTTTCTGCCGCCAGTGATCAGATCGTCAATCACCAGCGCGCGCATCCCTGGCAGGAAGCGGCCCTCGATGCCGCGTGGGCCTGTGCCTTCGGGTTTGAGGCGCGGATAAATCAAGGGAACCGATGATTCCAGCGAGAACGCCGTCGCGAGCAGCAAGCCACCCACCGGCACACCGGCAACGACATCGTAGGGATGCACCCGCGCGCGCCGTAACGACTGCGCCAGCGTGACCTCCTGGTGCATCAGCTTGACCGCGACCCGCAGCGCCATGGGATTGCTAATCAGCAGCTTGGGATTGATGAAGACAGGTGAGTTAGTAGTGCTATCGCCCAGGGTGAAATCGCCGAATGAGACCGCGCCAAGGTCGTACAATGCGCGTGCCAGCCACAGGTTATCCAGCGCCTGATTTCTGTTCATGCTCAACCCTCCGGAAATCCTGTCCATTTCATGTGCGCTGGCAAGCGAACACCCATGCGCATGCGGCAATGCACAGCACTGTCCGACGGCATCGTCGAGTGGAGTACAGCGAGCGCCAGGAGAACTTTTCGCCCGCATTGTACCACGTCATCAGGCAACGGCACGCCATTTGGTTGATATCCGCCCGCGAACGATGTTGCCGATACCTTGACGCCGCTGGCCTGTGCGAACTATAGTAAACCGCTGGTTTATGCGCGGAAGGAGTCACCCATGGCCGAGTTATCCGCGGTGATTGTACGGCCCGTCCACGAAGACGACGCCCCCGCCGTCTGGCGCATCGCCCGCCAGCAAGGGGTTATCGAGACGATTACGGCGCTGCCGAGCGACCGGCTCCAGCAGCGGATCGAGACGCTCAGGGGGCTGACCCGTGACGATCACTTGCTCGTCGCCGAGGTCGAGGGTGAGGCGGTCGGCCTGGCGGGCCTGCACGTCTTCAGCGGACGGCTGCGCCATAGCGGCGATATCTTCCTCTTTGTCGCCCGCGAGTCTCAAGGCCAGGGCATTGGCGCGCGGCTGCTCGAAGCGCTGCTCGATGTCGCCGATAACTGGCTGATGCTCCGCCGCGTCGAGCTGACCGTCGTCGCCGAGAACGCCCGCGCCAAAGCGCTGTATGAGCGCCATGGCTTCGTCGTCGAAGGGCTGCGCAAGATGAGCATCATCTCCGAGGGCGAGCTGCACGACGAGTATCTGATGGCGCGCTATCGCTGATACCACACGGGGCCGGACATTTATGGCTCCCCTCGCCTCGTAGGAGAGAGGTAAGGCGGGTGAGGTCTCTGGAGGAATGACATGCGCCGCATCTGCATCGTCGGCACCAGCGGCTCCGGCAAGACGACCCTCGCCCGCCAGCTTGCCGAGCGGCTCAACATCCCACATGTCGAGTTGGATGCCCTCCACTGGCAGCCCGGCTGGACATCAACCGAAACACCGCTGCTGTTGGCGCGCGTGGCCGAGGCGCTATCTGGCGACGCCTGGATCGTGGACGGAAACTATAATGCACTGCGCGACGTCACCTGGGCGCGCGCGGATACGCTCATCTGGCTCGATTATTCCCTCCCGCTCGTCCTCAGCCGCATCACCAGGCGCACCGCGAGTCGTCTCATCGCGCGCACCGAGCTATGGAACGGCAATCGCGAGCGTCTGCGTGCGATCTTCTCGCGCGACTCGATCATCCTGTGGTCGCTGACGACCTGGGGCAAAAACCGCCGCCGCTATCGCCAGCAATTCGCACAGCCTGATTTTGGCCACCTGCGCCTCATACGCCTGCGTTCCCCACGCCAGACGCGCCGCTGGCTGCAATCCCTTGCCGCCACGCCATCCGTTTCGGTACACTGAGGGGCGGCAACACCGCACGCCATAGAAACTATCCAGTCCGCGGGGTTGAGACCATGCCATCCGTGCCATCCACACCATACCGCTTCGAGTCGCTGCGCTGGAGTGACGCGCGCGCTATCAGTCGCTGGCATTACGATGGCGTCTATGCGTTTTACGATCAAGACATCCTGCCGATGCTTTCGCTGGCGCTGTTTCGTGCGCCCCTCGGTATGCTTGGCCTGGAGGCGTTCGTCGTCTTTGGTGATATTGACGGGGCCGACGAGCGGATCGGAGTCTTCACCTTCATCCAGCGTGGCGGTGTCATTGAAATTGGCCTGGCGATGCGGCCCGATCTGACTGGCAGGGGGCTAGGGCTGTCGTTCGTCGAGGCGGGCCTGGATTTCGCCCGCGACCGCTACGCGCCGACGCGCTTCACACTGGATGTCGCCACCTTCAACGTGCGCGCGCAGCGTGTCTATGAGCGCGCCGGATTCCGCCCGCTCGATACATTCGCTCGTCGTTTCAGAGGCAAACGATGCGAGTTTCTCGCGATGTCCCGCCCTGCCTGAACTCTGACTGAGCCGCCTCCGCGACGCAGCGAAGTCCTGACTTTGAGCGGCACGGCAACGTACAATAGGTGTGAGGATTTTCTTACAATAGACTCGATCAGGATAGCAGCATGACACTTCACCTCGGACGGGCGCCCGAAGAAGCCTCGCCAGAGGCGGCGGATGCCGATGGCGCGACCGCGACGAATGCGCCCGACTCATCCGAACCGCAACGCCCACTGACTCGACTGGCCCAACTGGCCCAGCGGCTCTTCGGCATATCCCTCTTTTATAAAGTACTGATCGCCAACTCGGCGCTTGTCGTGCTGGGCGCGCTGGCGGGCACAGCGATTACGCTGCATGTCGCCACGTTGCGCTCGGCGGGCGAGGGTGGCATCTACGTGCCGCTGACGGTCACGTTTCTCGTCGCCGGGCTGGCGCTCTCGGTTCTCCTCAACGCGCTGGTGTTGCGCGCCGCCCTTGGCCCGCTCAATCGCTTGCAGGATGTGGTGCGACGGGTCGGCGAGGGCGATCTCTCGGTGCGGGCGCAGCCGACTCCGTTGGCCGATGTCGAGATTGCGCGCATCGCCGCGACGCTCAACGTGATGCTCGATAACGTGCAGAGCTACGAAAACCAGGTACGCAACCTCTCGGGCGCGCTGATTCGCGCGCAGGAAGACGAGCGCCAGCGCATCGCCCGCGAGCTGCATGACGATACCGGCCAGGTGCTGACACTGCTGCTGATTCGCCTGAAGCTGCTGGAATCGCTGCCAGGCGCCGAAGCGGTGCAGCCGCAGATCGAAGAGCTGCGCGGGCTGATTGCCAGCGCCATCGACCAGGTGCGTCGTCTCGCGCTCAACTTGCGCCCGCCGACGATTGACCAACTTGGCCTGATTCCGGCGCTCCGCTCGCTCGTTGCCACTTTCACCGAGAGCACCGGGCTGCAGGTGAGCGTGGAGCTACCGCGCGAGCCAATCACCCTGGCGCGCGAGCGCACGCTGGCGGTCTATCGCGTCGTGCAGGAGGCGCTCACCAATACCGCGAAACACGCGGGCGCGCAGCATATTAGCGTCGTCGTGCGGCGCGAGGGCGACTGGCTGGTGGCGACGATTCGCGACGATGGCCGCGGCTTCACCCCGGAGTCGTTTGCTGGGCGGCATCGTCAGCCATCCGGCGGCGCGGGCGTTGGCCTCTTCGGCATGGAGGAGCGCGCCCGTCTGGCCGGAGGCTCGCTCGCGCTCCAATCGGCGCCCGGACGCGGCGCCTCGGTGACGTTACGTGTGCCGCTGGATGCGGAGACGGCAGAGATGGCGGAGACGGATGCACATGGAGCATAGCGCCGAATCAACCGAAGACCGCCAGGCCCCTGTCTCTCCGATCCGCATTCTGCTGGTGGACGACCATCCGATCTTCCGCGCCGGGCTGCGCGCCTTGCTGGAAAGCCAGCCGGACGTGCGGGTCATCGGCGAGGCGGGCAATGGCGCCGAGGCTATCGCCCGCGCCAATGAGCTGCGCCCCGACATCATCCTGCTCGATATCAGCATGCCCGATGTGGACGGGCTGGAGGCGCTGCGGCGGATGCAGGCGGACCATGTGCCGGGTCGGGTGCTGGTGCTGACGATGCATGCCGAGAACGAGTATCTGTTTCAGGTGCTTGAGTCCGGCGGCTACGGCTATGTGCTCAAGCAGGGCGTGGATACCGATCTCTTCACCGCGATCCGCACCGTGGCGGCTGGCGATATCTTCCTCTATCCCTCGGCGACGGCGCTGCTGCTCTCGCGCTATCGCGAGCAGAAACGCGCGCTGGAGGAGACCGCCGATGACAATCACCCCGATGGCCTGAGCGAGCGCGAGCGCGAGGTGCTCTCGCTGACGGCGCAGGGCTACAGCAGCCAGGAAATCGGCGACCAGCTGGCGCTGAGCGCCAAGACGGTCGAGACCTATCGCACCCGTGTCATGCGCAAACTGAACCTGCGCCATCGCTCGGATCTCGTGCGCTATGCGCTGCGTGTGGGGCTGCTCCAGCCAGAGGAGTCATAACGATGGCTGAGAGTGGTGGCGCGGTTGTCGCGGTGGTTTTGGGCGCGGGGCAGGGCACGCGCATGGGCGCTGGGCGTAACAAGGTGCTGCTGACGCTGAGCGGAAAGCCGGTACTTGTCCGCGCAATCGCCGCCTTCGAGCGGACGCCGCAAGTTACCGAGACGCTGCTGGTGGCGCACCCGGATGAAGTAACGATGTGCCAGGAGATGGTGGCCGAGTATGGTCTGGCGAAGGTCGCGGCGGTGATCCCTGGTGGCGCGTCGCGCCACCAGTCGGAGGACCGGGCGCTGAATTGGCTCCGGCCACGGATCGAGACGGGCGAGATCGCGCTGGTTTTGGTCCACGATGGCGCGCGTCCGCTCATCACCCCCGATGAAATTGCCGCGCTCATCACGGCGACGGCGGCGACGGGTGGCGCGCTGCTTGCCACCGCCCCGGATGAGCCGCTCGTCCAACTGGATGGCGAGGGCTATGTGACGCGGGCATGGCCATCCGATGAACTGGCGCTGGCGCAGACTCCCCAGGCGTTCGACGCGCGCCGACTGCTGGCCGCCTATGACGCCGCCCGCGCCGATGGCTTCGAGGGAAGTGATACGGCAGCATCGTTCGAGCGCGCGGGCGGACAGGTGCGCGTGGTGTTCGCCACTTCCGACAACCTCAAAATCACCACTCCTGACGACCTCGTACGCGCCGAGGCGCTGCTGGCATCGCGGATGAAGACGAACTAGAATCTGGGTCACGAAAAACACTGCGTAGCGCAGCAGGCGAACGTATGGCGCCCACTCCGTTTCGGAAGGGAAGGTGACAGCTATGCGCCTGAATCAAACGCCTTCCGCGTATGAGGTGATTCTGGACCGGCGTCAGGAACCGCCACCGATTCCTGTCGTGACAACGGCTGCTCCGGTGGGCGAGAACCAGTTCCTCTACCTTTCCACCGGAGTTTGCCTGTATGCCCTCGATGCCGGAGACGGCACGACGCGCTGGTGTCAACAGGTGAAGCTGGCGCCTCTCAGGGAGGTGAGTTATCCTCCTTGGGTGAGTGTTCCGCCGCCGCCACGGGTGGGGTTCGCGACACCGCGAGCGGTCAATGGCGTTGTCTACGTCTGTGTTGGGAGCTTTGGCGAGTACAATTATACCTGCGCGTTCAACGCCGAGGATGGCGCGCCGCGCTGGCATACCCCGACCGATGGCAAGGTCGCCGCTATGCCGTTCATGGATTGGGCTGTTCCGCTGGTGAGCGACGGCACAGATGGTGTCGTGCATAGTGGTACCTACGCTCTGAACGCGCAAGATGGCCGCGTGCTCTGGCGGACAACCATTGATACGCTCGCAGAGGGAACGGTGTCGCTGCATGCGCTCGTGGACGAGACACTCTACGCCACGACCCAGTGGGGGATCTATGCGATCAACACACAGGATGGACAGATCCGCTGGCGCTATCAACCGGAGGAACCGAGGTATTTGAGTGGGCCGCCTGTCGTCTCGGGTCGTCTGCTCTATGCGGGCGTCAGCGGCGGCGCCGGTTACCCGGAACCAGGCCATTTATTCGCCCTGGATGCCGCGACTGGCGCGGAGGTCTGGCGCTATCGCATGGGCCGCTATATCGGCGCGGTGGTCTTTCGCGAGAGCATCTATATCAACTCAGGGGATCGTTCCCTCTATGCCCTGGAGGCGAAGAGTGGCAGGCTGCGCTGGCGACATCAGTTCGCCGCTCCTGGACAATACCCGGCCACCATTGCCGAGGATATCCTCTACATCAATATCGGTACGGATGGCGCCTACGCGCTCAGCAGCGAGGATGGCGCGGTTCTCTGGCATCAGTCCCTTGAGAGCAATCCCGGCGTCTTGTTTAGCCCACCGGTCGTCCTCGATGGCGCGGTCTATCTGGTGCGCGATGATAAACGCGGGCGGGGCATGCTCTACGCGCTCGATAGGCGCACTGGCGCGGAGTGCTGGCGCTGGCAGACACCGCCACCCTCCGCGATAGCGCCGCTCGACACCGCGCAGTAGTGTTCCCCCGCCACGCTGGCCTGACCGAGTGTGCGCACTAAGGTATTTGCCATAGATGAGAGTACGGCGTTTACCGGATGCGCCTGCCCCGCCTGCCGTATATACTTGGTACAACGGCGAACGTGCGGTGTTGCCGTCGTCTCCAGTACGCTGGCAGGAAGGAGCGGCTTCCTGGTGGTTAGACGGCTGGGCGTGGATTCCCTCTGGCTGTCAGCACGCTGGGCTGGCTCCGTAGTGTTGCTGCTCATCGTGGCGCTGGGCTGCGCGGCATGCGAGGCATCCACATCAGCGCTGACGCCAGCAGCGTCGGTGAGCCTGCATGCGCCGCGACGACTGCCCGGAAGCGCCTGGGAGCAGGTGGCGCTTCCGGCGGCGGCGACCGATATGCGCGGGTTCGCCGTCGCGCCAACCGACGCCGCGCTGCTCTTTGCCTGTAGCGCGCAACCAATGGCATACTGGCGCTCCACCGACTCAGGCGCCCACTGGATGCGCTATCCTCTCACGCTCGGCCCGCAGGATCAATGCGGCTTCTCCATCGCGCCCGATGATCCACAGCGCGTCACACTTCAGATCCAGCGATCAGCGCAGGATGGGCCGTGGTGCGCAAGCGATCTCTTCTACCTCAGCGACGATAGCGGCGTGACATGGCGGAAACTTGCGCCGCACATCTCGATTGCGCCCACAAGCGTCTCCGACGGCTGGTGCGACCTGCACGTCACCCGGCGCCATCTGTATCTCGCCTATAGCTATGAGCCACCTGAACAGGCGCCGCAGGTCAGCCTGCTCGAACGCAGCGACGATGACGGCGCCAACTGGGTGCGGGCGGATCGCGGGCTGGGCGGTGAGATGCTTTTTTTCATGCCCGCCACAGGACCAGGCGAAACGCTTACCATGACCGTTTTGCATTACCCCTACACAACCGAGACGGGGCTCTGGACCTCGACCGACGCGGGCGACACCTGGCATCAGACGAGCACTCTGCCCGATGGCGTGGGAACGTTCTTGTGGACGCTGCCACCGCGCAGGAATACGTGGCCGACCGCGAATCAGCCATTCTACGCGCTCGAGAATGAGCAACTTCCCTCAGATCTCTACCGCGAGCGCGTGGTGATGAGCGCCGATGGTGATACCTGGACGCTCTTGCCGCCGCTGCCGGTCGCTGGCGTAAGCGAATCGCGGGCAGGCATTCTCCAGGCGCTCGACGTGCTGCCGGATGGGAGGCTGGCAGTATGGGGAGTTGACCCAAAGGCTGGAATTCCACCAGAGGGTCGTGGGGTCTCCACGCCAATATCGCGGTTCTGGCTCTGGCTCTGGGATCCTGTCGCCCAGACATGGCAGGCGATGCCGTCGCTGGAGGTAACCTCCTATGAGGGTTGTGGACTGTGCTGGCAAGGTCAGGCGGCGCCGTCGCGAGATGGGGCGACGTATCTTTACGTCTCGCGCTTCTGGGAGAGCGTGACGGGCGATACGCCGCCGGGATTGTTTCGCATTCGGCTGGCCGATGCGTAAAGGCAACTTTATCGCGGTTGCGCTCACGATGGGAGTCAGCGGCCAGCAGCCTGCGCCAGATCGGGCAGGAACGCCAGCGCCAGCAGGATCAGCAACAGGATGAGGATGGCCAGCAACACCCGGCGTCCATGGACCTTCAAAGCTCGCGCGCGGCGGTCCGCCGATGAAGAAGATGGCGAGGGAAATGCGGCGGCGAAGATTTGTGGCATGTCTTGCTCCCAGGAGTGAACCGAGACAGGCTCAATAGCGGCCAGGAACCGCAAGCAACGCGCTACATGTGAAGCGCCGCCAGAAATGTGCGACGGGAGGGCCTGCGCACCAGTATACTCGCCGCTTCACTGCTGTCAAACAATAGGGGCGTAATGTACTGCGGTGGCGACCATCGGCTATACTGCTGAGGAGAGAGCAAGAGCCGTTTTTTGAGCAGTGAGTGATGGGAAGAGCCATGACAAGCCAATCGCCCGCGCCCGAATCCTCGGAATCACCAGAGATGATGACGCTGACCGAGGCGCGCGACGCCATCCGCACGGGCGCGCTGACCAGCGAGGAGCTGGTGACCGCCTGCCTGCGACGCATCGCCGAGACCGAGCCAGCGCTCCATGCCTGTGTCACGGTGATGAGCGACGCCGCGCTCGCCCAGGCGCGTGAGGCCGACGCCGCCATACAGGCGAAGGCGCGGGTCGGCCCGCTTCACGGCTTGCCCATCGCCCTTAAGGATTTGATCGAGACCCGTGGCGTGCTGACCACCGCTGGCTCGCGGGTGCTGGACGACTGGATTCCCGACCGGGACGCCGCCGTCGTCACCCGGCTGGCGCAAGCGGGCGGTATCGCCCTCTGCAAGACCAACACGCATGAGTTCGCGTTCGGCACCTACACTCCGCCGACGCGCAACCCCTGGGACACAGCGCGCATCCCCGGCGGCAGCAGCGGCGGCTCGGCGGCGGCGCTGGCGGTGGGCGATTGCCCCGGCGCGTTCGGCACCGACACGGGGGGCTCCATCCGCATCCCCGCCGCGTGTTGTGGCGTCACCGGCCTCAAGCCGACCTATGGCCTCGTCAGCCGGACGGGCATCGTGCCGCTGAGCTGGTCGCTCGATGTCGCTGGGCCGATGGCGCGCAGTGTGGCGGATTGCGCGCTGCTGCTGGATGCGCTGGCGGAGTATGACCCTAGCGATCCCGATAGCGTTGATGTGCCACTGCTCAATTATGTCGCCGCGCTCAGCGATGCGCGCTCGCCCGACGTTGCCGTCCGTGGGGCGCGCATCGGCGTGCCGACGAGCTATTTCTTCCACCCCATCGATCCTGAGATCGAGGCGGCTGTGCGCGCTGCCATCGCGGCCTTCGTCTCGCTGGGGGCGACGGTCGTCGAGCTGGCGATGCCTGCGGCGCTGGACGACTTCTTTGGTGTCTATCGTGGCGTCCAGCGGCCCGAGGCCTACACCTGGCATAGCGACATGGGT
>DATBIB010000046.1:0-24710 GCA_036557205.1 Ktedonobacterales bacterium | reverse complement strand
ACTACTGAGCGCGAACCTATACCCTATAACAATGGTGGTGTGACTGAAAGGGAAGGGGGAGCACATTCCTTACAGGCGCCAGCGCGGATGAATCCCCGATGGTAGGCATAGAGCAGACCTATCGCCTCGCGTGGTGTCACGCCCCAGATCAGCACGGCGAGATCCATATACAAGTGCGCATCCCGCATGGCTTGCGCCTTAGTAAAGCAGCTGGCCCGCGCGGCGTCACAGCCATCCTGCCAGCCAATGCGATACGTGGTGAGCAGCGAGTGTTTCATTGCATGCACCTCAGCTCATTGTGTGACGAGGCGCAAAACGCGAAGGCGTGATAAAGAGGCACGTGCGCTGCGACGGAGCGTGCGACGAGATGACGCTGCCGGTCTTGCCGTTCTGCAGCCCCATCGTGACGCTGCTGGAACCTGCATATCGTACCACATGCTGCTGCGAGCATGCGCCGCTCATGTTGAGCAGGTCCAGCACGGGCAGAGGAAATGAGCGAGGACGGCAAAGGCGGAGCAGAGACTACTGCCCCCTCGTTGAGGGTCACGGGTAGCCGGGGATCTTTGCTCTGCTTCTCAAGTGCAGTTGGTGATGTGGGTGCGCTTGCTCAAGTCGGTTGTTCAGCGCTTCATGCGCTTCTGCTAGAAGGCGTTCATAGTTGTCCCCGCCTACGCCACGTTCTTCATACACCATGCGGTGGCACTGGCGGCAATAGATGGTGATTTCGTACGTGATATGCCCAGCCGTCATCGTGACTTCGACTTCCTTTATGCGCCGTTCGGGCGCATGCGCTCCCGGTTTTCAGCTTGCTCCATTATACCCCCTTATAATCCCCGCCGCCTTTTTCTGCCCGCTTTGTCCACGCATGTTCGCCTCTGCTATCTTGCCGAGTCTGCCAGCGCTGCGCCATCCTGAATTCGTTATCGTTCAGGGGGCAATGCGCATGTCTCGCATGTTGGGCTGCCTGTGCGCGTCGAGATGAAAGCAGATGGTCAGCTGTGAGCGCCAGCACGAGAATCGCTCGGTAGTTCATCATGGGCAGCAGGCTCTGTTAGAGTGCGTCGTCAATCGCTCGCCCCGGCTCGATGGCACGCTTGAAGTACAGTTCCAGGGAGTTGAAGGGGTCGCCCGCCTGAAAGACGTTCACCAGTTCCCAGCCCGCAGCCCCTAAGTGCTCCATCGCCTCGTAAAACGCTATCGACCGAGGACTGAGCCACTCCGCGCTTGCGCAGTAGGTCAGCAGCGTGCTGCCTGAACTGCTCGATATTTTACAGTATTCCCATTGCTGACTCATACGGCTTGCTCTCCTCTCCTCTTCTCCCCGACAGGTATCCGCTATCCTACATCTACCTGCTAGATAGCATTGGCAACATTTGGGCCAACTACTGCTCAGGCCTGTTTTCATGCGCCCCGGTTACCTTTGGTATCCGTAGGCGATGGCTTACTGACTGTGAGCGTACAAAGCCCACTCGGATAACTCCTCACCTACCGCCTCGACCGAACTGCTACCAATCAAGCCAGCAGCAGCTTCGTTGTAGGCGTTCCTCATCCCATCTGGCACGCTAGCGGATTTGTCGCTCACGGCTGCTTTCCCCACCATGTGCCGCCTGCTGGGGGTTACTCCGTTACCACGTGATCCCCTTGCCCCGTTGACGTACTATGTCCCCTCGGTATGGCACATATCATGCAATCTGTGTCTCTGTTGATTGTTTGCAGACGGCGCAGCGTGGGTCCGCCAGGCATTGCGTGCTCCGGTCGTGAGTCCCGACGAACAAGGACGTACGGGAGGAGGAAGTGAGACCGTTCACTGGCGATGACGCGGTCCATGTTCAAGGCTAACTGCGTTCTCTCAGCGCCCTGATGGACGTATGGATGCGAAGCCCTCTGCTACAAGGAGGATAATGCGATGTCAAGATCGCCGAGTGCGCCTATGAGGCCAGCGCAACAGCATTCGGGCGTACCCATCACGGCTCGGGCGGCGACACCACCACAGCCCACGCGCTCGATAATGCTCGACCTATATCGTGGCGCCGTTTGGGGCGATTTCGACCAGGACCTTGGGGTCGCCGGAGCCGCCGCACAGTCAACTATTGGTTTCATACCTGTCGCGGGCACGCTTGCTGCCCTCAGGGATCTGTTCGCGTGTATCGGCCAACGCGACCCTCTCGGCGTTGTCTTGAATCTCCTGGCCATTTTTCCTGTGTTAGGCGGGTTCGCCAAGATTGCCGACGCCCTACATACGCTGCATCGCTATCATCGCGCGGCCAAACGCCGCAGGCAGCGGGCCTTGCGAGATGCCCTCTACCCATCCACTCTGAGCGGCTCCCCGAGTGCTCAACGCCGTCGGAGTGGATGGGCGTCGTTTGCGCTCTCGCTGCTAGTGATCTGCATCGCGGCGCTCTACAGCTTCGGGGTTGGCCTCCTATTCGACTACCTCTGGGCAGATGGGCCAACAATCCTGGGATATGCACTACATGGATCGGGCGCCTGGCTCGCACCGATGATCTTGCTTCCGCTGGGGTTGCTCGTTGGTCTCGCGATGACCGTAGCCAAGCGCCTCTGGCTTGGCCTTACATTACTTCCCCTCGCCCTACTACTTGGACTCGGCATTGCCGTTGTTCTCGTGGGTCTGACATAGCCTGTCTGTCCTGCGTCCTGGCTGCTGAATCGCCACAATGGGCAGTGCGGTCTTCTAAACGGTGCTTCCGGGTTCGATTCCGGCAGGCTTTCGTTGAATTGAAGTCTGTTTGGCCACCTAGTGAGGATGCGCACTAGATATTTCATTTGCTATGCCCTCCGCTCGGGCATACGCCGTGATGGCAGGCGAGAGACATCATGGAGACTGGTCGAGACACTCCCAGACGGTGATTGCTAGACTATAGCGCGTTTGAGACACAGCAAGGCAAGCAGTGTTGCTCCATCTCCCGACTCTTCGACCAGAGATCCCGCGTCCTCGAAAAAGCAGCGTAGACTCTCAACGATGCCCTGGCCGCCATCCACCATACAGATCGTTTGTTATCTTCATTCCATTATTAGACGCTTGTCGTGCATGGGCAGCCAGTGTACACTTGTCTCAGCCAATCGTGAACTGGGCGATGGAGGCAGAGGGAAGAACCATGGAGCATACTGACGCCGTCGTGAAAACCAATCAGACGATGCAACTCCCAGATGGTCGGGTGCTCGGCTTCGCGGAGTACGGTAGCCCCGATGGCAATGTCCTCGTCTACTGCCACGGCTACCCTGGGTCGCGCCTTGAAGCAGCTGCCCTCTCCGCGCACGCCGCACAGGCGCATATTCGCGTCCTCAGCCTGGATCGCCCCGGCTACGGTCGTTCCACCTTCCAGGATGACCGCGCTTTTCTCGATTGGCCCCGCGACCTCATCGCGGTGATCGAGCACCTGGGCATCGAACGCTTCGCGGTCGTGGGTGTCTCGGGTGGCGCGCCCTATGCCCTCGCTTGTGCGCAGCAGATCCCCGAACGCCTCATCTCCTGTGGGATCGTCTCGGGCATCGGGCCGCTGACGTTGGGCGTCACCGGCATGAGCCGACAAAATCGCCTGGTCTTATTCCTCGCCCACCGCGCCAACTGGTTGCTCACACCCCTCCTAGGCTTGACGGCACGCCCTTTCCGCGACGAAAAACACGCTAGAAAAGCCGTGACAAAGGCTATTCAACATATGGTGCAGCCCGACCGCGACGCGCTCCTAGCTCATGACTTCGTCGACCCGCTGGCCGTATCCGCCCAGGAGACCTATCGCCAGGGGGTACGAGGAGCCGCCTACGAGGGTAAGCTGTACGGACGCGACTGGGGTTTCCGGCTCGAGGACATGGCCTTCCAACCGCTCTATCTGTGGCATGGCGTCCGCGATACCAATGTGCCGATTGGCATGGCGCGCGGGATGGCGGGAAAGCTCGTCGGCTGCATCGCCACCTACTACCCGGACGAGGCCCATTTCTCCACCCTGCTCAACCACCAGATGGAGTTCTTCTCGGCTCTGCTCTCACCGCTGACGTAAGGCTTCTATCTGCTCCCATCTTGCCTCTCTCTACCACACATTGCCCTAATGACGTGCGCAGCCGCAACGAACCCATCGTCACGTTGGCCGCTATCGTCAGCGTCGGCGTCCGCCCCGCCAGCGCGGCAGGTGTCCAGAACGCGCCATCCCGCACCGTGAACCCTTCGCCCGGCTCGATGTGGCCCAGTTGCGTGTCCGTGGCAATCTTGGCCGCCGTAGACGCTGGCACCGCTCTCCAATCCCGCGCGCGTGCCCACGCCCATGACGCCATCGAGGATCTTCACCTCACCATCTCGCGTCTCACCCCGCGCTATCCCGCGCAACACGCCTTCTGGCCCCAACGCGCTCGGCGTCTCACCGCCACCCAGGAGCTTGCCAACCTCCTCGCCCACCGCCACGGCAAGCCTCTGCTGCTCCAAAGCGTGCTCACCGCCCCCGACGCCATCTTTGACCAGAGCCGCTCCCACTTGGCGCCGCTTCATGCCGAGGCAGCTGACCTGGCTGACATAGCTGACCTGGCTGACATAGCTGACCTGGCTGAGGAGCCTGGCCATCCCGCGCGCCCCTCTGCCGATGTCGCCGACACGAGTGATACTGACACTCGCGCCGACGCGGCACAGATCCCCCATGGCATCCATTGTGGTGAGAGGTGGTCTGATACCCAATGACCCACGTCTATTACCAGCTCATCATGGTGACACTCGCCGAGGGCAAGCCTGCCACGCTCCACTTGCGCGGCCTCACCTACCGTGTGCTGGAAGTCCATGAGCCGTGGCGTCTCATGGACCGCTGGTGGGAACCAGCAGGGACGCCGGGCGCTGGCAACGGTCGCGGCGACCGAACCTACTACCGGCTGCGCTGCGCCTCCGCGCACGAAGACCTTACCTGTGACCTCTATTGTGTGTGACCTCTATTGTGACATTTGCTTCGAGGCCATCGGCGAGGTGTGGATCCTGGACGTTTCTGTGATTGATGAGCCCGCTCTGCGTACGAGCGAAGGACTCACTGCGCGTTCGTGAACGGACTCTGCAGTAAAGTCTTGCGCGCATATCTCTGAAGCAAAGTGTGGCCACTGCAGCAGCTACGAGTATACGCTCGTGGCGTCCGAGGCACGACCACAACGTGCCCGGTGGAGGCGATCCTCCTATATCGGGTATCAGGCGGTACTGCGGCCCTGCTCTGTGAAGTGCCTCGAAGCGCCAGCATTCTCGCACGGAGCCGACCAACGACTCAATCAACCAGGCGTTCCGTCCATCTGCGACTCATGGCGACATCACCTCCGCAACCATCGTTTGCAAGTGCGATGTGCTCAGTGCAGCCAACATGGAGCTGAGAGCCTCCCATCGAGGTGTACCAGCCTCGGCTTGGAGCGCGCCAAGTACTGGCGCTACCCACGCTGCGTTATAAGGGGCGCGAGCGGCGCCCGTGCGCAACCGCAGGGATTGTGCGAGTGCGAAACTCTGGATGGCTGACTCCTTTTCTCCTTGCTCCACGAGCGCAACGGCCAGTCCCTCGAGCGTCTCTGGCACCCCGGCGGTTGACTCCATTTTGACACTCACGCGCAGGCTCCGCTGGTAAGCCGCCACTGTCTGTTCCCAGTCGCCCCGCACTCGCGCCAGATGCCCCAACCGCATCCACACATCTGCGAGACCGAACGGATCCGCCATCTGCTCGGAGAGCGTCAGACTCTCCTGGAGCATCGTCTCAGCCGCACTCAGCTCCCCGCGCTCCGCATGCAGACTTCCCAGCATGGCCAACATGGCGGCCACATCGGTCTGCGCGCCGATCTCGCGCCACGCTACCAGTCCCTCGCGTGCCAGCGCCTCCGCCCGCTCGAGCTCGCCCGCGGCGCGCGCCAGTTCACTCAGTACGATCAGCCCGTGGCCAATCTGACGCCGCTGCTCGCGTTGGCGCGCGATCCGCAGCCCCTCCTCGACATGCCGCTCCGCCGAGGGTAGATCACCTGCTAGCAACGACGCCATCGATAGATTGATCAGCGCGGTCGCCAGCATGCTCTCATCCCCCGCCGCGCGAAAGAGCGGCGCGGACTCCTCGGAATAGGCGATTGCCGCCCGGATCTCGCCGCGATTGAGGGCAAGAACCCCCAAATTCATCAGCCCCAGCGCGATGGCACGTCCACCGCCTGATTGACGGCGGTAGGCGAGACTCTCCTCCCACGCGTTCTGCGCCTCACTCAAGCGTCCTTGCTGCATGCACAGACCCCCAAGGCTATTGAGGGAGGAGGCCACCGCGAGAGGATCGCCGAGGGCGCGCCGCAGGGGCATCGCCTGGATGAGGAAGCGCTCAGCGGCGGCGAAGTCCCCCTGACGGGTGGCGAGCACGCCCGCGCCGTTGTAGGCCTCGGCCAGGGTGCGCTGCCCGTCCGCATTGAGCGTTTCGACCGCCGGGGCGAGCGCGAGCGCCTGCTCGAGCCAATCGCGTCCTTCGCTCAGCATCCCCACCGTATTCCAGTACACCCACAGCGCCGACGCGAGGCGTAATGCGACAAGGGGTTCCCGCTGCTCCACGCTCCAGCGCAACGCGGCGCGGATATTGTCGTGCTCATCGCGGAGGCGACGCATCCAGCGTGCCTGCTCAGCCCCTTGGAACCCCGGCGCAGCCGCCTCGACAAGGTCGACACAGGTCTGGGCATGGACACGCGCCGCAGCCACCTGTTCATGAGAACGCGCCTGTAAGAGTTCGCTCGCATACTCCTGAATCGTCGCGAGCATCATGAGCCGCACAGCCTCACCACTGCCATGGTCGTCTGCGACGATTTCACGCACGAGCAGTTGGTGGTCGAGGAGAAGCGCCATCTGCTCAAGGGGAGACCCCTTACCTGTAGCGGCTGTCTGCGCACTCAGATTGGTGCGCGCATAGATCGCTTCCGCCACCTCCACCGTACAGCCGCCGACGCATACGGAGAGCCAACGGAAGGCGGCTTGCGCCGCTGGTGGGAGCAGCGCGTAACTCCACTCGAGTGTCGCCCGCAGGGTCTGCTGATGTGAGGGTAGGTCAGGCGCGCTGCTCGTGAGGGTATCCATGCGACGCTCCAGGCGCCCAAGCAGCGCCTCGGGCGTCAGGTGCGGGAAGCGCGCGGCGGCAAGTTCCAGGGCGAGCGGAAGGCCATCCAATTGGCGACAGATGGCGACAATCGCCGGTGCGTTGGCGTCGCTGAGCGCGAACGCTGGATCGAGCGCCTGCACGCGCTCCAGGAGGAGGGAGACGGCTGGCGCCTCGGCCACTTGATCGACCGGAATGTGCGGTGTGTTCAGCGGCAGCCCTAGTGGGGCCAGGTGGAAAAGCTGTTCACCGCGCAGGCGCAGCGGCGCGCGGCTGGTCGCCAGCACCGTCAGGTCGGGGCATTGCCCTAACAGTTCGGCAAGGACCCGCGCGCTCGCCGCCAGATGCTCGAAATTGTCGAGCAGCAGCAGCGTGCGTTTGCCCTGGAGGAACGTCGAGACGGTCTCGATCAATGAGCGCTTGGGCGCTTCAGGGAGTCGGAGGGATCCTGCGATAGCGCCAAGCACGTGGGTGGGGTCGCGAAGCGGCGCCAGCGACACCAGCGCCGTTACCTCATACGAGGCGGCCGCTCCTCCGCGCGCCAGCGCGAGCGCCAGCCGCGTCTTGCCCACCCCCGGCGGGCCAATGATGGTCAGCAGACGGATGTCCCCAGAGGAGAGGAGCGCTCCAGCCCAGCGGAGTTCCTGCTCGCGGCCAATGAGCGGCGTCAAGGGAAGCGGGATGGCATAAGGTGGGGCGTCTGCGGACAGTGCCGTGACGGTAGGGAAGCGTTGCGCCTGACGCCGTGTGGCGACAAGGAAAGCCGCCTGCTCATCGGGGGTCAGGTTCAGCGCGTCCGCCAGGAGGCGTGCGGCGCTTATCCGGGGCAGGTGCGGAGCTCCACGCTCGTAGTTGCTGATGCTATGAACACTCATGTGCGCGAGGTCGGCGAGCTCTTCTTGTGTCAGGCCAGCACGCACTCGGTAGGCGCGCAGCACGTCACCAAACGGACGTTCAGGCGATGATGGGCGCATATCCATGTGATGGCCTCCGCTTCACCGCGCAGCGTGGGTTGCTCAGGAGTTCAGCCGACACAGTAGCGCTCGTCACCAGCCCCACGTGTAGAGTCCCAGAGGGCGAGGCTCACTAAACGTGCCCGGCTCGTGCTCTCCGTGTGCGTATTGGAGCTCTGCGGCGCCCATCATAGCGCTGCAGGTGGAATTTTGCAAGTGGTTTGCAAGTTTTGCATGGACTTTCCGCCATCTGGCCAGCCATACTTGCTCAGGCGCATCGCTGGTCGCGCCGTCAATCTGACCCTGAGCTGGCCGATCTGGGCCGACCGATTGGATCACTATGAAGGAGGCAGTATCATGGCGTCTCAACACCATGCGGCGGTAACCACTGGGATTGGGATTGGGCGCGTGGCGCGTGAAGTACTAGCGGTTGGCGCAGGTCTCGGCGCGCTCATTGGCGCGGCGAGTGTGCTTGCCAACCTGGCTTTTCCTGGAGGTAGCAGGTTCATGAAGCCGCAACATATTTCCTGCGTCTATACCCGTTGTATGAGTCAGAGGTGCGACCCGAATAACGGACAGGGGTGCGGTAATGATACCGCAGTCTGCATTGATCCATATGCTCAGCAAATCTGTTACTGCGTGTGTCTCCCTTGCTTCTGTCCGCAAAATCACTAGGCGGGGTAGAGTCACGCGAAAAGCAGCTTGCACCTATCAAGTACGGTAACGGCACGCCAAGCCAAGAGCCTGGGGGGCAAGTTCGGTGTCGATTGCCTACGACACGGGTTTCGTCGGTGTTCTACCGTGCTCCCGGGAGCTCTATGAGGGGGTTCGAGATGACAGTGCTGTCGGCAGTGGCCTATGCGCTCGCGCTGTACTTTACGGCAGTGCTTGGGATTTCAGGATTAAGCAAAGTGGCCGAACCAGCTCGCTTCCGGGAAGCGCTCGATCAGCAAGGTTTCTGGCCCTTCTGGATCCGCCCGTACCTCGGTGTCGTCATTCCGTGCGCAGAGGTGGGCCTTGCCTTCCTCTTGCTTACTGGCTGGTCGCAGCTGCTTGTCGGCGGGGCCGTGCTCGCGCTCCTTGCCGCTTTCCTCGGTCTCAAGATCGTCCTCTATGCGACAAAGAGCGAGGCGGATTGTGGATGTTCAATCAGCGCAAAGCGGGCGGATCCGGTTGACCTGACAAGTGTGCTCGTTTCCAGCATGCTGGTCCTCGGAGCCATGGTCTATCTGGGGCTAGTGGTGTACGGCGCCTCTCCGCTTCCCCCCTCCTGGCGCGCCGTGGCAAGCGTCGTATTCGCTGTGGGAGCCTTGGCGATTCTTGGGTCACTTACGCTTCAGCACATCGCCAGAATACGCTATCAGGCTCGCGTTGAGAGTGCTCCTCCGATGGATGTGGGAGGTCTACCGAGCGGGTCTCAGGCGCCGACATTCACCGCACTGGATACGGTTGGACGATCTGTTTCTCTCAGTGAGTATCTCGGGTATCGGGTTGTCCTCGCATTCATCTCGCCAGGCTGCCCAGCCTGTGAGAATTTGCTCAAGACGCTGCGTAACTGGGACCGCGGTGAGCGACAGGCGGACACCAAGGTCATCGTGGTAGGCGGCGCCAACGACACACTGAATCGCGTGTATGCCCGTCGCTGGGGTATCCCTGTACTCACTCCTGAGCGCGATCTCAGGGACGAGTATGCGGTACGTGGAACGCCCCATGTGTATGCTCTTGATGAGCAAGGGGTCGTACGTGACTCGGGTGGAGTGGTATTCCTCTATCATCTGCGCGGCTTACTGTGCCTCGCCTTCGAACAACCTGATGGATACGGTGACGTCCTGCGCGTGCGCCCGCGCAAGTCGTGGCAGGACGTGCGTGTGGGCGCGCTGGCCATGATGCAGCGGCTCACGGATGGTGTGTGGTGGACGCGAGTGCGTTCACGCCTGCTAGCAGGTGGCTCACCGCGCGTGTAGCCAACGTGAGGCAGCAATTGCAATTGGGCTCCTCAACTGGCCGTAGCTACATAGCTAGCAATTGCCGGTACCGCGAGGCGAGCGCGACGCGCCTCGACCATCTCCGTGACTGGGCGAACAGGACATGACCTTCCCTGGACCCGACTGGCTACGTCTCGCGGCGCGCGGACGCAGCCGCCGAGCTGGCGCCAATGGTGCTCGTAATGGCTCCAATGGCACAAACAGAAACATCCGTTCTCAGCGCACCTTCACGCCAGATGAGCAGGACAGGCTGACCTGGGAAAAGATCATGGGCGCGTTTCGCGGCTTGCCGCGCGTGCTCAAGCTGGTCTGGGATGTGCAGCCCATCTATACCGCCATACTCGGCGCGCTCAATATTGCCCAGGGCCTCGTCCCCGCTGCCACCACCTGGGTCAGCGCGCAGCTCATCAACGCCGTGGTCGCTGCGATCACGCGCCAGGGCGGAAATGGGACGACCGTGCTGGTGATTTGGTTCGTCGTTGCGCAGTTCCTCATCGAGGCACTCTCTAGCCTGCTCTCGACCATCTCGAGCATCTTCCAGCAACTACTCCAGGAGAAGGTCTCCGTCGAGGTGCAGCTCAGGGTGATGGAGAAGGCCAACACGCTCGACCTCGGCTTCTTCGAGGACGCCTCCTTTTACGACCAGCTCCAGCAGGCGCAACGCGAAGCCACCTCGCGTCCCACTGGCATGATCTCACAGACGTTCGGGCTAGGACGCACCGTCGTCACGCTGGTCTCGCTCTTCGCCATTCTCGCGCATCTCGCCTGGTGGCTGGCGATCCTCGCGCTCATCGCGCCGATCCCGGTCTTCATCGCCAACGTGCGCTACGGCTGGTGGGGCTACCAAATGATGCGCCACCAATCGCCGGTGCGCCGCGAGATGGGCTACTACAACACGCTGCTCACCACCGACACCTACAACAAGGAGATCAAGCTCTTCACCCTCGGCGACTACTTCATCGCCGGATACCGCAGGCTCGCCTACCGCTTCTACGACGAGGCGCGTGCGCTGATCGTACCGCGCTACACGGCCGCGTTCGGCTGGGGCTTGGCGAGCAACATCGCCAACGGTCTGATCTTCCTCTACGTCGCGCTTCAGGCCGTCGCCGGACGCATTACCCTGGGCGACCTGACGCTCTACACCCAGGCGGCGATCAACCTGGGAGGCAGCTTCCACGAGCTGCTCGGCGGCGTCTCGTCGATGTACGAGAACAACCTGTTTATTTCCACCTACTTCGACTTCCTCGCCTACACGCCGCGCATCGTCAGCCCTGTGGACGGCATCAAGCCCGCAACCGTCGGTCTGAGTGTCGAGTTTCGCAACGTCACCTTTACCTATCCTGGTCGCGAGGAGTTCGGTCCAGCGCTGAAGAACGTCAGTTTTACGATTCCGGCGGGCGAGACTGTGGCGCTGGTGGGACGCAACGGCGCAGGCAAGACCACCATCGTCAAGCTTTTGACGCGGCTGTATGACCCTGACGAGGGGCAGGTTCTCATCAACGGGCGCGACATCAGGGACTACGACCTGCGGGCCCTACGCGCGCAGATCGGCGTGATCTTCCAGGATTACGTCACCTACTTCTTGAGCGCCTCGCGCAATATCGGCGTCGGGCGCGTCCAGCACATCGACGAGCGCGAGGAGGTGCGCGCAGCGGCGGCCAAGAGTGGCGCCGACGCGGTGATCGAAAGGCTGCCCGCTGGCTATGAAAGCATGCTGGGCAAGTGGTTTGAGTCGGGGCAGCAGCTCTCCGGTGGCGAGTGGCAGAAGATCGCGCTGGCACGCGCCTTCATGCGTGATGCGCAGATCCTCATCCTCGACGAGCCAACCAGCTCGCTCGATCCGCAGGCGGAGTACGAGGTCTTCGCGCGTTTCCGCGAGCTGACCGCGGGCAAGTCCGCTATCTTCATCTCGCATCGCTTCAGCACGGTGCGCTTGGCCAACCGCATCCTGGTGCTGGAGCACGGCGGCATCCTGGAGCACGGAACGCACCAGGAGCTGCTTGCGCTGGGCGGCCGCTACACCCAGCTCTTCACCCTCCAGGCCGAGGCGTACCGATGACGCCACTGTAGAGCATGTCCGGCGCCGGAAGGAGCGCGTTCGCTGTTCGCACGACCCCTAAAGTAAAGGCTGGCCGGAATGGGCGACCTGTGCTTCAGATGACAACATTCCTGGAGTGCTCCTCACCGATGTCCACAGCTGTTCGCTGCTGTCTTCTCGATGAGTGAAGTGCGAAGGAGTACATGATGCACGTTTCTTCTCAGTGTAGATGGGTGCTCACGGCAGAGAAGACGTTGGGGTGGGTCGTGCTCATGGCGAGCAGCGTAAACCGTCATGTTACCTTTGAGCATTGCCAATCACGCGCTGAGTGGCCAACCTAATTGGAAACGAATGGTCGTGCCCAGTGCGGCGCTGAGATCCAGTAGCTATCTTGTCGCCGTCGGTCGCCTGGAGCGTGTTCGTTGGTACCGCTCCTTGTGGGCATTCCAGCTTATCGGCGTGACCATGTCCGTGAATGCAGCAGTTCTTCCGGCGTAGGCTGCATCAGCATGCATCAGTCTGCTTCCCTGTTTCGATTCCGCCATTCCCATGTACATGTACAGTGGCTGGACGGCATCACGGTTCACCAAATACCGTTCGCCACTGTCGGGCCTAGCCGTGGCGAACTGTTTCCTAGGAATACCTCATCAAGCCATGTTAGCCATGTTAGCCATGTTAGCCATGTTAGCCGTGTGCATCTCCGTTCGCCGACCGAGATTCTCAAGCGAGCCCACCGCGCCGGTCAATCAGCACTTTGCGACCATCGAAGAGTTAGAAGATGCCCAATTCGCCCGTTGTGCCGCGCTCGAGCGCCGTCCTGACCTCATCCGCTCAATCGCCTGCTTTCCCTGGTGGCCCAAGCGCATCGCAAAACGTCGAGGACCCAGAAGGAATCGATTTGACATGTAAACGGCCGCGCCAAGAACAAGTGCGTTTATGCTCTCGGTGAGGTCATACGCTGCGGGGTATGCCGATAGAGAACGGCTCATTGCTCCTATGGCAAACGCACGCCTTGCGGGACGACTGACTGCAACAGTGTGGTGCGACGCGGTATGAGACGACAGCGTCTTACACCTGCGCGTCGTCCTCAGCCAGCACGCGCTCCAGCGTCGCCACCACGACGTCCGCGTCGTCCTCACCGAAGGCCAGCGGCGGCTTGATCTTCAGCACGTTGTGGTCGGGACCGTCTGTGCTCAGCAGCACACCCAGCTCGCGCATGCGGTTCGCCGTGTATGCCGCCTGCTCGGGCGCCGGCTCGCGTGTCACACGGTCGCGCACCAGCTCCACGCCCAGGAACATCCCCAGCCCGCGTACGTCGCCGATGAGGGGATACGTCTCCTGCAGCCCACGTAGTCCCGATAGCAGCCGGTCGCCCACCCGCAGTGCCCGTGCCTGCAGACCTTCGTCCGCGATCACATCGAGCACGGCCAGCCCGATGGCACACGAGACCGGATTGCCGCCGAACGTGTTGAAGTACTCCATGCCGTTGTCGAACGACGACGCGATCTCCTGCGTCGTCACCACCGCGCCAATCGGGTGCCCGTTGCCCAGCGGCTTACCCATCGTCACAATATCAGGTACCACGTCCGCGCCCTGCGTCTCGAAAGCCCAGAAGTGCGTCCCCACGCGGCCGAGCCCCGTCTGCACTTCGTCCGCGATGCACACCGCGCCTGCTGCCCGTGCGTGCCCATAGGCCGCCGCGAGATAGCCCTCCGGCGGTACGATCTGCCCACCGCAGCCCAAAAGCGGCTCGGCCATGAAGGCCCCAACTGCCTGCTCTTCGCCCGCCAGCGCGATTGCCTGGGCTACGTGCGCAGCATACGTCGCGCCCAACTGTGGGTCGTCTGTACGGTACAGCCCTCGGTAAGGGTCCGGCAGCGGGACCTTGGCGGCGAAGGGCGCTGGTCCGTTCCCGCCGGGACCATCGTGCTTGTATGGGCTGATGTCCACCAGTGTCGACGTGTTGCCGTGGTAGGCGACGTCCACCACGACCACACCCCTGCGCCGCGTGTGTGCCCGCGCCAACCGCAGCGCCAGCTCGTTGGCCTCGCTGCCCGAGCAGACAAAGTAGCAGACGTTCAGCATATCAGGCAGCGTCGCACAGAGGCGCTCTGCGTAGCGCACGAGGTCCTCGTGCAGGTAGCGCGTGTTCGTATTGAGCACCGCCATCTGCCGCTGTCCCGCGCGCACCACCCGCGGATGACTGTGGCCGACGTGGGGCACGTTGTTCACCGCGTCGAGGTACTTGCGGCCCGTCTCGTCGTAGAGGTACTGCAAGTAACCCCGCACGATTACCAATGGCGCGCGATATGCGACGCTCAGGTTGTGGCCGATGCGCCGACTCCGCGCCGCCAGGATGTCCGCCGCGCTCATTCCCCTTGGCCGTAACGGGACGCCCGCGGCCTTTTCCTCAATCCCTAGCATCATATTCGGGTCCGGGCTGAGGCTCAGCCGCGTCTCCCGCTGGCTCCACAGCGCCACGCCGGGATAGTCACCGCGCATGCCCAAAAGATCTGCGATGATCTGGAAGTGCACATGCGGCGGCCACTGCCCGTTCACCGCCTCGTCGCCAATGTGGGCGATGCGCTCGCCGCGCGCCACCTGCTTGCCTTCGTACAGCTCATCGAGCGAATCCATGCTGAGGTGGCCGTAGAGCGTGTAGAAGATGAGTGTGCCGTCCCCATTGGCATCATTGGCATCCGCAACAGTGTGCTCCAGCACGATGGTGGGGCCGTAGTCGCGCGGCGCCGCGTTGTTCTGGAAGCTATGTACCACGCCGTCCAGCGGTGCGAAGATGGGCGAACCGGCCGTCATGAAGAGATCAATCGCCGTGTGCAGCGTGCGCCACTCGGGACCGTCGTTGCCCTCGACGCGGTAGGCGTCGCTTGTATAGATCGGCCGCGGCTCGTCGTAGCGCCCGATGCCGACGGTCGCCCCCGCCGCGCGCATCGTCTCGAAGACCAACCGCGTGAGCGCTTCTGTGTCCTCGATGTCCGCGCCGGTGCCCAACTCGCGGCTGCCGATGCTCAAATCGAGCACAACCGCCTCAGGACCGTTCAGTGCCGGCTCGACGACGCGACCGAACGTGCCTGCGTGTGCCTGGAGCCAGGCGGCGATCCGCGGCGAGGCCGGGCAGGCGGGCAGTCCGCAGGCGGCGCGCAACGTGTAGTGCGCGAAGTCAGGGTGCGCCTGCGCCAGCCGCTCCAGCAGCGCCCAGGCTGGGGCGTCGCTGATTTGCAAATAGGCGTTCTCGGGGTCCACCTCGCGCTGGTACGCCGAGTTGGCGACGCTGATGCAGAGCCGTGCCAGTATCAGCGGATACAGTGCCGCCACCTCGTCCTCCGTCAGCGGGTAGGCCGCATGATAGCCTGCCGTGACGTGCGCCGCAGCCGCCAGCGGGTCCGGCTTGTCGAGCATCGCGTAGGCCGCGCCAATTGCCAGCTCGCAGACCGTTGCCGTCTGGATCATGTCGCCGAAGTCGATCACTCCGACGGCCCGGCGCTCGCCCTGCTCACCTTGCTCGTCTCCGGTATTGCGCCCAACAAGCACATTGTAGTCGTTGGCGTCGTTATAGATGATGCTGTGCCGCAGGTGCGGCAGGGCCGGCAGCGCCTCCTGCTCTATCAGCGAGAGAAACTGCTCCACCAGCGCGCGGCGCTCAGGCGAGGGGATGTAGCGCAGGTAGTCGCGAATCCAGGCGGCACGGCCCAGGTCCCACTTCAGCTCGCGCTCAGCAGCCGGATGGGTGAAGTCCACCAGTGCGGCGTCGAGCGTGCCGAGCAGCGTACCCAGGCTCCGCAGCAGCGTAGGCGAATGCGGCTGCGTCTCGGCCAGCAGCGTACCCGGCACGTAGGTCAGCAGCCGGGCGAAGTGTTTCGTACCATCTGGACTGGTAATTGAGGCGATCAGGTTGCCGTCGCCAGCGATGGTCGGGCGGGGGCGAGGCAGCGCCAGTGCGTGGGAAGGCGCCCGCGTCGCGAGGTGCGCCAGCGCCGCGTTCTGCAGATCGAGGATCGCGCGCTGCTCCGCTGCGTGCGACAGCTTGAGCACGTATCGCTCACCGTCGTCAGTCATCAGCAGGAAGTTCTGGTCGTGTTCGCCCGCCAGCGGCTGCGTCGTACCGCTCACGCCGAACAACTCCGCAATGTGCCCGGCCTCGGCGGCGCTGAACCCCGGTGTCTGGTGTTTGAGAATGACCATCTGGCTCTGCTCCCACCTGAGAATGCGCTCACGCTCATCACATCCCAGTGTAGCACAGCCGCGCTCTAGGCCCAGTCTCCGTCATCACTGCCAGCCTGCGATGCTCGGCATCTCTAGCGGCAGTCGTATGCGGACGTCTCGCCATACCTGATGCGTACTCATACGTCGTCGCGTCATACATCATGCAGTTATCGTATCGCATTGTGCTGCCTTGTTGGGCTCGCCGCTTGGCGGAGAGACAAACTACAACGGAGTGACGCGACATGATATGAGATCGAGCCGCTGGAGACTCATTCAAGGCAAGCGCGGGCAGGCGTTTGCGAGTTTCCCCTGGAGGCGCCAAGTGATTGTTGCACGGGGAGCGGATGTTGCGAAACGGCGCCATATGCATGCCATACTACAGTGAGTGTGACGAGGCGCCTACCGTTCCCTCGGTCGTAGCTCGTGCGCGGAGATGGTCGACGATCATTTCGGGATTCAAGTCAGCGTATGTGTTGGCGCAGCAGTATCCAGCAGTGGCGGTATCAACTGCCGAAACGCCAGCGGAGCGGCTGGCAGATGACGAGCGACACGTATGAGCCTGCGGCGAGCAAGTAAGCGCCTCAAAATTGATACTACGCTGCGCATCTTCGCTTGCATGTCAGGGCAAAACAGATCACCACAGTACTGTATTCCCACTCGAACGCGTCCGCTGGTACCACTCCCTCTGGGCCTTCCAACTTATAGGCGTGTCGGGAAATTCTGCCGCCCACTCCGCGTAACGGCTCAAGCATGGGGCCATCAATCTCCAAGAGTGTGTTTGGGAAAATTCAGAGAAGAGGTCATAGGGAGATCCTTATCATAGGCTGGAGCTATGCCGCCATTGCGCGCAAGCTCGGCTACCGGGACGCGCCAGGCGCCTGGCGCGCAGTTCAGCGTCTACGCGACCAGGAGGCAGCCTGGCACAACTACGAGGAGTGTACGGGCCACCATCCCCAGACGCGCCATCAGCCCACTGAACGCGAACTGGAGCAGGCCATAGAGGCAATCGAACAGCAGATAGAGGCCATAAAGCGCTATGAGACGCTTGACGATCGGCGTTTAACGTCGGCCAAAAGGCTATTGCTGCGCCAGACGCTTGTCGAGATGAGACGGGAAACGAGGGCGAAATAGGCGCGTAGCAGCGCAAGGCGACACCTACGGACACAGAGCGCAAAGTGGTGGCACTATCCTTGCGAATAGTACCCTTAGCCGAGTGGCGCACTATCCCTCGGCATAGGGCTGCGGCAGGGACGCCATATGGCACGGATGCCATAACAGCCTCTCCCAGTGTAGACACCCGTGCATGGGTGCACCCGCGTCTACACTGGCATGCTTTTTGCAGCTTATCTGCTTTTGTGGCCGGGTTGACATTGGTCCCTCCCTCGGCCACTGGGCTGCGACAGGGATGTCTTGGGGTACGGACACCTGCGCAGCCCGACCTTATTAAGAGCATGTTTGGGTAAATTTCAGAGAAGAGGTCAAAGGGCGCTCCATTTCGCGTTGCTAGGGTCGAGCAAGTTGGTAGGTGAGCAGTAGACCTCCAGTTCTGGTCGATTTTGAGCTGACGAGCGTCAATCGTTTGAGACTATCTCCCGCGTTGAGAAGACGCCTTCCCCCACCCAGCAAGATGGGAAAAACGACCATGATGAGTTCATCCAAAATGTCCCACTCGAGCAGGGAGCGAACGAGCGTGAGACTTCCATGTGCGCCAATGCTCTTCCCAGGTTGCTGCTTCAACTGAGCGATCGTCTGGGAAATATCTCCCTTGATTAAGGTTGCGGGCTGCCATTCTTCGACATTGCTCAAGGTGGTTGAAACTACATACTTGGGGACCGGGTTAATGAAGTGAGCAAAGGCGGATTCGCCGGTCGCGGAGGGCCAGTAGGCAGCCCATTCCTGATACGTCACACGCCCGAGCAGGACGGCATCCTGCCCGTTGATCACTTCCACCATAAACTCCCTCATGTCTTCATCAAACTGCTCGATCCAATCTCCCGCCTCGACAACGCCATCGAGTGTTGTTAATAAATAGCCGACAACTTTTCTCATCGTTTTCTGACCTTTCTCTCAGAATGCTTGTTAATCGCGAGCAGTACCACGGTAGCACGGCGCTGGCAGAGAAACGTCTTCTCGCTCGCTCTTCTTGACGCACAAGACTACCGCAAATCTTTCCCAAACACTTAATGAGAGGTCTACCGGAAGCTGCCCGCGCCCCGGCGCCCCGGCGACCATGGAGAATGCGCGCACCCTGGCCTACAACCTGTACTATTATCCTCGCTGGTATGATCTGGGGAGCGTGGGCTATAGATCAACTGTTCTCAGGCACCCCAGACTCCCGCCTTACGGTAGCCGGCCAGCATGGCCAGCGCGATGACAAACTGAATCAGGCCCACGACCGCTTGGAGCGCCACAGACCAGGCAGGGTCTTGTCTCGGCATGATCCCAGCGAGCTGAAGCGCGGCAGCGGGCACGCGCACGATGCCGACCAGGAAGACGATCAGGATCAGCCAGAAGGTCCAGCGCCAACCGCGGATGACGCCGGTAGACAGCACAGCGAAGAGCGCAGTGGCGACCAGCAGAGTGCCGATCTCAACCGGCCCCTGATTATTGCCCGGTAGCCTCACCTCTTGAGGCAGTTGACTGTCGTAGAAGCCACGTGCGGCCACTAGGAGCACGACCAAGAAGACCCAGTAGCCCGCGAACAGGGCGAGCACTAACACCTTGGTGCGGTTCATCAGCCGACCTCTTTCACAGATCCGCCGGACCATGCTGGGCAGACACGCGAGCGTCGCTCCGTGAGAGTTCGCTCCACTGTACCAGACCACCATGAGGGCATGTCGCCGATAACGCTCGCAAGCACATTGTAGGCAGACGAGCATGTCCATCTACAGGCGGCGCACGCACAAGAGCATGACGCCAACCGCAAAAAAGCTGTGATGGACGCTGGCCAGATGCTCCCACCGCATCAAGAGCCTGCGGAATTGCCGAGCCACGCGAAGGAACGCTCTACTGCGCGCACTACCCAGTTACGCCGCGCTGTGGCACAGCACTCGAGGTGTTCATTGAGCCGTGCTCCGCACCTCAGACACTGATCACGAGCTTGCCTCTGGCGTGTCCTTCTTCCAGGTAGCGAATCGCCTCACTCGTTTCACCGAGGGTATATCGTCTCTCGATTACGGGTACGATCTTGCCGACTTCCAGCAACTCTTTGAGGAACGCTAAATGCTGCTGGGAGGGATTCGCCACAAAACCGGCTACCTTCTTGCTTCCTATCCTGGCAATCATCGGTCCAAGCAGTAAGGCTTGGAACAGGGCCCAGAATACATGGGTGGACGCTCCGACCAGGACATACCTGCCTTTGGGGCGTAAGGTCCGCAGGTAGGCGGAAAGCGGATGGTAGCCACTTACGGCCACGATCAGATCATACCGCTGCCGCTGCTTGCCCCTCTTCTTGGTGAAATCTTCCTGCGTGTAATCGATGACATGATCCGCCCCAATGGCTCGTGCCTGGTCCACGTTCCGGGTGCTACACACCGCCGTGACGTCGGCCCCAAGCGCCTTGGCGATCTGCAAGGCAAAGGTCCCCACGCCCCCTGAGGCGCCTTGAATCAAGACCTGCTCCCCGGCCTGAATCTGTCCCTTGTCGCGCACTCCCTGCAGCGCGGTGACCGCCGATATCGGGACGGCCGCCGCCGCCTCATACGAGACATCGGCTGGCTTGAGCGCAAGGTTATGTTCAGCCGCACAAGCATATTCGGCAAACGCGCCACGCCCGATCCCAAAGACCTCGTCCCCGACCTGAAACTGCGTGACGTTGGCGCCAACCGCCTCCACTCGCCCTGCCAGATCTACGCCAAGTCGCGTGTCCTTAGGCTTGCGGAGCCCGCGCCCGGCGCGGACCAGGAACGGCTGCCCTCGCATGAGGTGCCAGTCCAGGGTATTGACAGACGCCGCGTGAACCTGTACCAATACTTCATCGTCTTTGGGAGCGGGTTTCTCCACCTCTTGGAGCGCAAGCACATCGGGTGATCCGTAGCGAGTGCGGACAATCGCTTTCATGTCTCTCCTCCCCGTTGCGGTGATCTGGTCACAACGGATCACTGAACGTCGGTTACCTCTGATGTCTCTGCCTGACCGGCTTTGACGCACATGACCGAGAGCAAGGGAATGCCGAGATCGCGCACCTTTCTCATCAATCCATGCAGCGCAGCCTGATCGACCACCAGGCCGCTGAGCAGCGTCTGGCCGTTGTCTTCTAGCGTGATGGCGAAGCCCTCAAACCAGTCTGACCAGCAAGGATCCAGATGGGCCTCGATGCGGATGTGACAGATCATCGGCTGAACTGGGTCAGGTGGTGGAGTGCGCTCGCTTGACATGGGCCTATCTCTGTTGCGGTCGGTCAGAATCGTCTGCGCGACGTGCTTCATGTATAAGCAGCATAGCTCAATGACCATGTTGCCGTACCCACACGAAAGTGTGGTTGAGGGTGTGGTTCCGATTATGACGCAAGATGGCGACGTGGGGATACTGGGCTGGAGGGAGTGCCAACGCTTTTGCTGTATGGACCGCTTGACGGTTGGCAGCGGACCTTTCGCTTGGCTACAGCAGGCCGAGCTCGCCAGCACGCGCAATGGCTTCGGTGCGGCGCTGGACCTGGAGTTTGCCAAATATGTGTCGATTGTGCCACTTGACAGTGTCGAGTGCGATGAACAGCCGCCCAGCGATCTCCTGATTGGAGCATCCCCGCGCCATGAGCTGGAGAACTTCGACCTCGCGCGGGCTGAGTGCTTCGACCAGGGGCTGGGCGGATGCGATAGAGGGCCTCTGAGACGTGCCTTCGCTCCCCTGCTCCTTAGCTTCAAGTGCGACCAGCAACTTCCTGATGTACTCCGACTTCCGCCCAGGAGTCACCGCTGCGGATACGAGGCGCGCCATTGAACGACCTTCATCAACAAAGGTCCGGATGAAGCCGCCCGGCTCGGCCAGCGCCAGCGCGTCAAGGAGCACGTGCACGGCTTTGTCGTTGGCGCCCTGTGCTTGGAGCGCGAGCGCCTGGAGGACCAGTACCTTGAGCAGCGCGTCTTCCCACCCTTTTGCCTCCCCCTGCTGGCGCCAAGGCTGAAGCGTTGCCAGTGCCGCAGAGGGGTTGTCCGCAGCCAGGTATACCCGCGCGCGGCTCATTGGCAGATCATTCATCTCTGCCAGCTCCTTAGCGGCTGCCAGCTGACCCTGGCGCAGCAAGGTCAGGACGTGTGCATCAACAATCTCGGGTATGCGATCCACGAAGTTCTGTTGGCGCGCGGACTCACCAGCCTGATCTAGCAGGGCAGCCGCGCCAGCCGCATCGCCCTGTGCGAGCCTCAATCGGGCCAGCACCACCTCACTGGCAACCAGTCTGTCTGCATGTTCTAGCTGCCCAGCCAGTTGGACGCTCTGTTGCGCCTGTTGCTCAGCGGTCCCCAAGTCGTTCCATTCGTAACAGATACGAGCCAGGCCGAGATGCGCTTCGCAAGCAACTGGCAGTGGCGGCGTACCAAGCAGCTGCAGGGCGCGCCGGTAGGTCTCGGCCGCTGGATGAAGTTGGTTGTCCACCTCCTGCATATTGCCCAGGCCGATGGTGGCCACGACTTCGAAAGTCAGATTTCCGGACGCCCGAGCGACAGAGATGACATCAGTATAGGCCTGGCGGGCCTCGGCCCGGTCTCCCTTGAGCTGGTAGGCAAAACCCAGCTTCCAGGCAGTGGACGTGCGAAATGCCAGGTTGTTGGGATGTAGATTCTCCAGGGCGCGCTGCGACTGGGCAATGATGGTTTCAACTTGGTTCTGGCCGACAGCCGCCATGGCCCGATTGGCGGCAATCCGTCCAATCAGGTCGCGGGTCGTGTCGTCTAGCTCGGCGCCTTGCAGGGCTCGTTCGGCAGCCAGGAGTTTCTCTTCGGCAGCGGACACGTGGCCAGTTGCAAGCAACACCGAGGCGTACGCCGTCTGCAAAATGGGCCTGGAATCCAGAATAGGGCCTGGCAGCGAATTTAGCCAGTCCAGGACAGGAGACACCGCGCCCCGGAAGTGCAAGGGCATCCCGTTTCCTTCAATCAGGCGCGTGGCGCGGTCCACATCCTGGGCCGCCGCCGCATGCTGAAATGCCTCCAGCTCCAAGCCCTGCTTTTCATACCAGACGCTCGCGCGGCGGTGGCACTGCGCAATGTCCCCTTGTCTCTCATCTGTGTTTCCCTCATCTGCTGAAGATGAGACAGCACCCTGGGGAAGATGCTGCCGTATCAGGTCGGCGAGCAGATGGTGATACCGATACCAGCGCCGCTCATTGTCCAGCGGCACGATGAACAGGTTGGCGCGTTCGAGGTATTCAAGGGTGGCTTGTCCCGAACCACTGGGGGCCTGCAGGACGGCATCACACAGCGGGCCGCAGAGACGGTCGAGGATGGACGTACGTAGCAAGAACTCCTGGACGTGCTTGGGCTGCCGCTGCCCAACCTCCTCCGCCAAGTAGTCCATCACGAAACGGTGGCTGCCGGTAAACTCGGAAATGAAGCGGGAAGGATTGGGATGGCTTTGCAGCGAAATCGCGGCAAGTTGCAGACCGGCGACCCAGCCCTCAGTACGGGTTTCCAGGGCGGCGACGTCGGCGGCGGAGAGGGGGAGGTCCATCGCCTGGTTCAGAAATGCAGCGGCTTCGGAGGCAGTAAAGCGCAGGTCGGCGGCGCGCAGCTCCGTCAGGTGGCCTCCTGCACGCAAGCGGGCCACTGGGAGCTGGGGATCCTCACGGGTGGCAATAACCAGGTGCATCTGCGATGGCAGGTGCTCGAGGAGAAAGGTGAGGGCTTGGTCCACCGGTTGAGCATCAAGAACATGGTAGTTGTCAAGGATGAGAACGAACGAGTCTGAAAGGGTGGTCAGAGCATTGAGCAATGCCGTGAGGATCGCTTCGACTGGCGGCGGCTGACTTGATCGGAGCGCGCCCAACACCCCAGCTCCAATGCTCGCCTCAATTGTCTGTAAAGCCACGACCAGGTAGGCCAGAAACCGTGCGGGGTCGCTATCCTCTTTGTCCAATGACAACCAGGCGACCTGACACTCGCAACCGGCGATCCACTCGCTGAGCAGCGTCGTCTTGCCAAAGCCGGCGGGGGCAGAAAGAAGGGTCAGTTTGCGGTCAAGCCCCTCATTCAGCCGCGCAATCAGGCGAGGGCGGCGCACAATGTTGGGCCGAGGTGGGGGAATATAGAGTTTCGTCGTCAGAATGGGCGTCGTCATGGTCGTCATAGGTGATGGACTCTACGGACTCGGACTTTACCAAATCCGGAAGACTCCGAACGCTCATGGATGCATTGATCTTGACGGCATTGACCACGATCACAAGCACGGCCGTCCACATGCGGCCAGTATACCACTAGGACGGTAGTCACAGCAGAGTGCGATCGTTGCCGTGATACATGCTGTCGGCGTGAGGTCGCGCTCTTCCCGCATCGGATTCCTTCTCAGAGCTCAGTATCCTGCCTTCTATGCTGCCTGTACTGCTTCGAGAAGCTCATCCGGATATGGCCGCAGATAGCTCGTAATCTGCTCCACCTCGACCATATCCGGGTCGAGCCAGGCCTCCTCATCCTCCGGCAGCAGAATCACCGGCATCCGGTTGTGAATCGGCGCCATGACTGTGTTCGGCGCGCACGTGATGATGGTGCAGGTCGTCAGTTCGTAGCCGCTGGAACTCTTCCACACATCGTAGAGACCCGCCAGTCCAAACATATCGCCGTCCTTCCGCCCGATGCGATACTTGGTCTTTGCGCCTTTCGTGGCCCCCTGCCACTCGAAGAAGGCCGAGGCAGGCAGCAGACAGCGCTGGGTGCGCAACGGTCGCTTGAAGGAGGGCTTCGTCTCGATCCCCTCGGAGCGAGCGTTGATCATTTTGTTGCCAACCGACATGTCCTTGGCCCACGGGGGCACGAGTCCCCACTTCATCAGCTGTAACTGGTGATCCGTCAGCAGCACCGGCACCTGCTGGGTTGGCCGCACATCCAGATTCGCCAGCATCTCCGGCACAGCGTTCGCCACGCCAAACCGCACAAAGAGCTGTTTGCCATCGACGATCTCATATCTTCCACACATCGACTTCTCCCTTCTCGCTTATTTTGCCCATAACAACCAGGTGCTACACTGATCTTGATCCATTCCTGCGCATCATGCCCGCATCAGTATTATTGCACGCGTGTTGGTGTGCCTTCCTCGTCTGCCCGACGTGCCCGACGTGCCCGACGTGCCCAGGCCTGTCTAAGCAGAATCACGAAAGTTTTGGACCAAGCGAAAGGCAGGTTCATCGGCGGCATGGAAATGGACTTCCAGATTCGCCAGCAGCGTTTCGGTGGCCTGCTGAAGTCGGGCCAAATCGTTCCACCAGCGATGGCACGCCAACTGGGCT
>DATBIB010000045.1:0-23433 GCA_036557205.1 Ktedonobacterales bacterium | reverse complement strand
GACCAGCGTGGTGATGGCGCCCACCGGCTGCCCGGCGGTGCAGGTCTCGCCGCTGAAGGCGCTGGCGTCCTTAATGGACGAGAGGTAGTAGCTCAGCTGTGAGCCGAGGCACGGGTTGGCCGAGCGGTCCATCGACCAGGCGAAGTCCGACGCCGCAACAGGAGCGCCATCGGAGAAGCGCTGGTTCGGCTGCAAGGTGAAGGTGTAGGTCAGCCCATCCGAGCTGACGGTCCAGCTCCTGGCCGCCCACGGCACGATCTGCCCTTTGCGGTCATATGTGACCAGACCATCGTAGAGCATAGCTATCGGCTGCATACATGAAGGGTCAGCGCATCCGGCGGGATCGAGCGTCGTAATGTCCGTGCCGCCACCCGTCGACCAGGCCATCTTCAGCGTCTGGTCCTTCGCCAAATCCGACTGCTTCGCCTGCCATGGTAAGTCACACCCGCTCAGCAGCAGCGCCAGCGCGCCGAGCAGAAGGGCTATCCGCGCACACTGCCACATATGTGCCTGCTTTGCCATAGTTGCGGCCTCCTCATTGTTTGGCGATATAGCCTGATACCCAGGCGTCGTTGGGGAACAGTCCCCGCGCATCCTCGACAAAATCGCCCTTCACCCAGGTGCGCAGCGCGTAGTGGTTGACGTATTGGAACAGCGGGCAGACTGCGACGTTATCGATGAGTAACTGCTCGGCCTGGTTGTAGAGCGGAATGCGCTGACTCATGTCGGGCATCGCGTCCGCCTGCTTCATCAGCGTATCGGCGGCGCCCACGCTGGCGCTCTGGGTGTTGTAGGGCGCGTCGCTCCTGAAGAGCTGCGAGAGAAAATCCTGTGGGTCTGGGTAGTCTGCTGCCCAGATGAAGCGGAACATTTGAAATGGGTTCGGATTGCCCTCTAAATAAATCACGCCGGGTGGCGTCTGCTGTGTAACAATGACGCCGAGCGCCTGAAGCCATTGTTGTTGATACGCAGCCATCGCGGCCTTTGTGATTTGTGGTGTGAACCACGTAACAAGCTTGACGGCAGGCGCCTTCTCCCCACGCGCCGCGAGATAGCGCTGCCAGTACTCTCGCGCCAGTGAGGCGTTTCCCGTCGTCTGGGCGTCGTCAATGCCCTTCAGTTGGGCATTGTAACCATCCATCCCTTGCGGAACGAGATGCCAGCTGGGAATATTGAGGCTCTGATAGATTTGCTGGCTGATCTGGTCACGATTGATGGCGAGGCAGAACGCCTTGCGCGCGTTGATGTCGTCGAAAGGCGTGATCTTCCAGTTGAACGCTATGCCCGAGATGGTCAGTGCAGGCTGTGCGTGATAGTACGGCTGGCGCTTCATAGCGTTGATATCTGGGTCATCAGGCGAGAGAGCAGTCCACGCGATGGTGGGGTCGCTTCTAAACATGCCCGAATAGGCTGTCTGCGCACTGGACTCGATCAGGTCAATCTCGGTGAAGTGTAGCGTCTTGCCAGAGCGCAGCCCCCACCAGTGGGGATTGGGTTTGAGCGTCAGACGCGCGGGCGTATCCTGGTTGGCCGGAGTCGTGCTGGCGACATAGAACATGCCGCTGCCGCCCTGGCCCGTTGGCCCAGTTGACAGATACTTGACCCAGACGCCATCCTTGCCCAGGTCCGCGCCTGAGACTGCGCTGCGTTCCAGAGCATAGGACGTTGGATAAGAGAGCGCCGCCAGGAAGTAGCCCGCTGGCTGAGCCAGTCGAATCGTGAGCGTATTAGAGCTGTCGTCTGGCAAGATGGAAAGGCTAATCAACGTCGTAATGTTCCCCTGCGCCTGTCCGCTGGAGCACGTTTCCTTGCTGAACGCAGTGGCGTATCTTATTGCAGCCAAATAATACGCCAGTGACGACCCGAGGCACGGGCTGGCCGCGCGATCCATGGACCAGGCATAGTCGGAGGGCTTGACCGCCACGCCATCAGAGAAACGCTGATTCGGCCGGAGTACGAACGTGTATTCTAACCCATCGGGGCTGACCGTCCACGCTATCGCGCCCCACGGCTCGATATGTTCATTGCGGTCAATCGTCACCAACCCATCGAAGAGAAGACTAGTGGTTTGCACGCCAGCCGCACCATAGGCCGTGGCTGGATCGAGGGCGAATGGACTCTGGTCTGTTCCAGCATAGGGGACGACCATCTTCAGCGTCTGGTCTTTCGCCAAATCTGACTGCTTCGCCTGCCGGGGGAGGTTACAACCTGCTAGTAGCGCCAGCGTGGCAAACAATACTGCGAGCCGGATGAGTTGTCGCGTGTGTTGCTGCCTCACGGTTTTAAGTCTCCTGAAGGTAAGAGGATATCCTCAATGTTTGGCGATATAGCCTGTAATCCACGCATCATTGGGGAACAGCCCCCGCGCATCCTCGACAAAATCACCCTTCACCCAGGGACGGAGCGCGTAGTGGTTGATTGTCTGATACAACGGACAGGCCGCGACGTTGTCGATCAACAACTGCTCGGCTTGCTGGTAGAGCGGAATGCGCTGGGCCAGGTCGGATAGCGTGTCAGCTCGGCGCATCAGCGCGTCGGCGGCGGGAACGCTGGCGTTCTGGGTGTTGTCTGGCGAGCCAGTGACGTTGAGCAATGACAGAAAATCCTGGGGATCAGAGTAATCCTGACCCCAACTGAGGAGACTCAGCGGAACGGTATACTCCCAGCCAGGGGAGGCGCCAAGGATATGGGGAACCCAGAAGAGTGTGAGCGTCACAGGATGGCCGAATAACTGGCTTACGCTCGCTTGAAGGTTCGTGACGATCAACTTCTGCCTGATGCTGGCATCGTTGAATAGAATCGGTATGCTGGTCGGCGCGCTGTTGGCTGGGTGCGCCGCGAGATAGCGCTGCCAGTAGCTTTGCGCCAGCGCCATATTTCCGGTGACGGGCGCGTCATCCAGCCCGCGCGGGTGATTGTCGTAATCAGGCAATCCCTGCGGGAGAAGATGCCAGGTGGGCATGTTTCCGCCCTGGAATACCTGCTCGTTAATCTGGTCACGATTGATGGCGAGGCAGAAGGCCTTACGCGCATTGAGGTCGTCGAACGGCGGTGTCTTCCAGTTGAGCAGCAGGCTTGTCATGATAAGCTCGGGCTGCTCATGATAATAGGGCTGCTTCTTTGTGAACGTCAGTGGAAAATTCGGCTGCAAATCCACGATGTTATCAGCAAATGCTAGCGAGACGTCAGTGGCGAACTGGCTGAAGACCGCCGCCGACGAGTTTATAGTACTCAGGATGATCCTGGAGAAATGCGGCGCCTTGCCTGCCTGCCTCCCCCACCAGTGCGGATTCGGTTTCAAGGTCATCGTTTCGGGGGTCCACCCAGCGAGGTAGAACATGCCGCTGCCCCCCTGCCCAGTCTTGCCGTCGCTCATATGCGTCGTCCAATAGTCAGTTTGCGTGAGACCTGACATGGTGACAACGCTGCGTTCAGTGGCGAAGAAGGGCGGGTTAGCGAGTGTTGCCAGGAAGTAGCCCGCTGGTCTTTCCAACATGATGGTAAGCGTATTGTCCTTGTCGTGAGGCACGAGAGAATCGCCGATCAACGTCGTAATTGCGCCCTGTAAATGGCCATCGTTGCAGGTTTCCCCGCTAAACATGGCGGCATCTTTGATAGCGGCGAGATAATACGCCAGTGCGGACTGCGTGCAAGGATTGGCGACACGATCCAGCGACCAGGCGTAGTCAAACGGCTCGACGGGTGTCCCATCGGAGAAACGCTGATTGGGGCGCAGTTTGAATGTATAGGCCAATCCATCGGGGCTGATGGTCCACGATTCAGCGCCCCATGGTTCGATATGCTGGTTGCGGTCGAGCGTTACCAGCCCATCGAAGAGCAAGTTGATCGCCTGGGTTGTCGCGATATCGTACGCCCTCGCTGGGTCTGGATAGATTGCCGCTCCTGACCAGACCATCCTGAGTGTCTGATCCTTTGCCATATCCGATGGTTTCGCCTGCCAGGGTAAGTCGCAGCCGCTCAGCAGCAGCGCTAGCGCGCCGAGCACGATGACGAGTCGGACAATGCGAGAATGAAACGCGCGTAGAGCCATTCCCATCATCCTTCCGGCGGACAGAGAGACGATGCATTCACGGAAAATACGGTGCGCAGACGTGATGTGTCATAGGACGGCGCGACGCCCGCAACCTTTACAGCATGACGCGGTCAGGTTTTTGGCAGGTACTTGACGCGAACGTCAAGATATTTCATACTGCGTCGTAGTGGCGTCCATCATACGAGAGCGAGGCAGGATTGTCCATGGCGCTATCGTCCGCACCATCCGCCGCGGCCACATCGACCACATCAAATACGCCAAAGATGTACACCATCGGCGACCTCGCCCGTGAGCTGGATGTCTCCACCCGCACCATCCGCTACTATGAGGAGCGCGGTCTCCTCAGCCCGCAGCGCACCACCAACACCCAGCAGCGACTCTATACTCCCAGCGACCGCGTACGCCTCAAGCTACTATTGCGCGCGCGCGGCCTCGGCTTCCGGCTGGAAGACATCCGCGAGCTGTTCGAGATCTACGACGCGACCCACGATGAGCGCCGCCAGGGGCAGCGGCTGCGCCAGATGATCGTCGAGCGGCTGGGGCAGGTCGAGGCGCAGCTCCAGGATATGACTGACCTACGCGATGAATTGCGCGACGCGCTGGCGGCGGTTGATCGCCAGATTCTGCCGGAATAGAAAGTCTCTCGATGCGCTCGCGCTGCCGTGAGGGAGGACACCATGCAGAGCATCTTTCGGCCCGGACTCTTCGCCGATCAGGTGATCGTCGTCAGTGGTGGTGGCACCGGCATCGGCCGCGCCACGGCCCGCGAGCTGGCGGCGCTTGGCGCGCACGTCGTCATCTGCTCCCGCTCGCCCGAACATCTGGAGCCGACCCGCGCGGAGATCGAGGCGGCGGGCGGCGCGGTGACGGCGCTGACCTGCAATATCCGCGATCCACAGTCCGTCGAGGCGCTCTTTGCCACCATCGAGGAGCGGCTGGGGCGCGCGCATGGGCTGGTGAACAATGCGGGTGGCCAGTTTATCAGTCCGGCGGAGGCGATTACGCCGAAGGGCTGGCATGCCGTCGTCGAGACGAACCTCACCGGCGGCTTCCTGATGTCGCAGGCGGCGTTTCGCCATGGCATGCAGGCTCACGGCGGCGCTATCGTCAATATCGTCGCCGAGGTGTGGCGCGGCTTCCCCGGCATGGCACATAGCGGCGCGGCGCGGGCGGGCGTCATCAATCTGACGCAGTCGCTGGCGCTGGAATGGGCGCGATACGGCATCCGCATCAACGCGGTCGCGCCGGGGATCATTGATTCAAGTGGCCTCAAGACGTATCCCGAGGCGGTGCGCGCGGGGCTGGCCAGCGTCGCCCGCGAGACGCCATCCAACCGCATGGGCACTGAGGGCGAGATCGCCGCGTCGGTGATTTTCCTGCTCTCGCCCGCCGCCGCCTATATTTCTGGCGCGACACTCAAAGTGGACGGCGCCAGTTCGCTCTACCGCCTCCAGGGTTACGTCATCCCCGACCACGAGCCATGGGAGAAATACAGCGCATTTGCCGATGATGGCGAGGAGTAGTGATGATCCGGCTTCGCGGCATGAATGCCGCGGGTAATCCTGGTCAACTGGATATTTTCGAGGGCGGGCGATATGGTGAGGGTAGGATTAGCCGTGGCGCTTTAGGCCACGGCGCGGTAACCCCAAGCACACATTGCCCGGTAGCCATAATCCGATCATGTTGTTGAATCCAGCATTATGATCGAACCGTGAAAGGCCATCCATCCATGCCTTCTCAGCAGCCGACGACCGAACACGACACGCAACCCGCTGATGAACAGCGCGACGAGCAGGCCGAGGCGACCGACGGCCACGAGATGCCGTGTCCCGTCTGTGGCGCGGCGATGCCCGCCCTGAAGGGCGGCAAGGCGAGCATTTGTCCGGTCTGCGGCTTCAAAGATAGCTGCTGCTATTAAAGGGCTAGATTTATGAGCCTCCTGCCCACCACCGTCGATACCCGCAGCGCCGAGTTCCAGCGGAACGCGGAGGCCATGCGCCGCCTGCTGGACGAGTTCGAGGCGCGCCAGCGGCAGGTGCGCCAGGGTGGCAGCGAGCGCTCCCGCCAGCGCCATATCGCGCGTGGCAAGCTGCTGCCCCGCGAGCGCGTCGAGCTGCTGCTCGATTCGGGCACGCCGTTTCTGGAGCTGAGTACGCTCGCCGGGTGGGATATGTACAACAATGAGTCGCCCGGTGGCTCTGGCATCAACGGCATCGGCGTCGTGAGCGGCGTCGAATGCATGGTCACCGCCAACGACGCGACCGCCAAGGGCGGGGCGAGCTATCCCATCTCGGTCAAGAAGGCGCTGAGAGCGCAGGAAATCGCTGCGACCAACCATCTCCCCTGTATCTATCTGGTCGAATCGGCGGGCGCGCAGCTGCTCTATCAGGCGGAGCTTTTCGCCGACCTGGGTGGGCGCACCTTCGCCAACCAGACGCGCATGTCGGCGGCGGGCATCCCGCAGATCGCGCTGGTCTTCGGCAACTCGACGGCGGGCGGCGCCTATATCCCTGGCCTCTCGGACTATACCGCGCTGGTGAAGCGGCAGGCGAAGGTATTTCTGGGCGGGCCGCCGCTGGTGAAGATGGCGACCGGTGAAGAGGTGGACGACGAGGCGCTCGGCGGCGCGGAGATGCATACCCGCGTCTCCGGCCTGGGCGACTATCTCGCCGAAGATGATGCCGACGCCCTGCGCATCGGGCGCGAGATCATGGCGCGGCTCAACTGGCGCAAGGAGATACGCGCGCGGATGGAGACGCCTGAGGAGCCGCACTATGACCCCGACGAACTGCTGGGCATCATTCCCGCCGACCCGCGCCAGCCGCTGGAGATCCGCGAGGTGATCGCGCGGCTGGTGGATGGCTCGCGCTTCGAGGAGTTCAAGCGCGACTTCGGCCCGACGCTGGTGACCGGCCATGCGCATATCAACGGCTTCCCGGTCGGCATTCTCGGCAACAACGGTGTGCTCTTCTCCGACTCCGCCATGAAGGCGGCGCAGTTCATCCAATTGTGCAATGTCTCGCGCACGCCGCTGATCTACTTGCAGAACATCACTGGCTTCATGGTGGGCCGCTCCTACGAGGAAGAGGGTATCATCAAGCATGGCGCGAAGATGATCAACGCCGTCGCCAACTCCACCGTGCCGCAGTTCACGGTCATCGTCGGCGGCTCGTTCGGCGCGGGCAACTATGCCATGTGCGGCCGCACCTACGATCCGGCGTTGCTCTTCGCCTGGCCCAACAGCCACATCGCGGTGATGGGCGCGGAGCAGGCGGCGGGCGTGCTGGCCATCGTCCAGGAGGATGCGGCGCGTGCGCGTGGCGTCGAGCCGGATCGCGCGCAGATCGAGATGATGCGGCAGGCGGTGCAGCAGAAATTTGATGTTGAGGCCTCGGCCTACTACGCCACGGCGCGGCTCTGGGATGACGGCATCCTCGATCCGCGCGAGACGCGCATGGCGCTGACGGTCGGCCTCTCGATGTCGTATAACCGCGATTGGGTGACGCAGGGCGCGCCACGCTACGGTGTCTTTCGCATGTAGGGGGGTTGTCATGATCGAGGCGGTGAATCTAGCGCAGAAGCTAACGCTCTTCCAGGAGTACTGGAGTCCGAAAGTCGTCGGCGAGTTGAACGACAACTATCTTAAAGTGGTGAAGGTGAAAGGCGAGTTCGTCTGGCATAAACATGACGAGGACGACGAGTTGTTCCTCGTGCTGAAGGGGCGGCTGGTCATCCAGCTACGCGACCAGGATATCACGCTCAACGAGGGCGACTTCCTCGTCGTTCCCAAAGGGGTCGAGCATCGGCCCGTCGCCGAAGACGAGGCGCACGTCCTGCTGATCGAGCCAAAAACTGTTGTCAACACAGGCGACGCCACCGACGAACGGAAAATCGCGCCCGAAGATCTATCGCGAATATAGCGGTTCTGGTTCCCTCTCCTTAAGGAGAGGGGGTTAGGGGGAGAAGGCAGGCGCCATGAGCAGCAACAGTCTCTATTTCACCGACGAGCACGAGATGTTCCGCCAGACGGTGCGGCGCTTCGTGGATCAGGAGATCAACCCCCACGTGGACGATTGGGAGGAGGCGGGCATCTGGCCCGCGCACGACCTCTTCGCCAAGATGGGGCCGCTGGGCTTCCTTGGCCTCACCTATCCCGAGGAGTATGGCGGCCAGGGACTCGACTTCTGGTACACCGCCGTCTTCTGCGAGGAGTTGGCCCGCATCAACTGCGCGGGCGTCCCAATGGGTATCTCGGTGCACACCGACATGTGTACGCCCGCGCTGGCCCACCACGGCTCGCATGAGCTGAAGAAGCAGTTTCTGGAGCCGAGCATCCGCGGCGAGATGGTCGGCTGCATCGGCGTGACCGAGCCGGACGCCGGATCGGATGTGGCGGCGATTCGCACGCGCGCCGAAGCTGACGGCGACGAGTGGGTCATCACCGGGCGCAAGCTCTACATCACCAACGGCACGCAGGCCGACTGGGTCTGTCTGCTGGCGCGCACCAGCGACGAGGGTGGCTATCGCGGCATGTCGCTCATTATGGTTCCGACGAAGACGCCGGGCTTCACGGTCAGCCGCAAGCTGCGCAAGCTCGGCAACTGGTCAAGCGATACGGCTGAACTCGTCCTGGACGGCGTGCGTGTGCCAAAGGCCAACACCATCGGGCCGGAGGGCATGGGCTTCATCTTGCAGATGCAGCAGTTCCAGCGCGAGCGGCTCGTCGGCGCGATTCTCGCCTGCAACCAGTCCGAGCGGATTGTCCGTGACGCCATCGCCTACACGCGCGAGCGCCAGACCTTCGGCCAGCCACTGATCGACAATCAGGTGATCCACTTCCGCCTGTGTGAGCTGCTGACCGAGATCGAGTTGCTGCGCCAGCTGAACTACCACTGTGTTCGCATGATGGTGGCGGGGCAGGACGTGACGCGCGAGGCGTCGATGGCCAAGCTCAAGGCAGGGCGATTGGCCCGCGAGGTGGCCGATAGCTGCCTGCAATACTACGGCGGCATGGGCTATATGGAGGAGACGCCGATCTCGCGCGCCTTCCGCGACTCGCGGCTGCTCTCGATTGGCGGCGGCGCCGACGAGGTGATGCTGGGCATCATCGCCAAGATCGAGGGCATCCTGCCGGGCAAGAAGAAAGGATAGTGGGCTTGCGCGCCGTGGCCTGAAGACCACGGCTAATACTGGAATATGCGTACGCTTGCTGATGCTGGGCCGGTATGTTCGGGAGGGATTAGCCGCGGCATTCATGCCGCGAACCCGGACTTGTGTCATGCTCGTCCGCGTCGCTGGGTACGTCTGGTTCCCCTCTCCCTCTGGGGGAGGGGTTAGGGGAGGGGGCGCCATGCTGCGAATCGGCTCCGCTGAGGGATTCTACGGCGACGACGTGACACGCGCCCTGCCGATGATCGAGGGCGGGCATGTGGATGTCGTCTGCTTCGAGGCGCTCTCGGAGCTAACGCTGGCGATTCTGCGGCGCGACCAGATGCGCGACCCCACCCGTGGCTACACCCGCGACATCGACGTGATCGCCGAGCGTATCCTGCCGCTGGCGTTCGCCCGCAAGATTCCGCTGATATCCAACGGCGGCGGCCTCAACCCGGCGGGCGCGGCAGAGCGTGTGTTGACGACGGCGAAGCGCCTAGGGCTGGCTGGACTGAAAATCGCGACCGTCACAGGTGACGACCTGCTGTCGCGTCTGAGCGAACTGGTAACGGCTGGTGAGCCACTGGCAAACATCGAGACGGGCGAGTCGCTGACGCTCTCCGGCCCACCTATCGTCACCGCCAACGCCTACCTGGGCGCGTTCCCCATCGCCGAGGCGCTACGCCAGGGTGCGGATATCGTCATCACCGGGCGGGTGGCCGACCCCTGTCTCTATCTCGCGCCGATGCTGCACCGCTACGGCTGGGCGGCGGATGACTGGGACCGGCTGGCCAGCGGCATCATCTGCGGCCATCTGCTCGAATGCACCGGCCAGGTGGTCGGCGGCAACAGTCTGGCGCTGCTGGACGAGATGACGCCCACCGCGCTGGCGCACCCCGGCTATCCTATCGCCGAAGTCGAGGAGGACGGCAGCTTCGTCGTCACCAAGACGCCCGGTACGGCTGGGCGTGTCTGCATCGAGACGGTCAAGGAGCAGCTGCCCTACGAGATGCACGATCCGGCAGCCTACATCACGCCCGATGTCGTCGCCGACGTGACGACGCTCCACCTCAGCGATGCTGGCCCCGACCGCGTGCGCGTCACGGGCGTGACAGGCCATCCGCGCACCGACTCGCTCAAGGTGAACATCGCCCGGCTGGAGGGCTACAGCCGCGAGTTGCTGTTTCTGCTGGGCTGGCCCGCCATCTGGCGCAAAGAGGAGCAGTTGCGCGGCATGCTGGCCGAGGCGTGGCAGGGGCTTCCGATCTCGCGCGTCGAATACACGCATCCGGGCCTCGATAGCCTCTATGGCCCACTGGAGCCGCCGCCAGCCGATCCGCTGGAACTGGTGGTGCGCGTGATGTTCACGGCGAACGACCAGGAGACGCTGAAAACGGCGGTGCGCCGCGCGATGGCGCTGGGCCTCTCCGGTCCGGCGGGGATGTCGGTCTCTGGCGCGTCGGTTGGCGCCGACCCACGTCCGCTGCTGGGACTCTGGCCCGCGCTGGTGTCCCGTGAGTTGGTCGAGCCAGGCGTCAGCGTTGCGGTTGTAAATCTGTGATGAGCCTGACTCCGAGAGAGGGAGACTGAAGAGTGCTTGGCATCAGCGATGAGACGTTCGATGGATCCTTTCCATTCGCGCCGTGCTATGAGGAGATCAATGGATTTGCGATGCACTTCGTAGATGAAGGCAGCGGAGAGCCCATTGTGCTGGTACATGGCGACCCAACCTGGGGTTACCTGTATCGCCGTTTTATTGCGCCCCTCGCACAGCACTGGCGCTGCGTTGTGCCAGATCATATGGGCATGGGTAAATCCGACACACCGCTCAAGCCATATCCTTACCAGCTTCATCACCACATCGACAACCTCGAAGCGCTGCTGCTGCGCCTGAACCTGCACGATGTCACCCTCGTACTCCATGATTGGGGCGGCCCAGTTGGACTGGGGGTAGCAATCCGCCAGCCACAGCGCATCAAACGCTTGGCGCTCATGAATACCTGGGCATTTGCTCCCTGGCCTGGCGCCCCCTTCCCACGCCTGGTAGAGTTGATCCGCTCGGCGCGTGGTGAGAAATTCGTTCTGGAGAAGAATGGCTACGTAGAGCCTGCGTTACTTGGCACGACTGCCCATCCAGAGCATCTGACTGAGACGGTGATGGCGGCCTACCGTGCGCCCTTCCCGACACCTGAATCACGGCGGGCGCTGCTCTGTTGGTCGCGTGACATCCCCGTCAGCCCTGAAGATCCGTCATATGCTGAAATGCAGCGTATCGAGCGGTCACTACCGCAACTTGCCGCTATCCCGATACTGCTTGTCTGGGGGATGCAAGATCCTGTACTTACCAAATCTGTCTTGCGTATGTGGCAGCACATGTATCCACATGCGATAACACACGAACTGGAAGATGCGAGCCACTTTTTGCAAGAAGATGCTCCCGACCGCATCATAGGCTGGATTGAGCAGTTTCTCGCGGCGCATCCATGAGGAGGGGCACGTGTGGTAGCTATGCGAATAGAACAGCCAACTCGCCGCGTCTACGAGTTGGCCTACGGGCGCGCGGGCGACAAGGGCAACATCGCCAACGTCAGCGTGATCGCGCGCTCGCCTGCCGCTTATGTGGAGCTCAAAGAGAAGCTGACGGCGGAGCGTGTGCGCGAATATCTTGGCGCGCTGGTGCGTGGGCGGGTCGAGCGGTATGTATTGGATAACATCGAGGCGCTGAACTTTGTGCTGTACGATGCGCTGGATGGCGGCGCGACGCGCTCGCTCCGGCTAGATGCGCTCGGCAAATCGCTGGCAGGCGCTGTGCTCTATATGCCGGTGGATCCGGTGTGAGGCCACTTCAGAACTATTCGAGGCAACCGATGGATTTTGAAGAGTATCGTCAGGATGTCTTTCGCACCGTGCGCCCGGAGACGCCCGAACGCGAGCGGCTGCTGATCGCCGCGCTGGGGCTGTGTGGCGAGTCGGGAGAGGTGGCGGAAAACGTCAAGAAAGCGCTCTTCCAGGGGCATGCGCTGGAGACGAGCGCGCTCCGCGACGAGCTGGGCGACGTGCTCTGGTACTTCGTCTTTCTCTGCGAGACCGTGGGCCTCACGGTGGAAGAGGTGATGGAGGCGAACGTCGCCAAGCGGCGCAAGCGCTACCCCGACGGCTTCAGCAGCGAGCGCAGCAGGCAGCGCGAGGATACGAAGTAGGAAGCACGAGTGAGGCAGGCGTCTCGCTATTGGCTGGCGGCTAAAGCCGCGCCTACGGGATGCGCGTGCGCATCCACAAAGCCTGCCGAGGCAGGCTCCAGAGACTGGCTCGTCGCTTTCTGCTTTCTGGAGGCCGCGCAGGCGGCCTTTGCGGCGGCCCGCAGGGGCGCCCTTAGCTGCGGCTTCAGCTTCAGCCGCCAGGGCAAATCACATCGAGATTATGCGGGACAGGCAGGTGACACCATGTCTATGCAGAGATTCGAGACCATCACCCTTTCGGTCAAAGGGCCGGTCGCGCGGGTACGGCTTAACCGTCCCGACGCGCGCAATGCGTTGAGCTTTGCCATGGTCGAGGAGCTGCTGGCATGCTTTACTGCGCTGCGCGACGACCCCACCTATCGCGAGGTGCGCGCTGTGCTGCTCTGCGCCAACGGCAAGACGTTCTGCGCGGGCGGCGATCTGCGCGATATGACGCGCCCGACTGAGGAGCAGCGAGAAGCGCTGGCGAAGATGGATGCTCTGTTACAGGCCATCAATCAGGCGCCCCAGGTGATTATCACGCGGGTACAGGGGGCGGCGCTGGGTGGCGGGCTGGGGCTGGTCTGCGTCTCGGATATCGCCATCGCCGGATACAGCGCCAGTTTCGGGCTGCCCGAGGCTCAGCTGGGACTCGCGCCCGCGCTCATCTCGCCGTACGTGCTGGCGCGGCTGGGGTTCACCCGTACCCGCGAGCTGATGCTGACCGGCGTTCGTTTCGACTATCTCGCCGCGCACAGTTGGGGGCTGATACAGCACTACTGCGCCGACTTCGAGTTGGACGCCCGCGTGCGCGCCGTGCTGCGTGATGTGTTGCGCGCCGCGCCAGAGGCGTTACGCGCCTGCAAAGAGCTGCTCTTCACCGTCGCGGCTGGCGGCGATACGCTCGACTATCGGGTCGTGCTGCTGGAACGGCTGCGGACCGGCGAGGAAGCGCGGCAGGGCGCTGCGGCGTTCCTGCGGAAGCAGCCAGCGCCGTGGGTCATCGAGCACAAAGACGATTTCGACGACGCGGAGGACGAATGACACAGACACGCGCCGAGAAGTCCGCCCGCCACCGCGAGCCAGCGGATGAGGCAATGCCCACCAGGCTGATACGCAAAGCGCTGGTCGCCAACCGCGGCGAGATCGCCTGCCGCGTGATGCGCGCCTGCCGCTCGCTGGGCATCGCCACCGTCGCCGTCTTCTCCGACGCCGACGCCAGCGCCCGCCACGTCCGCGAGGCCGACGAAGCGGTTCACATTGGCGCGAGCGTGGCCAGCGCGTCCTATCTCGCCATCCCGGCGATTATTGCCGTCGCCAAGCGCACCGGCGCAGACGCGGTTCATCCCGGCTACGGCTTCCTGGCAGAGAATGCCGACTTTGCCGCAGCCTGCGATGCGGCTGGCCTGACGTTTATCGGACCGTCGGCGGATGTGATTCGGCGCATGGGCAGCAAGCGCGAGGCGAAGCGGCTGGCATCTGGCGCGGGCGTGCCAGTTGTGCCCGGCTACGAGGGCGACGATACCTCCGACGTGCGGCTGATCGCGGCGGCCCGCGAGATCGGCTATCCGGTGATGGTGAAGGCGTCGGCGGGTGGCGGCGGCAAGGGCATGCGCATCGTCGCGCGCGCCAGCGAGTTGCCCGACGCGCTGGCCTCGGCCCGGCGTGAGGCGCTCTCGGCCTTTGGCGATGAGACGCTGCTGCTGGAAAAGGCGCTGGTTGAGCCACGTCACGTCGAGATACAGATCTTCGGCGATAGCCACGGCCACGTGATCGCGCTGGGCGAGCGGGAGTGCTCGATCCAGCGCCGCCACCAGAAGGTGATCGAGGAGACGCCCTCCACCGCGCTGACCCCTGATCTGCGCGCGCGTATGAGCGAGGCTGCCGTCGTCATCGGGCAGACGCTCGGCTACACCGGCGCGGGCACCGTCGAGTTCATTCTGGATCGCGAGGGCGCCTTCTACTTCCTCGAAGTCAACACTCGCCTCCAGGTGGAGCATCCCGTCACCGAGCTGGTGACCGGACTCGATCTTGTCCGCTGGCAGATGCTGGTGGCGGAGGGGCATCCGTTGCCGCTGGCGCAGGATGAGGTGACCTTCATCGGCCATGCGGTCGAGGCGCGCGTCTATGCTGAAGACCCGGCGAGCGGATTTCTGCCGCAGGCGGGCGCGGTGACGCTTTGGCGTCCGCCGGAGGGTGACGGCGTGCGGGTGGATGCGGGCGTCGAGACGGGCGATACCATCTCGCCGTACTACGACCCGATGGTGGCCAAGATCAGCGCGTATGGCGCGACCCGCGACGAGGCGCTGCGCCGCCTGGACGCCGCGCTCCAGCGGACCATCCTCCTGGGCGTCCGCAGCAATCTGGACTATGTGCGCCGCGTCCTGCTGCATCCCGACCACCGCGCCGGGCATATCAGCACCGCCTTTTTGGAGCAGCATGCCGCCGATCTGCTGCCAGCCACCCCTGCACCGCCGGTGGATGGCCTCGCGCCCGCCCAACTCGCAGCGCTGGCGATCACCATGACGCGCCTCTCCGCCACCCCGACGCACGCGACCTGGCGAAACAATCGCAGCCGTGCACTGCTCGAACAGTATAGGCAGCCAGACGGAGGCGAGATCGCGCTGCATCTCACCCCTGAGCGCGCCGGAGCCTTTGCGGTTACATTTGGCGACGAGAGCCAGACGTATGCGGTAAGGGCGCGCGAGTTGAGCGGGCCAGATATTACGCTGGAGATAGATGGCCACGTGTTGCGAGTGGTGGCGCTGGAGGCGCAGCCGGAGGAGTGGTGGGCGCATCTTGCGGGCGAGACGCTCTGCCTGACGCGCCGCTCGCCGTTGCCGCTGCCAGGAGTCGCGCGGGCGAGCAACGACGCGCTGACCGCGCCGATGCCGGGGCAGGTGATCGGCGTGTTGGTGCGCGAGGGGCAGGCCGTCGCGGCGGGCGATCCGCTGATGATTCTGGAGGCGATGAAGATGGAGCATACCATCCGCGCGCCGCACGACGGCGTCGTCTCCGTCATCCACTACCAGCCCGGCGATCAGGCGCCCGCGGCAGCGGTCCTCTTGGACGTGCGCGCGACTGAGGGAGAAAGATAGGCCCGCCTCCGGTTCCCCTCTCCCTCTGGGGGAGGGGTTAGGGGAGGGGGCTGGCACGATCATAAGCATTCTGGCCGAGTTGGTTCAGCGGTTGCGCGCAGTGTGGTCAGTTCCACCGCGCCGCGCCGTCACTTTCTGCCAACCACAACCGTAAAACGGATATAGAGAGCACTGCTGCTGGGTATCTCTGTCGATCAGGATGAACGGAGGTCGCCGTCATGGATGCTGAAGTGAATCTCGCCCAACTGTTTCGCAATCGCTCCGCGACCTATGGCAATCGTGTCCGCTGGCGCGAGCACCGCAAAGGCGTCTGGCGGAAAGCCACCTGGACCGAGAACCAGGCCATCGTCAACCGCCTGATCGTCGGGCTGGAAGCCATCGGCGCGCGACCCGGCGACGTGATCGGCATCCTCAGCAATACGCGCTGGGAGTGGATGGCGGCGGACTGGGCAATTCTCGGACTGGGCGCGGTGACGGTGACGGTCTATCCCTCGAACACGCCCGCGACCGTCGCCTACATCCTCGGCAATGCCCGTGCGCGCTTCGTCTTCGCCGAGAACCACGCGCAGTATGAGAAGCTCGCCAGCATCCGCGACCAGATACCTGGTGTTGAGAAGGTCATTCTCTTCGAGGACGCCGAGATGCTCGCCGACGATCCCTGGGTAATCTCGATTGACGCGCTCCAGACGCTGAGCAGCCGTTCCGCCGCTGAGGCCGACGCCTTCGCCGCCGGACGCGCCGCCTCCATCGCGCCCGACGACCTGGCGACACTGGTCTACACCTCCGGCACGACGGGTCAACCCAAGGGCGTCGAGCTGCTCCATAGCACCCTGATTGCGCAGCTGACCGGCGTTAAATCGATGATGGAGACGATCAATGTCGGTGATGTGGATGTGCTCTTCCTGCCGCTGGCGCACGTCTTTGGCCGCGAGGAGCATCTCTCCGGCCACGACCGCGGCCTGGAAACGGTCGTCATCGCCTCATTCGACCATCTGGCGGAGGCGCTGCGGGAGACCAGTCCCGACCTGCTCTTCAGCGTGCCGCGCGTCTACGAGAAGGCCTACGCCGCCATTCAGGCGAAGGCCGCCGCAGGCTCGCATACCCAGCAGCGCATCTTCAACTGGGCGACGCGCGTCGGCATCGAGGCGGTGACCCAGCAGGCGGCAGGCCGACCGCTCCCGGCGGGGCTGCGTATGCGCTACCGGCTGGCGGACCGGCTGGTCTTCAAGAAGGTACGGGCGGCCCTCGGCGGCAAGATCAAGTTCTCGATCACGGCGGCGGCCCCGCTCGATAAGTCAATCCTGGAGTTCTTCAACGCGGCGGGTGTGCTGCTGCTGGAGGGCTGGGGGATGACCGAGACGAGCGGCGGCTTCACGCTCAACACCGTCAAGGATTACCGCTTCGGCAGCATTGGCCGTCCCTACGCGGGCCACCAGCTGCGTATCGCCGAGGATGGCGAGATTCTGGTGAAGGGGCCATGTGTCACTCGTGGCTATCATGATAATCCGGCGGCGACGGCGGATGCGATTGACGACGAGGGCTGGCTGCATACCGGCGATGTCGGCGAGATCGACGCCGATGGCTACGTCTATATCCGCGACCGCAAGAAAGACCTGATTATCACCGCCGCCGGGAAAAATATCGCGCCGCAGGCGGTCGAGAACGCGCTCAAGGCCGCGCCGTGCGTCTCGCAGGTGGCCGTCTATGGCGACCGCAAGCCGTATCTGGTGGCGCTGGTCACGCTCGATCCGGCGGCGGTGAAGGCGTGGGCCGCCGACCAGGGCATCGCCAGCGATGATATCACCGCCGTCTATGATGATCCACGCTTCCGGGCGTATCTCGATGCCGGAATCCAGCGCGCCAACCAGCAGCTTGCCAGCTATGAGACGGTGAAGTACTACGAGGCGCTGCCCGAAGACTTTACTGTCGAGAACGACCTGCTGACGCCGACGCTGAAGATTCGGCGGCGACAGATTCACGCGCGCTACCACGATCTCTACGAGAGCCTCTATCAGCCCTCGAAGGCCGAGGCGGCATTTTGAGAACCTCACCAGCCCTCTCCCCGTAACCCCCGCCCTGCGGGCCGCTGGCGCTACGCGTGCTTGATGCACGCTCCGAGGCTTGGCTGCGCCTACGCCTCGCGCGCCAGCCCCCTAAAAGGGAGGGGGAACCAGACGTGCACAAGGTGAATACCGCTATTGGAGGATTGGATGAGCATGACTGATGAAGAGGAGATTCGCGCCATCGAGCGCGAGCGGTTGCGTGCGCTGGTCGCGGCGGATATGGATGTCGCGGGCCAGTTGCATGCCGACGACTTCCAGCTCATCACACCGAGTGGGTCTACGTACTCAAAAGAGGAGTATCTTGGCCGCGTGGCCTCTGGCGTCTTCAACTATCTTGTCTGGGAGCCTGACTCGCCCATCGAGGTACGCCTCTACGAGCAGGCGGCGGTTATCCGCTATCGTTCACAGCTCGAAGGCATTATGCGCGGCGAGCCTATGGAGCTTGCCCGCTACTGGCATTTGGATGTCTACGAGCAGCGCGACGGGCGCTGGCAGGTCGTCTGGTCGCAGGCTACCCAAATCTCCTGACGGACAGCACGTGCAGCCCACTTACTCCGCGCCTCCGAATCAGTGATACAATCGCGGCAGAGAGCGGCGTTATCTGTGCGCGGAGGCGGAGAGATACCATGCGGGTGATCGAGACGATTGACGAGATGCGCGCGGCGCGGCGCGACTGGGTGGGCGCGGCCATTGGGCTGGTCCCCACGATGGGCTTTCTGCACGCGGGCCACATCTCGCTGATCGAGCGGGCGCGCGCCGAGAACGAGCGCGTCGCCGTCAGCATCTTCGTCAACCCGACGCAGTTCGCCCCCGCCGAAGACCTCTCGCGCTATCCGCGTGACCTGCCGCGCGACCTGGCGATGCTGGAGTCGGCGGGCGTCGATCTCGTCTTCACGCCCAGCGCCGACGAAATATACCCGCCAGGGTACGCCACGTATGTCGAGCCGTCGGGCGCGCTGGCCGAGCGGCTGGAGGCGGCGACGCGGCCCAGCCACTTTCGCGGCGTCGCGACGGTCGTCACCAAGCTGTTCCAGATCGTCACGCCGGACAGCGCCTACTTCGGCCAGAAGGACGCGCAGCAGGTGGCAGTGGTCCGGCGGCTGGTGGCTGACCTCAATCTGCCGGTGACTGTGCGCGTGCGGCCAATCGTGCGCGAGGCCGATGGGCTGGCGATGAGTAGCCGCAACAAATACCTTGGCCCGGAGGACCGCGCCGCCGCCGTCGTGCTCAACCGCGCGCTCCAGGCAGGGGCTAGCGCCTTCGAGTCGCGGCCAGCGGGAGGCGTCGCCGCCGTGATCGCCGCGATGACACAGGTGGTGGCCGGTGAGCCACGCGCCCAGCTCGACTACGCCGATGTCTGCGCCCCCGACACCTTCGTGTCACTGACGGAGCTACGTCCGCCCGCGCTGCTGGCCATCGCGGCGAAGGTCGGACCGGCGCGCCTAATCGATAACTTCCTCCTCCGCGCCGACGGAACATGGGAGAAGGGCGTTAGGGTCGCCCCTTGACGGCCCACGCCCGCGCGATCAGCGAGATCGAGCCGTCGCTGGCGATGGGCAGCCGACTGCGCAGCGATTCACGGAGTGTTGCCCGCTGCTGCTCGGAGAGCGACATCACATAGCCGGGCCCTGGCCCCTGGCCGCTGAGGAACGGTGTCCAGTAGTCGTCGAAGTCGTGGAAGACCGTCGGCACGTCGATGGCGCGCGTCTCCACCTGATGCAGTCGCGCCTGCGTGAAGAGGCGCGCGAGCCCTTCGGCGGCGAAGTGTGGGAAGCGTTTGCCTTCATCCAGCGCCTCGTCGTCGGGATTGAGGGCGAGCGCCGCGTCCCAGAAGTAGCGCATCAGCTGCATCTCGCCCGCATAGTCCCAGACGTAGACGGCGACGATGCCCCCAGGCCGCGTGACGCGCGCCAGCTCGGCGACGGCCAGCTCGGGTTGCGGCACGAAGTTGAGCGCCAGCCCCGAGACGGCGGCATCGGCGACGGCATCCGGCTCGGGCAGCGCCTGGGCATCGCCTACCGCGAAGCTGGCCCGTGGGTCGGCGGTATGCAGACGCGCGAACTCGATGAAGTCGGGCGAGCGGTCGATCCCGCGCGCGCTGGCGGGGTGAGCAACTGCAAGGATCGTCTGGCTGAGCGCGCCAGTCCCGCAGCCGACATCCAGCCAGTCGGCATCGGCGGGCGTATCCAGCCACGCCAGAAACTCGCGGGCGACCGGTCGGCTCCAGCGGCCCACATACGACTCATACGTGCCGCCATCGTCCCAGCGGCTGGCGGGAATCACGCTGCTCTCGCCACCGCCAGCATTGCCAGCAGCGCCGATGTTATCGGTAGTCATGGTCTTGCCCCTTCCCCAACGCGCCCACTGACCTCTCGTTCTATGCGGCATGAATGTCTCAGGATTCGGGGTATGTCCAGCGCTATCTTTCCGAGAGGTGCGATGATATGAGCAGGTGAAAATACCGATGGAGGGATGGACGCAGAGATGGACATGAGCGGCGCGGATGAGTCACGAGTCGTGGCGTTTCGCTGGGTGGGCAGCGAGGAGGCGTATCTGGATCAGCCCGCGCTGGCGGAGTGCGGCAGCATCGTCATCGGGCGCTACGGTGGCCGGATCGACGCGGGCGCGCAGAAGAACGAGGATGGCGCGCTCGTCTGGCGCCACGCGGCGGGCGCGTGGGAGTTCGCCGCGCTGCTGGACGCCCATTTCTCGGCGGAGAGCGCCGAGCTGATCCTCGCCACGCTGGAGGCCGAGCGTCCGCGCCTGCTGGCGGCACTGGCGCAGCCCGTCGCGTCGGCGTTTCGGGCGCTCCAGGAGGCGCTGCTGGCGATCTTCACGGATGAGGACTTTCGCGCGAAGTGTCGCGAGGTCTACGGTGAGGCGTCGTGCCTGGTCGTCGCGCGCAAGGGCGCCTACCTCTGGTGGCTATCCGTCGGCGATTGCCTGGCGTATTTCCTGCATCCCGAGACGGCGCGGCTAGGCGAGTTCCTGCTGAACCAGCGCGTCTACTTCCAGTGGATCGGCCAGCACAACACCTTCGACGAGCCGGTTCCATGTTACGCGACGGGCACGCAGCGGCTCCATCGCGGCGAGGCGCTGATCGCGCTCTCAACCGACGGCGTCTTCGAGTCCATCCCCGCCTTCTATGACCAGCCAGAGCAGCTGCTCTATGTGCTGGCCAGCACGGAGCATCTAGCCGACGGTGTTGGCCGCGCGCTCGACCTGGTCCACGACGCCCGTGGCCGTGACAGCGCGACGCTGATTGCCTGGCGCGTACGGGGTGGGTGAGGGGCTGCACCTCCGTATCTGGCGGAGAAAAGCTTGCCGAGCGAGCTGCGACTGACGAATATCTCACGCTTTGCTATTCCAAGGTCTCATATGAGGTATGGAGGAGATGTTGTTTGTTCGGCGCTGTAGCACAAACTCCTATCGTGCTAATCAAATGCTCGAATGAATGTTAACCTTCATTGACTTTATCGTTAGAATGGTTAAGCCACCGCATATTAGTGGAATATTCCAAGTTGAGCACTGGTAGGTGGTGGTCAGTGTAAGTCGTAATGGAAAAAGGCAGAAGATGGACGACCAGACGAATCCCACGAATCTTCCGAATCAGCCACCTGCGAATCCAGCAGAGCCGCCACAACCCACGCCGCCGCCGTATTACCCGCGACCGCCGACATATCCGACGAATCCGCCTTATCCTTACGGGGCGCCGCCAAGTCAGCCACTTAATCCATATCCTCAATACGCGCCGCCAAGCCAGCCGCTCAATATGCCGTACGGCCAACCGAATCCCTCGTATGGGCAGCCTGGTTATGCTCCGCCCAGCCAACCGCTCTACCCACAGGGAGGGATGCCTCCACAACCACCCCAGCCTCGCAAGCGCGGGTTAAGAGCGTGGCAATGGATACTTATCGCCGTTGGCGGATGTCTAATCTTATGCTGTGGCTGTGGCCTGATTTCGGTGCTCTTAAACGGCTCGAATCCGAGTGCATTAAGCGCGGCAACGGACACACCGGCCTCAGTGGATACTCCAACTCCAGCATATACTCCGACGCCAGCAGCAACTCCAACCCCGAAGCCAACCTCTACACCAGTGCCACCTGGCATTGGCGATCACATGGCACTCGGCCATGACTACGGGCAAAATGCGAACAGTTTCTACATCATCCAGCCTGCAGATACGTTCCGATCCGGCCAGCAGTTCGCCTTTGTGGTGAACTTAGACAAAGGCATAGGAACGACTCAGGCCAAGCTCGCGCTCGTCAAGCTACAATCAGGCGGCGTTGAAACAGTGGAGTTCAGCGTTCCCATGAATATATCGAATCCAGATTACGCCTCGTTCGCAAACAAGTTCGCTGTCAGTACGTTAATGTCCGGTGAGGCTCCCGGCAATTACAAATTGCAGTTGGAAACGGATACGGCCGTGGTAGCAAGTGCCAACTTCACCTACACAGGCTAGCTGGTTATCCAAATCGCTTCGGTTTCTCTGTCAATGGTAGTCGTAAGCGATTGTGGGCTGCGACTACCATTGCGGGCACATATGTGCAATGAAGGAGGCCAAGTGGGGAATGGCGAGGCGCCTATCTCGTCGGCGCTTTTTGTAGGAAGTTCCACGACTTGAGCTCGCGGTCGAGGTGGTAGCGCAGGGTGGATTGCAGCACGCCCTCCATCTCGTTCTGCAGGTCGGGTTCGAGACGCAGCCGAGGGGTCGCCTCCCACGTGCTCGATTGCAGCAGCCGCAGCACCTTCAGCGCGTTGAGTGAGAGCCGCCGCTGGCCGAGATGGCGGCAGTTGGGGCAGAGCGCGCCGCCCAGCTCCGCGCTGTAGCTGTTCTCCTCCGGGCGCAGCGGACGGTCGCAGTTGACGCAGTGGTGCAGATTGGGCCGGAAGCCCAGGTCGGACAGCAGGTGCAGCTCGAAGTAGCGTAGCGCTAGCCAGCTTCGCGCCGTCTCATGCGCCGCCGCGTCCTCGTTGAGTTGCTCCAGCATCGCCATAAAGAGCTTGTAGAGGTGCGGGTGGGGGTCAGCGTCTTCGAGGAAGCGGTCCACCAGCTCGGCGAGATACCACGCCGCCGTTGCGTGCCACACGTCGTCGCGCAGCGCCTCCAGCCGTTCGCGCGCCTCCGCCTGGGTGACGATGTCGAGGTCGCGTCCGCTGGCCAGCAGTAGTTGTGTGCGGGTGAACGGTTCCAGATGCCCCGCGAGGCGGCTGGTCGTCCGGCGGACGCCTTTGGCGATGGCGCGCACCTTGCCATAGCTGGGCGTGAAGAGCGTGAGGATGCGGTCCGCCTCGCCAAAATCGGTGCGACGGAGACTGATGGCCTCGGTTGAATAGACGTGTGGATGCGCCATGCGCTGCCCTCTGCTCGGCCACTCGATGCGCTCATGGTTTGGGAATGTGGCCGATCCCTGATAGTATACGACTTCCCATTCTCTGCCTGCGCGCTCAGAGTGGAAGATGCAGGCATTGCGGGCACGGCGCTTGCCAGAAGGGGCGCGCGTCGGATACAATGCGGAGGCGAACGAAACACCACGTTTCGGCTGGCCGGTGTGGCGGAACGGTATACGCGGCAGTCTCAAAAACTGCTGCCCTTCACGGGCTTGTGGGTTCGAATCCCACCACCGGCACCCATCTGCTCTCCTTATCCTTGCCCTCATAACCCAACTTCTACCAGCCAGGCGTATACTGTCACCGTACCATAAGTGTTGGGCGCGTCTTTCTTTCTTGACATATCACGTGTGCGGCGCTCTACTATCTGGTACATGCGAGCCCTCGTCAGGTCACATACGGGTCGGAAACGCGCGACTGGCCGCTGCCGTCGTCCGCTTCGGGCGTATATGCCACAC
>DATBIB010000044.1:0-5270 GCA_036557205.1 Ktedonobacterales bacterium | reverse complement strand
ACTTCGGCACGGTTCAGTACACGCAGGTGAATCTGCTGGCGCGCAGCGGGAACTTCCTCATTGGAGACAAGTGGATTACTGCTGCCTGCCTGCTGCTGTTTATCGGAGCCTGCGGCAAGTCGGCGCAATTCCCGCTGCATGTCTGGCTGCCCGATGCGATGGAAGGCCCAACGCCGGTCAGCGCGCTGATCCATGCGGCGACGATGGTAACGGCGGGCGTCTATCTGGTGGCGCGGATGTCAGGACTCTATACCCAGTCGCCGACCGCGCTGGCGGTTGTTGGCATCGTCGGCGGGGCGACCGCACTCTTCGCGGCGACCATCGCCTGCGTCCAGATGGACATCAAGCGCGTGCTGGCCTACTCGACGATGAGCCAGTTGGGCTATATGTTCATGGGCGAGGCGGCGGGTGGCTTCTCCAGCGGCATCTTCCACCTGACGACCCATGCCTACTTCAAGGCGCTGCTCTTCATGGCGGCGGGCGCGGTGATTCACGCGCTGGCGGGCGAGCAGGATATGCGCAAGATGGGCGGGCTGCGCGCAAAGCTGCCACGCACGTTCTGGCTCTTCGTCATCGGTGGGCTGGCCCTGGCCGCCGTCTTCCCGCTCTCCGGATTCTGGAGCAAAGACGGCATCCTCAGCGTTGTGCTGGAGCGAGCGCAAACAGGCGGCGGGACGGGCTGGTATGTGCTCTACGGCGTGGGGCTTTTCACCGCCATCCTGACCGGCTTCTACATCTTCCGCCTGATCTTCGGCGTCTTCCTCGGCACGTATCGCGGCGAACCGGTTGCCGCGCACGGGGAGCATGGTGCCCACGGCGCTCAGGGTGACACGGGCGATCCGCTGCGGAACGTGCGCGAGGTCGGCGCGACGATGATGGTCCCGATGATTGTGCTGGCCATACTCTCGGTGATTGGCGGCTTCTACGGCACGCCCTGGAACGACGCGATTGGCACGTTCCTTGAGCCTTCGACGCATACCGTGAATATGGGCATTCCTCCCGGCAGCGGGCTGTTCGTGTCGGGGTTCGCTATCGGCCTGGTGACCGGCCCCATCGGCATCGCGATTGCCTGGGCGCTCTACGCCCGCCGCCAGCCACGTTTCGCCCCGTCACGCAATCCGCTGGTCGTGCTGCTGCAGCACAAGTATTACATCGACGAGCTTTACGATGCGGTCTTTGTCGTGCCGGTGATGTCCATCGGCGTGCTCTGGCGCATCGGGCTGGAAGAGGGGCTCTTTGGGCAAGGCTCGCGCGGCGTTGGGCAGCTCATCGGCGGCATGAGCAAGGGGCTGCGCCGCCTGCAAACCGGCTACGCGCGCAACTATGCGCTGGCGATCTTCGTCGGCGCCGCGCTCATCCTGGTGTATTTCGTCGTCCACCCATGAGTGGGAACGGTCTGGATAGAGGTCTATGTCGAACTTTCCGGTGTTGAGCGCGATACTCTTCGTGCCGCTCGTCGGCGCACTCGGCGCGCTGTTCTTGCCCCGGCTGATCGGCTGGGGCTGGGCGCTGCTGGCGGCGCTGGTGGACCTGGCGCTCGCCCTCGCGCTGATTCCCCGCCTGGGTCTCGACGGCTCCCGCATGCTGGCGATCACCGAGCATGCGCCCTGGCTGCCTGGCGCCGGCATCAACTACACTGTGAGCGCCGATGGCATCAACCTCTACCTGCTCAGCCTCAACGCGCTGCTGACGCTGATCGCCGTTGGCGCATCTTTCAACATCGCGCGTACGGGCGACCGGTCGCGCCAGTATTTCACGCTGATGCTGCTCTTCAGCTTCGGCATGCAGGGTGTCTTTCTGGCGACCAATCTGTTCCTCTTCTACTTCTTCTGGGAAGTGATGCTGGTGCCCGCCTATCTGCTGCTGGGCATGTTCGGCGGGCCGCGGCGCGGTGACGCCGCCATCAAGTTCGTGCTCTATACCAGCGCTGGCTCGCTGCTGATGCTCGTCGGCATCATCGCCACGGGCATCGCCGTCAGCAACGCGCAGGGGACGGCCTTCAACCTCGATCTCGCGGCGCTGCTCAACGCGGGCGTGCCCAACGGCCCGCAGGTACCGCTCTTCCTGGCGTTCGCCGCCGCCTTCGCCGTCAAGACCGGTCTCTTCCCGCTGCACGGCTGGGTGCCCGACGCTTATAGCCAGTCGCCGATTCCGGTGGTCGTGCTCATCGCGGGCGTCATGGCCAAGACGGGCGTCTATGGCTTCGTCCGCTTCTGCCTGCCGCTCTTCCCGCAGGCGGTGCATCAGTTGACGCCGCTAATGGAGACGCTGGCCGTCGTCAGCATCCTCTACTTCGCGCTTCAGGCGCTGGTCGCGCTCGATTTCGTCAAACTGCTGGCCTATGTCAGCATCAGCCACCTGGGCGTGATCGTGCTGGGCATCTTCGCGCTCAACATCCAGGGCGTCGAGGGTGCTGTCGTCCAGATGGTCAACCATGGTATCGTCATCGCGGCGCTCTTCCTGATCGCGGGCGCCATCGAGGCGCGCACCGGCACGCGGCGGCTGGCGGACTTTGGCGCGCTGGCGACCCGGCTCCCCTGGCTGGCCGCCGTCTTCCTGATCGCGGCGATGTCGGCGCTGGGCCTGCCAGGACTGAACAGTTTCGCGGGCGAGTTCCTGGCCTTCCTGGGAACCTTCCAGTCGAGCGTGCTCTTTGGCGTGCTGGGGACGCTGGTCGTCATCCCGGCGGCGTGGTATATGCTCCGCTTCTTCCAGGGCGCGATGGAGGGGATAGCCCCTGCCGCTCACGGCAGCGCGGATGCGACCGCCAGCGCGAAGAAGGTGGTTGACCTGCGTGTTGGCGAGTGGCTGCCGCTGTTGCCGCTACTCGTGCTGATCTTCTTCCTGGGATTCGTCCCGAATGTGCTCACCCGGCCTATGCAGCGGCCCGTCGGCGAAATCCTGAGCCAGTACAACACGAGCGCAGGCGGGACGTTGGGTAGCGGCGCCCACACCATCAGCACGATCAACACGCGGGAAGTCGCCGGAGCGCGGACGCATCGTGTGTATACTTTAGAGATGGCGCGCCTACTGGCGTCGAGCGCGAGAGAAGAGGCGGGGGTCGGCGCATGACGATTGCGGTTATTTCACCATTCACGTTTACCCCTGACTTCACCGACTGGCTGCACATCTGGCCGGAGCTGATTATCCTCGTCGCGGGCCTGCTGACGCTGCTCGCCGATCTGGTCGCCCTGCCGGGGCGCAAAGGCTGGCTGGCGGTGATTGGGATAGCGGGCGTCATCGGCGCGCTCTTCGCCACGGTGATGCTCTGGGTGGATGGGGCCAATGGCGACGCCTTCTTTGGCATGGTCAACGACGACCGCGTCGCGCTCTTCGCCAATGTCGTCATCCTCTTCGCGGTGGGCGTCGCGCTGCTCTTCTCGCCAGGCTACCTCGAACGCCAGGGCATCGTCCACGAGGGCGAATATTACGCGCTGATGCTGCTGGCCGCACTGGGAATGATGCTGATGTCCGCCGCCAGCAACCTGATGGTCCTCTTCATTGGGTTGGAGGTGCTCTCGCTGGCCCTCTACGTCCTTTCGGCGATCATCACCACCCGCCGCCGTTCGCAAGAGGCGGGCATGAAGTACTTCATCCTCAGCTCCTTCGCCTCGGCGTTCCTGCTCTATGGCATGGCGCTTACCTATGGCGCGACCGGCTCGACCAACCTCACCGCGGTTCGCGCCTTCCTGAGCAGCCACCGCGACTTTCCGCTCGGCTCCGGCTTTGGTCCGCTGCTGCTGGTGGCGCTGGGGTTGATGGCGGTCGGCTTCTGCTTCAAGGTCTCGGCGATCCCGTTCCAGGCGTGGACGCCAGATGTCTATGTCGGCGCGCCGACCTCGGTGACGGCGTTTATGTCGGTCGGTACGAAGGTCGCGGCGTTCGTTGGGCTGGCGCGCGTCTTTCTCTTCGCGCTCTCGTCGCTCCGGCCGCAGTGGGAGCCGGTCTTCTGGACCGTCGCCATACTGACGATGGTCGGGGGCAACCTGATGGCGGTGTCTCAGCGCGATGTCAAACGGATGCTGGCTTATTCGAGCGTGGCAAACGCTGGCTACATGATGGTGACCATCGCCACGCATACGCAGGCGTCCTTGCAAGCCCTGCTGATCTATCTGGCGACCTATGCCGTGATGAATGTTGGCGCGTTCGGCGTGGTGCTGGCCATCGAGCGGCGCGACGGCCAGGGGACGACGCTGGACGACTTTGCCGGACTGAGTCGTCGCCAACCGGCGCTGGCGGCGCTGATGGCGATCTTCATGCTGGGGCTGGCGGGCATTCCCGCGACGGCGGGCTTTATCGGCAAGTGGTACGTCTTCTACGCGGCGATGCAAGGCGGGCATGTCGAGCTGGCGATCATCGGCGTGCTGGCCAGTCTGCTTGGCATGTATTACTACCTGCGGGTCATCTGGGCGATGTACTTCGTCGAGCCTGCCACCGCGCCGCTGCTGGTGAGAGCCGATGAGCCTGTGCCAGCGCGTGAGCCGGTCGTCACCACCTCCACAGGCGCAGGCGGAGTTGCCGTCGCCGAGCCTGCCACCGCCGCCACTGTCACCAGTGCCGCCACCACGCAGAAGGTGCTCTCAGCGGAACCAGCGCCGGTGCATCCCGCCACCTGGATCGGCCTGGCGCTGGCGGGCATCCTCACGCTCGCGCTGGGCATCGTGCCGATGCAACTGGTGAACTGGGCGCTGCAGGCGGCGCAGACGCTCATCAAATGACGGATCACTCTATGACGCAGCCGACACCTCAGACACAGCAAGCGCCAGCCAACGCAGCAGGACGCGGCGCGCTGGTGATTGGCGCGTCCAGCGGTATCGGCGCGGCGGTGGCCCACGAGTTGGCGCGCCGGGGCTACACGCTGGCGCTGGTGGCGCGGCGCGAAGATATGCTATCCAGCCTGTGCGACGAGATCAACGCCGAGGCTGGCCGCGAGTCTGCCCGCGCCTACACCCATGATGTGCGCGACTACGACGCCGCGCCCGCCCTGCTCCATCAGATTGTGACCGATCTGGGAGGGCAGACCCTCCAGATGGTCGTCTATACTGCGGGTGTCATGCCCCTGGCAGACATCGCGACGGGGGTCTGGCCGTTCGCGGACGAGCGCGCTATGCTCGAAACGAATACCATCGGCGCGATACGCTGGCTGGAGCTGGCCGCCGACCTGTTCGAGGCGCGGGGATCTGGCACGCTGGTCGGCGTCTCATCGGTGGCGGGCGAGCGCGGGCGGCGCGGCAACAGCGCCTATCAGGCGTCGAAGGCGGCGCTGACGA
>DATBIB010000043.1:0-100648 GCA_036557205.1 Ktedonobacterales bacterium | reverse complement strand
GCGGAACAAGAGGGGGAGCAGGATAATAGCAACAATCGCCACCGTCACGCTCGGATTGAAATCGCGCGTGATCAGGTATGCCAATCCCAGGATGAGGACCGCGCACAGAGTCGGGAGCGGCGAGATCACCAGGAGCACGCCGAGCGCCGGGGCCAGCCCTTTGCCGCCGCGCCCGCGCAGGAAGATGGAGAACTGGTGGCCGAGCACCACCGTTCCCCCCGCGAGGAGCGCGCTCACGGCGGGAACAAGCGCGCTGGCTGCCCAGTAGACCAGGAGGCCTTTCAGGCAGTCGAGGAGCAGCGCAAGGACTCCCCATTGCGGGCCGACGACGTGCCATACGTTGCGGCTGCCGACGTTGCCCTCGCCCACCTCGTAGAGTTTGAGTCCGGTGCGCCATTTTGTGATGATCTGGGAAAATGGGATCGAACCGATGAGGTACGCGCCCAGAATGACGACGAAGCTGAGTTTGTCCATAGCACCACCTCACACGTCCAGACGACCCAACAGCACCTGCTATCTAGCTGCTCGTATTAGCTGCTCGCATAAAACGGCCCACAGCATGAATGACTTCCCTTGCTCATCATACCCGATGCGTACCTCGTCAGGGTAGCGAGCGGAGATGATTCGGCTGCCAGCATGTGACGAGGCCGTTACGAGAGGGCGGGGCAGTTTGCAGGTGACGTGAAGGCGAGCGGTGGCGTGGGCAGTTGTCCGTAGGGGCTGACGCTCTCCATCAGCCGGAGCAGCGCCACATACTGCGGCTTGGCGGCGCCGTTTTTGGAGACGTCCACCATATCGTCGGAGCCATAGCCGCCAGTGTTCGCCAGGTCGAACTGGTTGGCGAACGAGGCGCCCGCACGGGCCATGCTCTTGAGCGCGGTGACACTGTACTGCGCGATCCAGCAGGCATCCCTGGTGTAATCTGGCATCGGAGCCGATGGGTCGGCGTTCCACTCGGTCACGCCAATGGGGATGCGCCCGCCCGCCGGGCCGAAGTACTGCGTCAGCCAGCCGCGCACCATCGTCACCTGATCGCCGTAGCTATCCGCCTTTGCCATGCACGAATCGGCGCCTTCCTGCCAGCAGGGATACCAGTGAAACGTCACGAAGTCCGGCATGACCTTGCTTAGCGCCATCCCTTGCAACACCTTCTGCATGTAGCAGACGGTAGTGTCGGACGAGTACGTGCACTGGCTGTATTGCGGCGTGGTAGCGGCTGGCCCGCCGAAGAGCGCGTGGGGGTCAATCGCGCGCAGTTTGGGGATCTCGCTCGACCACTGTGAGACGTAGGTCGCGGCTGGCACCTGCTCATTGTCTGGCTCGTTCATGAACTCGTAGTACGAGCATTTGCCCGCGAAGAGCTTCACCATATGCTCGTCGTAGGCCATGCTGTTCCCGGTCGGCAGCTCGCAGAGGAGCCGCGCGCCGGTGTTGAGCGCGGCCTGCACCTTGCTTTTTTGGTAGGCGTCTGTCTCCGGCTGATTCGTGACGAGGTCAGTCTCGAAGAGCCAGGTGCGGATCAACGCCAGATGGTCGGCCTTCGCCTGCTTTTGGATCGCGGGAATGGTGATCAGATTCTTCTCGGAGTCCCAGTTCTGCGTATCGTTGGTTCCCCAGAGCATCGAGGGAACGCCGTGCCAGAGGGTCTCGCCGGGCAGCAGTGGAGGTGGCGTTGTAGGCGCCCAGGTTGCGGGCGGGCCAGCGGTTTCACCGCCGATGTGCCGAGACACTGCCAGGCCCCCCCCGATGATGGCGACCAGCACGAGCGCCAACATCAACGCGACAAGGATGGGCTGCGCTCGCACCCAGTTGGTCAGCCGCCTCCTCGGCGATGTCTTCTGAGGCATTGTCTGAGCAGGCGTCATAACGTTAGCCCCCTCTACTCCACCACCTCACATAGCTACGCGGCGACGCGTGACTCCCTGGCCTGTCGGCAACATACCCCCAACACGGTACGGTAAGCAACAAACGAGTTGTGTGGAAAGCGACGAGGCGAGGCGTGGTGACGATATCAGCCGCGACGGTGGCACGAAGGAGGGCAGAAGCACCGGGCGCTTGATATGATAGGTATAACCTGAGCCGTATAATTGGTGTGACACTTGCTGGTAGTGGGCTTCGCATTGAGGTTGGTATTCAGGCGAAAGCGTAGAGAAGGGATGGAGAAAAGATGGGCATTGCACGGCGAACCCATCTTCGGCTGGCTGACGGGCGCGAGCTCGATATATTTGAGACTGGCCAACCCGACGGCCGCGTCTTGGTCTACCATCATGGCACCCCCGGCTCTCGCGTGCCGTTCCGCGTCATGGTAGCCGCCGCGCACCGCCTCGGACTGCGGCTCGTGACGATGTCGCGTCCAGGCTACGGCGATTCGACGCGCCACTCGGGGCGGAGCGTGGCAGATGTCGCCGCTGATACGGCAGCCGTGCTCGATGCCGTCGGCGCTGAACGCTGCCTCGTCGCGGGATGGTCCGGCGGTGGCCCGCACGCATTGGCATGCGCGGCGCGGCTGGCTGATCGCGTCGATGCCGCCCTTATTATCGCGGGCGTGGCTCCCTACCCGGCCGAGGGGCTTGACTGGCTGGCGCAGATGGGCGAGGACAACATTGACGAATTCAGCAAAGCGCTAGAGGGGGAGGCGGCGCTGCGCCCATTTCTCGACGAGGCGCGGGAGCAGCTTCGCCACGCCACCGGAGCAGACCTTATTACCGGGATGAGCAGCCTGCTCCCGGCGGTGGATCGTGCGCTCCTCACCGGCGAGGTGGGCGAGGACATGGCGGCCATTTTCCGCGAGGGTTTGCGCGTCGGCTCGGACGGTTGGCTCGACGACGATCTGGCCTTCGTGAAGCCATGGGGATTCTCCCTTGCCGAGGTGACCGTTCCGACGGTGCTGTGGCAGGGTACGGCGGACCTGATGGTACCGGTTGGCCACGGGCAATGGCTGGCCGAGCGCATTCCCGGCGTCGCGTCGCACATCGAGGATGGCGAAGGGCATCTCTCCATCGGCATCGGCAGCATCGATCAGATGCTGCAAGAGCTGGTGAACGCTGCCAACGTCCAGGGCTGATTCCACGCCCGTCCTCAATTCAGTCAGCTGACTCCCCGATTTTGCTCTCTCGCAGCCAATCCTGGCGCTCGCCTTTTAGAATAGTCTCGATCTTGTCCACGAAGACAACCCACGAGTTTCCTGGATCCCCGCCGCCCGATGGGCTGTCTGGGGGCACTTCAGGTGCTGAATCATGCAGATAATTCAAGTCACCTGCTACAACAGCATAGCTCTGTGAGAGGTCGTCATAGTGCTTGGCGACGAGCCATGTTCCTAATGCACCAGCAATCGTCGTCATGGCCGCAAGCCCGTAGGAGCCAAATGTGTTGAAGAATATCAAGACGCCGCCGAAGACATATGCCAGAATTCGCGCTCCCTGAAAAATGATCATCCAGATGCGATAATGACCAGCCCGTTCAGCATACCACTGCTTTGCTTCTTGCACGCGTCCACGCAAGTAATCACCCCGCTGCTCTGACCCACCCTTACCCCGCAGAGCCGCTATCTTTTTGGTGATTTCCTGTCCTTCGGGAGGTCCGAGTTGCAACTTATCCCCTTGCGTCTTAAGAATTTCAAACTCGACCGCGAACGCCTGTTTGGATTCGTCCGGCGTGAGTGGCACAGCCGTTCGCATGTCGGCTACCATCGCCCGCATGCTAAACCGCCAGGCAAGTTCACGTACCGCCTCCGCGAGCGCTCGTCGTGCCCGCCAGTACTTGTCATAACGCTTGATGAGGCGCGTGAGGTACATTATGCCTGCGAGCGCCAGGAAGAGAGTTGGAAAGGCATATTCCGCAATCTTGTTCGTGAGATCCTTACCACTAATATGATCCCCCTGAAAAGGTATTTCCACAACTCGTATATGGAAGATTCCGACGATGCCTGGTGCGAATTGCTGCCCAAATATCTTGGCAATAGCTGCCAAACAAATGCAAATAAGTTCGCCACCCACAAGGAAGAAATACAGCCACTTACTACGACTCGCACCGCGATCAGCTATGCGAAATAGGCTGGGGAGTTCACTTTCTTCCAGGGGCATCGGCTCATGCTGTTTCGCCATATGATGCGTCTCCTACTACGTCCGCAGTTTGCTTGCGAACTAGTCTACCATCCAATGGTTATATTGAATACCCCCAATTTCGCTCTCACAGATATTTAGGAGAATCGACAAGATATCAAGTCCGAATACTGTGATATGGTCTTCTCGGTCTCTTTGAATGCGGAGGTGAGAAATGGTACACCTAACGCTGAGCTCGGATTCAGCGCCGCGCGGGCGGGCGAGCCTTGCGGTCCGCATGAAGCGGGCTGTCATCCTCAAACACAGTGAAAGCCCCAAAGTGTCGCTCGCAATGTGATGTGGCGCCATGATAGGCAGCGCGAGAATGGCGGCGCACGTCTACGTATGACCTTCGAGCTTAATCTCGCCTGCCAAAACCCTCTTGAAGAATGTTCGGGTTCCGGGATATAACCGCATTTTGAGTAACGTCTTTACGCTGTACCACCCGTAAGCGGACGACTCATTATTGAGTCGGATAGGCGCTGCTAATTCTGCCTTTACCAGCCAAAATGAGACGGTCTTGACTTTGGTATCGGCTGCTTGCGTGAAAACTCGTTTGACGGGTACCACTTTGAGCCCAGTTTCTTCTAGCACTTCTCTGACAACGCCCGCAGTCTCCGAAGTATCTGACGCTTCACAACGCCCATGAGGTGGCGCCCAGCAACCTAGCATTGGCTCACGCGAGTCCTTGAGCAGCAAGTATCTTCCTTGGTCATTCCGTACCAGAGCTACTATTCCATGAGATGAAATGTCCATATATAACCTTTCAGCACATGATTCATCACATGGCTATGTTGCACTTTCGACCGAAGTGTTCTATTGCTTTTTGTTCTCCGCGAGTATTCTAGCAGCGTACGATGCTGGCGAGCAACAATGGTGATGTCGAGAGGAATGTTCAGCTCGACTCGGCAAACCTGTAGAACTGAGCATCACTGTGGTGTTGCAAGACCCTCTTGATGTTCCCAAAGAATAGGTTGGCAGACCTATCGATACAGTCAGAACATGCCTGAGGAAACTGTGAAATCAGATTCCGCATGTGCGGGTTCATCCAGATATCGGCTACTCGCATCGAAGATTCAATATTCCCGAATACAGTGAGGCGCTCAGCGTTTTCCGCCGACCAGCGAAACCCATGGCCTCGATACCGTCCGCATGGTACGAGAGCGGCCACATTCGAGCGATGGCCTACTTCGATCAGCACTCGGTGTGTGCAGGCTAAGCATTCCGTAAAGTATTCTTGTGGGAGATAGCCAGTATCGGTGAGCGGGCGCGTCGGGAAAAAGACCATGAATGATTCATCCATAAGGTCCTTGCGTATGCGCTCGAATTGCTCGTCCACTTCTGCTTGCGCAGCGTTTGTAAAGTGTACCGCGTGTTTCGCTCCTAGGATCACGCGGAATGATAGGTGATCGAAGCCCGCTTCTTTCGCTTGCTCAGCGATTTGATAAACTTCACTACTATTTGAAGGATGGATCATGCACGTGGCGCCAAGTAACATCTGTCTCTTTGCTGAAAGTCCATATGCCTGCATACGCAGCTTACTCAACTGCTGGATCTGTGTCAGGACATGTGAGATGTTATAGCGCGTCGAAACTGGACTGTGCAGCAGCAGACGCGTATTGTCCTGGCCGGCATTAAGACTCACACGAATATAGGTACGGCAGGCAACAAATGTTTCAAACTGCCGTTCGTTCAGAAGATCTCCGCTGGTCAGGATGGCGGTCTGCATGCCCAGGTCTGTTGCTAGGCGAACGACTTCCAGAAGGTGAGGATGCGTCAGTGGATCACCGCCACCATCGAAGCGAACAACTTTCACACCAAGCCCAGCCCATTCCCTGATTAGTTCGAGTACTAAGGATTTATCCAGCATCATCTCATGCTTGCGCGTAGCTCGGTAATCAGCTGAAAAGCAGAAGCTGCACTTTGAAGCGCACGCCATACTTATGTCGATATCTGCTTGCACTGGTCGCCGCTGCCCAGTCCTTACATTGTCGCGTAGACGTTCGATATGGTCGGATAGCTTACCGGGAATGATTTCTCCGCCATGTCCTGGAAATCTATCGATAAGTCGTCCATCCGGCGTGCATGCTACAAGCATGTTCCATCGACCGAATGCCGTGTTGTCATCACCGAAGACAAACTGACCTTGTCCCAGGTCATTCAGCCGAACGTGATAGCCAGATTCGTGGTGGAATACTGCTGCCAGGTATGCTGTAGATCCGCTATTTAATGGCACAGCCAGGGTGGTGCCGTCACGGGGGGATGCTGGATGCGGTTCACATGCATTCGTGGTAAATGCATGCTCAATTGCTTGAGCGATAGCGACTTCCGTTTCAGCAGCGTCTTCACCTGATCCAAACGGCTTGAAATCATTGTCATCAGCTTCGATCGCGGAGCGAACGTACGGGAGAACGTGTTCCGCGCGTGTGTGGCTCTGAGTCCTCACTGCCAACTCTCCTACGTAGAGATTACTCCCCAGATCGATGGTTCATGGTGGTTCGAAGAAGCGGGGCATTTTCCGCCAATTCGCGCGCCGTAAGCGTATCGCCGAATCCGCGCGATTCTGTCGCATCTTTGTAACCGGTAAAACTGTGACGAGGCTCGTTGTTTGGCGGGCAAACGAGCGACTGGTCACAATCACCGAACCCAAACCTAAGCAAGAACGCCTTTTGAGGATACCTGGACCGCAACACCTCAGCTGTTGCAAGGGCGATGTCTATCTCCAATGTCCCAATAGGTACACTGAGACCCAGGAAGTGGCGGATAGCGCCAACCTCGACGATGATGACGTCTGCGAGGGCAGTTATCGACTCAAGCATATCGAGGCCGTACATCCTGTAGGCAGTGTGCGGAACGATGTCAAATACAACCAATGCGCTGCCAGAGTGAGCTATCTGCATTGCTAGCAGGCTGGCGTCACGGCGAGGCTGCGTCAACATGCAGTAGCCATCTAAGACGAACAAATCGCTGTTTGCCAAGACTGAAGCTTGTTGTTCAACATCTGCTGCTGTGAGCGCTTGATTTGCCGCATTGGGCTGCACAATGAGAAAGCGAGTTCCCTTCGGACGGGAAGAGTTTGCGTCTCGCAGGTAGATAGCCATTCCGGTAGGCGTTGACTGGATGGCGCTGCAGTGCATGTGAATGCCTGAACCCTCGAGTTGGCGCGTGATAATCGCGCCAAAATCGTCGGCCCCAAGCTTACCTATGACATGGGTCTCGCGAAAATAGGGCAGAGACGCCAACGCGAAATTCGCGGCGGTACCGCCAATTGTAGGACGTACATCTCTATATACGAGAACATCGTGGTCTAGGCTAACGAAGGCATGTTCGTTGAGCTCGGACGCGATCTCGATATTCAGGTCTCCCATCACCGTGATGGTAAGGTTAGGACTCACAGTTCGTTACCTGTCGATAGAGATTGAAGACGGCATCAAGGATTTGCTCAGACGGGGGCAGATGAATTCCGCCGGAATCTAGGTCACTGCGGGAAACCCAGCGAAAAGCCACGTGCTCACGAGATAAAGTAACCTCATCTGAGACGGGTTCAGATAGATAGAAAGCCACGAGAATTGGATGACCGCTCTCGTGTCGATCCCATTTGAGAAAGCAAGCTGGCGTAAGCAGTCGGATTTGCAGTCCAGTTTCCTCGTAGATCTCACGAGTGAGCCCATCCAGCGGTGATTCTTCATGCTCCAGAGTACCGCCGGGAAGATCCCAATCGTACTTGCGGCGCCCAGGATTTTCGCGCAATATCAGGAACTCTCGACGGGAGTTGAAGATAAAGGAGAATGCCCCCCCCAAGTAGAGGCTCGGGTGCTGCTCTAAAGCCGTCATACTCGCTCGTCCCTTCTGGGGTGTGGAACTCCCCTGTTTCCCAAACGCCAATTTACGCGATTGGGGTGTAGACACAAATCGGCGCGTTTGCAATGGTATCCAGTTCGTCCGTACTCAGGTGGAGGCTAGCAAGCGACTGGTAAGGAGTGTAGCCCTGTGCCGTGACTTCGGTGTAGAGCGCTAGGAGCAATCGCTTCATCTTGGGCATCTCAAAAAGCGGGCCCAAGAACACATGTCCAGACGCCACATGCTCATCGTAGGTTTGTGCGAGCATATTGAGCGCATCTCGAAAACAGTGGAGCGCTCTCTCGGCCGCGTTAGGAACGGCCTTCTGCTGCAAGAACCACTGGCCTTTGGCGAGCCAAATGACCGCAAGCGCGTATTTCCCCGCTACGATACCGAATGCCTTGCGCTCATGCTCCGGCTCGAAGGCGCCGCGCGCGTCGAGTTCTGTATCGGCCCAGTGTCTCTCTGTCAGCTGGCTTGGAAATATGATGCTCTCAGCGACGGTAACGAATCCTTGCGCACCCTTGAGACGGCCTTCATAATGCGTAGCATGCTCTCCGGACTGAACACGAAGTTCATGATAGAGTGTTCCGGCGTGGGAGAGGCATTGCTTGGCCAGCGTAAGAGCCGCCTCACGTACAATAGCTGTGCCTTTTGTACACAACGCCTGATCCAGGTACGCCAGTGAATTGAGAACATAGACATCCGCCAAGGCAATTGTCAGTTGACTATCGGGCTGAGCCGCAATGGCCTTCTCGAGAAGGTACCTCGCTTGCTCGAAGCAGGTAAGCGAATTGGCGATATCATCAGACTGGCGGAAGCGTATGCCTTCGATCTGCAATACTTCAGCGTCCAGTTCGTGTTGGATCGTTTCGGAGAACCGGTGATAGGGGCCAGACATAAGCTCGCCCAATGAGTTGTACCAGTTCAGTTTGAGCAACGTTTTGGCCATGTAGTACAGAAACTGTGTGGTTTCCTCTTTGGAAAGAGCGCTGACCCGCTGCGTGTCCATGATCAACTCATCAAACAGCGCCATGGCCCGCTGGTAGTTACCTTCATCATACGTAGCACGCGCCTTCTGGAGCAGGGGGTTCATATAGTTGCTTTTTCGCAAAGAAAGCTGGCCCCGTGACTCTTTATCGCTTTGAGATTGCGGCGCCCAGTGCTCGCAGAATCGGTGAATGTGTTCCTGGATAGCTTCAACGTTTATGACCTCTCGGTCGGCCGCGGCGTCTCCGACTTTCCCTAAAGGTATTAAAGTTGGTGAGGTAGCATTGAGAGAATCGAGTTGAGAATGATTAGATAGTTCGCCCTGGATCTTAAGGATAATTTCTTCAACCACCTGCCGCTTGCTGAGCTCTGTTGCCTCGACCCATTTGAATGTCCGTAAGAATGGCGGCATCTGGACACGACTGACTCGTATAGGGATGATCAAGCGGTTTGGATCCTGCATCTGAAGGGAGAGGAATGTAGCAGTCTCGAGCTGAACCCATCTGGAGTAGATGGACGCCTGAGTGAGAAAGACGATAAAGACTGCTCGCCTCTCCAGTTCTTCTTGAATCAAAAGAGGAAGACTGTCGCCGCCTTTCAGCTTATCTTGGTCATACCAAACATCGAATCCTTGCTGTCGCAGCGCCTGTATGTAAGGATTGATCGTCGCTATATCAGCACTCGCGTGGCTAATGAAGATACTGTTGTTCGTGGCAGCGGAATGCATATGTCGCTGCTCTCTTCGTCCGAAAAGCCGCAACTTCATAGCACCCTCGCTTTCTAGCACTCGAGCACGAACACGTGCCGCGGAATGCTGCTAGCCACACGTAGGTACGGCTACTATATCACACCTGCTGATTGCTGTCTCTATTTGCTCAGAACATAACCCTCAACACTCCAAAAACAGTGACTATGTAAGCGAGGACCGATTTCGACACCACGCAGAGGTACTCTCCTACTCGATGAAGAGCACTGCTCAATCTGCTCTTCCTTGCTCAAACGCACTGTTCAAAAACAGTGGCAACCAGCATAGTAAGAGACATCAAATGATGATTCGTTTCGCCATCCCTGGGCACAATGACCTGATACCAGATTGGTGTCATACCTGATAATGAGGAGGAGAAACGAACGACGGCAAAGGAATCAGCGGCTTATGGGGATTCATTAAGCCTGATTGCTTGGGTGCCCCCAGGGCGACTCGAACGCCCGCACCCGGCTCCGGAGGCCGGTGCTCTATCCACTGAGCTATGGGGGCCAGTGGTCAGCAGTGACAGCGCCTTCAGTGTAGCACACGCGCCCGCCTGCCGCAAGGACACGTGGCGGCGTACGTCGCGCGGCAAGGCAACGCAAGGCAACCGATAGCCCTGGCGGTCGTAGTCTACAATGACAGAACAGGGCCTTAGCCTTTGCACAACGGTTCGGCATGTCGTATAATTACGACATGTATACACCGCCTGAATATCAAACCATTCGCATCTGGACGCGCACCCTGCGTGCGTTGCGGCTTGTTGCGGCGCTCACTGGTGAGCGCATGGTACAGGTACTCGACCGTCTTGTGGCCGATGAGTTGCAGCGGGTGCAGGCACAGGAGGAACGGGAGAAGCGCTAAGTGGAGACGGTGCGCAAAGCCTATAAGTACAAACTCAAGCCGACGCCTGCACAGGAACGCCAGCTTGAAGAAGTCTTGTGGCGCTGTCGCACGCTCTACAACACGGCATTGGAGCAACGCATCACCCTCTACCGTCAACGCGGCGTCTTCCGCTCACAGTATGAGCAAGAGGCGGAACTGAAAGACCTGCGTGCAGCGATGCCGGAGTACGCGGCTATCCACAGCCACGTCCTACAGGATGTGCTGGCCCGGCTCGAAAAGACCTATCAGGCCTTCTTTCGCCGGGTGAAGGCAGGCCAGACGCCAGGCTTCCCCCGCTTTCACGGCCAAGAACGCTACAACTCGTTCACGTACAAAGAGTTTGGCAACGGCGCGCGACTCGATGGGATACTCGATAATGGTTTCATCGTGCTATCCAAGATTGGGCGCATGGTGGTGCGGTGGTCTCGCCCCCTGGAAGGGACACCCAAGTCGGTCACCATCTCTAGAGAGGCGGATGGTTGGTATGTCTGCATCTCCTGCGCGGACGTGCCAACACAGCCGCTTGAGCCAACCGGGCAAGAAACGGGTATTGATCTGGGGCTGGAATCGTTCGCTACCCTGGCGGATGGCACGATGATCCACAATCCACGCTGCTATCGCAAGGCGGAGCGCCGCCTGAAGACCGCACAGCGCAAGGTAGCCCGTCGCAAAAAGGGCAGCAACCGCAGGTGCAAGGCGGTGAAGCTGCTCGCCAAGGCGCATCAGAAAGTACGTCGCCAGCGCCAGGATTTCCAGCACAAGTCAGCGCTCCAACTCGTGCGCAACTACGATGTGATCTATCATGAGGATTTGCAGGCGGCCAACATGCTCAAGAACCACCACCTCGCCAAGTCTATTGCGGACGCCGGGTGGTCACAGTTCTTGAGCATCCTGAACCACAAGGCAGCATGCGCCGGTCGTTCAGTTGTAGCCGTCAACCCAGCCTATACCAGCCAGACGTGTTCTGGCTGTGGCGCGGTGGTCAAGAAGGAATTATCCGTCCGCTGGCATGCTTGCCCGGACTGCGGAACATCGCTCCATCGCGACCACAACGAGGCGAAGAATATAGAGCGGCTTGGGCAAAGCCGTCAGGGAGGCGTGGCGTTGGCCGCGTCGGAGAACTGAGAATCCATCGGGCTTTAGCCCCGGCGGAGTGTCAATGTGTGCGCATCTTCATGTTGGCGCAATCGTTTCTCGATGTACCACGCGAACACATTGCAAAGGATGCTCATGAGCCTACCACCGTATAACCAGCCTCCAGCTGATATCGCCGCCGCGCAGGCAACTGCTCCGGCGCCCTATCCGTCAGCCGCATTCCCGCCGCCAGACGCCGCCATCGCCACGCTTGGTCTGACGCGCACCTTCGGCCAGAAGGTCGCCGTCAACGGGCTGACGCTGGCCGTCAGGCGTGGCGAGTTCTTTGGCTTTCTCGGCCCCAATGGCGCGGGCAAATCCACCACCATCAAGATGCTGGTGGGGCTGCTCCGTCCCACGGCGGGCAAGGCCTGGGTCGGCGGCGTGGATGTCTGGCGTGATCCGATCCGCGCGAAGCTGCAGATGGGCGTGCTGCCCGAGCAACTCAACCTTTACGACCGCCTCTCTGGCCGCGAGCTGATCCAGTTCGCCGGGCGGCTCTATAACCTGCCGCGCGACGAGGTGGCCCGCCGCACCGAGTCGCTGCTCAACGTGCTGATGCTGGGCGACGACGCCGATAAGCTGGTAATCGACTACTCGGTCGGCATGCGCAAGAAAATCGCGTTGGCTTCGGCGCTGATCCACCGGCCAGCGGTGCTATTTCTCGACGAGCCATTCGAGGGGATCGATCCCGTCAGCTCGCGGGTGATCGCCGATATTCTGCGGGATCTGACGAATAGCGGGACGACGATCTTCTTCAGCTCGCATATTCTGGCCGTGGTGGAGCGGCTCTGCACCCGCGTCGGGATCGTCAAGCAAGGGCAGCTCATCGCCGAAGGCACACTGGCCGATCTGCGGCAGCGTGCGGGCGATAGCGGCGGCACGCTGGAAGATGTCTTCCTTGATCTGGTCGGCGCCAATACCCGCGAGGGAGGGCTGGAATGGCTGGAATAGCAGCCGCGCCACAACAAACTCAGGACAGCGCGCGCCCGATGGCCAGCCGATTCAGCCTGCGCTGGGACCACGTCCGCGCGCTGCTCTGGCTCCGCTGGAAGCTGACCGTGCGCGGCCATTCGCAGTCGGCGCGGCAGATCGTCGGCTTCGTCTTTACTGCCATCTTTTTGCTGGGGCTGGCGGCGGTGCTTGGCCTCGGTACGACCGCGGGCTATCTGCTGCTCGACCGCCCCGACGCGGCGCAGCTGCTCTACATCGTGCTCGTCGGCCTCTGGGTCGCCTGGGCAGCGTTCCCGCTAATGCAATACACCCTGAATGAGGGGCTGGATGTCACCAAGCTCCAGACTTATCCGCTGACCCGCGGCGAGCAGATGGTCAGCCTGTTGCTGGCGACGCTGCTCGATATGAGCACGATCATCATTCTGGCGCTGCTGGCCGCCGTCATCGTCGGCTGGCACGCCTCGCTGCCCGCCGTGCTGATAACAGTCGTGGCGCTGGCGCTCGTCTACGTGCTGATCGTCACTACCAGCCAGCTGCTGCTGGCCGCGCTGATGGGCATTCTGCGCAGCCGCCGCTTCCGTGACTTGATGGTGGTATTTTTCGCGCTCTTCGGCGTCTCGTGCGCGCTCATCAACCAGTTTGTCAGCCGCGCGATGATCGGCTTCCGTCCCGGCGACTTCGCCTCTTGGCATCTGGAGCGTTATCTCCAGTGGCTCCCGACGGGATTCGGAGCGCGGGCGATCATCCTGGCCGATCAGGGCAGTTACGTGGCGGCGCTGCCGTGGCTCGGCGTCATGCTGGCGCTGGCGGCGGTGATGATCGTCGTCTGGGCCTGGGTGCTGGAGCGCGGCATTACCACGGCGGAGTCGGCGGGCGCTGGCGTGGGCGTGCGTCGTCGTTCGCGTCGCGGGCGTGCGGGCGTCGCGGCTGCTGGCGGCAATGGCGGTGTCGCGGTCGCGGGAGCAGCCGCTGAAGCAGGCTCGGGACGTAGCGGCTGGGGGCCGTTCTCAGGGCCAGCGCTGGCCATCGCCGATAAAGATCGGCGCTACTTCTGGCGCGACCCACAGATCAAGGCGTCGCTGGTCAGCACGCTCTTCCTGCTGGTCTTCGTCATGCTTCCCAGCATCTTCAGCGGGCGTCGCGTTGAATTGACTAGCCCTGACGGTGGACTGGGCATCCCAATCGCGCCCTGGCAGGTCTTCATTGCGCCGCTGCCGTCGCTGCTCATCACGCTCAATCTGGCCCAAAATGCATTTGGACTGGAGCGCGAGGGCTTGCAGACCCTTTTTCTTTTCCCGGTCAGGCCGCTGGATATTCTCAGAGGGAAGAATCTGGCGGTGGGCGTCGTCGCGGGGAGCCTGGCGGTGCTAATGACGGTGCTGGTGGCGGCGCTGGGTGGCGCGTGGTCGAATGTGCCGATGGCGCTGGGCTACGGCATCGCGGGGATTCTGGTGCTGATGGGCTGCGGCAATCTGATCTCCGTCTTCATTCCGATGCGCGTCCGGCGGATGCGGATGGGCCAGGGGAACTTCGCGGCGTCGGGAAATGGCTGCCTGCGCACGATCCTGATGATCTTCGCGACCATGGCAACCTATGCGCTGCTTGCTCCGGTCGCGGCGGCGCTGCTGTTGCCGCTGATTCTGTCTCACCCGGAATGGCTGATCGTCACCCTACCAGCGTCCGTGCTCTACGCCGTTGTGTTCTACGAGGTGGTCACCCGAATCGCGGCGGCGCAGCTGCTCACGCGCGCGCCCGATATTCTCAAAGCGACGGTGCCCGACAATTGATGGTTTCCTCTCTCGGCCATAAATGGTCGTCTCGCCCTCTCGGGCGAGCAGGACGAAGCTCTGAGGGGCATTTATGCCCATCGCCGTCCTTACCCCGGCCTTTCAAGGCCGAGACTGTTCAAACCTTGCCGTGATGTGACGAAGGGTGGCGCGATGATTGGGTGGGCCGGGCTGACAGGCGCGTTTCTGGCGGGGCTGCTTTCGTTCGTCTCGCCGTGCGTGCTGCCGCTGACGCCGATCTACATCGCGCAGCTGGTGGGGCCGAGCGTCTGGCAGCTTGCGACCGCCGAGCGGGCCGAGCGCCTGCGCACCCGGCAGATTGCCTTTACCATGGCGCTGGCCTTTGTCGGCGGCTTCTCGCTCGCCTTCATCGCGCTTGGGGCGACCGCCAGCGAGCTGGGCAGCCTGCTTGCCGCGCACGTGGCGCTGTTGCGGCAGATCGGCGGCATTGTGCTAATCGCGATGGGCCTCTATGTCACCGGGCTGCTGCCCTTGCCCTGGCTCGACCGCGCCGGGCGCATCCCACTGCGCATGGGCAAGCCGGGGTATGCCACGTCGTTCGTCGTCGGCGTCATCTTCGCCCTCGGCTGGACGCCCTGCGTCGGGCCGATTCTCGCGGGGATTCTGGCGCTGGCGGCGCAGAGCGGCGCGCTGCGCGCGGGGGTGCTGCTGCTGGCGGTCTATTCGCTGGGGCTGAGCCTGCCCTTTCTCGCGTTGGGTCTCGCCTTCGACCGTCTGACGCCACTGCTGGCGCGGCTGCGGCGCTGGTCGCGGCTCATCGAGGCGCTAACTGGGCTACTGCTGGTAGTCATGGGTGTTATGATTCTGATGAACTGGCTGTTGGTCGTGAACTCGTGGATTCCCGTGCCTTCGTGGCTGGTATGAGGAGAGTGGAATGAGCATTGCCCCAGCGAGAGCGGACCGTGTGGCAGGTGGTGGTCCGCCGTGGTGGCTGGTGGCAGGGCTGCTGGTGGGCTACGCGCTGGCGCTGGTGGGGCTGGCCGTCTTCCCAGGGGCAACGCTGATCGACCGTCTGCGCGCCCTCGACGGCGGTATCTGTGCGCAGATGCCGGGCCACTCCTTCTTCCCTGGCGGCGAGCAGCTTCCGCTCTGCGCCCGCAACACAGGCATCTATCTTGGCTTCGCCACGACCTTCCTCTACCTGGCGGCGTCTCGTCGGCTGCGCGTCTCGCGCCTGCCGCGCCTCTCGGTGATGATCGTGCTGGGGCTGGCCGTCCTGCTGATGGGTGTCGATGGCTTCAACTCGCTCTTCCTCGACCTGGGCCTGCCGCATCTCTACCAACCAGTGAACTGGCTGCGCCTGCTGACCGGTCTCGGCGCGGGGACGGCGATGGCGGCGATCATCGTGCCGACCGCCAGCGGGCTGGTCTGGCGCACCGACGATCCGCGCTCGTCTTTCGACTCGTTGGGCGAGCTGGCGCTGATGCTGCCGCTGCTCACCATCGCTTTCTTCGTGGTCATCTCGGTTGAGCCGATTATCCTCTATCCCGTGGCGATAGTGAGCTCGGCGGGGCTGGTGATTGCGCTTACCCTGGTGAACGTGGTCCTAGGGCTTGGCCTCACCAACCAGCTTGGCCGGTTCACTACGTGGCGTCAGTTCTTCCCATTGTTCACCGGACTGACAGTGCTTGCCGTCGTGGAATTGATGGCGCTTTTCTTGCTAAAGTCCTCGGTGATGACGGCGCTGATGGCCTGAACAATCCGCATTCCCTCCCAGGACTCGCCAGGGGTAGGTAAGATGGCGCTTGCCCTGGGTAGCTTGACGGGCTATACTACGTACCAGGGTGCAGGCAGTGGCCAGGCGCAGTCGGCCCGCGAATGGCTGCTCCCGGAGGTGTCGCTATGCCTGATAAGTATATGCGAGAAATCGAAGAGATTCTGCGCAACCTCGAGGGAAGTGAGCCTCAACACGACCTGGGGGAGCGCATCCGCCCGTTCAAGCGTCCCGCCACGCGTCGTCCCCGCGGCCCACGTGTCTCGTGGACCCCTCACCTCGAACTGCCTGTCACCCTGATGCTGGTGGGCATCGCGCTGGCGCTTGTGGGCGCCGGGCTAGCTTTCTACCAACTCGAAGCGACACTGGTCAGCGGTCTAATTGCGTTTTGCGGCTTCCTGCTCTTTGCAGTGGGCGTCGCGTTTGGCTGGTGGGCGCGGTTTCGTGGCGTGAGTCTCCCCTCGCGCCGTATTCGTCGGTCGCCCAGCTCCGATAACGTGGTACGTATCAGGCCAGTACGCTCGAATCCACTTTCCCGGCTGACCACGAGCATCCGCATGCGCCAGATGCGGCGACGCTACCGCAACACCAACACTACCGACCGCTAAGGATATCTCCCCGTTTTACCCTCCCGAAGAGGGAGCATTTTTTGTGGCGTCGCCCAAGGCGAAGTGGCGCTGTTCGCAAAAGTCAAGATACCAATGTCGGTCGCTATGAAGCGGCAATGACTGATCCCTGTTCATGTATAGAGCAGGGATCGGCCGCATCTGTATCCTAGAGATGCTGGGGATCATCACGGTTGGGGAAAAACATCTCATGTGTTTGGCGCAGACCCCTCACCTGCTTCAAGCGATAGCTCACGTCTTCATTGTCATCGGTGATCGTTTCTTGCCAGCGAGCGCGGTGAAATGCCAATCGTGCCGTGTCGTGATACTGGCAGCCCGCACGTCGTTCTTCCCTGAGTATCCCCTCTACCTGGAATCCCCAGTGGGATGCAAGCTGAATCGTGCTACTCTGTGCGAGCAGTGGCTCGGCAAAGACTTTGTGCATTCCGAGCCAGCCAAAGAGGAAGTCGAGAAAGAGAATGCCTGCCTCTGCGCCCGCGCCGTAGCGCCGTGCTTCAGGGATGACATAGACATGCATGCGGCAGCGCTGGTGCGTGGTTGACACCTGATCGCCATAGGCCCAGCCGATCATCCGGCCAGAATGCAACCCTTCAACGATCATATGTGGCTCACTTGCCAGCAGTGAGGCATGCAGCTGCCTGGCGAACGTCTTGAAATCCTCTACTCTGCACTCCTCGCGCCACAGCGAGATTTCGCGCGTATCCGTTGCCCAGATGTGCAGTTGTACCTCGTCACCTTGTTCAAGTGGGCGTAGGCGTACACGAGCACCGCGGAGCTCGGGGAGTAAGACAGAGTCACTAGAACCGCGTCTCCCGGACTGGTGATGGTGATCGCTCCAATGCCAGATATGCTGACTTTGCCACCGTTCATGTTCATCCTCATGAGCCACCATGTTACTACCCTTGTCGTTCTCGTTAGCGGCGACACTCAATACAGAGCGCGCGCCGATCCAGATACCACTATCCGCGGATGTCTGGGCATTCCCTGCCCTCATGCCCAGAATACTGACAAGAGGAGTGTGTGTCAGGTTCGACAACGCTTTTTCAAGGCGAAAAGCGGCAATTGTTCCATGAAAAGAAGCAAATCTCTCAGCGCTGACGAGAAGCAGTGTCTCGCTTGATTTCCGGGCTTGCCGTATGCCAAAAATACAGCAGCGCAAGCAAACGAAAAGCGGCACATCGGACGTCAGGGCATTGTCTCAGTATGCCCTGGCCGCACGCTGTTCTCCGTGTGTAGCAGAATTGGCAGGGCGAATCATGGCTGACCATCGTCAGCAGGCGGAAAATCCGCGCAGACAACTTGCCCGCATCTTCAACACGACGCTAAGTGACCAGGAAGTCGGCTCCTGGCTCATCACGGAAGATTTGTTCGCCAGCGACCTTAGCGCTCCACTCCGGCCAGACTCTGCCGCGGAGCGGGGACATGCGCTACGAGCCGTCGCGTGGCGATTGATCGAGGATCACAACCGTCAGTTTCGCAAAAGCTCCAAAAAGGCCGCATGCGCTAATGAAAAGTGCGCACAGTGCGCGAAACCGCGCCAATGGCATCTCATGGCGCTTCTCTATTCCTGGGATGATGACGCGGGTTTGCAGCGACCGAAGAGCATCAAAGAGCTGTACACTATTGGCAAGCGTGCAAAAGCGGAGCGCAAGCGGGTCGGCAATCCAGCAGGTCTGCGGCGGAGGCCCGATGAGCCACTCTTTGACGATCCTTTTGTGCGTCAAGGATACAGCGAGAGAACGTATGGCAATGCCAAGGCTGCCGTGCTCGACGCGCTCTATGCGCACCTGACCGATCCCGACGATCCCATCGTTCTCAGGGCGCTGAGGGAGTTAGCGAAGACACCACCAGAGCCGGTGGCGGATCGCCAGGAGATTCGCCTGCCCACAACCCCATTGGATGTGGCGCCGCCAGGCCAGACATCTGCTCCACCGGCGGCACGTCTCGATCCAGCGCCAGCATATTCCCACGATATTCCAGCACCGCTCTACACCGACGAAACGACCCTCCCGGGGCGAGATGCGACAACCCAATCGCGCACGTTCCGGCCGCCCCGATTCATGCGTCAGTGGAGACTCTGGGTTCGCGTCGTCGCCGTCATCGCGGTCCTCCTTGCCTGCCTCATTACCACAGGGACGCCACCATTCGTCAGTACGCTGACATGGAGCGGCGCGGGGTTGTCTGGCTGGCTGATAGCTCGTCAGGGGATAGCGCGCGAACCGCCGATCCTTGTGGTGGTAAGCCTACGTAGTGGCGCATGGCGTGCGCTCTGGCCGCCACAAAATGTCGTCGATGGGCAGTCACAGGTCACTCAATTCTTGCAAGGGACCAACTCGATCACGGCGCCCGCATTCACCGCGCGGGGCAACCAGATTGCCTTCGTTGCCAAAGATAGCAATCAGGTTGCTTCCATTTATATGGCGACACTGGTGATAGGGGCGGATGGCTGGCCGACATTTGCCGGACTTGGCCCACAGAGGCTTATGGAGTGTAAGTGCGGCGCCATGACATGGACACCCAGCGGGCAATGGCTTCTCTATAACAGCCCTGGGGGATTGATGGCCGTCGCACGCGATGGCTCACGCACACGCACCATCACCAACGATGGTCGAGATGGCTGGCCTGCCTGTTCCCCGGATGGCCGCTACCTCGCCTATCAGCGCGATCAGCATGGAATTGTCGCGATCCCCACGACGGACTGCCTGCCCGATGCTCATTCCTCCGGGCAGATGCGCTTTCTCAATGGGTACACTCCGGCCTGGAACCCGTCATGGTCGCCGGATGGGCGATCGTTGTCCTTCGTCTCCAATGCGGCAGGGCACAGCGCTGTCTACGTCGTCCCGTTCATCGGATTCGCGGATCATCTCCAATATCTGGTTCGCGACACCGCGCAGGCAGTAAGCGGCTTTGGCTGCGGGAATCCCATCTGGGCGCAACGGATAGCCTCTGTCGGGATCAATGCACCTCCCGCCATCGTCTTTGCCTGTGACCGACCGACATCCGATGATCACCATGGTACGCTGGGCGCCAGTTCCGGACTCACCGTGCCACGATGGAGCTCCTCGCTCAGCGAGGGTATTATGAACCGCGACAGTCTGTGCTGGATTCCACTGGAGCGTTTGTAGCTTTGCGAATGGCTCCATCTGCTCGCTCATTATGACAGGACTTTTGGGAGCGCTTCCGGTTTGCGCTGCTACGATGAGAATGCTTATCTTAAGCCTCTTTTGGGGTCGTCGGCGCGTGTGGTTCAGCTTGATTCTGTTGTACAGGCGTTCTATAATATACAGGTTGAGATGCTGCCCGAAGGCGCGATATCGCGTCCTCCCGCCGGGCGGTTTTCATCTGGCATCGTCTGTCATTGCACGCTGAAACACATCTGGCATTATCTGTTGTTATTCCCTGTGAGATACATCATTGAGGGGCGCCCATGTCTCAGGATCGGATTGTCGTGCGCGGCGCGCGCGAACACAACCTCAAGAACATAGACGTCGTGATTCCGCGTGACCAGCTGGTGGTCATCACCGGACTCTCCGGCTCAGGGAAGAGCAGCCTGGCGTTCGATACCATCTTCGCCGAGGGCCAGCGGCGCTACGTCGAGTCGCTCTCGTCCTATGCCCGGCAGTTCCTCGGGCAGATGGATAAGCCGGACGTAGACCATATCGACGGCCTCTCGCCCGCCATCTCGATTGACCAGAAGAGCACGTCCCACAATCCGCGCTCGACGGTGGGTACCGTCACCGAGATTTACGACTACCTCCGCCTGCTCTACGCCCGTATCGGCCATCCGCACTGCCCCGTCTGTGGGCGTGAGGTCACCCAGCAGTCTGTGGAGAAGATCATCGACGCCGTCACCTCGCTGCCCGATGGCACGCGGCTGATGCTGCTGGCGCCGCTGGTGCGCGGGCGCAAGGGCGAGTACCACAATGTCTTCGAGGAGATGCGGCGCGCGGGCTATGTGCGCATGCGGGTGGATGGCGAGGTACGCGACCTCAGCGAAGAGATCGAGCTGGACAGGTACAAGATCCACACGCTCGAAGTGGTGGTAGACCGGCTGGTCATTCGTCATGCTGGCGATGAAGCCAACAACTCCGGGTCAAACCTGCGGCTGGTAGCCGAGCGGCCCGTCGCTTATGTGGCTGAGAGCGCCCAGACCGAGACCGACCCCGAGGCGAGCCAGCGCAACCGTGTGGCCGATTCGGTGGAAACGACACTGAAGCTGGGCAACGGCGTTCTGCTGGTCTCGATCATTGACGGCGAGGAGCGGATGTATTCCGAGCGCTTCGCCTGCCCCTACGATGGCACGAGCCTGGAGGATCTGGCGCCGCGCAGCTTCAGCTTCAACAATCCGCATGGCGCCTGCCCGGAATGCACCGGTCTTGGCACGAAGCTGGAGATCGATCCCGATCTGGTGGTCACGAACCCCGATTTGAGCATCGCCGAAGGCGCGATTTTGCCGTGGAGCCGCTTCGCCAGCACCAGCCAGTGGTATACGACGCTGCTGGGCGCGGTGGCGGAGAAGCATGGCTTCAGCCTAGATACGCCGTGGAAAGACCTGAGCGACGAGGCGCGCGATGTCGTGCTGCGCGGTTCGGGTGTCTCAGTAACGTTCTACTATCGCAATCGCCAGGGCGTGCGGCGGCAGTATTCGAGCAACTTCGAGGGCGTGATTCCCAATCTGGAGCGGCGATACAAGGACGCCTCGGAGCATGGGCGCGAAGAGATCGAACAGTATATGTCGGCGCGGCCATGCCCGGCGTGTAAGGGCGCACGGCTCAAGCCCGAAAGCCTCTCGGTCACGATTGGCGGGCGCAATATCGTCCAGGTGGGCGACTTCTCGATCATCAACGCGCTCCGCTACTTCGACGCGCTGACCGCCGGGGTGGCGGCTGCTGTAGATGCGCACGGATTGAATGGCGTGAATGGGGTAAATGGCAACGGGCGTAACGGCAAGGTGAGCGGACGGGTCAACCTGAAGCTGCTCAAAGAGCTACGTCCCGACGATCTGAGCGGTATCGAGCCGCTGACCGAGCGCGAGCAGTTGATTGGCCGCCAGATTCTGAAGGAGATTCGCGCGCGGCTGGGGTTCCTGGTGGATGTCGGCCTCGACTATCTGACGATGAACCGCTCGGCGACGACGCTTTCGGGCGGCGAGGCGCAACGTATCCGACTGGCGACACAGATTGGCTCCAGCCTGATGGGCGTCCTCTATGTGCTGGATGAGCCGAGCATCGGCCTGCACCAGCGCGACAACGCCCGGCTGATTCGCACGCTGATGCGGCTGCGTGAACTGGGCAATACGTTGATCGTCGTCGAGCACGACGAGGAGACGATGGAGGCCGCCGACCATATCATCGATATGGGGCCGGGCGCGGGCGAGCATGGCGGCTATGTGGTGGCCGAGGGCACGCTGGCGGAGATCGCGGCCAATCCAAAGTCGCTGACCGGCCAGTTTCTCTCAGGCAAGCGCTCGATTCCGATACCGGTGGTACGGCGCGTCGGCAGCGGACAATTCGTGGTTGTGCGCGGCGCGCGAGAGAACAATCTGAAGAACATCGATGTGGCGATTCCGCTGAGCCGCTTTGTGGTGGTGACGGGCGTCTCGGGTTCGGGCAAAAGCTCGCTCATCAACGAGATTCTCTATAAGCGGTTGGCGCAGCAGCTCAATCGGGCGCATGCGCGACCCGGCGATCACGATAACATCGAGGGCGTGGAGTATCTGGACAAGGTGATTGATATCGATCAGTCGCCGATTGGGCGGACGCCGCGCTCGAATCCGGCGACGTATACCGGCGCGTTCACGCCCATTCGCGAACTTTTCGCGCAGGTGCCGGAGTCGCGGTTGCGCGGCTACCAGCCGGGGCGCTTCTCGTTCAATGTGAAGGGCGGACGCTGCGAGGTCTGTAAGGGCGAGGGCATTCTGACGATTGAGATGAACTTCCTGCCAGATGTCTACGTGCCGTGCGAGGCCTGTAAGGGCAAACGCTACAATCGCGAGGCGCTGGAGATCCATTACAAGGGCAAGTCTATCGCCGATGTGCTGGAGATGACGGTGGCGGAGGCGTTGCCATTCTTTGAGTCGGTGCCATCCATCGCCAACAAGCTGAGCACGCTCAACGATGTCGGCCTGGGCTACATCCGGCTGGGCCAGCCCGCGACGACACTCTCGGGCGGCGAGGCGCAGCGCATCAAGCTGGCGACGGAGCTTTCGCGTCGGGCCACGGGACGGACGATGTATATTCTGGACGAGCCGACGACTGGACTGCATTTTGCTGATGTCGAGCGGCTGCTGGCGGTCTTGCAGCGGCTGGTGGATACTGGCAACACGGTGGTGGTGATCGAGCACAATCTGGATGTCATCAAGGCGGCGGACTGGGTGCTCGATCTGGGGCCGGAGGGCGGCGACCGTGGCGGCGAGCTGCTGGCCGAGGGTACGCCGGAGCAGATCGCGCGGGTGGAGGCGTCCTACACTGGCCACTTCCTGGCAAAATCACTCGCCCAGCCAGCCAGACGGTAAGGCTGATCTCACTCCCTGCCCCCTCTCCTTGTAGGAGAGGGGGAACCATATCCCAACGGTTGTGGCGCCGAAGCGGCTCTGGAAACCCTCTTCTCTATCCATCTATCCAGGTGGCATCGGGCGCGAGTTGGAGGGCGAACCAGAAGATCGCGCCACCGCCTCGTGCGTTGCTCAGGCCGACACGACCCTGGTGCTGCTCGATGAGCGTTCGGCTGATGTGCAGTCCGAGTCCCAGGCCGATGCCTGAGCCGCTCACAACCTGCACCCCCGGCACGCGATAGAACCGCTCCCACACGCGGCGCTGCTCAGCAGATGGCACGCCCGGCCCCTCATCGCGTACAGAGACACGCGCCCAGCCGTCCTTGATGAGCAGGCGCACATGCACAGGTAGATCGCCGCGCGAGTATTTGAGCGCATTGGTGAGATAGTTGGCGACGACCTGCCGGATGCGATCAGCATCAGCCAGCACGATGGGCGCCGGTCGCGATCTGCGTGGCAGTTGTATGTGGATATCGCGACCAGGCGCAACCTGACGCTGCTCCTCGACCACGTCGCGCGCAATAGCGGCCAGATTGCACGGCGCCATCCGCAGTTGGAGCTTGCCAGCGCGGATGCGCGAGACGTCCAGCAGGTCAACGATCAGCCGACTGAGGCGGTCCATGTGGGCCTCGGTCCGCTCCAGCAGCCCCTGAATATATGCCAGCGCATCGCTTGCTGCTTCATCGGTTGCCCCCACCTGAACGATGAATTGTCGCAGGGTGTCCAACGCCAATGTGGTGGTGAGCATGCCATTGGTGACAGGCGTTTTCAGCTCGTGCGCCGCGACGCTCAAGAACTCGTCCATGCGCCGGGCCGTTTCGGCCAGGGCGAGGGCATTGGCGCGGGCGATCTCGCGGTCACGCGCCAGCCGCTCGCGTTCGATAATCTGCGCGGCCAGCTTGGCGACCGCTCCCGCCATCGCGAACTCATCCGCCGTCGGCTGCCGTGTCGTTGCGCCATAATCCAGCGACATTTCGCCGAGGTGACGACCGCCCACCCGGAGGGGGATGACGACGAGCGTGCGCGACCCAAAGGGATTTGGCCAGCGGTTGAAGGGCGGCTGCGTCCGGTCAATGGCAATCACCTCACCCGCTTTGAGCCGCTCGATCAGCGCGGGGGTGAGAAAATCGCTCATGCGCCCGGCTCGCGGCCAGTTCGCCTGCCAGATGCGCTCCTGCTCCGCTGACAAGGTTGCCATTCCCGCTACGTGCATCTCACCCGTCTCTGGCTCCATGGCAACAATGGCGACCCGCTCGCACCCCATGACGGCTCGCGTGAGCACGGCCAATTGTTTTGCTACGCTGTTGGGAGAGACTGGCGAACCAGACGACGGGCCTTCCACGTCATCTAGGCTGCTCGCTACCAGCGCCTCGGCCATGGCCATCAATGCATTGAGCGCCTCACGTGTCTGGCGCTCCTGCCAGCGACGCTGCGTAACGTCACGTCCGATCAGCACGCCGCCGACGACATTTCCATCCGTGTCTCGTATTGGCGCCCCGCTGACGTTCATGATGACTTCTTGCCCCTCGTGCGAGCGCACGATGAGGTCTATCGCGTTGGCGCCACGCATCACCTCGCCGCCGAGTATTCGCTTCGCAGGACGTTGTTCGTCGGCAAGAGACTGTCCCGACTCATCCAGATAGGTGACGTAGTGGTTCCGCTCGTCAAGCGTGTCGGCTACAATGCCAGGCGGCATCTGCGTTTCCAGCAGCAAGGATGCCGCGCCATTGGTTTGCAAGATTCGTCCTTCACGGTCGTAGACGAGCACGGCGTCCGCCATGGACTCGAAGATCGCGACGAGCTGACTGGCCCGCGCCGCCGCCTCGCGTTCGGAGCGCCGGAGCGCCTCGTTCAGCGCCTTTTGCGCGCTGATGTCATGGAAGGCAAGCACCGCGCCGCTCATCTCGCCATCGATCACAATTGGCGACGAGATATAGGCGACGGAGAACATCGAGCCATCCTTGCGCGTGAAGGTGTCATCGTCAATTGTGGTGACGACGCCCGACCGCAAGACTTGAAGCAGCGGACACTCTTCTTTGGGATAGGGCGTTCCGTCGGCGTGCTGGAAGTGGATTGTCGGGTGCATCTCGCGGCCACGTAGCTCATCCTCCGTCCAGCCAAGCATACGCTCCGCGGCAGGGTTCATGAACGTGACACGTCCGTGCGAATCCAGTGCGTAGGCTCCTTCGCCCAGGTTGTCGATGATGGCGCGCAGAAAGGTGAGCTGGCGTGTCTGACTTTCGGCAGAATCTCCAATGCGCCGATGGGAGGGCGATTCGTCCGCTACCGGTTCACTCGGCGCGGCTGTTTGCGGTGTGGGCGCCTTCGATTGGGAGGACATCGCTTGTCCCTCCTTCGAGTGAGGGCCGATGGGCATCTACATCACACACGAGCACGCTGACCGTCTCCCCGGCCATCTGGCGCGCCAAAACGTCCGACGCATGAAACCATAGAGCGTGCAAGGATACAGCGTGTAACCTGCTGAAGAACAGACGAAACGGGAGACTATGCCAGTGTAGCCCGCGCTTGCCACTCGCGTCAATTGCGCGATGTAAGAATTTGTTCATCGGGCGAAAGAGTTTGTTAAGAAGATGATATTATGTTGCCACTATGAGATCGAGCCGCTCATTCCTGATTTCGCCGTGCTGTCGCGCCATGCGCGCAGGCGAAGGGAGGCCACCAGATGCGCGTGCCGAGCGATGCGCTTGGAGTCAACCACGATGTGGCGTCGCAGCAGCGCCGCGTGCTCATCGTGGATGATGAAGAGACCGTGCGCGAGGTAGTGGGGCAATATCTGGAGCTTGAGGGCTTTCTGATCTTGCAGGCCTCAAATGGCCTGGAGGCTCTGCGCCTGACGGAGAAGACGCCGCCCGACCTGGTCATACTTGACCTGACGCTTCCCGGTATCGACGGGCTGGAGGTCTGTCGCCGACTACGCGCCGTCAGCGCGGTCCCTATTCTGATGCTCACGGCGCGCGCGGAGGATGTCGAGAAACTGGAAGGCTTCCACGCGGGCGCCGACGACTACCTCACCAAGCCCTTCAATCCGCGCGAGTTGGTTGCCCGCGTCCAGGCGATCATGCGCCGACTGGGCGCGCTCAACGTCCCAGCGATGGTCTTTGATGGCGATTTGCACTACGGCGACATCACCATCCACTCGAACACACGCCAGGTCGAGCACAATGGCAGCCCCGTCGGCCTGACGACCAAGGAATACGATCTGCTCTATTTTCTCGCGGCGCACCCCAGACAGGTCTTTACCCGCGAGCAGTTGCTAGAACACGTCTGGGACTACGATAACTACGGTGAGGATAGCACTGTAACGGTGCACATCCGCCGCCTGCGTGAAAAGGTTGAGCCTGATCCGTCTCGGCCACGCCATCTCCGAACGGTGTGGGGCATTGGCTACAAGTTCGAGCCGTAGCGCCCCGGTCAATACTTCCCGCCGTCCGCTCCCTGACGCCTGTTATTCGCTCTCGCCACTGGCCTCTTCAGATGCTCCCTCAAACTGTAAGCATCTGGTTATATTTGTCCCATTTCCTGTAAGTCCTTCCGGCTACTCTCTATGGATGGAGGCGGCTCGTATCATGGACAAGTTCCAGGACCAGCTGCCAGACCGCAATGAACACAACGCCCGCAGTGAGCGCTTGCCGCGGCACGGACGTGACCTGTTTGGAGAAGCGATATGTATCACGATCAGCAGAATGGCAAGAGCGATGAGACAGCCGTGACGACGACCTGGAAGCCACAGGATAACGTCTATCCGTTCTCTCGCCAGGAGTGGGTCGCCTTGCTCGAGCTACGGCGTCGGTATCAGGCGGGCCATGACCTCTGGAGCGCCCACGAACTCGAGCGCCTGCGGTTCTTGCGATGGCGCTACACAACGGGGAAGGTCAAGTCATAGCGCCATAACCCCTGACGCGGGAGAGTAGCGCCGGGTAAATTCGGACCGCGCGGAGAGCGGGCGAGGAGAGATTCGTAGATGCGAGGGCAAGATAAGCATATAGACGACGATACCCCATCTCATCAACCGGCAACTATCGATGAGGGCCAGATACGCGCTGTCTACCAGTTCATGTATCGCTACGCGGGCAACCGGGAAGACGCGGAAAGTCTGACGGAGCGCGCGTGTACCCAGTCGTTGCGGGAGGCGCGCGGCCTGCCAGGCGGGCGCAGCCTGCAAGAGATACTCTGGCAGACAGCGGAATCAGTGGCTGCCGAGCATCTACGCGGGCTCTATGGCCCATTCGAGTCGTCGGACAAGGAGACGCGCGCGCGCGAACAACCCGATCTGCCAACGCTGGTCCGCTGCATCTTCGAGAGCCTCCCTCGGCAAGAGCGCGACTTTCTGGCCAGTCGTTTTCTCGACAACGTCTCGCTGGCCCAGACCGCGGCGACACTGCATCTGACAGTGAACGAGGCGCTGGCATTGCAGTGGTACGCGCTGACACAGGCGGAGCGGATTGCCCGTGAGGAGATATGCCGCTCGCCCTGTTAAGCGACCGTACCAGCCCATCGTACCTCCTTCGGGAGGAGAGATTACCATGCTAGACCAGAGACTCTGGAATACCCATATCCATCTGCGCGAACAGCAACTCGTGGGGGAAGCCGAGAACGACGGGCTGGCGAGCGAATGCCAGCCGATACACCATAACCCCAGCCCGCTCGCTGTCGTTCTGCGGCAGGCACTCGCCGTCTTCCGCGCCCGCATGGCCGCCTCATACACCGGTACACAGCCAGGGGAGACGCGGTACCCGACTCGCGACGAAAACACTGCGGCACTACTTGCCGAGGCAGAGGATATCGTGCGCTTGCACTGGGCCAGGTCGTCAAACAATTCGGCACATACACTGAGCGATTGCACCTGCGACTCATGCTAAAGGCTGTGTGACGGCGCCGATGTGTTACACTCCGGCAGAGCACCGCAATGGCAAATAACGAGGCGAGGCCAGGGAGTAGCACAGTGGGCAATAGCGCGGGCAATGAGCGGGTGGTCTGGACGACGGGCGCGGGGCAGATTCGCTACTGCAGCCGATGTGGCAAGCCGGAGGGCGAGTGCCGCTGCCGCGAGGAGCGACGTATGGGCGATGCTTCCGCTACCCCGCGCGATGGCTTCGTCCGACTCTCGCTCGACCGCAAGCAGCGGCGCGGCAAGGCTGTCACCATCATCGCGGGCGTTCCCGGCGACCTCGCCCAACTCACCGCGCTCGCCCAGCAGCTGCGCAAGCTCTGCGGCGCAGGCGGTTCGCTCAAAGATGGCAACATCGAGCTTCAGGGCGATCACCGCGACAAGGTGGAGGCGCGGTTGGTGGCGCTGGGCTATAAGATCAAGCGTGTCGGCGGCTGATTCATGCTCCCCAAATCGCCCGATGGACTGACCATTCGCTGGTCGACGGTCTACCAGCCGCAGTGGGATGAGACGCCCCAGGCCTATGTGGACGCGGGCATCGTCGGCGTTGGGCGCAGTCGTCGGCTGGCGAAGGCGGTGGATGCGCAACGCGCCTTCAAGGCGTATCTGGGCGTGCAGCACTGGGATCCCTCGCGCTGGAATCTGCCCGGCGAGGAGCGCGCCGTCTTTTTCCTCTCGCTCTTCCGCGACAACCGCACGCTGGCCCTCCGCACCTACCCCACGATTGCCGCCGCGTTCGCCGCGCTCAACGATGCCTGGAACGCGCTCGCCTGAAGGACCGCGGCGTGCTACAGTGTCAAGTGGGAGTTGCCTGCGCTAAGGCCTCCCCAATGAGTAAACACATCGCGGCTCCGGCGTCACCATAGGGAGACGATGGCGCGCCCGCCAGCCTGCCATAGTCAGGAGACAGTATATGTATGCGCGAACTGGGGCGAACAGCCGTAGCGCATCGAACGGGGTGCGGCGGCTGCGCATTGCCCTGGCGCAGATCAATGTCACCGTCGGCGCGCTCTCGGCCAACGTCGAGCGTGTCGTGCGCGCGGCGCGCGAGGCGCACAAGGCGGGCGCGCAGATCGCCGTTTTTCCAGAGCTGGCGATACCCGGCTACCCACCGGAGGATCTATTGCTGCGGCCAGGATTCGTCGCCGATAATCTGCGCGCGCTGGATGATGTCTGCCGCGCCACCGCCGATCTACCGGGCATGACTGTGCTGGTGGGTTTTGCCGACCGCGGCGCCGATCTCTATAATGCCGCGGCGATTCTGCGCGAGGGCGCCTGTCTGGATGTCTACCACAAGCACTTCTTGCCCAACTACAGTGTCTTCGATGAGGATCGCTACTTCCAGCCGGGCGAGAGCGCCCCATGTTACGTGATCGATGGCGTGATGGTGGGCGTCTCGATCTGCGAGGATATCTGGTATCCCGGCGGGCCACCGACGGTTCAGGCGTATGCGGGTGCGGAGGTGTTGCTGAATCTCAGCTCGTCGCCGTTCTTCGTCGGCAAGCAGGTCGGACGCGAGCGGATGCTGGCCACGCGCGCCTCGGATACCGGCTCCATCGTCGCCTACTGCAACCTCGTCGGCGGGCAGGATGAGCTGATCTTCGACGGCAACAGCGTCGTCTTCGACGGCCAGGGCGAGCTGATCGCGCGCGCCAAAGCCTTCGAGGAGGATCTGCTGCTGGTTGACCTGGATATCGAGGATGTCTTCCGCACGCGCCTGCACGACCCGCGCCGACGCAAAGAAAAAGCTGATCGTCCGAACGCCATGGCTGCCCCGTTGGTTATTGGTGGGGAGGCCGCCCATGCCCATAATTCACCGCCACCCATCGCCGCCCGGATCGAGCCGCTGCTCTCACGCGAGGAGGAGGCGTACCGAGCGCTGGTGCTCGGCGTCCGCGACTACGTGAGCAAGAATGGCTTTTCCTCGGCGGTAATCGCCCTTTCAGGCGGCATAGACTCGGCGCTGACGGCGGTGATCGCCGTGGACGCGCTGGGGGCCGACGCGGTGACTGGCGTCTCGATGCCGTCGCGCTACTCATCCGAGGGCAGCCGCGACGACGCCAAGACGTTGGCCGATAATCTGGGCATTCACTATCTCACGCTGCCCATCGAGCCGATATTTGCCGACATGCTGGATGTCTTGCGGGGGCCGTTCGAGCTATTCCCCTCGTCGTCGACGCTGCCCGAAGAGAACCTTCAGGCGCGCATCCGCGGCAATCTGCTGATGGCGCTCTCGAATCGCTCCGGGGCGATTGTGCTGACGACGGGCAACAAGTCGGAGATGGCTGTTGGCTATGCGACGCTCTATGGCGACATGGCGGGCGGTTTCGCCGTTCTCAAAGATGTCTTCAAGACATTCCTGTATGATCTGGCGCGCTGGCGCAACGCCCAGGCGGGCCGCGACCTGATCCCCGAAAACACGATTACCAAGCCACCATCGGCGGAGCTACGTCCCGACCAGAAAGACACGGACTCGCTGCCGCCCTATGAGGTGCTGGACCCCATCTTGCAGGCGTACGTCGAGGATGATCGCTCGCCCGCCGCGATTGTGGATATGGGCTACGATGCGGTGACGGTGCAGCGCGTGATGAAGATGGTGGAGCGCGCCGAGTACAAACGGCGTCAGGCGCCGCCCGGCGTAAAGATCACCGAGCGGGCGTTTGGCCGTGACCGCCGTCTGCCCATCACCAACGGCTACAGCGGCGGCGGCGTAGGAACTCCACGCACGCATGATGTACGCGAGCCAGCCGAGACGCGCGCGCGAGCGAGCGCCAGCGCCAATGGCGGCCGTCACGGGCGGCGTGGAAATGCGGGCGGTTGAGACATCCGTAAGGAGGCGTAAGCATGACGCAGCAGGATGTGATGGCTCTGCGCGATCTGCATGCCTCCGATGAGGGCGGCATCCAGCACATTCTCGATACCTCGGAGTATGTGCACTTCCACTTTGACCTCGACCAGCTCGCACGGTTGGTCGAGCGCTTCCCCGCCGTCGGCGCATTCAGCGTGCCTGCCGGGCCACTTGGTCGTGTATCGGGCGGGACGCTGCAAGCCTTCCTGCTCATCAACTGGCTGGCGCCACCGAGCGCGTGGCTGGGCGGCTTCGGCGTCACCTGGAGCCAGGGCGAGCGCTTCGAGGAGTATCTCGATCCGCTGCTGAAGCAGATAGTACGGCACGTGGCGGCACGCGGCGCGCAATCGCTCTACTACTCCGGCGGCGACATCGACAACGACTGGCTCGGCGATAGCCTCGCCAGGCGCGGTTTCACGCTGACCAGCCTGCTCCGCTCCTACGATAAGACCGACTTTGCCATACCATCTGATGGCAACACACAGGTGCGCGTGCGCCCGTTTACCCCTGATGATGTGCCGGGGGTGCTGGTTGTGGAGCAGGCGTGCTTTGCGCCGCTCTGGCAGCGTGACGCGGCTGATATACTCGATGTGGCGGAAACGTATCCATATTTCGTCGTTGCCGAGGATGAGCGTGGGATCGTCGGCTACCAGTTCAATACTGTGGATGCCGTCACCGGCTATCTGGTGCGCATCGCGGTGCATCCGCGCGCGTGGGGTACGGGCGTCGGCACGCGGCTGATGGCTGACGCGGTGCGCTATTTCCAGCGGCGACGCGTCTGGAAGATCGTCCTCAATACCGAGGAGGAGAATTTCCGCGCCCACGCGCTCTATGAGTGGTTCGGCTTCCAGTTAATCGAGCCGCGCGGGTTCGTCCTGGGCCGCGATATTTCACAATCCTGAAGGAGAAAATCGCCAGTGTTCATCGTCGACGCGCATGAAGATATCGCCTCGAATGTGCTGCACCACGGGCGCGACGTGCGCCGGAGCGTTGCCGAGACGCGCGCCATCGAGCAGGCCGCTACCTGGGAGCCAGGCGCGTATCATTCCGAGACGGCGATGATCGGCCTGCCGGACCTGCGACGCGGTGGCGTCGGCCTGGTCTTTGGGACGGTCTTCGTCTTCCCCGGCGAGGCTGAGGCGATGGTGGACGATGGCCTGGCGCAACTCCGCTACTATGCCGATTTGGCCGAGTCCACGCCTGGCGTGAGCATCATCACGGACCGCGCCGCGCTGGATGGGCTGGTCGCCGACTGGCAGGCCGCGCCGACGCCCGACGAGCGTCCGGTCGGCTTTGCGCTGCTGCTGGAGGGCGCTGATCCATTGCGCGATCCCTCGGAGCTGGCGGCATGGCACGCCGAAGGGCTGCGGATCGTCGGGCCAGCGTGGCGGGGCACGCGCTACGCCGGTGGCACCGGGATGCCAGGCGGGCTGACCGACCTTGGCCGGGGGCTGCTGCGCGAGATGGAGGCGCTGGGCATGATTCTGGACATCAGCCACCTGGCGGAGCAGAGCGTCTGGGACTCGCTGGATGCCTTCAATGGCGTGGTGATCGCCAGCCACGCCAACTGCCGCGAGTATGTGCCGACCGACCGCCAACTCAGCGATGACACGATTCGCGCGCTGGCCGAGCGCGACGGCGTGATCGGCGCGGTACTGCACAATGCCTTTCTCGTCGGCGGTTACGTCCGTGGCTCCGGCGTGCCCGTTCACCTGGATGCCGTCGTCCAGCACATCGACCGCGTCTGCCAGTTGACCGGCAGCGCGCGCCACTCCGCCATCGGTAGCGACTTCGACGGCGGCGCGGGCGTCCCGTCTACCCCCGTCGAGCTCGATTCTATAGCCGACCTGGGCCGCATCGGCGACGCGCTGAAAGAGCGAGGCTACAGCGAGGCAGATGTCGAGGGCATCATGGGTGGCAACTGGCTGCGGGTGCTGCGGCGCGGCCTGCCGGAGTAAGCGGCTGGCGACTGAAGTCGCGCCTATGGGCCTGTGGCCGCAAAGCCCGCCTGCGCGGGCTGGCAGACAGGCATGCCCCGGTCTCCACATAGAAGGTGACACCTTAGATTGAACGACATTCCCGTATCTGCCCAACCCTATCTCACGCTGATTGACCGCGAGACGAGCGGCAATCGCTGCGATGTCACGCCGCTCTTCGCCGATTATGCCGCGTTCTCGGCGTTGGTGGACGACATGGCCGCGCTGGTGGAACCGCTGGCGTTCGATATCGTCGCGGGGATCGACGCGCTCGGCTTCATTCTTGGCACGGCGCTGGCATTGCACGCTCGCGTCGGATTCGTGCCTATCCGCAAGGGCGGCAAGCTGCCTGTCGAGGTGGATAGCATCGAGTGCGTGGACTATACCGGGCAGCGCAAGACGCTGGAGCTGCGGCGGGATGCGCTGAAGCCCGGCACGCGCGTGCTGCTGGTGGACGAATGGATCGAGACGGGCGCGCAGGCTCAGGCGGCCATCCAACTCATCGAAGGCCAGGGCGGCGTCATCGTCGGAATAGCCAGCCTGCATATCGACGACAACGAGCAGACGGAGCCGCTGCGGACGCGCTACCACTGTATGCAGGTTGCGCCAGACCTGTGACCACGTCGGATGACTGTCAGCACACCCGGACACCTATCGCATCTGTGTCAGGCCACTAACGCTTCTCTTACACAATGCTTGCATCCCTCTTGCATGCCTCCAGCACGATTCTAGTGTCCCGCCAGCTAGGCTACATACACGTGGAGCGACTGAGGTTATAGCTGGGGGATTGTGTGCATGCGCGCCTGTCACGCTCGCCACAAGACGTACGCCAAACGTGCCGCGCTAATCAACCGAAACTTTGCACTCCTCTGGAGTGGACAGGTAGTGACAGACCTGGGCACGGCCATGTTCAATACGGCGCTGGTTGTATGGGTCGTTGCCATGCTCGCTCGCGGGCAGCTATGGGCGCCGCTTGCCGTAAGTGGATTGCTCCTGGCGCAATCGCTGCCGATGATGCTCGTGCGCCCCTTCGCGGGCGTCTTCGTGGATCGTTGGGATGCCAGGCGTACAATGCTGCGGATGGATGCGATACGCGCGGCGCTGGTGGCACTGCTGCTCATTCTGGTGACCTTTCCGCTCGCGTCTGTCTGGCTGCTGGTGGCGATCTACCTCACTGTGCTCTGTGCCAGCGCCTGTGGTCAGTTCTTCAATTCCGCGCTGCTGGCGCTCATCAGTGATGTTGTGCCAGAGAACGACCTGCCACACGCGAGTGGGCTAAGCGAAGTGACGTGGAGCATTGCGTCGGTAGTTGGGCCGCCATTGGCTGCGCCGCTCGTGCTGGGTCTGGGTGCTCCATGGGCGCTTGTGCTCAACGGTGGCTCGTTCGTCATCTCATATTGCACCTTGCTCGCTATTCGCACACCTCATTGTGCGCACCGCGAGGCTCCGACCGTGCACGACACGAATATACGACTGCGGATATTGGGTGAACTGCGGGATGGGCTGCGCTTCGTCAGAGCAAATCGCATTGTGCGAACGGTGACTCTCGCCGTTTCGATAGCGATGCTAGGTGCGGGCATGCTGCATGCGCTCGACTACTTCTTCGTCACACAATCCCTCCATGCCGCGCCCGCGCTCTACGGGCTAGTCGGATGCGCCTTTGGTGGCGGATCGATTGTGGGTGCGTTGTTAGCGGCGAAGATTGCGCCACGGTTGGGTATTGCCCGAACGTTCGTCTACGCGCTGCTTGCCGTAGGAATCACCACTGTCCTGCTCTCGCGACAGACCAATCTCATCCCTGCGTTGACTGTGTGGACGATGTTAGGCATCGTCAATGCCGCGACCAACGTGGCAATGATGCCGCTGCTGCTCGGAGCGACGCCACGCGCCATGATCGGACGCATGAATGCGCTCTTTTCCACCAGCATCAGCGCGTTCTCATTACTCTCTTCCACGCTCGCTGGCTGGCTCGACGGCGAGGTACTGCGGGGCTTCTCCATGACATTGCTCGGCCTGCGGTTTGGCCCAATAGATACCCTACTCCTGCTGACCGGGCTGCTCATTTGCGCTGGCGGAATCTATGCGGCGAAAGGTCTACGACCAGTTCGCTGTGCGTGACAAACTGAACGGGCAGGATTAACCGTAGCGCTTCAGGCTACGGCGCGTTTCCCAAAAACGAACGTTGCCAGATGCCGCAACCGTCCCCGAAATTTCAGTATACTCGCTATCCAGCTACTTCACACCCCGCTTCCGACTCGACTTCTTGCCCGTGGAAATAGCCAATGCGTGTCGGCTGATGTCGCCTGGCATAGCGTGGTACACTAGCCGGGCAGGCGCATGTTTCCCTCATGTCCTAACCAGCAGACAGGCGGAGCGATGGCGAGCGAAGAACAGACCGACGAGGCGCTGCGTGAGATCGTGCGGGGCGACTTCGAGCATGGCGGCGTCCTCGCGCGGACGCTGCCGGGCTACGAGGAGCGCCCCGCCCAGGTGACGATGGCGCAGCGCGTCGCCGATGCGCTCGAATCGGGCAATCATCTCGCCGTGGAAGCAAGCACTGGGACTGGGAAGTCGATCGCTTACCTCATCCCCATCATCCGCTCTGGCAGAGTCGCCCTCATCAGCACGGCCAATAAAGCCTTGCAGGAGCAGCTGTTCTACAAAGATATTCCCTTCATCCAGAAGCATGTCGCTCCATTCGAGGCGGCGCTGGTCAAGGGGATGGGCAACTACCTCTGCCTCGACCGCTTCACCGAGGAGGAAGCGTTCCAGCACCTGACCGGCGACTTGGCCTTCAAGGCGATGGTTGAGCGGATGGGCGACTTCAATGAGTGGAACGGCGACCTCGATCTGCTGGATATCCCATTGCGCAACGACCTGCGTGGGCGTATCGCGGGCGATAGCGACCAGTGCGCCTGGCGCAACTGCCCCCACTTCCACGACTGCTACATCCGCGAGATGCGCGAGCGCGCCCGGCAAGCGCAGGTGATCGTCGTCAACCACACCCTGCTGCTGCTCGACGCCGCGATGGAGGGTTTTCTGCTGCCGGAGCGCGATGTCATCGTCATCGACGAGGCGCACCATCTGGAGGAGGAGGCGACCCGCGCCTTCACCGTCACCGTCGCCCCTGGCCGCGTGCAGAGCCTACTCGCGCAGCAGCGGTTGCGCGCGAACGCCGATCCGCTGGTCGTGCAGGAGGCGCTGGCCGCTCATCAGCGCGCGTGGGATGCGCTCGCCCGCGTCGCCCGGCCCGATGCGAAGGGGCGCCAGCACCTGAGCGAGCCGCTGGAGGAGGGGCTCGCGCTCGCCTCGGCGATAGATGATCTGGCGACCAGCCTCCAGCGCAACCGGCCCATCACCGTTGAAGGCAAAGAGGAGCAGCTCTACGAGAAGCTGGTCAAGCGCACCCGCAGCCTCGCCAAAGACGCGCGTATCGTCTTCGGGGTGAAGTCGCCCGATGAGCGCGTTTATTATCTGGAGAAGGTAGGTGGTGGGCGCCGTCGCGAAGCCCAGCTTGCCGCGTCAGCTGCGCCACTCTCGGTCGCCGACCTGCTGCGCGAGAAGCTCTTCGACCGCATCCCGACCATCGCTACCTCGGCCACCCTGGCGGTCAATAACCGCTTCACCTTCTTCCGCGAGCGCGTCGGATTGCCTAAATCGCCCGAAATCGTGCTGCCACATACCTTCGACTACCGCACGCACGCGCTGCTCTACGTGCCGCGTCTGCGCCAGGAGCCAGCCTTTGGCGCGGCCAGCGGCCCCTATCTGGATGAGCTTGCGCGCGAGATGGCGGCGCTGGTCGAGGCGTCGGAGGGGCGGGCATTCCTGCTCTTTAGCAGCTTCAGCGCGCTCGAAGGCGTACTGGCGCGCATCGAGGTGCAACTGCGCGACGACAACTATACGGTGCTGGTGCAGGGGCGCGACCTCAACCGCATCGCGCTGCTTCAGCAGTTCCGCAGCAGTCCGCGCGCGGTGCTCTTTGGCCTCAAGAGCTTCTGGGAGGGCGTTGATGTGCAAGGCGAGGCGCTCTCGCTGGTGGTGATCGACAAGCTGCCCTTCGATCCGCCGGATGATCCGGTGCATGAGGCGCGGGTGGCGAAGATGAAGGAGGCGGGCGTCAACTGGTTCGGCGAATATGTGCTGCCGCAGGCGATTCTGCGGCTGAAGCAGGGCATCGGGCGGCTGCTGCGCACACGCGACGACCGTGGCGTGATGGCGATTCTCGATAAGCGGCTCTACACCAAGAGCTACGGACGCGAGGTGCTGGCCGCGCTGCCACCGGCCCGCCGGACCACCGAGATCGAGGACGTGCGCGCGTTCTTCGCGAGTGACGGGACGAGCTAGCCATGGCTGCGAATAATGTATTGCTATGGGTCATTACGCCGCTGGTCTGCGCCGTCGCGCTGCTGTTGGCGGCCTGGCGCATCGCGTTGCTCTACCGACCGACGGGCGTGCCATGGTGGAAGCGCAAGCGGATCATCGCGCCGATTGTGGTGGCTGTCGCGGCGCTCGCGCTGGCCTTCAAGGCATGGACGGCCTGGGCGCCACTCAACCTCTCGCAGGACCAGTTGAACAGCCTCGATTTCGCCGGGCTGCGTATCTACCAGCAGCAGGTATCGGACGCCGCCAGCGCGTACACACCCTGGGGTGTGGCAATCGTGCTGCTAACGGTGGTCACGCTCGGCGCGGTCATCATCTCGATTACCAACGACCCACCCATCCCCAAGCAGGACGACGAAGACGAGAATTCACCGCCACCGCAGTGATATGTAGCCATTCTCGTAACGATTCCGTGACGCTCATCTGATACAGTTTGCTACAGAACGGCAGCGTACTGCGCGGAATGGGGATTGGCATGGGATCGGCCAATAACACGATGACGGTAATGCGTGATACCGCGTCAGGTGACACTGGGCCGCAGCGGCGTGGTCCGCAGTGGCGCATGGGGATTGCCCACGGCGCCTGGATTCTGGTCGTGCTTATCAACGCGGCTATATTTGTCCCCGCAGTGCCATTCTACTATCAAAATCTCTTGATCCCCTGCACCAGCGCAAATCCAGGGCAGGATTGTAACACAGGCCAACTTGCGCCGAGTGGTATTGCCACGCTCGCACGCCTGGGAATCTCACTACAAACCTATGCAGCCGCGGCATTAATTGTTATCATCATTCAGTCGCTCATCTTCTTCACGATTGGGGCGTTGATAGCCTGGCGACGGTGGCATCAAGGATTGGGATTGTTCGTCTCAATCGTGCTCATCACGTTTGGCGCAACCGGCTCCTCCGATACGTTGCTTGGTTCGTACCAGGTGTTGCGCTATCAATTGACCCCCACAGTTGTCGGCATCTTCGACATCGCGTCAATCGTCATTACCTTCCTGCAGTGGCCAGCGTTGGGTACGTTTTTGCTCACTTTCCCAAACGGGCGTTTTGCGCCGCGCTGGAGCGTTCTCGTGGTCGCTCTCTGGGTCACAAACATCTTCGCATTTGCACTCACGCCGCCTGTCATTGTCACGACGGTGTCGGTCGCCCTCACCTTTGGCTTCACCATGCTCGTGCAGATCGATCGCTATCGGCGCCTTTACACTACTGTCGAGCGGCAACAAACAAAGTGGCTGGTCTTTGCCATGGTCTTCTCCGTAGTCATCGAAATTGGCGTAGCCATCGCGCGTTCCATCATCCCAGGGCTGAATGCGCCAGACTCGATCTTCGCGCTCACCGACGTCTTCGCGAGCGGGCTACTCTTCTTATTTGTCGCGCTGGCGGTTGGGGTCGCGCTGTTGCGCTACCGTCTCTACGACATCGACATCATCATCCGGCGCACACTGGTCTATGGCTCGGTCACCGCCGTGCTGGCGATCACGTATGCCGTGGTCGTCATCGCGCTCCAAAGACTGCTCACGCTGCTGGTCCCGCATGCCTCGAATACCTTTGCCATCGTGGTAACCACATTGCTGATTGCGGCAATCTTTCAGCCGTTGCGCAGTACCGTTCAGAGAGGCGTTGATCGGCGATTTTACCGACATAAATACGATGCGGCCAGGACACTGGCGAGCTTTGGCTCAACCCTGCGCAATGAGGTCAATCTTGAGGATCTGACCAGGCAACTAATAACGACGGTCTCGGAGACAATGCAGCCAGCGCACATTTCGCTCTGGCTACGCCAACCAGACAAACGCTAGTCGAAGGCTCAAGGAAAAGGAGGAGCGCCCACGCCGACGACTACCGCCATCGCGTGCTCGTGGGTATCGGAGATGCTGACGTCGAAGGCGACGAGCCCCAGTTGGCGCGCTCGCTCGGCTGCCGCCCCGTGCAGCTGCAATCCAGGCTTGCCAGAGGGTAGCCGGACGACCTCGACATCGTGCCAGCGAATCGCGCCGATGCCAGTGCCCAACGCCTTGGCGCAGGCCTCTTTGGCCGCAAAGCGCCCCACCAGCCGACGGACGCGCCCCTTCGCCTGGTCCAGCTCGATCGCGGTAAAGACCTTGTGGAGAAAGTGGTCGCCAAATCGCTCCCATGTGCGGACGAGCCGCTCCACCTCCACCAAATCCACGCCCACGGTCACCACCACGGGCGCGGCTGGCAGATGAAGCGGCTCGCCAGATGCGTCAGACGGCGCTGGCGCATCGGAAGCTTGGGAAGACTCGGCGTCTCCCGTGGTCATTTGCCCCGTCCATTGCTACCGTTACTACCGCTGGATGCTTTGGCTTTGCCCACCGGACGTGTAGCTCGTGTGGTTGTCGCCGTCTTTGCGCGTGCCGCGATCCCGCCATTGCCTTGCCCATCGCTGTGGCCATTGCCATTGCTGTGACCGTTGCCGTTGCGGCGCTCCGCTCCGTGGCCGATGCCATGGTAGCGGAAGCCCAGGCGGCGCATCTCCGATGGGTCGTAGAGATTGCGGCCGTCAATCAGCACGCGCCCCTCCTCGCGCGGGAGCATCTCATCACGCAGTCGGGCGAAGTTGATATCACGGAAGCGCTTCCACTCTGTGATGACGAGGACGCCGTGGGCGCCGCGCGCGGCCTCATACTCATCCTCACAGTAGGTCAGGCCTGTGCTCGGCAGCACCTGTCGCGCCGTCTCGGTTGCCACCGGATCGAATGCGCGCACCTGTGCGCCAGCTTCGAGCAGCCAGTGGATGATGTGGATCGAGGCCGCCTCGCGCATGTCGTCGGTGTTGTCCTTGAAGGCCAGCCCCAGCACGGCGAACGTCTTGCCCTTCAGGCTGCCGGGGCCGCCGTGCTCCTGCTCCAGCTTGTCGATGACGACATGGCGCTGGTCGTCGTTGATCTTCATCACCGCGTCCAGCAGCTGCGGGTGCAGTCCTGCCTCGCCAGCCATGTGCGCCAGCGCCTTCACGTCCTTTGGAAAGCATGAGCCCCCGTAACCGAGGCCAGCATCCAAGAAGGCGCGCCCGATGCGCTTGTCGTAGCCCATTCCGGCGGCGACTTCCTTCACATCGGCGCCCAGGCGGTCGCAGATGCGCGCCATCTCATTGATGAACGAAATCTTGGTCGCCAGGAAGGCATTCGAGGCGTATTTGATCATCTCGGCGGTATAGAGGTCGGTGATAACCATCGGCGCGCGCACCGGGTGATACAACTGCGCAACCTTTGAGGCCGCCGCGCGGTCCGTCGAGCCGAGCACCACGCGGTCCGGCTGCAAGAAATCCTGGACGGCTGAGCCTTCGCGCAGGAACTCGGGATTCGAGACCACCGACACCTTGAGCGAGGTGTCCACCAGATGCTCTTTAACGATGGCCGTCACCAGATCGCCGCTGCCCACCGGCATCGTGCTCTTGTTGACGATGATCGCGTCATTGCGCAAATGCTCGGCAATCGAGCGCGCCGCCGATTCGACATACGACATATCGGCGCCGTCACCATCGTGCACCGTCGGCGTATTCACCGCGATGAAGATGAACTCGACACCCTTCATCGCTTCTGCATAGCTGGTCGTGAAGTGCAGCCGCTTCGCGTCTACATTACGTGTGACCATCGGGTGAAGGCCCGGCTCATAAATAGGTAGCTCACCGGCCTGCAATCGCTCGATCTTCGCGGCGACCACATCCAGGCAGGTGACCTGATTGCCCAGATCGGCCAGACATGTGCCAGTCACCAGGCCAACGTACCCTGTCCCAACAACACAGATTTTGCTCATTCCAGTTATTTCCTCAACAACCTCTTAGCGTCTTACTTCGCATGCCGCAAAGACGTTCCAGTGTACAACAGGATAACGGCGAGGGAGTCGATTCATCCCTCCCTATCAGGTGAAACCAGCGACCCTCGGCCCGGTAACGGCGCTGGTACGACGCGACCACACACGATGCTACACACCGGGCAGCCGCCGGTTCAGTCCCCGCGCACGAACGGATTCATGCGCCGCTCCTCACCAATGGTGGTGGTCCCGCCGTGACCCGGAAGGACTAGCAAATCGGCTGGCAGCGGATAGAGACGTGTCAGGATGCTCGCGTAGATGGCGTCCTCGTCTCCCCCCGGCAGATCGGTCCGCCCGATGCCACGCCGAAAGAGCGTATCGCCCGAAAGCAGCCACGATCCCTCACGCGCCTCCGCAGCATCCGATGCGACTGATGCGACTGATGCGACTGATGCGACTGATGCGCCCTGTGGCTCATGCAACAGACAGATGCTGCCGGGCGTGTGTCCTGGTGTAGCAATCACCCGCAGCCTTAGTGTACCCACCTCAACCAACATACCGTCTGTGATAGTACTATCCGGCAAGCTCAACGACTCTGGCAGGGGATAGCCGAACTGCTCTCCCCAGCGGCGCGCCTCCCGCGTGTACAGGTAGCCATCCGCTGGATGCGCCAGCACTGGAACCGGCGCATCCAGCCCGGCGAGCAGCGCCTCAGTCGCGCTGATGTGGTCAAAGTGGCCATGAGTATGCAGAATCTTGACCACCGTCATACCGCGCTCGCGAATGCGAGCCAGAATCCGCTCGGCCTCGTCGCCCGGATCCACCACCATCGTCGCCTGTGTCCGCGGGCAAACGATCAGGTAGCAGTTAGCGCCAAGCACACCGACGGCGAACCCTTCGACAACTGATTCGTCTCCCATGTCGCGCTCCATAAACGATAAGATTCTGAATGGATACAAGCTGCTGCTGTATCTGGCGCTGGTAGTGCCAATAGCGCTGGTATTTCATGGTCGGTAGCCGATGGTCTGACAATCGTCGCGCGTTATGCATTGTGCATTGTATGGCAAATCGTTGATGTTCGTCATATATGTGGGATGTGCGCGGGATGTGCATGCGCCGTCCCACTCGTTGACAGCGGCTGGCTCGCTCTCCGATAATGTCAGATGACAGGCGTGGCGGAGCGTCCCGCGGGGGAAGCGATGACGAGCCACGCAGGGAGAGGACGCGCAGGGATGAATCACTTCCCTTTGGCATATTTCGTTCTGAACCTTGACCCTATTCTGGTGCGCTTTGGCCCGTTCGCCGTCCACTGGTACGGCATCGCCTATGTAGTCGCCATCGCCGTCGCGCTCGTCGTTGTCATGCGCTGGTCGAAGCGCGAGGGCATCCATGAGGACCAGCTATGGGGATTGTTTATCTGGGCTGCCATTGGCGGACTGGTTGGCGGGAGGCTCTACTTCGTCCTGCAACAGCCTGATCTGGTCGAGAACTACCTGCTCAAGCCGATCAATATCATCGCCGTCTGGAACGGCGGCATGGCCTTCTTTGGCGCGATTTTCCTCGGGGCGGCGATCGTCTTCATTCTGGCGCCGCGCTACGGATTGAATCGCTGGATCGCCCTGGACGGCGCCGCGCTCTTTGCGGCGGTCGGGCAAATCTTCGGGCGCTTCGGCAACTTCGTCAATGGCGATATTCTTGGCAACGCCGTGGGCGGGGCCGTCACGCTGCCGCCTGGCGTCTGTTCCAACATCAGTGGGCCGTGCTTTGCCTATGTATCAGACCCACATATCCTGCCGTGGGCGCTGGTCTATCTCAACCCCAACAACACCTTTGTCACGCTGGGCGTGCCATTCCAGCCCGCCCAGGTCTATGAAATGCTCTTCAACCTGGCGGCGCTGGCGCTGCTCTGGCCGCTCCGCCATCGGCTGCCGAAGGTGCGCGCCGGACTCTTCTTTACGGTCTATCTGGCGCTCTATGCCATCAGCCAGTTCGCTGTCTTCTTCTTCCGCGCGACGGAGCCGACCACGCCTTTCCTCGGCATCAGTGGGTTGAAGCAGGCACAGTGGACCGCGATCATCGTCTTCCTGCTCTGCATCCCGCTGGCAATCCTGATATTGCGGGTCTCGAAGCCGTGGCCATTCTCCGATGCGCGCCCGGTGCCCTGGCCGCATTTCGCGCCGGTTGACCAGCAATCGCCTGTTCCTTCTCCCGCGGCGAATGCGCTCGTTGCGCCACCCGCACGCCAGCGGAGCGCGATACCCAGCGCGGCAACGCCGCCGCCCGCCGATCTGCCGCCGTGGCAGCCGACACGCCCGACCGGGGGGCGACTGCGCAACCTGTTCGGCGACATGGCGCGCTCGAGCTCGAGCCAGTAACGCCAAGGATCGTTTGGATGACATCGTCCACTGCCCATGTAACGCCAGCCCCGGATCGCCGCTGCGCCTTCTGCGCGCATGACACGCTCGACGTGGTGCTTGCGGAGACGGAACATTTTCTGGTCGTCGCCGATCACGCGCCACTCGCCGAGGGCCATCTGCTGATCGTCCCGCGCGACCACTACGCCTGCTATGGCGCGCTGCCAGAAGAGTTCGATGGCGAGGCGCTGGATCTGCGCGAGCGCGTCTCCGATTTTCTGATTGCTACCTATCGCGCGCCCATTTTCTTCGAGCATGGTGTCTTTCGCCAGACGGTCTTTCACGCGCACCTGCACGCGCTGCCCCTAGGCGCGGCCAGCCCAGGGTTTGCCGATGTGGTAAGGCGCATCGGCAGCGCCGCCTCTTCGCCCGATGCTTTGCGCGCGTGGTACGCCGAGCAAGGCCACTATTTCTACCTCGACACGGAGCGGGGAGATTCGGGCGAGCGCGAGCCGTTGCTCTTCCCCGCTGACCTGGAGGTGTATTTTCAGGTGATGGGCACGCTTCGCACCCATACCGCGCACACCGCCGACTGGATTCCGCCCGCGCTGCGCCAGATGGAGGGCGGCGCGAAGATGCGCGCGGTGGCCGCCGCCTGGCGCGCGTACTTCGGGGTTAGTGCGGGCAGTTAATGCGTTCCGCGCCCGTTGGCAAAGCACGTGGCAGGTGAACGAGCAGGTGAACAAACCGCCGCCTGAAGACCGCGGCTAATCCTGACTATCCTGTACCCACTTGCTTGTCGCCACACAACGGCTGTTTGCCCATGCTATACTGAATGCACTCTTCACCCTCAGTAGCGCAAATGGGAGTGTAGTATGGCAGCCGCAACAACCCAACCCACCAGTGTTTTCATCAGCTACTCGCGCGCCGATAGCGCCGCCATAGATCGCCTGGAAGCCGAACTGATCGGCTATGGCTTCCAAACATGGGTCGACCGCCAGCACCTTGAGGGTGGCGACGTATGGGCGGCGGAGGTAGAGCAAGCTATCCTACGATCGGAAGTTGTTGTGGTTTGTCTCTCGCCAGACGCTGTCACGTCGCCCTGGGTGACCAACGAGTTATTCTACGCCCAGCAGTTGAGCAAACCGATCATCCCAATACTACTTCGTCCAGTGGAGCGCATTCCGCTATTGCTGGCCGCCATTCAATACATCGACATGCAGAAGGATGTATCACAGGGACTGCGGCAACTTCGATTACGGTTGCAACGACACCATGAGCAATCAGCAGCTACAACCGCGATTACTCCACGTACCCCCCTACCTGTCGGCGAGCGGATCATGCACAGCTCTGAGGAGTTGGTACCGGAAAACGGCGATGTTGGTCTTTCGACTGTCGTTGAGTCGCCAGGGACGTTGCCGCTCATCTGCCAGGTCAATACATTCGGTGCGAATGATGTAGCGTGGGCGCCTGATGGGATACGGCTAGCTACTGCTGGAGATGATGGAGCCGCGAGTGTGTGGAATACTCGCAACGGCGTACTCCTTTTTACCTGTCAAGGCACTGACGGTATAGTGTATGGAATATCATGGGCGCCTGATAACCGACGGCTTGCTACTGCCAATTACTATTACACAGTGCAGATATGGGATGCGACTACGGGAAAAAAACTGCTCACCTGTCAGGGCCACGACTCGTATATGTCCGATGTAGCTTGGTCTCCAGATAGTAGAAAGCTAGCTACCGCCAATTACGATACGACAGCACGGATATGGGATGCGAATACAGGCAGGCAATTGCTAGTGTGTTCGGGCCATACCGGCCCAGTGTATGCAGTCGCATGGTCGCCCAATGGATCGCGGCTGGCTACTGTAAGTCACGACACGACAGTGCGAGTATGGGACACAGCCACTAGCGAGTCATTGCTGGTCTTTAAGGGCAATGTCGGAGGAGAAAACGGTACAGCATATAGCTTGGCATGGTCGCCCGATGGACTACGGATAGCCACAGTAGGTGACAATCGGACTGCACATGTGTGGGACGCCAGCAACGGCACCCAGATACTCACCTGTCGTGGCCATACCGATTCGGTTACCGATGTGACATGGTCTCCAGACGGCCAACGACTAGCTACTGCTAGTCATGATTGTACCGCAAGAGTTTGGGATGCAAGTGATGGCAAACCGTTATACATCTGTCGTGGCCACACCAAGTATGTAACTGGCGTAGACTGGTCACCCGATGGCTCATATCTCGCGACTTCCAGCCATGACAATACCACACGTGTATGGAGTGTATGAACGGGCGCTGACAGACCTAGCCGAGGCATACCGCCGCGACTACGGTTCGAGTTTGTCTTCGATTTCCCACGTGTGGTCAAGGATGTGCCACGCAGCCCGCCGGACGAAGTAGCGCGGCTGCCACAATGCGCCGCCACGCGGACCCGCCGTTGGCATCTCGTCTGATGTGGCGAATGCGAGCGCTTGCTCATCCGCAAGGTCAACCGCCTGGATCATGGCGGAAACGTCATCCACTTTCTCATGCGGCTCGCGCCAGTAAATTCTTCGCAGGTAGCTGTAGTGGCTCTCGATGACGTGATCGGTTATTTGCACGACTGTGCGCCCACCGCCGCGCGGCCCCTTGCGCAGAGGCCTATCGCTGGCCGACGCGACCACCTCCGCGAATGTCTTCCAGCATGCGCTCAGGATTCGCTGGAGACGTTCAAGCTCCGCGGCGTCCACCGCCGCTGCATCAGCCGTGGGCGCCACATTCGGCGCGCCAAAGTCAGTTGCTGAGCCACCTGGCAACCGTTCAGCTATCTCGAATGCATCCAGATGGGTCGGCGCCTGGAAGCTGAGCTGCGCCGAGCGTATCGCGCGTTGATACCGTGGTCCGTACGCAAGCAACGCATCGAGCGCCGCTGCCTCGTCGCGGCCAATGCGTGTCCAGCCAGGCCAGTCTAACGCCGAGGCGAAGGTTCGCGTCTTGCCAACTTCCAGTGCGACAGTGATTTGATGGGATGGCATTGTCATCAGTCTATCCACGATTCCAGTCGGTTACAAGGCACAAACAACCAGTGAGGTTGGAGCGGATGCCGCGAGAGTCCTAGCCGCGGCATTCATGCCGCGAACGTGACCCAGCATCACTCGTGCCCGTCAGGTTCCCCTCTCCCCGCGGGAGAGGGGGCAGGGGGTAAGGTCCGCTTATCCTTTCACCGAGCCAGCAAGGATACCGCGGACGAAGTAGCGTTGCAGGCTGAAGAAGATCACCAGCGGCAGCGCCATCGAAATGAAGGCGGCGGCGGTCAGCACCTCGTAGTTGGTGCCAAACGAGTTGACCAGATTGGCAATAGCTACCGTCATCGGCGCGTGGTCGGGCGCGCCACCCAGCAACACCAGCGCCACCAGCAGATCATTCCAGACCCACATGAACTGGAAGATGACCAGCGAGGCTAGCGACGGCACCGCCAGCGGTAGCAGGATGCGGAAGAAGATGCGCAGGTGCGACGCGCCGTCGATACGCGCCGACTCCATCAGGTCACCCGGCAGCGCGCCAAAGAAACTGCGTAGCAGATAGATCGCGAATGGCAACCCATACGCCGTGTGCGCCAGCCAGATGCCTACGAAACTGCCTGTCAGCCCGGCATCGGTCAGAAGACTAAGAATAGGAATCAGGGTCATCTGAATCGGCACCACCAGCAGCGCTACAATCGCCAGGAAGATCCAATCGCGCCCGGGAAAATGCATCCAGGCGAAGGCATAGGCGGCGAAGGCGGCCACCAGCACTGGGATGATCGTCCCCGGAATGGAGATAATCAGGCTGTTGATGAAGGCCGTGCCGAAGTCCTGTGTCTTCAGCACATTCTGGTAGTTTTCAAGGGTGAAGTGCCACGGCGGTATCAGACCCTCCCACCAGCCGCTGCTGTGAATGGCGACAGGTGTGCGGAACGAGCTGATGAACAGCCCAAAGGTAGGCACCGACCAGATCAAGGCGATCAGCACGACCAGGAACGTCACCAGACCATCGTTGACGCTGCGTATCAGCCGCTCGCGCGGGGTGAGCGTGCGTGTGGTGGGCTGTGCCAGGGCGCTGGGCTTGCTGTCTGCCAGATCAACGTCTGTTGTGATATCCGCCGGGGAGGCTGGATTCTTGCCTATGCCGCTCATCGCTGCGCCTCCTGGATGCGGAATCGCCGGATATTGTAGATCATGATCGGCACGATGGCCACCAGCAGCACGACCGCCAGCGCGCTTGAGATGCCATTGTCATTGAAAATGAGGAGCTGATTGTAGAACTCGACGGCGACGACACTGGTATTGAAGTTGCCGCCGGTCATCACATAGACAATGTCGAAAATCTTGAGCAGGTTGATGATCATCGTCGTCGCGACCACGGCAATCGTCGGGCTAATCATCGGCACGATAATGCGGAAGAAGATCGAGAGCTCGCCCGCGCCATCCACTCGCGCCGCCTCCAGCACATCGGTCGGCACGCCTTTGAGCGCCGCCGAGAGGATGACCATGCAGAAGCCGGTCCACATCCAGACGTAGACGACGATCAGTGCGATGTTGTTGCCCGGACCGACGAGCCAGGCCTGCGGCTGGAAACCAAGGCGGGTGATAAACGCGTTGAGCAGGCCAATCTGATTCCCTGAGGCGTTGTAGTCGTAGACAAACTTCCAGATGACACCCGCGCCCACAAATGAGATCGCCATCGGGATGAAGATCGCCGCCTTGGCGAAGCTCTCGATGCGCACGCGGTCCACCAGCACGGCGATAATCAGTCCGAGCGCCACCGTGCCCACGGTGCCAAGCACCAGCCAGATCAGGTTGTTGCGCAACACAATCAGCGTATTGGGGCTGGTGAAGATCTTCTGGAAATTCTCCAGGCCGACGAACTCCGTTGAGTCGAAGTTGAACAGGCTGGTCCAGAGTGTAGAGATGACGGGATAGAGCAGAAACACCACCACAAACGCTACCGCTGGACCAATCCAGATGCAGGCGATGAGCGCGTCGCGGGTCTTGACGCCAAATGGCGGTCGTTTCCCTTGAGCCGATGGCTCGCGGGCGACAGTGATAGCCATAGCAAGCCCCTTCCCAGGCGGACGCGGGTATTGGCCCACGTCCGCGGTTCCTGGTAAGCAGGTGGGGTATTAGTGATACGCCGAGACAGCCGTGGACTCGATGGTGCTGAGCACAGTGTCGAGCTGGCCCGCATCCTGAATGTAGGTGAGCAGCCCCTTCCAGAAGGCCGTCTGTACCTGAGCGGGCATCAGGTCGCCCGCGCCATACTTGACGATGGGCGCGGCGGTGAGCATCTTGACCGACGCCTGCGCTACCGCATCAGGATAGTCGCTGATGGGCACGTTCTTGTTGACGGCAGTGAAGCCACCGCGCTTGACCCAGATTTCCTGCGCGTCCGCCGTCGCCAGATATTTCACCAGCTGGTGGATGGAGTCGCCGTCCCTCATCGCCACGACCACGTCAGCGCCGACGGTAACCGCGCCCTTGTACTGGTCGTTGATCGTCGGGAACGGGAAGAAGTTGAAGTCGGTCTCTGGCTTCGCTTTCGGGAACTGGGTGGTGATGAACCCTTCGGTGAAGTCGCCGAGATAGAACAGGTAGGCCTTCGGTGGCGAATCAAAGGGCAGGAAGCTGGCGGGCTGGAAATTGGTCGCCAGAATGGACTGTGGCGCGCCATTGATGTAATGGTTGCCGTGGGCGATCTGCCCGAAATACTGGAATGCGTTCTTGACGCTGGCATCGGTCCAGGGGATGGTATGGGCCACCCACTTGTCATACTGGGCCGGGCCAGACTGGTTGGCGAAGATTTGCGCGACCCAGTCCGCCGAGGGCCAGCCGCTGGCTGCGCCGCTTTCCACGCCCATCGACCAGGGATACTTGCCCGATGAGGCGATGTTGTTCGACAGGGTAATCATATCCTGCCATGTGGCAGGGATCGTGTAGTTGTTGCTCTGGAACTGCGTGGGATTGTACCAGACGGTGCCCTTGTTGGCCGCCTTGAAGAAGATGGCGTACAGCTTCCCGTTGTAAGAGCCGAGGTCGATCCACGACGATGCATAGTCGTTTTGGACCTGGCTCATGTCCATGAAGCCGTTGAACGGAAGCAGATGGTGCTGGGCGGCCAGCTCCTGCATTTTGCCAGGGTTCGGCAGAATGGCGATGTCTGGGGGATTGTTGCCTTTGAGCAGGATGGTCAGCTGCGCGTTGACGTCGCGGGTCGCGGTGATATTGACTTTGATGCCAGTTGACTGGGTAAAGGGCGCGACCACCGCCTTGAAGGAGTCCTGCTCCTCGCCACCCCAGGTCGTCAAGAGGTTTAACGTCTTCGTGGTGTTGGTGGGGAGGTTGCTGCCGCTGCTGGTGCTGCCGCAGGCCGCTAGCAGCGCTGAGATGGCGCTGAGCGAGAGGCCGAGCGCCACGGCACGCTGGATAAATGCGCGCCGACTGACGCCATGCTTCTGATAATCCGAGACGAGATCTTCAATCGCTGCTTCCTGTGACGCTTTCTCCTCGAGTTCATCTGTGTGTGCCACTGGTTTCCCTCTCTGTCCACGGCTATCACATGCGGTTCATGCGGGTGATACGCCGGTGCAACCCTCGCGCTACAGAGACGCTCTCACGTTGAGCAGGGGCGTCTTGGCCCGTGTGCTGACTTCCTAGCAAAATGTATGCCTGATTCCATGGCTGGCAAGGAGACTTCCTACGCGCTACGACCTACGTGACTGCCTACATGCTCTGGCGCCCTCCTGTACGCCTTGGTGGACTATCCCTTTAGATGATATACGTCGGCTTTCCGCCATTTTGCACAGAACTTAGTTCGCGGTACAATACAGTCTGGCGCGCACCGCGCTCATTTCGAGACAGACAGCTATCCGAGGAGGGTTGCACAGAATTGAGATAGATCGCGAATACATGTGCCCCTGTGGTAAGGTGTATGCAGGAAAACCGCGTATTTCGCCAAGCAGTTTGGGCAACTCATCGGGCGCCCGGTCAATTTGCTCCAGAAATGGGAGCGCAAGGGTATTCTAAACAGCCCAGCGCAGTCCTCACAACCGGCGCCGCTATGTCTACAAGAAGGTGATCCGTAATGCTGCTCTGCACCAAGATCCGACTCCAGGTGAGCGCGGCGGATGCTGAAGCCTTGGAGTTCATGCAGAGCAAATGTCGCGGGCTCTATAATTGGTGGGTGCTGCGCTTACGCGGCGATGGGAAACGTGAGGGTGAGCGATGGCCTGGTTGGGCCGAGGCCAAAGCGACGCTGGAGGCCAGCAAGGCGTATGACCCCGAACTGCGCTTCGTCTACGGCAAACTCTTGCAGGAAGTCTACTTCCGTCTGGACAAGGCCATAGCTGCCTTCTTCCGCCGCGTGCGAGCTGAGAACGGCGAGAAACCAGGTTTTCCCCGTGTGCGCCCACGCCGTTGCTTCTTTACCCTTTGCTACCCGTCGATGTACGTCAAAGTGGAGGGGAGCAGGCTCTATCTGCCAACAGGAGGAGGAGGCAACACGGGCATCCCCAAGCGATACCCCACCATCGTCGCGAGCCTTACCGAAACCGCGCCCGTGGACTATCGCGAAGTAGCCATCTCACGCGATGCGCGTGGGCACTACTACGCCTCATTTGTCGTTGAGAAGCCAGATGAGTTACAAAAGAATAATGGCGGTCTCCTTGCCTTTGACTTGGGCATCAAGACGCTAGCGACCGGTGTGAACGGACAGGGACGGGTCTACACCATTGGCGGCTTTAAGGGGCAGCAGTGGTACAACCGTCAACTCGATAAGATTCGCGCCAAGCGGGATCGCTGCCAGAAGAAATCGCGTCGCTATCTCTACCTCTCGCGCATCTACCAGCGCGTCTCTGAACGAAAACACAACAAACAACGGGACTGTCTGCATAAAGCCTCGCATCTCATCGCGCACCGACTGGTTGAAAGCACCGTGGTGATTGGCGATCTTTCCCAGCGGCAGATGGTCACAAAGGTACACCAGGAAAAACAGGGGCGGCGACGCTTCTTGCATCGCGCGGTCTTCAACGACTGGGGCCTGTACCGCTTTGTGCAGATGCTGGACTATAAGTGTCAGCATGCTGGGAAGGAATTGCATCGTATCGATGAGCGACATACCTCCCAGGACTGCTCTGTCTGTGGCAGCAGACAGGACATGCCGCTGTGGAAGCGGACATATCGCTGTAGGAACCTAGAATGCTTGTTGGTGTTGGATCGTGACGTCAACAGCGCGATCAATATCCGTAAGCGGTTCCTTGCCCGGCTAGGGCCACACACGTCACTCGCTTGATGTGCGGTGTGCTGCATTCAGATGTGGATGCAGCAATCAACATGTTCTAACACGTTTGAAAGGCAGGGTTTAGATCAATGACGATCAAGAAGGTTGGTGTGGTCGGCGGCGGCCTGATGGGCAGCGGCATCGCGCAGACGGCGGCGCAGGCGGGCTATGATGTGCTGCTGGCCGAGGTGTCGCAGGAGCTGCTGGACCGCGGCATGGGGCGCATCAACGGCGCGTGGGACATGCTGACGAAGAAGGGCAGGATCACCGAGGAGCAGGCGGGCGAGTATCGCGGGCGCATCCGTGGCACACTGGAGATGCGGGACTTCGCCGACCGCGATCTGGTGATCGAGGCCATCATCGAGAATATGGATGAGAAGAAGAAGCTCTTCTCGGCGCTGGACGGCATCGTCCCGGCGGGCGCGATCATCGCCAGCAATACCTCGTCGCTGCCCATCATCGAGATGGCGTCGGTGACGAAGCGGCAGGAAAACATCGCCGGGCTGCATTTCTTCAATCCCGCGCCAGTGATGAAGCTGGTCGAGATCGTGCGTACCATCGCTACCAGCGATGAGACGACCGAGGCGCTGCGCGAGTTCGCGCAATCGCTCGGCAAGACGCCGATCATTGCCAAAGATACGGCGGGCTTTGTCGTCAACTTCCTGCTCATCCCCTACATGCTCTCCGCCGTGCGCATGTGTGAGAATGGCCTGGCCACGATGGACGACATCGACACGGGTATGAAGCTGGGCTGCGGCTACCCGATGGGCCCATTCGAGCTGCTGGACTATGTAGGCCTGGATACCACCCTCTACGCCGCCGAGGCGATCTACCGCGAGTATCCCGACCCGGCCTACGCGCCGCCGACGCTGCTGCGCCGCATGGTGCAGGCGGGCCGCTTTGGCATGAAGACAGGCAAGGGCTTCCGCGAATACGCGGAGAAACGTTGACCCTCCCCAATGGCTGAAGCCAGGGGATTCCTGGGCTGCTCACGGCTGAACCGGCAAGCCGGACCAGTCTTACACGAGCATTGGTGGCTTGGTTGTCACCACCGCTCCACAGGCGTGAATTTCCGTAGGCCCTACGGTATGCAGGCAGTCTATCACAGCAAACAAGGACTCGCTTCTATCCCCAGGACTGAAGTCCGGGGTCTTACGCTCGGTTTGATAACGGGCAGTGGCTTGAGACAGGCGTTCACTCGCTGGGCGCCGGAACAGGAACGGCACACCAAATGACTCTCGAAGATCGCGATATCGTCCTCCTGAGCGGCGCCCGCACGCCCTTTGGCGTCTTTATGGGGTCGCTCAAAGATATCTCCGCCATCGATCTGACCACCGCCGCCGCCAAAGCCGCCATCGAGCGCGCCGGGGTGGCGCCCGCCGACATCGATCAGGTTGTCTTTGGCAACGTCATGCAGACCAGCGCCGATGCCATCTACTTCGCGCGCCATGTCGCCCTCAAAGCGGGCGTGCCCATCGAGGTACCGGCGCTGACCGTCAACCGCCTCTGCGGCTCTGGCTTGCAGGCCATCGTCTCGGCGGCGCAGTCGCTGCTGCTGGGCGAGGGGACCATCGCGCTGGCGGGCGGTGGCGAGAACATGACGCAGGCGCCGTTCGTCATTCGCGGCGCGCGTACTGGCCTGGCGCTGGGCGAGCATCCGCTCGAAGACTATCTCTGGGAGGCGCTGACCGATAGCTATGTCGGCTGCGGCATGGCAATTACCGCCGAGAATCTGGCCGAGAAATACGCTCTCTCGCGCGAGCAGGTGGACACCTATGCCCTGCGCAGCCAGGAAGAGGCGCGTCAGGCCCAGCAGAGCGGCCTCTTCGCGGATGAGATCGTGCCGGTGACTGTGACCGACCGCAAGGGCCGTGAGACGGTCATCGACCAGGACGAAGGCATTCGCGAGACCTCGATGGAGGCGCTGGCGAAGCTGCCCGCGCGCTTCAAGAAGGGCGGCGTGGTAACGGCGGGCAACGCCAGCGGCATCAACGATGCGGGCGCGGCGGTCGTACTGACGACGGGCGCGGTGGCCAAAGAGCGCGGACTCAAGCCGCTGGCGCGCATCGTCTCGTGGGGCATTGTCGGCGTCGAGCCGGATATCATGGGCATCGGGCCAGCGCCAGCCATCCGCCAGGCGCTCAAGCGCGCCGACCTGACGCTGGACCAGCTGGACCGCGTGGAGGTGAATGAGGCGTTCTCGGCGCAGTACTTGGCTGTGGAGAAAGACCTTGGCCTGGACCGCGAGAAGACCAACGTGCATGGCGGCGCGATCTCGCTCGGTCATCCGCTTGCCGCTAGCGGTACACGCCTGGCGATGACGCTGGTGAATGAGCTACGACGCAACGGCCTCCGTTACGGCGCGGCGTCGCTCTGCATCGGCGGCGGCCAGGGGATCGCCGCCATCTTCGAGGCGCTGTAACCTGTCTCCAGAACCGGTCTCCAGTGCGAGAATGGTCTGGTGCGCCTGCCCTCTCCGCTAACCCCCCAAAGGGGGAGGGGGAGCCAGAGCTGGTTTACCACTACTGCTCAATATGTCCAATGCTGTTCTCTCTGGGGGTGAACAGAACTGACGGAAATGAGCGGCACTGAGCCGCTTTGCCCGTGCACGAGGTCTTGCCAGAGAAGAACGTATGTTCTATACTGTTCACCATCGTTAGTATGCTGGTCAGCCCGAATACGGCGCCATGCTGTTCCATTGCGCATTGCAGAGTTCTTCTGCCGCGCGTGTGGGATGGTGGGGCGCCGTTTTTTCGTGGGCAGCCCTCTTCCCCAGCCCCTCCCCTAAAAGGGAGGGGGGACCAGAATGTCAGAAATGCACGCTCTGGTTCTGGTTCCCCCTCCCCTCGCAGGGGAGGGGGTTAGGGGGAGAGGGCGGTGGGCCAGCAGAAGATGGCATACGGAGGAGGAGCGGTATGGATTCGGGTAAGGATTTGGGTATGAGGGGGAGCGAGCAGTTCGACGTGGGTTATGAGGCGACTGCGTTGCTGGCGCAGTATTGGCCGCATATGGGCCAACGCGACGAGGCGGCCAAAGATCTCGCCGGGATGCTGCTGCGAGCGGGTTGGCCCGAGGCGGAGGTGAATGCCTTCGTGCGGCTGGTGGCGCGGACGGCGGGCGATGAGGAGTGGCGCCAGCGGGGCAAGGCGCGGACGACGGGGCGCAAACTGGCCGCAGGGGGCGAGGTAACAGGAGCGCCCTCACTGGCTCGGCGGCTCACTGGTGATGGTGAGCGCGTCGTCGCGCAGGTGCGCGCATGGCTGGGACTCTCAACACAATCCGCGAGGAGTCATGCCAGCGGGCGGATGATCGCGCCGATGGAGGAGGAGGAGACGATGGACAACATCCATATGGAGGTAGAACCGTGGAGTGTTCTGGCCAGTGAGGTGGAGGAGCGACAGGTCAGTTGGCTCTGGAAAGGGCGCATCCCACTGGGGGCGATCACCCTGCTGGATGGCGACCCCGGCCTGGGCAAGTCGCTCATTACCCTCGATCTGGCGGCGCGGGTGACGCGCGGGCGCGAGATGCCCGACGGCACGGATGGTGTGGATGGCGGGGTGGTGTTGCTCTCCGCCGAAGATGCCCTCGCCGCGACAGTCCGTCCCCGGCTGGCCGCCGCAGGGGCCGACCTAGATCGGGTGGAGATGATGCGCGGCGTGACGCTCTATGGTAGCAGTGGCGCGACCAACCCGACGCAGCGGCGGGATGTCCTCCTACCACGCGATATTCGCGAGATAGAGCGCCTCATCTGGCAGGTGGAGGCGCGTCTGGTCGTGATTGATCCCCTCATGGCGTATCTCGATCTGAAGGTGAACAGTTGGCGCGACCAGGACGTGCGCCGGGCGTTGGCGCCCCTGGCGGCGCTGGCCGAACGGACCGGGGCGGCGATCCTGGTCCTGCGGCACTTGAATAAAGCCACCGGGATGAACGCCATCTATCGGGGTGGCGGCTCCATCGGCATCGTGGCCGCGGCGCGTTCTGGGCTGCTGGTAGCCAAGCATCCCGACGACCCCGAGCATCAGCGGGTGCTGGCCGCGACCAAGAGCAACCTCGGCCCGTCACTGCCCTCGCTGAGCTACCGCATCACCACGTCCTGGGACAGCGAAGGCATTCCCTGGATCGAGTGGCAGGGTGAATGCGCGCTCAGCGCGGAGCAGGCGCTGGCGGCTCCCCAGCCAGAGCAGGATGGCGCCCGATCTTCCAAACTGGAGGAGGCGGTGGAGTGGCTACACACGAAGCTGGCGAAGGGTCCGGTCCTGGGGCGGGTGGTGGAGCGGGCAGCGCGGGGGGCGGGTATCAGCGACGCGACTCTCCGCCGCGCGCGAGGGCGTCTTCCCATTTACATTCAGCGCACAGGATTCGGCGCGGATATGTACACCTGGTGGTCCCTGCCAGTGAGCGAGCTTGACCCGAAAATCCAGAAGCTCCTGGCAGAAGCGGGCGGTGAACCAGCCGCTATTGGCTATACCCTGTCCGACCTTGAGCATCCACACCTGATCAAACCGTCCAATCCCGCTCAACCAGAGATAATACACAACACTGATGATAATGAGCAGCACTGATGCGAGCGGCCCTCTCCCCCTAGCCCCCTCCCCTAAAAGGGAGGGGGGACCAGAATCCAAAGGACGGCGTTTCTGGCTCCCCTCGCCTCGCAGGGGAGAGGGCGGTGGCCCTCACCCTTACCCCTCACCCCACCACGAAGCGGATAGCTATCGTCCGTTGTCACGGCCTCTCCGACTCAGGCGTCATGGGCTTTCCGCGTGCCTGCTATCTGCGCAGATTCTGCGCATTCCCTGCTTGTTTTCTGCGCGCTCGGCGTCTGCTCGCCCTAAGCGCGCAACATCTCGCGCGTCGTAGCGTCATACTGGCGCCACAGCCGCGTAGCCGTTAACTTTGCTGGCCGTCCTGATCGCTCTATCCGGGAGGAGCCTACCCATGAAGACGCTGAAGACGCGCGGAACACTGCCCTCGCTCGCGATACTCATTCTGCTCGTGCCGCTGCTCGCCGCCTGCGCAACGTCCACCGCCTCCACACGCTCGCCGACGCCAGCTCCCACCGCGACGATGACCATTCCCAGCCATCCACAGGTCTTTTCCCTCAATACGAAAGGCCCCGTCCTCCCGCATGGCTCGGCGGCAGCGTGGGATTCGACCTATATCGATCCCGGCGCGATGGTCTACTACAACGGCGCATATCACATGTTCTATAACGGCATCATTAGCTATCCCGCGCCCGTCTCGGTGGGCTACGCGACCTCACCCGATGGCCGCGCCTGGACGAAAGTAAGCAAAAGTCCCGTCCTGCTGTCCAGCCAGGTGAAATACGCGCCGCTGACCATCTTCGTCTCCAGCGTGCTGGTACAGCCCGACGGCACGTGGGTCATGTATTTCGAGACGCTCGATAACAGTGGCACACCCTTCGGCGGACCCGCCACCATCGGCCGGGCAACCGCGCCGCAGCCCACCGGCCCCTGGACGCCCGACGCCGCGCCCGTCCTGCAGCCAGGCAAGGCGGGGTCGTGGGACGCGATGAGCGTCGCCAACCCCAGTGTCGTCCGAACCGATAGCGGCTACGTGATGTACTACAATGGCGTCGCCTCGCTCAACGATACCCATGGCGCGATTGGCATGGCGACCTCCACCGACGGCATCCACTGGAGCAAATACAACAATCCGGCGACGACCGACCCGCTCTACGCCGAGAGCGATCCGGTGCTCTTGCCCGGCGACAATGGGGCATGGGACGCGCAGAGAATGCTCGATCCGAATGTGGTGCGGACTGAGAACGGCTGGGTGATGGTCTATCTCAGCGCTGCGCCTCCCGGTACCGCGCCAAAGAACTACAGCGCCTTTGGCTACGCAACGAGTAGCGACGGCATCACCTGGCATAAGTCTAGCGCCAACCCAGTCCTCTCGACGCTCAATGTCTCCGACTGGCTGGGCATCTATCTCGGCAATCTACTCTACCAGAATGGCACGCTGTCTCTCTATTTCGACGTTGGGCAGCTCAGCTTCACCAACGTCTGGATGGCCACGCACCAGGGACTGCTGAACGACTGACCCACGCACGGCGGGCGACAATCACTGCGAGCCGCCATCTGGGGAACCGTGGCGGCCCGCGCCGCCAGCGAAGCGCTGTGCGCCTTCGGCCGCGCCCGCCTGCACCGCACGCATGCCATGCTGGAACTCGTTCGCCAGCGCCGCCTCGAACGGCAGATCAGCCTGCTCATAGGCCGAGAGCCGGTCGCTGCGCAGGCATACCTGCGGCAGTTGGGCGAGCTCGCGGGCCAGCGCCTCCGCCGCCTGGCGCGCTGTTCCCTTCGGCACAACGCGATTCGCCAGTCCCATCGCCAGCGCTTCCTGCGCGCCGACCGCGCGGCCCGTCAGTATCAGGTCCAGCGCGCGGCTCAGCCCAATCAGGCGCGGTAGCCGTATCGTCCCGCCATCGATCAGCGGAATGCCCCAGCGGCGGCAGAAGACGCCGACAATCGCGTCGTCCTCCATCACGCGCAGGTCGCACCAGAGCGCCAGCTCCAGCCCACCCGCCACCGCGTAGCCATTAATGGCCGCGATCACTGGCTTGCTCAACAACATGCGCGTCGGCCCCATCGGACCATCGCCGTCCGGCTCAAGCCGGTTCGGCGAGCCATGCGCGAACGCCTTGAGGTCCGCGCCCGCGCAGAAGGTGTCGCCCGCGCCCGCCAGCACCCCCACGCGCAGGCGATCATCGGCGTCAAAGTCGCGGAATGCCTCGGCCAGTGCCTCTGCCGTCGCGCGGTCAACCGCGTTGCGCACCTCGGGCCGGTCCAGCAACACCGTCAGCACCGCGCCAGCGCGCTCGATACGAATTGTCATTGACCGCCTCCCTGAACGTTATACTCGATGTGGACGAATGCGCTGGCGAGACGCCATCATCGCCAGGAGTTGAGAACGAATCCGACTATGAATCGTATTGATCGCCTGACAGGCATCCTGCTGCTACTTCAGCGCCGCCCGCGCACCGCCGACGAGATCGCGCGGCGCTTCGAGGTCTCGAAGCGGACGGTCGTGCGCGATATGTGGGCCTTGCGTGAGATTGGTGTGCCCATTTTCGCACAGGAGGGCGCGAAAGGGGGCTATTCGCTGCCCGCGGACTACCGCCTCGCGCCACTGCGCTCACCCCGCGCGAGATGTTTCTGCTGCTGCTGGCGCTCGACGCGATTGACAGCCACGCCGATATCCCATTCGCACAGGAGCGCACAACGCTCCGCGGCAAGCTCCACGCGCTGCTGCCCGATGAGGAGTTGGCGCAGGTCGAGCGCTGGCTGCGGACAACCAGCATCGCCGTTCCCAGACGCCGACAGCATGCGCCGTATCTCGACGCGCTGATCGAGGCGACCGGGCAGGCTGGGCCGCGACGCTGGCTGCGTATCACCTACCAATCCGTCCGCAGGCGCACCTTCTGCACGATCTATCCGCGCGCGGTCTTCGCGCAGCAGGGCTTCTGGTACTGCAACGCCTACGTTTACGAAACGAGCGCCGAACGGATGTATCGGGTTGACCGCATCGTCGCGCTGTCGCCTGCCGATGACGAGAAGCTGCCGGAGCATCCGCCGCCAGCGCCGCCCTATGATGACGACGCCCACCCGCTGATCGTCGCGACGCTCACCGCCAGCGGGGCCGCCCGCCTCGAAAGCGAGCCGCACCTGGGGCAGATCCTCATGCGCCAGGCCGACGGCAGCGCCACGCTCTCTTTCCGCTGCCCGCCCGGCGAACTGGACTTCTACGCGCGCCTCTTCGCTATGCTTGGCTGTGAGGCCGAAGTGTTCGAGCCAGCGGAGCTACGCGACCGTCTTCGCACATTGGGCGAGCAGATTGCCCATCACTATTCGCGACCGGTTATAGTCAACAAGAACTAGGGAGCCTCACGCGGTCCCATCCGGCAGGGGTCGCCAGGAGATGCTCGGCAATGGGCGCTGTCTCGTTAGGTTTTCAACTGTCCCGCAAGCCCCTTGCGGGTGGTGCGGTCACTGCAATACCCAGACATTATATTTCGGCCAGTGTGCGCCACCGGCTGGGTAATGTATTATCTACCAGCAGGGGGAAGTGGTATCAAGTTCTATTACGCCAACTGCGATACGTACAACAGCAGCAACTCCGTCTTCAAGACGGGAATGGACGTGAGGATAACGCAGGTGTATCTTAATTAACGGGAGGAGGTAGGATGTGCAACAGGAGTCGCTTGCAGCGGCTGCGGATACCGAGAGCGCCCTGAAGTCACTCATCGGGCAGGTCGTACAGGTGCTGACCACCTATATGGACGGACACCTTACCACACCTTCATCGTACGTCGGCAACCTTGTGGGGGTTTTCTCCGATGCTATTGTCATGCTGATCGAGCATCCGCCACAGAATGAGCGCCGGGAAGTGCTTATCTACAAACATAGCATTGTCGCGGTGATGGTGACGTAAGAGGCATCTACAGCAGGTACAACAGGCAGGATAACAAACAGCCCGGATACGCCAGGGAATGAACCATTCCCGTTATCCGGCGCTTCTTGTCTTGGCACTTCGTGTGCGGTATTTCTACTCGGACGCCGTTCCTGTCTTATCTTATGCTATGCGACCCATAGCCACTAGTTGCGCTCAGCCCAGCCGCGCTCGGCGCGGAACAATAAGCACCCACATGATGCAGTTGACCTTTACCATTTACCTCGCTCTGCGCAGGGTATCGAGAGCGGCCCTGACCTCTTCCTAGCTAATGAAGGCAATGCGGAGTGTTCTTGCTGTCACTAATTGGGAACGGTGACATAGGAGTGTCACCATTGCTCAGGTATGCTGTGGGCAGTGATTAGAGCTATCTACTCTGCGAACAGCAAGCAACAAAGGAAAGTAGGCGAGTTTCATGGCTGTACGTCCTGACATGGTAGGTATGGTGGTGCGCGATATGGCGGCCACACTGCGGTTTTATCGGTTGCTAGAGCTTGAGATACCTGAAGGCGTCGAAGGCGAACCATACGTCGATGTCATCACGCCGAATGGCTATCGCATCTCCTGGAATACGCTGGAGATGGTCAAGGGCATCGACCCCGATTTCGTCGAGAATCCGGTGGGGCAGCGCGTCTCGCTCGCCTTCAAGTGCGATACCCCGGCGGAGGTGGACGCGCTGCACGAGCGGATCGTCGCGGCGGGCTATACCAGCCACAAAGCGCCATGGGACGCCTTCTGGGGGCAGCGCTACGCCGTCGTCGTCGATCCCGATGGCAACAAAGTAGACCTCTTCGCCGCGCTGTAACGTCTGTGATGTAATTTCTCCTCCCGCCGTATGCTTCATTGAAGGCGTGCTGCGCTCGTCTTCGGAGCGGATGCGCGGGAGGAGAACCACATGCAGGAGACGATGCCGACGACTCGCTGGCAGCGTTGGCGGCACGCGCTCGCATTTGGGCTACCACTCGGCGTGCTCGAACTTGGCCTCATCTACATCACCGTATTGCACAGTTATTGGCTCTCCCAGCAACAAGCCACGCTGATTGGCTGGCTTCTCTGTCTTCTCATCCCTGGCGCCGCGGGCTATCATATTTGCTATCTGGGAGACCATACTCGCCCGGCGAGCGGCTGGGAAGGTCTTCGTGTGGGCGTGGTGGGCTCGACGGTCGTCTTGGCCGGATTCGCCGCGTGGCTGGTTGTGACGCTCATCATCTATGACAACACTCCCCCACCGCCTGGACCACGTACGTTCTATTCGCCAGCAATCGCACTATTTGTCGCGATTGTGCTTCTTGGACTTCTCGCGATGATTAGTTTCGTTGGCCTGGCGTTCAGCGCGGTCGGCGGGCGCATTGGGGGGGCGCTGGCTGCTTGGCGAATCAAGCGGCTTGAGGCGCGCAGTCAGCGCACCAGCTAGCCAGGAACGCAACGTACGCTTGACGATGTCGCGAAACCAGATTCACCCTAGCCATAGACAGGAGGACAGACCAATGCAGCAGGCGATGCCGTGGTCGCGGTGGCGAAGATGGCGGCAGGCGCTGCGGTTCGGACTGCCACTGGCGCTGCTCGAACTGTGTGTCCTCATCTCCTTCTACAAGGATGGTAACCGAGAAATACTCGGCACATTCAGTTGGGAACTACAGGCGACGATACTGAGCTTGCTCCTCTACCTCGTCGTCGCGACGCTCGCGGGCTACTGGTTCTGCCGCCACGGCGGCCAGCGCGGCGCCCGAGCGGGTCTCAGCGCCGGACTGGTGGGCGCGATCATCGTCATTATCGTAATGATTCCGCTGTTCGGCCTCCTGTATCTGCGCTTTGTTGATATGCTGCGAACATGCCAGCTCCATGCGTGTGGCCCCTATGGCCCTGCCGATTATCTCTCGATACTGGGATCATTCTTTCTTACCCTGGCGCTGCTCAACGGCGCGGGCATTCTGCTGAGCGCGTTGGGTGGCTGGCTTGGCGGGATATTTGCGAACTGGAGAGCAATGCCGCGGGAGCGAGTTGGCGAACAGCAGGCGTAGCCATGACTAGCAAGGTGGCGGAGACGTTATGACCGACTACGATGTCGTCATCATCGGCGCGGGCGCGGCGGGACTGGCTGCCGCCTCAACGCTGGCGCGCGCTGGGCGCACGGTCGCGCTGGTGGAGGCGCGCGACCGCATCGGTGGGCGTGTCCACACGATTCGCCCACCCGGCGCGACGCTGCCCATCGAGCTTGGCGCTGACTTCGTCCATGGGCGGCCAGCGGAGTCCTTCGCGATAGCCGCGGAGGCAGGCCTGCGTCTCTATGAGCAGACCGGCAACTCCTGGGCCGCGCGCGACGGACGCCTGCAAAGCGATGACGACGACGATGATGAAGCGGGTGACGACATTGAAGGTGATGAGGGCGATGTCGGCGCGATCTTCGCCGCGATCCGCAACTGGCAGGGCGAAGACTGCACGCTGCAATCCCTGCTCGATGAACGATTCGCGGGCGAGCGCTGGGCCGCCGCGCGCCAGCAGATTCGCGGCTACGCCGAGGGATTCGATGCCGCCGAAGTGGACCGTGTCAGCGTCGCCTGGCTGCGACAGACCGAACTGGCCTCCGACGCGATAGACGGCGACCGCCAGTTCCGCGTGCTGGATGGCTACGACCGCGTGCTGGCATGGCTCGGCGACTCTCTTGGTCCCTTGGCTGAGTTGCGACTAGAGACCGTGGCCCGCGAGGTGCGCTGGCAGCGGGGCCACGTCGAGGTTCGCCTGGAGTCGCCCACTGGCGCGCCGCTCGGCGAGATCAGCGCGCGCGCCGCCCTCATCACCGTGCCACTTGCCGTGCTCAAACGCTCGTTTGACGATCCCGAGTCGCGGGGCGCGCTACGACTGCTGCCGGAGCCGCCGGGCAAGCGCGAGGCGCTCGCGTACCTGGAAATGGGCCACGCCATGAAGGTGGTGCTGCTCTTCAAAGAGATCTTCTGGGACAAGCTGCCGCAGGCACGACGGGCCAATCGCGAATCCATCGCATTACCCCGGCTCTCGTTCCTCTTCTCCAATGATCCGGTCATGGCGACGTGGTGGACGTCCCATCCAGTCGTCGCGCCGATGCTCACCGGCTGGGCTGCCGGGCCGCGCGCCGCCAGGATGGCCGCCATGTCGGGCGAGGAGATCGCCGACGAAGCGGTCGCGGCGTTGTCGCGAACGCTGGGCATGGGTCGCGCTGACCTGAATGCTCTCGTGACAGGCAGATACGTCCACAACTGGAGCGCCGACCCCTTCAGCAGCGGCGGCTACAGCTACGTCGGCGCGGGCGGGCTGGCCGCTCCCGGCGCGCTGGCTGAGCCAGTGGATGATACGCTGTTCTTCGCGGGCGAGGCTACCGACACCCAGGGCGAGACCGGCACCGTGCACGCCGCGCTCCAGACAGGCTATCGGGCGGCAGCGGCAATCGCGCGCGTGCTGGCGAATATCAGCTAGCTTCCCAGGAAAATGGACACGCCGCGAATCAGCATCGAGAGCGCGATGAAAAAGAGGATGGGGACGAAGAGCTTGCGGATTGAGCGGTTCGAGAGGCGCGTCAGCGTCCGCGCGCCAATCGTCGCGCCCGCCAGCACGCCCAGGGCAACAGGCGCCGCCACCACAGGATTGATGTCGCCGCGCTCGAAGTAGATGCCCGCGCTGGCCGCCGCCGTCACGCCGATCATGAAGTTGCTGGTTGTCGTCGAGACCTTTACCGGCAGGCGCATCGCCGTATCCATCGCCAGCACCTTGAACGTGCCGCTGCCGATGCCCAGCAGGCCGGAGATGGTCCCCGCGACATACATCATCAGGACGCCGAGCGGCACATGTGTCACCTGATACGGGATGGTGCGCCCGAGGCGTTCATCACGGTAGCTGCTCGCCAGACTCAGCCGCTCTGCCCAGCGATCATTCTTCACGCCCTGCGGCAGCTCCTCACCGAAGCGCATAATCAGCGGCGCGGCGGAGAAGGCCAGCACCAGACCGAAGATGAGAAACAGCAGTCCAGTCGGCGCGATGGCGGTCAGGAATGCGCCCGTGATGGCGCCGAGCGTCGTCGCAATCTCGAGAAACATGCCGACGCGCATATTGGTGATGTGGTCGCGCAGATACGCAGCGGCGGCCCCGCTCGACGTGGCAATGACGGAGATGATTGACGCGCCGATGGCCTCGTGCAGCGGCAGCCCAAACACCAGCGTCAGCAGCGGCACGACGAAGACACCACCGCCCAACCCCACCAGCGAGCCGATCAGTCCGGCGGCGATGGACGCGGTGAGGACGAGCAGGAAGAACAGCAGATGTGGTGGCGCTGCCATCTCACGCGCCTCCCCGACCGAGCAGCAGGCTGACGAGCAGTATCAGCAGCACCACCAGCGTGATGACCGTGTAGAGCCAGTCGCGTTCGAGCGCGAAGATGACGATAGAGATGGCCACGCGCAGAATCGGCGTCAGCAGCAGGACCAGTAGGCCGAGCGCGACGAGGGCCAGCGGATTGCCCTGGGCAAGCTCCTGCGCGACCTCGACTACTGTGTGCGGATAGGTGAGGGTAGCGTGTCCGGTGAGCGCCATCTGGAGGTAGAACCAGACGACACCCAGCAGGATGATCGCCGCGCTGAGAACGACACCGCCGCGCAGCACATGGCTTATCGCCAGCTCGGCCTGCCGGAGCCGTCTATCTTTGTCTGTCACAGCTGCCGCAGAATCTTCCGCCATTTCCCACCACTTCAAGTCGGCGCAGTCGCGAATACGCGAATAGTCGCATCGTGAGGAATAGTGCCGTTGCAGACTATAGCGCTGGGCAATGGCTTTCCGTCAACCAGCCTGGCGGCTGGCGGACGAACGTTCGGCGGCTTTCACGGCGCGCGCCAGTGGCTCAGCCGCGCCATGTGCCATTGGCTTGCCATGTCCGGGCAGGCTGATATCAATCGCCAGCGTGCCGAGCGCCGCGAGCGACTCCCGCGTCTCCGCGGTATCGCGGTTGAACATCTTGAAGGGGATGGCGACCTCGCCACGCCGGGTATGGCGATAGGTGTCGCCCGCGAAGAGCAAGCGGCGTCCCGGCAGATAAAACGCGATCTGGCCGAGGGTATGACCCGGCGTCTCGATCACCTGCAAGCCGCCATCATCGGCCAGAATTGGCAGCGTCTCGCCCGCCCGTACCTGTCGTGTCACCGCGACGGGGCGAAGCCGGGGCAGTATCATGGTACGGAAGAGGATGTCCATCGGCCCCGACGGCATATCGCGCGGCCCGGTTCCCTCGATGGCTGGCGTATCCAGCGGATGAGCGATCACCTCCGCGCCGCTGAGCGATGCCAACTCCGCCGCGCCGCCAACGTGGTCCACATGCTGATGCGTCAGCAGGATACGGCTCAATTGCGACGGCGCTTTGCCCAGCGCGCGGAGGTACGCCAGAATCTTCTGGTCGCTGCCGGGAAGGCCCGAATCCACCAGGGTCAGGCCCGTGGCTCGATAATCAGATAGGCGTTGGAATTCACCCCGTCGATCAGGTGAATATTGGGAAGCAGTTCCATTCCACATCCTTCTGCGCTATCCGCTAGCTTTCGCGCAGCCACTGGGGTAGCGTGGGATGATCGCCCTCCGGCTGGATTGATGGCCATGATTGCGGCGGCGGCGCACCGGTATTGCCGCCAATATTGCTCGGAGCGCTCGCCTGGGATGGGCCAGACACTGTCCATGGTGGCGTGCGCCCAGGGATCGGTACGCTGGTCTGGCTGCCGGGGCTACTCGGCCATCTGGGAAGGCTGCCCTGGCTCGGCGCGCTCGATGTTGGAGGTCGCGACGTCGGGCGCACGGTGCGCAGCACATCCAGCTCCATCAGCACTTCATCGAACGAGGTGCCCGTAAAGGCTGGCGGAGTGTACCCATCGCCAAGCCGCAGTCGCCGCAATGCCTGCGCCAGCTCATGGGCTGTGCGATCCACACGCTGGCGCTGTTCCTGGTCGCGGGTGAGCCGGGAAATGCGGTCCAGCAGCAGGTTCAGGCTAACGGCGACGGGTATCAGCTCGGTGGCCTCCACCTGCGCGCGGGCATCCCACTGACCGTGAGCGACCGCCGAGTGGACCTGCTGGATGTGGGCGATGCCGCGTTGCAGCCGCCGCTGTTGATCCTCGACCTGTAACTTCGCCGCCGAGATTTCCTCGACCTGATACGCCTGGAGCAGCGCCCTCCGCACACTATCCGCGCCGAGCCAGGCGAGAATCGCCGCAAGGCCCTGTAGCACGACCGGCACGATCACAACGTCATATGATGAGCCGAGCGCGTAGGGATATGTGCCATCCCAGTATTGTTGCAATGTCGGCGATTTTGGAAGCAGGATGATAGAAGCAATCGTAAAGACAATCGTGATGGCGGAGAGAATCACCGGCCCGCGCCGTGTGACCAACACCGCCGAAGCCACAATCGACAGGATGAAGAAATCGTAGACGCGCAGGTCGTTGAGGTCAAGACCACCCTGGCGAAACGACTGTGCGACAATCTCCCAGGCTATTCCGAGCATTCCGCCAAGCAGGAGCGTATAGCCCGCGGAGTTCACAAACCCCATGCGGTTGAGCAGATAGCCCGCTCCCGCACCCACAAACCCCAGCAGGATCGCCACGAGCGTGACAATGTCAGGTGTGGGAATCAACGAAGTAGGAATCAGCAGCGCCGTGGCGATCAGTTGACCAAGCGAGACGAGCCGCACGAGGCGACCTCGCCGCTGCCGCTCGCTGGCGATGAACCGCTGCTGCGCCGTCTGTTGTGTCACGCCCACCATGGTGTTCATCCCACGCCCTTCGCCTGAAGGCCACGGACGGTTTGTGCTGTAATTGGTTCCCGCGTTCATGGTTTCCAGACCTCCACAATGGGGCCGTTTCAAGGGAAAGCGCGCATTGCCTCCCGCGACTGTACCGGGAAAGCGCTGATGGTGCTGAGACACTTCGCGACGTTCGCAGATTCCTCTCATTGTACAATTCGCATGACGCCCCTGCATAGTGCGCCGCCGAATCACGTCAACGCCGCGTGGGCGCTTGACCGCATCAACAGCGCAAGCCTACAATCGCCGCAGGGACGAGCCAACGTCGCACTTTGGCGTATTGCCAATCACGCGCAATGACGGCCCGCATGTTGCACAATTTTCGGAGCATCTCATGGCAAAATCAGAGCGCTCGCTGCTTCTGGCGATAGATTGCAGCAACACCGGCATCAAGTTCGGGCTGTACCCGCACGAGAGCGACGAGCTGCGCGCACGCTGGCGGGTCGCGACGGTGCGCGAGAAGACCGTTGACGAGTACGCCGCGCTGCTGGCCAGTCTCTGTCAGCACGCCGGGCTACAGATGGAAGACATCAGCGATGTCATCCTGGCCAGCGTCGTGCCACCACTCACACCCGTATTCCAGGCGCTCGCCCGCGAGTATCTTGGCTGCGAAGCCATCGTCATCACCCACCAGCTCGATCTGGGCATCAGATTGCTGGTGGATAACCCCTGGGAGACCGGGGCCGACCGCATGATTAGCACCCTGGCCGCCCACCACATCTACGGCGGCCCCGCCATCGTCATCCAGTTTGGCACAGCGACCAGCTTCGATTGCGTCTCGCCTGAAGGCGACTTCCTGGGCGGAGCGATTGCGCCAGGGCTGGGCATTTCCGCCGAGGCGCTGGCGAGCGCGGCGTCGCGTCTCTATCAGGTGGAGCTGAAGCCGCCACCGCATGCGCTCGGCGCCAACACCGCCAACAGCATGCAATCGGGCATCGTCTTCGGGCATGTCGGCCTCGTCGAGGGGCTGGTGACGCGGCTGCGCGACGAAATCCCTGGCGGCCCGCGCGCGAAGGTGATTGCCCATGGGGGGCTGGCCGATGTTATGGCGGGCGTTACCCCGTGCATTGATGTCGTGGACCCAAACCTGCTGCTGCGTGGCCTGCGCATCGCCTTCGACCGGCTACGCGCTCAGCGCTCGCAATAAATTGGATAGCTGCCAAGGAGAAGTGTGTGACGAATTCCCGACGAGCCGCAACGGAAGACGCTCTTGATTTGGAGCCGGCGCGCGTGCCCGCGACATCGGCGAGCATGCGGCAGGCGCGCAACCCCGACGACGAAAACATCCACCCCGACGGCAGCCGCGCCGCGTTCGTGCTACGCGACTGGGCAGCGGACCAGCCGAAGTCGGTTGCCCGCATCGGGACCGTCCCACTCGATGGAGGGCAGGCTACCGCGCTGAGCGCCGGGCCAGGCAACGACACTCATCCGCGCTGGTCGCCGGACGGCCAACAGCTGGCCTTTCTCTCTACGCGCGATGGCGAGCAAAGCGGCGCCAAGGCGCAAATCTACGTCATGCCCGCCAATGGCGGAACGCCGCGCCGCCTCTGCACACTGCCCAACGGCGTCGAATCGTTCGAGTGGTCGCCGGATGGCAGCCGCCTGGCGCTGCTGACGTGGGAGGGCGATGAGCCAGCGAAAGATCCCATTGTGGTCGCGCCCGACCGTCACCGCCGCCTCTGGTCCGTGGCGCTGACGAGCGATCAGCCCGCGCCCGTGACACCCGCCAACATTACCATCTGGGAGTACGCCTGGTCGCCTGATGGCCAGCAATTCGCCGTCTACTATTCGGCTGGCCCTGGCGAGACCGACTGGTATCGCGGCCAGGTGGGCACGGTTCCGGCGGAGGGTGGCGCGGTGCGGCGGCTGACCCAGCTCACGCGGCAGGCGGCGGCGCTTAGCTGGGCGCCCGATAGCAGCCGCTTCGCATACATATCAGGCGAGTGGAGCGACCGTGGGCTAGTGGGCGGCGAGGTCTTCGTCATCCCGGCGGCGGGCGGCGAACCGCGCAATCTGACGCCGGGGGTGGAGTTTAGCCCAAGCTGGGTGCGCTGGTTTCCTGATGGCGCGCGCATGCTCTACGCGGGCTGGGATGGCGTGGCGCATCAGGTGGGGTTGCTGGACGAGGTCAGTGGCGCGCTCACCCCACTCTCGCGCGACTTTATCATCGGCGGCGGTGGTGGGCCGAGACTCTCGACGACGCCCGACCTGCGCCGCTGTGTCACCCACTCCTCCGACCGGCTGCATCCGCCCGACGTCTGGGTGGGCGAGCTGTCCGGCATCGCGGGCGCGGACGCGCGGCTGGACTGGCGGCAAGTCACGCATCTCAACAAGCTGATCGAGGAGACGACGCTGCTCGCGCCCGCCGAGGTCATCAGCTGGGAGGGCGCTGATGGCTGGCGCATCGAGGGCCTGTTTACCCGTCCGTTGAGCGCGACGCGCGGCTCGCCGCCGCCATTGGTGGTGCAGGTGCATGGCGGGCCATCCGCCGCCTGGCAGACGGACTGGCGCGGCGGCGTCATGTGGGGACAGATCTGCGCCAGCGCCGGGTTCGCTGTCCTTCAGCCGAATATACGCGGCGGCCTGGGACGCGGTATCGCCTTCGCCGATGCGGTGCTGGGAGACGCGGGTGGTAAAGACCTGCAAGACATTTTCAGCGGCATAGATTATCTGGTCGCCCAGGGGCTGGTGGATGGCGAGCGGGTCGGCATCGTCGGCTGGAGCTATGGCGGCTTCATGACGGCGTGGGCCATCAGTCAGTCGCGGCGCTTCAAGGCGGCGATGATGGGCGCGGGCGTCTGTGACTATCACAGCTTCCATGCGCAAACCAATATCCCCGACTGGGATATGCGCATCCTGGCCGCCGACCCGCTCAAGCAGCCGGAGGTCTACCGCGCGCATTCGGCGCTCACCTTCGCGGACGAGATCACGACGCCCACGCTCATTCTGCATGGCGAGCAGGACCCATGCGTGCCCATCAACCAGGCCTATGCGTTCCATCGGGCGCTGCTCGAACGGCAGATTCCGACGGAGCTGGTCCTCTATCCGCGTGAGGGACACGGCCCCGCCGAGTGCGAGCACGTGCGCGATATGGATGAGCGGATCCTGCGCTGGCTGACGACGTATCTCTAGCCGCGCTTCCTGACGATTCCCAGCGCCGGTTTGCGTTCACCTGTGACTGCGGCGGAATGCGGGCCGTCTAAGGGGCAGACCCGCACGCAATGCAATGATCGCAACAACCACCAGGAATCCAACACACCCCGCATGCGATACTTGAGATACTTGACGCATAGCAGATGATACAAGGTTGGCGGACTACAGAAAGACGCGCACAATGGCAGAGCAGGATCAGGTAAAACAGGCTTCGACATCACCATCGAAGGCGCCATCTGAACAGCGCACAGACACCGTGCGACGCGCCCGCCCGCGCGCCCAGCGACCGCCAGCCAGCGCTCCGGCCAATGAGGTGACACCGCAGGGTGACGCGACGCCGCAGCCACTATTGCCGGAAGAGGTGATCGACGCCGCGACAACCAGCGCGCGCGAGGTCGCTATTCAGCCCGAAACTCCCGGCGTCATCGCACGGGGCGGCGGCATCTCGCCGGAGAACACGATTTTCGTCTCGCTCTGCTTCGAGGGGCCGGATATCTACTCGATGGCGGGAGGACTTGGCACGCGCGTCACCGAGTTCACCGAATCGCTGGCGCAGATGGGCTATGAGACCCACCTGATTTTTGTCGGCGACCCCAACAAGCCCGCGGCGGAAGACCTGGTGAATGGGAAGCTGCATCTGCGGCGCTGGGGTCAGTGGATCAGCCAGCACTATCCCAACGGCGTCTATGACGGCGAGGAGCATAAGCTCTACGACTACAACGAGTCGGTACCCTATTTCGTCTACGACGAGATCGTCCGGCCCGCCGTGGCGCAGGGCAAGATTGTGGTTATCATTGGCGAAGACTGGCACACCGCTGAGGCGATGATCCGCACCTCCGATATGCTGCACTGGCACAACGTTCGTCATCGCTGCATCCTGATGTGGAACTGTAACAGCCTGATGTCGCTGCATCGCATCAACTGGGGCACGCTGAACTTCACCACCTCCATCACCACCGTCAGCCGCTATATGAAACACCGCCTGTGGGACTATGGCGTCAACGCGCTCACGATACCGAACGGCATTCCCCAGCGCTTCCTCAACGCCGTCACCCCGCGTTCCGTGCGCGCACTGCGTGAGGCGGCGCAACGCGGCAACCCAGACCGGCTCTTCCTCTTCAAGATCGGCCGCTTCGACCCCGACAAGCGCTGGCTGATGGCCATCGAGGCGGCGGCGCGGCTGAAGTACAGCGGCCACCCGCTCTCGATGGTGATTCGCGGCGGCATCGAGCCGCACGGCGGCGATGTGCTGGGCCGGGCGCGCTACCTGGGCCTGACGGTGCGCGACATCGAGGCGCGAAAGCCGTCGCCGGAGGAATGCATCAAACTGTTGCGCGACGCGGGCGAGGCCGATATCTACAATCTACGCTTCTTCGTGCCGGAGGAGTTCGTGCGGATGTGCTATGCCGCCAGCGATGCGGTGCTGGCCAATAGCGGCCACGAGCCATTCGGGCTGGTGGGGCTGGAGGTGATGGCCGCACGGGGCATCGCCTTTACCGGCTCAACCGGCGAGGACTACGCCGTCTCGTTCGAGAACGCGGTGGCGCTGGAGACCGAAGACCCGGACGAGATCGTCGGCTATCTGCTCCACCTCCTGCACCATCCCGAGGAGAAGGAGAAGATTCGCTCCGCTGGCTGGCAGACCGCCGCCGAGTTCACCTGGCCTGAGGCCATCGAGAATCTGGCGGGCAAGCTGGGCTACCTCGCCCGCAAACAGAGCATCGTATTGGAGTAGACCTCACCCCCTATCCCCCTCTCCCACAGGAGAGGGAGCATCCAGAGCGCAGGTCGCTCGCTTGCCGGATGATACCGGATGAAGCGAAGCGGCGCACCAGTGTGCAGGTGTAACACAAAAATGTACCTCCGCCAATACCGACGTAATGCGGCTTCAGACGAAGATTCTCCGCTCGTAGCAGCGTAGCATGAATAGCGGACGGTTGCACGAGGCCAGACACGGTCAGATCCGGTTTTGTGCAGAGGCATGCGCCAGCATCTACGAGAGAGGCGACAGCGAGATGACCGAGCGGATACCTGCCCGCACGCATTGAATATCTACCCGCAGGATGAAAAATCCAGGCCTGTGGGGTGAGGTGGATGCCAGTATCGTACCCACCAACTATGAGCGCCGTCCCGTCGCGCAGAGGCGTAGCTGTCGTGAACGACCAACTGGCGCCCAGGCTCCCATCGGTAAGGCGGAAGCCGCCTGCGCGTACATCATACACCTCCGCGCGCGGACTATCGCCAGCCACCAGCACATCACCCGACGCCAGTTGCGCGACCGCTGTGGGCAACTTGTAGCGTGCGACGCTCATCGTCGCCGACGCTGAGAAGGCGCCGCTGGCTGGATCGTAGATCTCGGTGCTGGCATAGCGACCCCGATTAAATCCTCCACTGTCGCTGCCATCGGAGCCACCAATCACCAACACACGCCCATCGGCCAAAGTCACTGCTGCGTGCTTATGACGGACCACCGTCATATCTCCCGTGCGGGTGAATTTCCCGGTCGCGGGATCGTAGATCTCCGCGGTCGCCTGGACAGTCGTTCTATCCTTGCTGCCGCCCGTGATGAGCACGCGACCATCCAATAGCCGCGCCGCGGCATGCTCGGAACGCGCGGTCGTCATCGGCCCGGTCAGACTGAACGCGCCCGTCTGTGGGTCATACAACTCGGCGCTGGCCAGCCGCTGGCTGCCATCATAGCCGCCGGTGAAAAGGACCTTGCCGTTATCGAGCAGAGTGGCTGTCTGCCCTGCGCGGCGCATCCTCATCGCTCCAGTTGGCGCGAACGTTCCGCTGGCCGGATCGTAGAGCTCGGCATTGGCGGTCGACGCGTTTCCTGACCAGCCGCCGGCGATGAGCACCTTGCCGCTTGGTAGCAAGGTGGCCGTGTGGTCGCCAGAGCGAAGCGTCAGCATGTCGCCACTGCGGTGGAAGCGCCCGGTGGCAGGGTCGTACACTTCGGTGCTCTTGCTCAGGTCCGTAGGCTCGCAACTATCGCCAGTGCAACCTCCCGCGATCAGCACAGTCCCGTTGGGGAGCAGCGTCGCCGTGTGATCTGCCCGCTGAACGGTCATCCGCGCTGTCGGTGTAATCCGTCCGGCGCTTCCCGGCAGCACCGTTGGCGTCGGCGTCGCAGCCGTCCGCACGGTAGCCGCCGTGGGAGCGCAGGCAGACGCTCCACTGGCCAGAAGAGTCAATACGAACAGCATCCCCAGGCGCATAGGAGATCTCTGTTGAGCAGGAGAGTTGCGCATGAACGGGTCTCCTCACAGATATGGCGCCGCGTCTCAACGCAGCGACTCCGCGATGCGCACCGCCTCCGCCAGCGATGCGTTCGTTTCCAATCGGTAGGTGATATGCCCTTCCGTCCAGATGAGTGTGTGGCTGGCGGTCACGAGTCGGCGAAGTGCGTTATGCTGGCCAGATACCTGGCCGATTTGCAAGAGATAGGGTCCAGTAGTCCACAGCGCACGCTGCCCATGTACCCGTGTCTCTTGAATCACTTGAGGCGCAATTTTGTACACGTACGCATCCGAGCTAAGCTCATTGAGCGCCAGGAGCGCCTGGTCGGGATGCAGCGGATCCACCCATACCAGCATGACCGCGCTGCCATCCAGGTTCTGCAAGTAGACGTACGTCGGTGGACCCAGAGCCGCGGGGTGGGTTGGCAGCCGCACCGGGAATCCCGCTCGCTGGCGCGCGTCGTCTAGCGTCGTCTTCCCTGCGAGGTCAAACAACGAAGTGATCGGTGTTGGCTCTGTCGGCGTCACGGTCGGCGCATAGGGGAAGATATGCACCACCCCCATCACGAGATCGCTTACTGCCGCCTGCACCGGTGGCACGAGCATGAGCGCCGCCAACAGGAGACTTGCCGCCACCGCCCAGGCTCGCCAGCGACGGGCCGTTCCAGGGCCAGGCCAGTGCGGGCTGCGGGAGCGAATGAAGTGTCCTAGACCCCTGTTCGCATGCGTCGGCTCAGATCGTCTCGCTGCCCGCTCGCGCAGGTCTCGCCCCAGCGCATCCGCAAATGCCACATCCGGCCGCAATGTCCCCGCCAGCTCGAATAGCTCCCCAGCGAGCGCTGTATCCTCCGGCGATACCTGCCCGGCGGGTAGTTCGCGCCCGGTTTCCAGCGCGGCGAACAGCGTCTCCATCTCTTCGGCGAGACGAGCCTCGTCCTGGCTGTGCAGGCTCATGGGTCCACCTCCTCCGCATCTGGCCCCAGCCGCTCGCGCAGATCCCGCACCGCTCGCGAGATCAGCATCTTCACCGCCGCCTCGCTCTTGCCCATAACCGCTCCTACCTCAGCGACACTGAGTCCGCCGAAGACGCGCAACACTAGCGCCTCGGCGCGCTCCGGCGCCACCATCCGCAACGCACGCGCGACCTGTTCTAAACGTAGCCTCGCCGCGATGATCCGCTCTGGCGAGGGATCTGCCGACGCCACTGGCGCCGCTATCTCCAGCGGTACACTCGCCTGCCGCCTGCGAATGCTTTCCATCGCCTTGTTCCGTGCGATAGAGATGAGCCAGGCGGCGAATGCGCCCTCTCCGCGATACCCGCTGATACCTTCCAATGCCGCCAGGAACGTCTGCGCCGTGAGATCCTGCGCCAGTTGGGTGTCTCTAAGGCGCACCAGCAGGTAGCGGTAGACACGCTCGAGATGGCGGCGGTACAACTGGCCGAAGGCTTCGGGATCGTGCTGAGCCTGCCATGCCAGTGTATCGTCGTCTGTGTGCTCCAGGTCCTCGTGTGCCAGGCGTGTTGCTGGCGCCTCCCCGAGAACCTTATCGTCCGCCACCTTCGGGAGCTCCTTCATCTCGCCCACTCGCGCTCCACTCGTGGCTCACTCCTTCCCATGATTCGACGCGCAGACCGTATTTCTCGTCAGTTACGGCTGTCCACTACGTGTCTTGTCTTATATGTTGCCGAAAGCCAGAAGAAGTAACACCCAATTTGCGCCTCCACGTAGGCGCCCTGTTCTCCCAGGACTGTCCTCTCGACGACACCCCAGGATGCCTGGTTCACCTGGTTCACTACCGCGATCACGTCTGTAGCCCGCATGGTATTCTCCGCCCGCTCGCTGTACACAACGAAGCGGCGACCACTCACACGAATGATCGCCGCTCTGAAAGTTTGCTACTTGCCTGTGCCTTACGGGTAGATGCCGCGGACCTGGGTGGCCTCGGCGACACGCGAGACCGCCAGCAGATAGGCCGCCAGCCGGTAGTCGCAGTTCTGCTCCTCGCGCTTGGCCTCCACCGCCGTGAAGCTGCGGACCATGATGCGCTCCAGGCGGGCGTTGATCTCTTCCTCCGTCCAGAAGAAGTGCTGGAGATCCTGCACCCACTCGAAGTAGCTGACCGTCACGCCTCCCGCGTTGGCGAGGATGTCGGGCACGACCGGGATGCCACGCTCGTGGAAAATCGCGTCGGCCTCGTTGGTGGTTGGGCCGTTCGCCGCCTCGATGATTAGCTTGGTCTGGACGCGCGGCGCGTTCTCCTCAGTCAATTGGCCTTCGAGCGCCGCCGGGATGAGGATATCGCAGGGCATCTCCAGAATGCCCTTGCCCTCGACGTGCTCGGCATGCGGCAGATCCTTGAGCAAGCCGCCATGCTCCTGCGAGTAGCGGAGCGCAATTTTTACATCAATGCCATTCTTGTTGTAGTAGCCGCCGGTCACATCGGCCAGCCCCACCACCTTGCAGCCCGCCTCGTGCAGCAGCCGCGCCGTGATCGAGCCAACATTGCCGAAGCCCTGCACGATGACGCGCGCGCCCTTCAGCGGAATATTGAGCACCTTGCATGCCTCGCGGGTAGTGATATAAACGCCGCGTCCGGTGGCTTCCATACGGCCCTCGCTGCCGCCTACCGAGAGCGGTTTGCCCGTGACCACGGCAGGAACCGAGTAGCCATGATGCATCGAATAGGTATCCATAATCCAGGCCATGATTTGCGGATTGGTATTGACATCGGGGGCGGGGATATCGCTCTCAGGGCCGATAACACCCGCGATTTCAGTCGCATAGCGGCGGGTGAGGCGTTCTAGCTCAGTGCGGGAGAGCTCGCGCGGATCGACGATGACACCGCCTTTGGCGCCCCCAAAGGGGATGTTGACCACCGCGCACTTCCACGTCATCCACATGGCCAGCGCACGCACCTCGTCTAGAGACACATTGGCGTCGAAGCGGATGCCACCCTTGGCTGGCCCGCGATTGACATTATGTTGCACGCGATAGCCCGTATACATCTCGATCCTGCCGTCGTCCATCCGCACCGGGAAGTTGACGATCAGCTCGCGTTTCGGCTTGCGCAGAATCGCGCGCAGCGATGGCGAGAGATTGAGGCGTTCGGCGGCGGCGTCGAATTGTGCGACCGCTTGAGCATACGGGTTCATGACTTCAGGTTCTTTGATCGCCACAGGTACTAATCCTCCTGCAAGGTAGCCAGCGCTGGCCAGGGTGGAGCTCCATTGCTCACGGCCGGCAGAGCCGGTTAGGGCCGAATCTCGGCCATCTCAGCACACGAGCGCCATTTGCTCATGCACCAGATACACACAACAACGTTGAAAAAATGGGAAGGTCCAAAATCACTTCGCGACGTGGGAGAAAATAACCACCGCTCACCTGGATAGCAATTGCTATACCGGGGGAGAGAGATCACCGGGTGGGTGGGTGCGTACATCCAGGGTGAAAAAGGCGGCCTGCATTTCCGTCTCTTCGATGCCCACCTGAATGCGGTCAAGCTGCTCCAGCTTATTCGCCTCCCGCAGACGGTCGGCGATGCGCCGGGCAAGTTGCTGGGCCAGCCGCTCGGCGGTGGCGTTGTCAATCGGCAGCGAGATGACCGCCGCCTTAGGCAGCAGATAGCGGGTAACGCCGTCGGTAGTGGCTGCGCCGTGGGTCAGCGGACCATTATAGACCACTTCCCAGGCATCCTCGTGCTCGGTCAGGTTCAGATGTGGATTGTTCAGCGGCAGCAGGAAACGATGGTCCCACTCTTTGCAGAGCGCGCGCACGATATTTTTGAGGACGACGAAATCGAGCACGTAGCTGTCGGGAGTCAGTTCCCCCTCCACCTCGACGCGCACGCCATAGTTGTGCCCATGCAGCGGCTCGCACTGGCCCTCAAATGTGATAAAGTGCGCGGCGCTAAAGCCGAGGTTGCCGCGCTCGATGAGAACTTTCCAGGACATCCGCGCCTCACGGACACGTTGCCGGTCAAACAGTGAACCGGAATCCAGTGACAGGTAATAGTGATGTTACGAACGATCGTTACGCGGTCAGAGAAACCCATTCTCTTCGCGCGAAGCATACGACGCTGACCCCGCCGCGGCTCAGACGCCCCACGCCAGCCAACGAGTCGGCAGGATACGGCCAGCGATTGGGGGCGGTTATCCGGCGCGAGCGTTGGGATCGTCTCCGGAGTTAGCGAGCGGAGGAGATGCCAGGCGGCGCGTTCCCCAGCTAACGGTTTCCGCGCCGCGCCTTGATTATAGCATGGCCTCTGGGCGCAGACAATGCATCTGGCCACTCTTTACCTGCTATTGCCGTCAAAATTAGTGACTATGGCAAGGTTAGAGCATGTTGAAGCAGCGGTCCCTAGAGATCGCCAAACTCCACCAGCAGCCGCGCCATATGCTTTGTGCCCAGCAGGAAGTTGGCGATGGACATGCTCTCGTTGGGCGAATGCGCGTTGGAGAGCGGGTCGCCAGGGCCAAGCGTCACGATGGGCGTACCCAAGAACGCGCGGAAGGGATAGACCGGGCCGGTCCCGCCAACCAGCGGATCGATCACTGCGGGTTTGCCATAGACCTCGGAGGCCAGCCGCGCCGTCAACTGGACAAACGGATCGTCACCTGGCGTAGTCGCGGCCCGCTCGCCGCCCAGCTTCACCACCTCGACATCGCTGAACCCACCATCGTCGAGATGCGTGCGCAGCCTCGCGAAGAGATCGTCGGGATCCTGGTCAGGCACGAGGCGGAAGTCCATCTTGGCCATCGCGTAGGCCGGGATGACCGTCTTCGACCCCTGGCCCTGCCAGCCCGCGCCAATGCCCGCGATATTGGCCGTCGGCTCGTAGACCGCGGTCCGGTAGTCCATGCCGGTATGGCCGTTGACGAACTCCTTGACGCCAAAGTGCTCGTGATAGAACTCTTCGGTGGAGGGCAGGCCCGCCAGCAATTGCAGATCGGTATCGGTTGGCCCCTGGACCGCGTCGTAGAAGCCGGGAATCAGGACACGCCCATCAGCGCCCTGAATCGTGTTGAGCGCGCGCACTAGCCGCCACGCGGCATTCGGCAGATTGTGCGCGCTGCCGGAGTGCGCGTCGCGCGAGAGCGTCCGCACGCGATACTCGACGTAGAGAATGCCGCGCAGGCCCAGCACTACCTCAGGTCGACCATCCGGGTCGACGCCGCCAAACTCCCAGACACAGGCGTCGGCGGTCAGCAGATCGCGCTGTTCCTCTACAAACGGTTCGAGGCTGGGGCTGCTGACCTCCTCCTCGCCCTCGACCAGAAACTTGACCCGCTCCGGCAGTCCGCCCATCACCGCGCGCACCGCGCGAATCGCCGCCAGTCGTGAGATCAGTTGGCCCTTGTCGTCAGAGACACCACGCGCATAGACGCGACCATCGCGCTCGGTCAGCTCGAACGGCGGCGACTCCCACAGATCCAGCGGCTCGGCGGGCTGGACGTCGTAGTGGTTATAGCAGAGCAGCGTCTTGCCGCTACCATCGCCGCCAGAGTCGGCATAGACGACTGGATGACCGCCCGTCGGCATCACCCGCGCCTCGAAGCCAGCGCCCTCCAGCAGCTCGCGCACGAAGGCCGCCGCATCGTTGATGCCCTCGTGTTTGCTCGAGACGCTTGGGATAGCGGTCAGTCGCCGCAGGTCTTCCAGCGACTCCGCCAGATGATCTTCGATATACTGTTCGATCTCGCCCAGCACATCCGCCATGATGCATGTCCTTCTGTGAAAATTCGCCGCTTCTGCCTCGACGCAGAATGGTCTTTGCTCATAGTCTACACCGCCGAAGGTAGCGGACAGAAGGCACGAATGAGGCAATTCGTGTCCATTCTCGCCGGTACCACATGACAGCCATAACAGTTCGCCCACCCTGTGCGACTTCCTCAATGACATGTCACTCAAAACACAGATCGTCGCGTGGCGCCCGCGACCACTACAACGCTTTCACGATGACTGGGGAGGAATCGAGACATCATGTCCTGGAAATTGAAACGTCTGCTCAGCAATAAGATCGCGGTCGCCATCTTCGGAGCGATTCTGGTTGCGAGTGCCGGAAGCGCCGCGGCGCTGGCCGCGAGTGGCGGCAGACTACAGACGCCATTCGCGTCCCAGACGCCATCGTCAGCGCATCATCATAGTGATGACGGATCGCACGACGACCACGGCAACCTGCAGAACGCCAACCATGACGACGGCCATGAGGCCGAAGGAACCATCACCAGCATTGACGCCGCCGAATCGCGCTTCGTCGTCAAGACCGAGCACAATGCATCCGTCACAGTGGTTGTGAATACGGCGACGGTCTTCACCGATGGTCTACATAGCTTCGGCGATCTCAAGACCGGAATGTCCGTTGAGGTTGATGGTAATGTACAGCCGAATGGTACACTAATAGCCACCAAAGTCCACGGCGATAGTGATGGCCCAGATGACGACAAGAGCGACGATCATGGCGGCGACAACGATAGTGGCGCAAGCGCGACGCCTGGCGCCGACGATCATGGTAGCAGCAGCGGCAGCGGCTCAAGCACGCCGGGTAGTGGCGGCCACGACGATGGCGCACCGCACGATTAGCGCGATGCATTAGCGAGACATTCATCCAGAGAGGCGATCTATTCTTGGCTGATCCCGGCTCGGCGACACCCAGCAGGGTTGACAACTCAACAAGGGGCATGGGAAACGCGGGGACGGGGATGACCTGGCCTCCCACGCTTCCTTTCAGCCTCGCGCTCGAACGGGCACGCGCGCTTGACCAGTCGGCGCTGGGGATGCTCTACCGGCGCTTCATGCCGGTCGTCTATCGCTATGTGCTGGCGCGTGTGGGCGCGGTGCAGACAGCCGAGGACATCACCTCCGAGACGTTCATGGCGGTCATCAACGGCATCGGAGCCATGCGCGCCCACGACGAGCTGACCTTCGCGGCCTGGGTGCTTGGCATCGCGCGCAACAAAGTCGCAACGCACTACCGGCGGCAGCGAACGCACCCAGAGGAGCCACAGTCCATCCCGGAGGATGCGCAACCGTGGGCCGTCGCCGGACAGGGCGATCCTCTGACGATTATTACGGCGCGCGAAAGCTGGGCCGAGGTCGTCGCGGGACTCAACCGGCTCACCGAGGACCAGCGAGCGGTTATTCTCTATCACTGCGTACTGGGCTACTCTACGGAGGATGTCGCGGGTCTGCTAGAGAAGCAGCCGAACGCCATTCGCGCGCTGCAATTCCGCGCGCTGGCATCACTGGCGCGCTTCCTGAACATCGCGGATCATACTCCGATACCCAACGACTCTGAACGTGCAACTGCACGGAAAGGAGGCAAGGGCAATGCTACCCGAAGATAGACTCGACGCCCTGCTCTCCCTCCGTGTGGACGCGCGCCAAGGGCGAGCCGAGCGACCGTCGGCCAATGGCATCGCCGCCATCGGCGATGTTGGCGATGTTGGCGATCTCCGGCCCTTGCTGGATGCCGCGGATCGCGTCGCCACGCTTGGAGATGAGGAGCCTTCGCATGCCTTCGCCGCACGCCTGGAATCGCTTTTCCTGGCCCGCGCCGCGTATCTGCGCCAGCGAGATCAGATTACGCCATCCCTGGCGGGCGACCTCACTCCACTGCCTCTGTACGAAATGCCACCACTGGGAAGCGACGACCCCACGCTGCCTGGCATTGAGTGGAGCGCCGCAGCGAACGACGCCACTCTGCCAGACACTATTCAAGTAGTGCGCCCGTCTGCCGCGCGTCGTCAACCTGTGTGGCGGCGGTTGCTCTGGCCCGCGCTGGCGGCGACCCTGCTGTTCGCCATTGGCATGACAACCTTTACCGCAGCGGTATTGGCTGGCCCAGGCTCACCACTCTATGGCCTCCACAAGTGGGAACAGAACTTCCAGGCGAACCTCACCGGAAGCGCGGCCGACCGCACGCAACTCCATATCAGCAATGCCCAGGATGCCCTCTTCGCGCTTAACACCGCAGTCGCCAATCACGAGACGGGCGCAACATATGACGATGCGCTGGCGACTTTCCGCGATGAGGCGCGCGCCGCCGCGAACAGCCTGCATAATATGACCCCTGGCGGGGAACGCGATGCCCTTGCGGCTCGGCTAGATCAGCTACATGCGAAAGGCATCGCTGACCTGCATACCGCCCTGCCTGCTCTCTCCTGGCCGCAACGGATCGAGACGACAGGTGTGCTCACCGAGCTTGGTGACCAGGTGTTGACCATCACCCAGGCCGACATGGTCTATTCCGAACACGGTCAGCATCTCTGGGCGATCACCATCTCTGGCTCAGGCTTCCAGCAGGGCGCGGTGCTGCTGCTGAATGGGCGGCCTGTCACCGCGTCAATCACTGTCACGCCCACGAAGCTGGTCGCGCAGATGTCGGGCGACGACGATGCGCCGCGTCCGAGCAGCATCGGCGTGGGCAACCCCGACAATACAGCAGCAGCCACGACGAGCATCACCAGCAATGAGGCGAACGACGACGATGGCACGCCCGGCGCGCAACAGACGCCAACCAGCGACGACCATGGCGATGATGGCCACGGCGGTAGCGGCTCAGACGATGGCGGCCACTAACGGCGGGCGCCTGTCATCCCGCCGTTGAAGTCGCCGCTTCACGCACGGCGAAGTAGACCGAGCCAGGGTGCGGCACGACAATCGCGGCGGTGGACTGCTCCGGCACAAGTTGATAGGAGTCGGTCAGGGTGACGCCTATCGCTTCGGGGACGCCCATCAGCCGGAAGACGCGCTCGTGGTCCGCCAGCTCGGGAATCGCGGCGTAGCCCCAGCTATAGCGCCGCCCCGCCTCGCCCGTCAGCTTCAGCTCGTCGCAGACGCGCGCGTTGACATAGTCGGCCATCGCCTCGGCCATCTGCACGCTCAGCCCATGCAGGAAATATGCCTCGGAATAGTCGCCCGCCGCCTGCATGCGCTCGGTCTCCTGTGAGGCACGGTCACCCATCGTCACCACCTGGAAGGCGACGGCGGTCGGCTCGCCGCTCTCCGTAGCGAAGTAGTCAGCCAGGCAGAGGCGCTGGCCGTCGGACTGCCGAGGGAAGATGAAGCGCTCCAGCACGCGCGTCTGGTCGGCGGGGTCGAGCACCAGCAGTGTATCGCCCTCGGCGCGCGCTGGATAGTAGCCGTAAATGGCGCGGGGATGGAGATACTGGCGCTGGCGTGCCTCGCGTAGCAATCGCTCCAGTCGCGGCTCGAACTCCTCGCGCACCAGCCGCTTATACTCATCGCCGTGCGCCACGCCGCCCCAGCGTCCGCGATAGAGCGCGTTCTTATCGAGATAGGCCGCCACGTCTTCGACGGCGACGCGGTCCAGCACGCGCGGCCCCCAGAACGGCGCGACGATCACCGGGGCAGGCGCTACCGGGGGATGCTCTGATGCGACGGTTGGGGCAGCCGCCCGCGCCGCCTCGCGCTCGGCCTGAAGCTCGCGCGCCGACTGCGCCTCACGCTTCACCCGCTCGACGAAGGGGGTATGCTTCTCGCTATCGGTCAGCGCCTCGACGATCTCAAGTCCCTCGAAGGCGTCGCGCGCATAGAAGACGCCCGGTTCATACGGCTGCTCCTGGCCTGGCTCACCGACATAGAGGATGCGCTGGCCATAGGCGCGATTGATCGCCGCGCCGCCAACCATCACCGGGAAGGACAGATGGCGGCGGTCCAGCTCCGCGACGCAGGCGGGCATCTGCTTCGACGTGCTGACCAGCAGCGCGGAGAGGCCAATCACGTCGGCGTTGACCTCAATCGCTTTGTCGATAATGGTGTTGAGCGGTACCTGCTTGCCCAGGTCGTAGACCGTATAGCCGTTGTTGCTCAGAATCGTGTTGACCAGATTCTTGCCGATGTCATGCACGTCGCCAAAGACGGTCGCCAGCACGACCCGCCCCTTGGTGTAGCCCTCCGTGCGCTCCAGATAGCATTCGAGCCGGGCGACGGCCTTCTTCATCACCTCGGCGGACTGCAGCACGAACGGCAGAATCAGCTCCCCCGCGCCGAAGCGGTCGCCGACATCCTTCATCGCGGGTAGAAGTACACCATTGAGCACGTCCACCGCCGCCTGCGAGAGCTGCGATGTCGTCTTCCAGTCGGGCGCGTCGGGGTTCGCCTCGGACTCGGCGCGTGTGGTGATGGAGGTGTCTACCAGCGCCTCGATGCCCTCTTTGTGCCGGTGGAGAATCTGGTAGTGGATGCGCTCGTCCACGCTCATCCCCTCGGTGGGGTCGGCCTTCTCCTCGCGCGGGCGCTCGCCGCCATGCTGCTCGTAGTAGGCGATGAAGTTCGGCAGGGCATCCTCGCTGCGATTGAAGAGCAGGTCGTCACAGAGCGCGCGCTCGGCCTCCGGGATTTCCGCGTAGGGCGTGATGTGCGCCGGATTGACGATGGCGGCGTCCAGCCCCGCCTCCACCGCATGATAGAGGAAGACGCTATTGAGCGCGGCGCGTGAATGGGGCGTCACCCCAAACGAAACGTTGCTGACGCCGAGAATGGTCAGCGCGCCCGGCAACTCCGCCTTGATGCGGCGGATGCCTTCGAGCGTCTGCACGGCGCTATCGCGTAGCTCCTCCTGGCCAGTGGTAACCGGGAAGGTCAGCGCGTCGAAGAGCAGCGCCTCGGCGGGCAGCCCATACTCGCTCGTGGCGATCTCGAAGATACGCTGAGCGACGGCCAGCTTGCGCTCCGCCGTCTTCGCCATCCCCTCTTCGTCAATCGTCAGTGCGACTACCGCCGACCCGTGCTCGCGCGCCAGCGGCAGCACCGAGTCCACGCGCACGCGGCCGTTCTCCAGGTTGATCGAGTTGATGATGGCGCGGCCCGGATAGGTCTCCAGCGCGGCCTGGATCACGCCCGCCTCAGTCGAATCGATCACCAGCGGCGCCTCGACACCCATCTCCAACTTCTTCACCGACCGGCGCATCTGCTCCGGCTCATCGGCGCGCTCGGTCAGCGCGACACAGACATCCAGCACGTGCGCGCCGCCATCCACCTGCGTCCGCGCCACCTGGAGCAGCGTGTCATAGTCGTCGGCCAGCAGCGCCTGCTTCACTTTGCGACTGCCCTGCGAGTTGACCCGCTCGCCGACAATTAGCGGCGCGGGATCCTGATGCAGCGAGTTGGCGCGCATGGCCGAGGCCACCAGCAGTTGGGTGCGATGGCGCGTCTCATCGGAGAAGTCGCCGAGCCGCCGCTGCGGTGTAGTGCGGTGGGTGGGGTCGAGGTCGTCCAGATGGGCGACGATACGCGCGATGTGTTCGGGCGTCGTGCCACAGCAGCCACCGATGATGTTAACCCCCAACGTGCTGACAAACTCGGTGAGCGCCGTAGCGAACGGCTCCGGCTCCATCGGATAGATGGCGCGGCCATTGACGTTGAGCGGCAGCCCGGCGTTGGGGATCGTCGAGATCGGCAGCGGGATGTTCTCGGTGAGGTAGCGCACCGGCTCGCGCATATGCTCCGGGCCGGTCGAGCAGTTGAGGCCCACCACATCCACACCGAGGTGGCTGAGAATCGTCGAAGATGCGCCAATGTCGGTGCCCAGCAGCATTCGTCCAGATGTGTCGAGCGTGACCTGCGCCTGTATCGGCACACGGCGGCCCGTCTCGGCCCAGGCGCGGCGGATGCCCGTGATGGCGGCGCGCACTTCGAGAATATCCTGGCTGGTCTCGATCAGCAGCAGGTCAACGCCGCCCTCGATCAGCGCCGACGCCTGTTCGCGGTAGATATCGGCAAGCTGCTGATAGGTGATATTGGAGAGAGCGGGATCATCCGAGGAGGGCAGCATGCCGGTCGGCCCCATCGAGCCAGCGACGAAGCGCGGGCGCTCGGCGGTGCTGAACTCGTCGGCGGCAGCGCGGGCCAGCTGGGCGGCGGCAACGTTGATTTCGTGGATGCGTTCGCCCAGGGCATAGTCGTCCAGCTTGAGGCGCGTGCCGGTGAAGGTGTCAGTTTCGAGCACATCGGCGCCCGCGGCCAGGTAGGCGCGGTGGATCTCGCGGATGGCGTCAGGGCGGGTCAGCACGAGGATTTCGGGGCAGCCCTCTACGCTCTCGCCACCGTAGTCCGCCGCCTCCAGCCCGAGATTCTGGATCATGGTGCCCATCGCGCCATCGAAGACGATCACCCGCTGCCGAACTGCCTCAAGATACCGACTCACCTGGGACATAGCACTTCCTCAATCTATCACCGACATTTTCAGCGAACGCAATCCAGTCGCGCGCCGGATATTAATGGCCGCTCTTTGTACAGAGCGTAATATTGGCCGCAGAATTTCATCAGAGTATACCACCGCATATTCTTAGAACCGTGGGAATTCGGATAAAGTTATGAGTACCCGACTGACGTCCGGCCTATGTGGAGACGATACCGCGATGAAGTGCCGCAGCCTCATTCTCACCTCTCCACGACGGCTCAAGTGGGAAGAAACTGACGTTGCCGAGCTGCAAAATGATGACGTCCTCATCCAGACGCGATTTGGGGCAATTAGTATCGGTACTGAGATCCCCAACTACATGGGTACGGCCCGTCATTCCAAATTACTTACTTTCCCCATCATGACTGGCTATGAGAGCCTGGGGACCGTTGTGAAATTCGGCCCGGCGGTTACGCATCTGCATCCAGGTGATCGCGTGGTCGCGTTTTACGGCCATCGCACATACTGGGTAACGAACGCAGATCGCGTCATTGCGGTCCCCACTACCATTTCAGACGCGCAGGCGCTGCTCGTCATCCTGACCTGTGATGTTGCCAAAGGCATTCGCAAGCTCGCGCCTACTCCTGAGCAGCATGTGGTGATTACTGGCGCTGGCGCCATTGGACTCCTAACGTTGGCCTTGCTGCGAGCCTATGGTGTCCAGACCATTGACATGGTGGAACCACTGGCTCAGCGCCACGTGAAGGCTTATCAGTTGGGCGCCGCTCATGTCTGGTCTCCCGATGAACTTGCGCAGACGGAGCAGCGTTACCCGATAGGACTTGAATGCTCCAGCAATAATGCCGCCTTTCAGACTTTGCAGGAACATATGGATGCTGGGGGACGAATATGTATCCTGGCCGACGGCAATCTTGAGCCGCTGAGTCTGACGCCTACCTTCCACGAGCGCGAGCTCACTATCGTCGCGTCGAGCGATGGCTGGGATTATCAGGCCCATGCCGCCTGGTATTTTCCATGGGTGCAGATGGCTGGTCTGCCAATTGAGATCCTATTTGAAGAAACCATCTCAGCCGAGACATTGCCAGAGACATTTGAGCGACTGGCTACGCAGTCACCGCGCCCGCTCAAGGTACTGGTTGACTATTCCTCGCAGCCGTAACATCGCAGGGAAGAGGACGATCCGCCGACCGTGCTATACTCCGACAGGCGTGGTGACAGTGACTTTGGCCGCGCCAAAAGCTACAAATCCTCGCCATGCATATAGGAGTGAAGAAGCAATGAAGCTGGTGACATACACACAGGCGGGCGCGGCGCATCTGGCGGAGGGACGCGCGGGCGTCCTCGTGGGCGAGCAGGTGTTCGATCTGGCGGCGCTGGGCGTCTGGGCGGCGCGCAATGGTGTGGCGCTGCCGGATGTGAACGGCGCGGCAGAGTTGCCCACGACGACGCTGGCGCTGCTACAGCTTGGGCCAGATGGGATGGCGGCGGTGCACGCGGCGCTGGCCGCGGCGGACAAAGGCCGACCCGAGGATGTGGCGCTGGAGCCGGGCGAGCCAGTGATCGCCCACGAGCTGCGCGATATCGAGCTACTCACGCCCGTGCCGAATCCGGCGACGCTGCGCGACTTCTACGTCTTCGAGCAGCATGTCAAGGCGTCACGGGCACGGCGCGGCGCCGAGATGATCCCGGCATGGTACGAGTTCCCAGTCTTCTACTTCTCCAACACATCTGAGCTTTACGGCACGGAGGAGCCGGTGCGCTATCCGCAACGCAGCCAGGAGGTGGACTTCGAGTTGGAGATGGCGGCGGTCATCGGGCGTGAAGGACGCGACATCGCCGCCGCAGACGCGCCGAGCTACATCGCGGGCTACATGGTGATGAACGACTGGAGCGCGCGTGACCTCTGGCGCAAGGAGCAGGTGCTCAATATGGGGCCAGCCAAGGGCAAAGACTTCGCCACCTCGCTTGGCCCATATCTGGTCACACCCGACGAGCTGGACGACCGCCGCATCGGCTCCGGCAAGGACGAGCGCTACAACCTGGAGATGCGCGGCTGGATCAACGGCGACAACCTGACCCACGACAACACGCAGAACATGTACTATACCTTCCCGCAGATGATCGAGCGCGCCTCTGAGCACGCGCGGCTGCGGCCCGGCGACGTGATTGGCTCTGGCACCTGTGGCACTGGCTGCATCCTCGAGCTGGGGACCGAGCGCCACCGCTGGCTGCTGCCAGGCGACGTGGTGGAGATGGAGATCGAGCGGCTGGGGATGCTGCGCAATACGCTGACCGACAGTGCCGGGAAGGGGCAATAGTCATGCCGATGCCGACGCCGCCCAAGCCCGGCGAGGAGCCGACCAACGAGTCGGAGCTGTATCGCTATCACCTGCGGCGGCTGATAACCTGGTATCTTGAGGCGCTCGACGCGATCAGCGAGGAGACGTTCGCCTGGCAGCCGCCCGCCGAGCAGACCAACTCGCTGGCGGCCATCTGCTCGCACGCGATTTCGTCCGCCGAGTGGTGGGTCATCAGCTGCGTGGGCGATGGCCCCATCGAGCGCGACCGCGACGCCGAGTTCGCCGCGCTGCCCACCTGGTCCGAGCTACGCCCACGCTTCGAGAATTTCCTGGCGAACGCCGAGACGCTACTGACCGGGATGACCTCGGAACAATTGGCCGCCATCAGCCGCCATCCCGCGGGCGACCGCATGAACCGCCGCTGCTTGACTCACACCATTGAGCACCTGGGGCTGCACCTTGGCCACGTCGAGGTGACGATAGACTGGTGGAAGGCAAGCCAGGGGTAGCTATTTCCGGCAGCATCCATTTGGGGATGCCATGCCGCAGGCTGAAGCTCTGCGGCTAATCCGTGTGTTGGGTTTTCTCAGTCGGCGCACAGTGACGCCTATTCCAGGATTAGCCGCGGTATTTATGCCGCGAACCTGAACTGTTTCGCACCCTGCACTCGCAGGGTGCGCCGCGCCGCCTATGGCTTCCAGCATGGGGCAACCATCCTACTCGACGTCCTCTCCGCCTGCCCGCATGCTATAATTTTCCTGATGCGAACGTGCTTTCTGACCCCCTCCGGTGTGGGGGTGAGGTTCTGGATTTCCGCTTTTCGCGCACAATGTGGAATGTACTCTATTGAGCATATCTCCCCAAAGCGCGATGCCCAGGCGAGTGTACTGAGAAGGCAAACCCGTGCGAATCAACAGCGTCGAACTCGAAAACATCAAGAGCTACCAGCGGCTGCACATCGATCTCGGCCCTGGCGCCACCGCCATCCGTGGCAGCAACGGCGCGGGCAAGTCCACGCTCGTTGAGGCTATCGGCTTCGCGCTCTTCGACGCCCTGCCCTACAAACAGGCGCAGTTTGTCCGCGAGGGCGAGCGGGTCGGCGTCGTCACCATCACCTTCACCTCGGCGCAGGATGACCGCGAGTATCAGGCCGTGCGCCGCTGCGGCTCATCGTCCGACTGGTTCATCTACGATCCCGACCTGCATGATCGCGTGGTGGAGCAGAGGGCCGACGTCATCGCGTTCCTGCGCCAGCACCTGCGCATCGAGAGCGACCTCAACCTCGAGACGCTCTTCAACGACGCGGTCGGCGTGCCACAGGGCACCTTCACTGCCGATTTCTTGCAGACACCCGCCGTCCGCAAAAAGAAGTTCGATGTGCTGCTTCAGGTGGAGGACTATCGCACCGCGGCGGAGAAGCTGCTGGCCGCGAAAAGCTACCTGACCGAGCAGCAGCACCAGCAGGAGCGGCATATCGATGCCCTCGAACGCGAGACGGCGCAGTTGGACGACTGGCGCGCGCGGTTCGAGCAGGGACGTCTGCATGAGCGCACGCTGACGGCGACGCTCGCACGGCTCCTGCGGGAGACGGAGACTCTTGAAGCCGAGCGCAAAACATTGGATGAGCGGCAGCAGCAGGTGCGGCAACTTGAACATGCGGTGGCGCTTGCTCAAAAGGAACACAGCGCGGCGGAGGCCCAGCGCATGGGGGCTGAGCGCCAGCTTGCCGAAGCCACCGAGGCCATGCGCATCTGCGCCGAGAGCCGTCCCGACCACGATGCTTTTCTCGTGACAGAGAAGCAGTTGGAGCAGGCGCGTCTCCGCGAGCGGGAGCGGGCACAACTGCGCGAAGAGCGCGCGAACGTGGCCCTGGCCCAGGGGGACGCGCGCAAGGAGCTGTCGCATAGCCAGGAGCAACTGACGGCGGCGGAACAGGCCGCGCGCGAGCTGGAGAAGGTCAAGCCGAAAGCCGAACGGCAGCGGACGCTCGAAGACGAACGTACGGCAGCCGGACAACGTGTGGCCCGGCGTGACGAGATGGCGGTTGTACGCAAGCGGCTGGATGGCGAGTATCAAACGATCCAGCAGGCATGCGCGCAGGATGAGCGGCAGATAGCCCGGCTGGAGCAGCTTCGCCCCGAGGCTGATGCGCTCTCAGAGCGTCGCGGCCAGCTTGAAGCGTCGCAGACGGCTCAGGCGACCTGGCAGACCAACAATGACCGGCTCCAGACGGTGCGCCAGCAATTGCCTGAGAAACAGGCGCAACGAGAGAAGAAGGCGCACCTTGAGCAGAAGGCGGCGGCGAATCTACGCAAGATTGTGGCGCAGCAGGCGGTGGTAGATGGCTTTCCTGCGCTGGAGGCCGAGCAAAAGACGCTCGACGGCAAGATACGACAGGTGCAGGCGCGTATTGAGCAGCATCGCCTCTCACGGCAGCAGTCCGGGATGGGCAACTGTCCCTTCCTGCGTGAGCCATGCCTGAACATCAAGCAACGCGGCGAAAACAGCCTTATCACCTACTTCGACCGTTTGATCGCCGATGCTGAGCAGGAGCTTGCGCCGCTCGAGGAGCACGAGCACGAGCTGGCGGCGCGGATAGATCACGCCCGCACGGTCCTCTCCTACTGGGACCGGCGCGGCGAATTCGAGGAGAAGCAGCGCGAGGCCGCCGAAGACCGTGAGCGACTGGAGCGCGAGATTGCTGCGTTGACGGCGGAACAGCGCCAGCTCGACGCCGCGCTCGCCAACGGCCACGACGCCCGCATGCTCGAACGCCTGCGCGCCGCCTATGACCGGAGCAATGATGCGGCGATGCAGTGCGCCCGCCTGCCCGACATCCAATCGCACCTGCGCGAGTCCAGCGACCGACGCGACACGCTCGCCGCCGAGTTGGAGCGGCTGGCACGGGAGTTGGCGGGGCTTGAATCAGCCGCCGCGGACCTGCAACATATCGAAGCAGAGCTTACCGCCCTCGGCGATCCGCGCGGGCTGGCGGCATCGCTACGCGCCACTGCCGCCGAAATTTCTCAGCGCGCAGAGCGGGTGAAGCGCGCCCAGAGCGCCCTGCGCACGTGTGACGCCCAACTGGCCGAGTGCGAGAAGCGTTTGGCGCCGTTCGCCACGCTGGATGACGAGTTGGCCCGGCTGGAAGACGCGCGGACACGCACGAGCGAGGGCCATCTGCGCTATCTGCGCTCTGAGCAGCTGGCGGCGCGACACGGCGAACGCAAGAAAGCACACGCGGCGATGGAGCAGGAGGCGCGCGCGGCGGCCACGCGCCACGCGAAGGCCACGCGCGACTACGAGCAGGCGGCGGCGAAGTTCGATGCCAACCGGCTCGCGGCGGTGGTCGCGACGATTGATGAGAAGCGCAGCGAGCATACGAAGAGTACCGAGACACTACGGCTCCAGCAGGAAGAGAGTGCGCGGCTTGCCGACAATATTGCCCGCGTCGAGGCGCTGCTGGTCGACCTGAACACCGCCCGCGAGGAGCGTCAGACGCTCGATGACCTGGACAGGATGCTCAAGCAGTTCCGCGACATCATCAAGGAGGCCGGGCCAAATATTCTCCGCGCGCAGCTACATGCCATCTCGCGCGAGGCCAACCGTATCTTCGGCGAGATTCTGGGCGACCGCTCTGCCGAGCTTGCCTGGGAGGCTGACTACGAGATCGTCCTCCGGCGGGATGGCCGCGAGCGCACCTTCGCCCAGCTCAGCGGCGGTGAGCAGATGAGCGCGGCGCTGGCGGTGCGGCTGGCGCTGCTCCGGCGGCTCTCACGCCTCGATATCGCCTTCTTCGACGAGCCAACGCAGAACATGGATGGCGAGCGACGTGGCAATCTTGCCGAGCAGATCCGGCGCGTGCGTGGCTTCGACCAGTTGCTCGTCATCAGCCACGATGATACCTTCGAGCAGGGACTCGACGGCGTCATCCACCTGGAGAAGCGTAACGGCCAGACGGTCATCGCCGAAGATGAGACATTGATCCCCGCCTAGGCTCCCGCTTGTTTGCCAGTGCGGTACAATACAGATTGTCCGCCTGCCTGGGCTATCCTAGCACATGCCCAGGACTTGAGTAATGCGAAAGGTTATGGAGGGGTCATGGACGAGCGACCGAACGAGCAAAGCGATCAGCCAGCAGAGCATGCACAGTCTGCATCGGGCGCTCCGGCCTATGTGCCGCCGCCGTTGACGCCCGCCCCACCGATACCCTCTACACCTTCAGCGCCCATCCCGAGCGGGCCAATCCCAGCAGGCCCAGCCATCCCCAATGGTCCGGGGCCGCAGTATCTCTCAGGCTATGGCAACACGCAGATGCCGCCTCTGCCAGAGTTGCCACCGCAGCCGTCTGGCTCCGGGCGATTGGCAGGCATTTCATCGCGGATTCCCGAGCGCAGCCGTGGCCCGCTTGGCAAGCCTTTCCCGTTCTCGGTCTCGCTGCTCGTGGTGGTGGGGAGCATCGTGCTGCTGGCGCTCGTCTTTGGCGTGCGCGTGCTGCTGCTCGGCGGCGACTGGGCCGACGGCGCAGTAGCAATGGGTATGGTGGCGCTGGCGCTGGCGGCGGTCTTCGGGCTGATCGCGCTGCTGCGGGCGGCGGTGGGCCGACGCTCGCTCAGCTTCGCCTTGCTGACCATCGTGCTGGTAGCCGGCCTCGCCGCCTCTGGCGCGGTCGGCCTCGTCGGCAGCGCGCCGCTCCATCTGGTGCAGGCGCAGGCCATGGAGAAGAGCGGACAATGGGCCGTGGCCATCCGTGAATATGGCCTGAGCGGCCAGAAAGGATCGGATGCCCCTGATATCGCGCGCGTGCAGAACGCCTGGGGCGAGCAACTGCTCCAGCGGGGCGATTATCAGGGCGCGCTGACGCATTTCCAGACCGTGCTCGACGACTACCAGGAGAGCGGAGACGCCGTCCAGCGCGCGCAACTGGGCCAGTTCCAGGCGTACGCGGCGTGGATGAAGAAGGATGCCAGCAGCGTGCCTTATCGCGACGCCATCACCGCCTTCGCCAACTTCGGCTCCAACCTGAACTGCAACAGCGATTGCCAGGCGACACTGGCCGATGTCGCGCCTGAGGCGTACTACCTCTATGGCGCTCAGTTGTTGCAGCAGAAGCGCTACCAGCTGGCTATCACCGAACTCACCAAGCTGGAATCACAATACGCCTCCAGTCAGTACGCCAGCCAGGGACACGCCAAAGCCGCCACCGCCTATCTCGCCTACGGGCAGCAGCAGATCAGCGGCCAGCAATGCGCTGGCGCGGTCAGCACGTACACGACGCTTGTCGCGAACTACAAAGATACTCCCGAGGCTAAATCGGCGCAGAATGCGCTGAACGCGCCACAGGATGTCAAAGGCTTCATCACGAAACCGCCAACCAACCCCGCGGCCACCGTACATCTCTCGAAACACATGAACTGGAGTACGGTCTATTTCTCGGACGAGTACTCGACTTCGGTTGATACAAAGACCGGCGCTTTTACCTTCAAGCTGGTGGCGCAGGGAACGTATTACCTGTCTATGACGCACCCGGTCTCGGGTGCTATTGAGTACTTCGCCTGGCCGCTGAACAATGCCCCGGGTTACTTCTCGTTCCCGGTCACACCGCTGTGTCCTGTGCAACTAGGCACGCTTCCCTGATTCCACAGCTAACAACCTAGGGAGTGGCAAGATGCATAGAGCGACAACGGATCACTTAACGTCACGCCGCTGCTGCCTGCCGGTCGTAGGAGGGCTTCGCGATGCTTTACACGGAAAAGCTGGTCGCCGAGTTGGAGCGCAAACGCACGCTCTTCACCTCCTACGACGAACGCTATGGCCAGCAGCGCGAGGCCTGGCGCGAGGCGCTGGCAGCCCTGGGCGCGCGCTACCCCGACGCGGCGGCGCTGCAGCGGGCGCTCGATAGTGCGCTGAAGCATGCCGAACGACCTCACGCGGCAGGCGCGCTGCCTACGAGCGAGTATGATCGGTGGCGCAACCTGGGGCGATCTGGGCCGCCGGTGCTGCCATTTGGCCGCGCCTTCGCCCATCACGAGGCGTCGCGCGCCTGGGCAGAAGGGCTACGCGGCACGACTACCTTCGCGGTGGACGGGAGCCAGCTGCTCCCCTGGCGCGACGCCTCGGTGCCCGTGGCGCTGGTACAGGCGGGCATCTACGAGAATCCGCACCAGCCGCCCGCCCCCTATCTCAAAGATGTGCGCACCGAGCTACTCCCGCCGGAAGATTTGCTGGTGAGCGAGCCGGAATTGGCAAATGCGCGCACGAATGAGGCGGCCGGCTACTCGGAGCGGATCGTTCACCTGCGGCGCTTCGAGCTGGAGGTGGAGACGCTGGTCGAGCGGCTGAACTATCACGCGGCGAAGCGGGAGGCAGGGCAGGATGCGCCAGTCGTGGCGCTCTTCGATGGCAGCCTGATCGTCTCGTTCGCGATCAAGATGCCGCCACCCTATCCTGAGCGCTATGCTGCCGCCGCGCAACGCCTGCTGGACGCCTCGCGCCGCACCCGTATCCCGCTGCTCGGCTACATCGACACCAGCTACGCCCGCGATACAATCACGATGCTGCGCGCGCTCTCTGGCGACGAGCTACCCCCGCCGCGCGGCATCCACGACGCGCTACTCTGGGGCGATGCGCTGGCCTGGGGAGACCGGACGCCCTCCTTCATCTCGGCGCGCGAAGACCTGGCGGCAATGGGTTATCGCGGCGGCGCGGATGCGGTAGCGTTCGTCTATCTGCGCGCAGCGAGTGACCGTCCGCCCGCGCGGGTGGAGTTTCCGGCGTGGCTGCTGGAGGATGAAGGTGGCCAGCTCGACCGCGTGATGGATGTGCTGCGCGCCGAGATTATTACCGGCCAGGGCTATCCCTACTCCATCGAGGCGGCGGACGCCGTGGCCGTCATCTCCGCCGAGGACCGCGCACGCTTCTATGCGCTCTTCCAGCAGTTTGCCGAGCGTGAGGGCCTCGACTTCACCTTCTCGCGCAAGGCGCTGAGCAAGAGCCGCCGGAGAGTATAGAAGGAACCTCGCACATCCAGCCTGCTTATTCCGGACCCTCATCTCCCAGCCGCGCGAGGATGTAGTCCACGAAGTCGCGGATGTGGTGTTCGAGCGGCGCGTAGTTGCCGCCGTTCGCGTACGCGCGTGAGGTCATGCCCTGCTGCGCCAGCTCGCAGACAACCCAGTCCTGATGGTTCACCAGGTCCAGGATGGCTACCGCGTCCATCGGGTCGAAATCTGGACTTTCCATCGCCTGCGGATCGAAGAGCCATTCAGTCGTGACGCGCGTCTGCGTCGGCCCCAGTGGCTCCAGCCAGTCAATCGCCACGTGGTCGCCGAGGAGGTTGATGAAGATGCTGGGCAGGCCGAAGAAACCGGCATAGCGGCGCGTATCCTCGGGGAGTAGCCCTGGCATCGGCGGGCGGCTGGCCTTGCCGGTGATGGTAAACGCCTCGACGCCGTCGGCGAACATCGTGCCGTCGTTGCCGTCTATCGCGCCCGTCTTATACTCCGGCAGCAGCGCGCAAAGCTCGGGGTGCATCGGGCCGCAGTGGTAGCACTCCAGCGTGTTCTCCATGATGAGCTTCCAGTTGGCTGCCACGGCGTAGGTGATCGTCTTCGCGACCCTGAGATTGGCGATGCCATAGCGGTCGAGCGGAGCGTTGCTGCCGAAGTCGGCCACGGTGGGGTCATCCATCTGCGCGGCGAGTGACAGCGGATTCTCGGAGAGGTTGAGCCAGACCAGCCCGTGCCAGACCTCCAGCGCAACGGGATGCAGGCCATAGAGAGCGCGCTCGAACTCCGGGCGATTGAGCACATTCGGCGCGCCAATCAGCCTGCCATCCAGTCCGTAGGTCCAGGCATGATAGCGGCACTGAATCGAGCCGTTCAGGTGGCCGGATGCCTCGGGGCAGAGCCGCGAACCGCGATGGCGGCAGACGTTGAGGAAGGCGCGCAGATCGCCCTGCTTTGTACGGACGACGATGACGTTCTCATTCGCGACGGTCAGCGTGCGGTAGTCGCCGGGTTTCGCGAGGCTGTTCGCGACCCCGCCATAGACCCACATCCGCGCGAAGATGCGCTCCTGTTCGCGCGCGAAGATCGCGGGATCGTAATAGTAGCGTCCCGGAAACGTTGAGAGAAACAGAGGTTGCGCGACTGCAGCCGTACTCATAAACCGGGAAAGAGCCTTTCGCGAGGCCGGGCCGATGCGCGCCTTCTATAACCTAGCCGCGTGCTCACGTGGAGATGGACCCGGCGAACGATAAGGAGCCTCTCCACACGCTCCCCCAGACCCAGCATACCACGCGAGTGCCCAAATTTTCGGCGGTTGGTGGTGTACAGCGTGGCCGACAATGCTTAGCGTGAATGTCGTATGGCTGTTGATTTAGAGGAAAGCGCTCTGGCTCCCCTCTCCCACAGGGAGAGGGGTTGGGGGTGAGGTCAAGAGTGGGAATTAGATTCCCATGACGCCGATCAGCTCGCGGACGGCCTCGGCCGACTTCTGCAGCGCGGCGCGCTCGTCCTCGGTCAGATCGAGCTGGATGACCTCTTCGACACCCTTCGAGCCAAGCTTCGCGGGAACGCCGACAAACAGGCCATTGATGCCATACTCGCCCTCCAGGTAGACTGAGCAGGGCATAATCATCTTCTTATCCAGCAGGATCGAATCAATCATCTGAAGCACCGAGGCCGACGGCGCATAGTAGGCGCTGCCCTGCTTCAGCAAGTTGACGATCTCCGCGCCGCCGTTCGCCGTCCGCTCGACGATCTGTTGCAGCCGGTCGGCGGGGATCAGTTCGGGCAGCGGGACGCCTGCCACCGTCGAGAGCCGGGCCAGCGGCACCATCGTATCACCGTGGCCACCCAGCACGAACGCCTGCACATCGCGCACCGAGACATTCAGCTCCTGCGCGATGAAGGTGCGGAAGCGCGCGGTATCCAGCACGCCTGCCATGCCCAGCACGCGCTGCTTGGGAAAGCCGCTCACCTTGAAGGCAAGCTGCACCATCGCATCGAGCGGATTGGTCACGCAGATCAGGATCGCGTTGGGCGAGTGCTTCGCCACCTCCTCCACCACCTGTGTCACGATGCCCTGGTTGGTGCGGATGAGGTCGTCGCGGCTCATGCCGGGCTTGCGGGCGATACCTGAAGTGACGACCACGATATCCGAGTTCGCCGTCTCGGCATAGCCGTTCGTGCCGATGACGAGTGAGTCGTAGCCCAGCACCGGGCCAGCCTCCAGAATATCGAGCGCCTTGCCCTGTGGCATATCTGGGATAACATCCATCAACACCACATCGGCGTAGTCGCGCTCGGCGACACGCTGGCCAAGCGTCGAGCCAACAAATCCAGCGCCAACGACGGTTACTTTGCTGCGCATGATCGTTCTGCCCTTCTTCTGCTGTCTTTCTACCTCGAAATCGCCCGTCGCGCCGCGGTGAGCCGTCCTGCTGCCGCGACCGCCGGGCTGGTGGCATACCGCAATGTATTCCGCGCGAATTGTACCAATCGGCGCGCGCTCGCGTCCAGTTGCGCCGGGATGAGCCGCTTGCTACAATCGGTTGCGACTGCCCGAAATCCTGCGTCCGATGAAATGAGGGAGGCGATAGATGGCCAGCGAGTGGTATGACGACGTGCGGCGCTACACCGAACGGCTGGTGCGCGTGAACAGCGTCAGTCCCAGCGCTGGCGAGATCGCGTGCGCCCAGGCGATTCTGACGCTGCTCACTGAGGATGGCTACGCCGACGCCTACACCGCCAGTGGACTCGATCCCGTCGAAGGCGACCGCCACCAGCGGGTCAACGCCTTCACCTTTATCAAGGGCGCAAGCCAACGCGCCATCGTTCTGCTGGGCCACTTCGATACTGTCGAGACGGGCGACTATGGTCCGCTGGAACCGTGGGCGCGCGACACCGACGAGCTATGGACGAGGCGCGGGGATCTAGCGGCCTTCACACCCGGCCTGGCCGAAGACCTCGCCGCTTATCCCGACAACTGGATGCTGGGGCGCGGCACAATCGATATGAAATCGGGCGTCGCCGCTAATATCGCCATCATGCGCCATCTCGCCGCGCGCAATCGCCAGCAGCCATTGCCACTCTCGGTCGTCTTTCTGGCGACCCCCGACGAGGAGAACGAGTCGGCGGGCGTGCTGCAAGCTGTTCGCTTTCTGCTGCGACTCCGTGACGAGCACGGGCTCGACTATCTGGGCGCGATCAACACCGACTACACCGCCGCGCGCTACAAAGGCGACACGCATCGCTATATCTATACCGGCACGATTGGCAAGCTGTTGCCGAGCTTTCTGGTAGTTGGCCGCGAGTCACACGTCGGCGAGCCATTCAGCGGCGTGGATGCCAACCTGCTCGCGGCGGAGCTGATCGGCGACCTCAGCATGAATCCCGATCTCTGCGACCATGTGCGCGGCCAGAGCACGCCGCCACCGGTCACGCTCCATGCCGCCGACCTTAAGGCGCACTACGATGTACAGCTGCCGTTCGCCGCGTATTTTTATCTCAATGTGCTGACCTTCTCAACCACGCCTGACCAGCTTATCGATACACTACGTCAGCGGGCAACGGCGGCGCTGGCCCGCACCCTCGCCCGTATAGACGACGCCGAGCGCGCCTGGATCGCCGCACAGGGTGACACGAGTTGGCAGCCACGCGCCACACCGCGCACCGGAGACGTGCTCACCTGGCAGGAGCTACGGGCGGGGTGTGGCGCACGCCTGGGCGAAGATGCCGTCGCCGCGGCGCTGGACGACGCCGAGACGCGGCTGCCTGATGTCTTGGACAGCCGCGAGCGCAGCATGCGCCTGGCGCACGACCTCTGGACGCTGAGCGGACGTGAGGGGCCAGCCATCGTGCTCTACTACTCGCCGCCCTACTATCCGCACATCGCCGCCGGACCCTGTGAGCTTCATACGGCGGTCGCGGAGGTGGCGTCATCGCATCCCGACCTGCAACTCAGTGTCGAGGAGTTCTATCCCTTCATCTCCGACATGAGCTATCTGCAACTCGATACCGCCGCCGACCTGACGGCGCTGACCGCGAACATGCCCGTCTGGCGCGCGGATGGAGCGGCGCCGCGCGCGGGCGACTACTCCTTGCCACTGGAGGAAATCGCGGCGCTGGGGCTGCCGGTGGTCAACTTCGGACCGTACGGCGCGGGCGCGCACCAGCGGGGCGAGCGGCTGCTGATGTCCTACTCGTTCGAGACGCTGCCGCAACTGCTGCTGGAAACGATAGAGCGGCTAGGAGCGTAGAGCATACGCCCTCGGCCATAAATGGCCGGAGTAACGGGAAACGGGCCATAAATAGCTGCCTCCGCCTTTGGGCGAGCAGAGTTGCAGTGCGACTCTGGAGGGCTTTCAAGCCCCTCGCCTCACATTCGCGCGCCATCCGCGCCTGGCAGAATGTGCAGCGACTCTATTTCGAGCCATTCGGGGCCGGTGGCGAGGGTGTCGAAGCGAAACTGGCCGCGTGGCGTCGCGATGGCATACTGATTGTCGACCCATGCGACGAAGCCCAACGGGCGGGTCGGTGGGTTTGCCACAGTCAGCGCCTCCACGCCATCTACGGCGAAGCGGGCGCGATCATGCCGCCAGTCGATGGTATAGGTGTGCCACTCGCGCAGATCAGTCTCCAGCGCCGCCTCACGCGTCCCGCTCAGCCGCTGTACCCAGCGCGCCGCCGTATGCTCCCGGCGACTGAGACGCGCCCAGGCTACCGCCGCGGCCGTTGGTAACGCCGCCAGCGCGACACCAGGACGTTGCGCGTGGACAACCTGCGCCTTCCAGCCCCAGCCGACCGAGCCGGGTACGAGCGCCATATTCGATGGTGGCGACGCCGCGAAGAACCAGATGGCCTCTGGCAGACGCAGGACCGCGCCGGTCAGCGAAAAGGGATAGTTCCAGAAACCGAACCCCGCTGTTCCCCGCAGCCACTGCTGCTCTTCCAGCCGTTCCGGCGGCATCTCACGCGCCGGATGGGCCGGGTGCGACGCGCGCGCGCGCACTTCCAGGTGGAGCGGCGGACGCCAGGGGAAGCGCGACGGCGGCAGCGTCCCGTAATCGTCTATCTGAGCATCGCTATAGAGACCGGCATGCGCGCCATCGGGCAGCGCGAGCCGCAGACCGGTCGGGCTGGTTTCGAGCGCGCCCCCATTGGGTATGGTGCGCGTCCACCGGGCGCTCAATCCCTCGCTGAAGCGATCGCTCACGCCTACCTCACCGCCGCGTTCCATGGAACGAACCCTCCTGCGCACCTGCGCATCTGCGCGTCGGCCAGCAACTGTACTCCATGATACGTCGCGGCCAGGTCGGGCTGGAAGGCCGCGCACACATCATCATGGACTAGAGATCGCTACGCGCAATTGACTACTTGACATGCGCAGGATACTGGACTTAACACACACTGACCCCGCCTGAGCACAGATATCATTTCGAAGAAGAATTTGTCTGGCTGAGTTCAGGCATGGTGGCCATCTACGCCACGCACGAGGCGTACCTGCTGGATGGTTGCGCATGCTGATGCTCAAAACGAGCGGAGGGAATGCGCATGAGCGCAATGCGGCATGCAATGACGCTAATGATTACGACCGAATCGCTGGCATTTGGCA
>DATBIB010000042.1:0-2428 GCA_036557205.1 Ktedonobacterales bacterium | reverse complement strand
CAAGCGCGGCCCGGTCGCGGGGTGCCCAGTCATCCCGGCGGTACGCGGCGAGCAACCGATGCGCCCGCCTGCACGTCATTGTCCGCTGACCTCCTGTCGGTACAGGGTGATGAACCGCTCGCGCGCCCGCATGAGACGCATTTTCACGGCTGATGGACTGACGTTGAGTACTTCGGCGATCTCCGCGCATGAGAAACCTTCGTGTTCGTATAACAAAAGACATGCGGCGTACTTCGGCGGAAGCCGTTTGAGCACGCTTTCTACAATTTCCCGGTCGGCGACATGCTGTTCAAAGCGTCCGCCGTCATAGCCAGCCGAGAAGGCGTTGGCAGCGCTGGCAAGGGCATCTTCCGATGGCCCCTGCTGGTTTGTACCATTGCCCTCCATCCCCGGCATTCCGGCGCCTACACCGCGATCTTCGTTGAAGAGCGAGAGCGGCAGCCAGGAGATCAACCGCCGTCGCCGGAGCGCATCGGTCGCCGTATTGGAGGCGATGCGATAGAGCCACGACGAGAGCGCTGCCGCCTGGATAGTCGTCCCCGAGGAGAGCGCGCGATACGCTTTGACGAAAACGTCCTGCGTCAGGTCGCACGCTTGCTCGCGGTTGCCCACCAGCCGGAAGACAAAGTTGATCAGCGGCGTCTGGAAGCGCGCGAAGATGTCCTCGAAGTCCGCAATCGTGACAACGGGACCAGCCTCCGCCACTTCATGTGACGCGACCTGCTCTCCACTCGCTTCGACGAGACCGGCATGCTCCGGCGCCACCTCGCCAGCGGATACCGCCGGTTCGAGCAACGTCTCGACCACCGCCTTGCGGGCAGGTGGATTCGAGCGCGTCTTCCGTGTTGGCGCCCGTACCGGCGCGTCACTCGGACGCTTGTTGCTCTTGCTGGCGCGCCGACGCGGCTGCCCAGAGCTATTCGAGTTGTAGGAACGAACAGACGGGTCCATTGGTTACACTCAGCAAGCATTCAGAGAGACATCGAGCGGGTTGAGCGGGGGAACCACCGGGATTGTACAGAAAAGTTCGCAATAGTACCACCTGTGCTGGCGATTTATCGCGCATGCTCTGTTCGCAATGTTCGCGCCGCTCTTCAGACATGCGTTCGGAAACCGACAGCATGCTCTAGCTAGAGCATACCAGCATTATTGAGCGTGGTGGTCAGAAATGGCCAAGATGGACACAGCCTATTTGGCCCAGATGATAGTCTGCATCGTTGAACGATCGATATGCAAGCGCATGATTGAGACCAGCCACCCGAATAGCTCTTGCCGTGATGTTTCTGCTGTACTATACTTTTTATAGCGAGGACCTCTATCTCGGTTCTTAAGGACTATTGCAGGAATATTGCCTGAAAGGTTCAGCAGTTTCGATGATCCAATCCAACCCCGCAGCAGACACAGATTCAACGACAGATCCCGCCGCCATTACGATGTATTCGACGACCTGGTGTGGCGATTGCCGCCGGGCCAAGCGTGTCTTTGCCGATTTCGGCGTCCCCTATCGCGAGGTCAATATCGAAGACGACGAAGACGCCGCAGAGCTGGTGCAGACGTTGAATAATGGCATGCGCAGCGTTCCCACCATCGTATTCCCCGACGGGGGCGTGCTCGTCGAGCCATCCAATGCCGCGCTCGCCGCTGTGCTGGCGCGCTACACCTCCTCCGCGAACTAGCGTCCCGCCCGAATCTTCCTGAGATAGTGAGGGAATGGTCGGAGTTTGTCGCCGACCACCCTCCGTCGCTCTTGACGCGATGCGCGCGGCGCTATACCCTTCAAGGGGCGATATTGTGGCGCGACAAATCATCGGGCTGGGGAGCTAACGGCACACTATCTGCAACATGGGCCTTGCGCGAGCCGTAGTTTCCGCTGAAAGGTGTGCGATTTGCCAGGCAGGGGCTGATCCTGTCCGACGTCAGGGAGCAGCGGGGGATGGTTAAATGCCAGCACTGCGGTACGCAGAATCGCGCTGACGCGACGTACTGCAACTCATGCGGCTATGCACTCAAAGGCGCAACGGTCATCCACCCCGCTGCCAGCGCCTCGCGCCGCCCGACCGCCGCTCCCCTGCACCCCACCGGACGGCTCCCCGCGCAGTCGCGCCTGGCTGGCGTCTACGTCATCAGCCGCGCCATCGGCCAGGGTGGCATGGCCGCCGTCTATCAGGCGACCGATATCCGCAACAACACGCAGGTGGCCATCAAGGAGATGAGCCAGGATAGCCTCGCGCCCTCCGAGCTGCAGGAGTCGCTCGCCGCCTTCGTGCAGGAAGCCGAGATGCTGATGGGCCTGCGCCATAAAGGGCTGCCGCGCGTCTCTGGCCACTTCTCCGAAGGCTCGCGCCACTACCTCGTCATGGAATACATCGAGGGCAAGACGCTGGAGCAGAAGCAGACGGCGGCGGGCGTCAAGGCGCTGCCGGAGCGC
>DATBIB010000041.1:0-22044 GCA_036557205.1 Ktedonobacterales bacterium | reverse complement strand
ATCTCCGGCTCGATGGCCGCATTGGCGATGACCGTCACGCCACGGGCGAGCGTCGCCGCGATGATGAGCGTCTCGGTCGCCATGACACTGGGGAAGGGCAGCTCAATCGGCGCGCCCTTCAGGCCATCGGTGCGCAGATGGTAGAGACCATCGCGATAGTCCATCACAGCGCCCATCCGCTGCAAGCCATCGAGATGAAAGTTGATTGGGCGCGGGCCAATGCGGTCGCCGCCAGGAGCGGGGATGACAGCGTGCCCGGCGCGATGCAACAGCGGGCCGGTCGTCAGCACGGCCAGCCTGTTCTTGCGACCGAGCGCCAGCGGCACCACCGTGTTATCGAGATGAACGGCGCGCACCGAGGCCGTACCCTCTTCCGGCCACGTGACCTCCGCGCCGAGCGAGCGCAACACCTCTTCGGTGATCGTGACATCGCCCAGGCCAGCGGGCATGTTGCGCAGCGTGCAGCGATCCTCGGTCAGCAGCGCCGCGACCATCAGCTTCGTGGCGGCGTTCTTCGCGCCACTATTGCGCACCTCACCCCGGAGGGGAATCCCGCCCTCGATCTGATAGCAGGCATCCTCGTGGTCGCTCTCGTGTCCACCACCAGCCATTGCGCCCATAGATGCCGTATCCATTTCTGCCGTGCCGCGGGCTACCCGCACGACGGTCCGCTGCTGTCGTTGCGCGCGCTGGCGCAGAATATGCCGCTCCCTGGCTCGCTCCATCTCGCGTCCCTTCCCGGCATGGCTGCCACACAGCCGTTCCGCTTGTCCTATTGTCGCGAGAACATCGCCGTTGGTGTTCCGTGCCGCAACGTCAGGATATGCGCCAGGCGCGGCGGTGTCAACGCAAGCCGCTCCTTTGGACTATCGCGGCAAGCACACCTTGAGACGATTGTTACGAGCCGGGGTGCGGTGGCGGCGGAGCGACCAGCCAGCGGAAAGCGCGCCGCTTCGGCGGCTTCGGCGGCGTATGTGGCGCGGGGATGGCGGGGCCGTCGAGCGTATCGAGCAGCGCGTTGACGCTCTGGGCCACACCCTCCACCATCAGGTAGCCGGACGGCTTGACCGCGTCGCCGACGAGGTAGAGGCCCGCGACGCCGGTGGCTGGCGAGACATCCTCGCCCTGCATCGCGCGGTTGACCGGCCACTCGCCGCGATACTGGCTCATCGTCAGAATCGTCACCTTCGTGCCAAAATCGTCGCCAAAGAGCCGCCGCAGATCGGCGCGGGCCGCCTCGCGCTCGACATTCACGTCCTCGCCGCGCATCAGCTGGTGAGTGATGAGCAGATGCTTGCCCGGCGGAGCCAGGCGGCGGTCGCTATTGGAGGGCTGCACCACACCCGCGATGCGTTCGGTATCCAGGCAGTACATGATGCCGCGATGGGGAATGATGGATTCGTCGCTGAGCAGATGCACCTTCAGCCCGCTGGCGACGGCGCGCGGGACAGAACGCTCCATCTCTGCGGAACCACACTGCTCGCCGCCGGGCAAGGGGATACGCTCCCGCGCCGTCTGTGCCGCCATTGCGCCCGCGGCAACCGCCGCGCCCTCCGAGATAGCCACCAGTCGGCGCGTCGCCCAGGGGCCGATGTTGCTGATGACTATCGGCGCGCGCAGCAGTACCTCTTCGCCCGTCGGCTTCGCGCGCACCCGCACGCCGCTGACCGCGCCATCCGCCTGCTCGATGGCGATCACGTCGTGTTGCAGCCGCAGATCGGCCCCGCCCTCCACGACGCGCCGCTCCAGCTCGCCTGTGAGCGAGGCGCAGCCACCATCCACGATGCCCGGCGCGCCATAGCGGAACATATTCTTGGTCGTCTCGACGATTTCCGGGTAGAGCACGTCATCGAGGTCAACGCTGAGCGCGAAGTGGCAGACGCGCTCGAAGTAGGCGTAGAGCTGCGGCGAGGTGGCCCGGCTGATGCGGCGATCTAGCCACTCGCGGTAGGTCTGGCCGCGCTCCTCCGGCAGCGGCTGGCGCAGCAGCATCGCCCCGCCCAGCCGCACGAACTCGGCGAACTGGAGCGGCCCCAGCACCCCAATAAGCTGTAGCACCGAGCGGCAGACATACTGGCGTCCGCGCGCATGGAACGAGGCGAACACCTCGGAGTCGTGGATGCGGTGGGGAACGCCGAGGGCGCGCAGCATCGCGGCCAGCTCGCCATTGGTGCCAAACGGCAACATGTGGACCGCGCCGGTGCTGACCTGCGCCCCGTGGAATGTCTTGGCGGTGAAGCGGCCACCGGGATGCGCCAGCCGCTCGACGACGGCCACCCGCTGGCCACGCCGCAGGAACTGGGCAGCGGAAAGCAGCCCGCCCAGCCCGGCGCCAATCACTACCACATCATAGTCGTCTGTGTCTACCATACGTCCTCGGGGCCAGGGGCTAAGCGGCTTAAGAACGCCCAACAACACCATCGTGCCCCAGTGGCCATGATGGGAGTGGGCCAGCTTCGCGGCATGAATGCCGCGGCTAAGAATGCGGTTTCGCCAGGAACTCTAGGCCAACTCATCCAGACGCGCCTGAAGCGTCCGCAACTCCGCCAGCGCGTTCTCTTCCGCGCTCGGCCGTGGCGGCTGGAGACGATGCGCCTGAAGCGCTTCGAGCGCCTTCGAGATCTCAGTCGCGTGTTCCGCCAACCGCGAGACGTTCTGCAGGTGGTTGGGGTCAGCCGCGGCCTGCTGGCTCAGCGCGATCAGGTCGGTGAGATCACCAGCGTCTTCAGGCTCGGCATTGCTCTGGTTCGACGCATTTTGTATGCCCGCCAGAATCGCGTGCAGTTGGTCGCGCGTCTCGGCCAGCGCCTGCCGCCGTTGCTCGCTGAGGTTGGTCTCCTCCGCGGCGTGCTGCGCGACCACCTCGCTGGTGGCCGCCAGTTGCGCCAGTTGCGCGCGTAGCTGGTCTAGCTCGCCGCCCGGCTGGCTCAGCGAGCCGGACGATGGCGCGCGGGCCAGCAGCGCCGGGCTTTCGGGCACGCTGCCAGTCTCTGGCTCGGCGGACCCTTTATCAACCGAGACCCTGGGCGATTTGGCTGTGTCGGAGATGTCCGCGATATCCGAGACGTCCGAAACGTCGGCAACGTCCGAGACATCCGAAACATCAGAGACGTCGGAGACATCGGCGATATCTGAAGCGTCCGCCACGTTGGAGAGGTCGGCCACGGCGGCGGGCGCTGGCTCGACCTGAGTCATCACCGTCGCCATGTAGGACTCATCGGCAGCAGACGCGTCGCTGACATCGCTGACGTCACTCGCCTCGGCCGCGGGAGCCTCCTGTGGCGCTTCCTGGTAGTCGGCTTCGGCCCGGACGGCGGGCTGCGCGCCTGTGGATGCAAGCGGCGAGGAGGGTGGAGCGCCGTTCAGGTCCACGCCAGCTATGGGCGCCGCTCCGGCCACGTTGGTCGAAAACAGCAATTCGTGCTCGCCGACGATGACGCGGTCGCCATGGCTGAGCGGGGTAGCGTCGCGAATCTCGGTATCATTGACGAATGTGCCGTTGCTGCTGCCCAGATCGACAATCGTGTAGTGCGTGCCATCGTAGCGCAGGAGCGCGTGACGACGCGAGGTTAGTTGATCATTTTCCAGCACAATCTCGCAGGAGGGAGAGCGGCCGATGGAGATATTCTGGCCGGTCAGCGCGTATTCGCGCGAGGCCTCGTCAGCGTCTTGCAGCGGCCGTACGACAACCTTCGCCAGCGCGCCGCCATTCTGTTGCTCGACCGCGGTCGCCTGCGCATCATCCTGGCCCTCGGCGACTGGCGGCGAGGTGTAGACCGTATCTCGCCCAGAGATATCATCCTCCTGGCTGGCGAGCGGGAAACCGCAGAATTCACAGTTGAGCGCGTTTGCCTGCGACTGTCTGCCGCAATGTGAGCAGATGGCCATACGGATCCCCTCTTCCTGGACTCAGCATACTTGCTCTTGTGGCGCTGGTGGCCGATATCACGCCTGCACGGCCAATAGTATATCATCGCGGGCGGCGCTACGAATACCATAGCACCAATGGCGCCGCCTGTCTGTTCAGCGCGCCACATCAACGGTCCGCTGCCGTAGCACGCCGCGGACGAGAAAGAGGACGGCGAACGAGACGAAGAGCAGCAGGAGGGAGAGGGTCAGCGCGTCGTTGAGGTTTTGCTCGAAGCCGAGGTAGATGGCAAGGGGCATCGTCTGGGTGATGCCCTGGAGATTGCCAGCAAAGAGGATCGTCGCGCCGAACTCACCGAGCGCGCGCGCCCAGGTCATCACCGCGCCCCCGCTGAGTGGCGCGAAGGCCAGCGGCAGCGTGATGTAGCGAAAGATGCGCAGTGGCCCAGCGCCGTCAACCGCGGCGGCGTCTTCGAGATCGCGGTGGACATCGCCGAATGCGCCAATGGCGGTGCGAATGTAGAGCGGCCCCGCGACAAACAACTGCGCCATAATCACCGCCACCGTGGTAAAAGGCAGGGTGATCCCAAAGGTGGTCAGGACGCCACCGAGCAGCCCGAAGCGACCAAACGCCACCAGCAGCGCGATGCCAGCGACCGAGGGCGGCAGAACCACCGGCAGATCGATCAGCGTCTCTACGAGCACATGCCCCGGAAAGCGCCGCCGCGCCAGCAGCAGGGCCAGCGGCGTCCCGCCCACCAGCGTCAGCGCCAGCGTGGCGAGCGTCGTCACCAGGCTCAACTGGATCGCCTGCACGACCGCCGGATCCGTAAGGGCCGCCAGTGGGTCGCGCAGTGGCACGCGCAGCACCAGCGCCAGCAGCGGCAGGACGAAGAAGATGAGCAGCGGCAGGCTCGCCAGCACCAGCGCCAGCCGCCCGACGACCCCCCTCAGACCAGCGCCAGCATAGCGGCGTCGCCTGAGGAGTTCGTTGGGTGCGGCACGGGAAGCGCCTTCGATGTGGATCGCGGGTGATTTCTGCCTCATAACCTCTGTCTGGCTGATACGATTTATGAGCTTGGCGGGCTATATTGCTTGCCCTCGCTCCCGGCGATGAAGCCGTATTTGGCGAGCGTCGCCTGCCCAGCGGACGAGAGCACGTAGTCGACGAACTCCTGGGCGGTGGTCGCCTGCTTCGAGGCCTTGACGGCGCCGATGGGATAGAGCGCAATGACGTTGAGCGCGTCGGGTATCGCGATTGTGCCGACTTTACCTGTCTCGGTGGCGGCATCGGTGGTATAGACGATGCCCGCGTCGGCCTCGCCGAGCGCAACCTTGGAAAGTACCGACTTCACATCGGTCTCATAGGAGACGACATTCTTGAGGACGTTGGTCTTGTAGCTCGCGCCAAACGACGGGTCGGCAGCCGCCAAGCCCAGGAATTGCACCGCATATTGGCCTACTGGCACCGTGTTCGCCGCCAGGACCAACCTCACCCCAGACTTGCCGAGATCCTGCAACGACTGAATGTTCGCGGGATTCGCCGTCGGATAGATGACCACCAGCCGATTGTGCGCCATTGTCTTCACGGCGCTGCCATCGATATTGCCCGGCATGACGACGTTATTCATCTGGGTAGCGTTCGCCGAGGCGAAGACATCAGCGGGCGCGCCCTGGTTGATCTGCGTCGCCAGCGCATCAGAACCCGCGAAGTTGAATGTGACCGTCACATTGGAATGCGCCTGCGAAAACGCCTTGCCGATATCGGTGAACGCCGCCTGGAGCGAGGCCGCGGCAAATACGTTCAACTTCACTGGCGGTGGCGTCGACGAGGCTGTCGCGGTCGAGCCGCCGCAGGCCGCCAGCGTCAGCGCGATGAGCATCACCGGCACGGAGGCCAGGAGCAGCCGCTTGAGCAGGGCGGTTCGCCGGGAAAGAGGGGCGCGCGTCGTGGAAGGCATTTGATGCATGAGATCGTCGCTCCTTTGTGAACGTTGAGGAGTCCCAATGTCGTCCGTATGGGCATTCAGTCAGGTATTCGCCAGCTAAGAACGCCTAACAACACCGTCATGCCCCAATGGAAACGATGGGAGTAGGCCAGCTTCGCGGCATGAATGCCGCGGCTAAGAACGGCGTTTTGAGAGGAACTCTAACTCGGTGGCAGCAACTCCTCTCCACAGCGCTCCAGCCAGCTGAGGATGGCCGCGATCTGCCCCGCGCGAAACTCGAGAACGAGGCGGTCATAGGGCGGCTGGTTGGGGAGGGCGGCGATGCGTTCATGGAGGTCGCGCAGCCAGGCCCCGCAGGTCTCGCGCTGGATGGAGATGAGCGCCGCGACGGTGGGCTGACCCTCGCTGGCGGCACAGGCCAGCTTCGCCAGGAACTCCAGCCGGAAGTCGCGCCCATGCTGCACGGGCGTGGTCACCCAGGCGGTATATGCGACCGTCCCCGCCTCGGTCAGCGCCAGCATCCGCCGTGGTGGGCGCGCGCCCTGAAGCTCGGTCGCGCCCGCGAGTAGTCCCTGCTCCTCCAGCCGCGCCAGCAGCGCATAAAGGTGGCTCTGTTTGAGCTGCCAGATATGCCCCAATGATTGGCCGCGCTTCAGCCGCTGATACATCTCATAGGCGTGGAGTGGTTCGCGCCGAAGCAGACTGAGCAGGGCGTACTCCAGACCGTCGGGTGACATGTTTGACTGGCGGCTGGTGGCGTCCATCGCTTTCCTCACTCCCTGACTATTCACAGGATGAGTAGTTCCACCGCGAGTATCGCATGTCGCCTGGCCGGCGTCAACAGGGAGCCATGCCTTGCCGTTGCGAGGCAGGATCGCCAGGAGTACTATTAACAAAATGAATATCCATATTGACTTTATTGATTAGACATGTTATAAGTTACTCACCAGAGAAGGAGGCGTCATGACCATGGAGATAATCGCCAGCCACCCCCCGCGCCGCGCGCCGCTGTACGCTCTCTATATCTCGAACGTCGTCTCGGCGGTCGGCGATGTGCTGATGTTCATGGCGGTGCCCTGGTTCGTGCTGCAAACCACCGGCAGCGTATTACAGACGGGGCTGGCGGCGTTCTTTAGCACCGCCGCGGTCGCCGCGTCAGCGCTGCTGGGGGCCCCCATCGTTGATCGGCTCGGCTTTCGGTGGGCTAGTGTGCTGAGCGATCTGGCGAGCGCGATCTGTGTCGGGCTGATTCCGCTGCTCTATGAGACTGTCGGGCTGCCGTTCTGGGCGCTGCTCACGCTCGTCTTTCTGGCGGGCCTGCTGACCACGCCCGGCGCGACGGCGCGCGCGGCGATGACGCCCGATCTGGCGGACCTTGCCCACGTGCGCATGGAGCGCGCGACCGCCGCCAGCGATGGCGCGACCCGGCTCTCGCGTTTCATCGGCGCGCCCCTGGCGGGTCTGCTGATCGTCTTCATTGGCTCTGGCAATCTGCTCTGGATCGACGCCGCCTCGTTCGCCTTCTCCGCCCTCGTCATCGGACGCCTCGTACCAACGATAGCCGCGGCCACGGCGCCCGCGTCTCAGCCAGCAGCAAATAGCAATGCGTCGGCGCCCAAACGTTTTCTGGCCGAGCTTCGCGAAGGATTCGCGTTCATTCGCGGCGACCCGGTGCTACTGTGGCCGATCCTGGTGGTGCTGGTGACGAATCTGCTCGATGCGGGCAATGGCGAGGTAATGCTTCCGGTCTTCGCCAAGCAGACCTACGACAGCGCGGTCTGGTTCGGGGCGATGGTCGCGGCGACCGGCGGCGCGGCCTTTCTGGGGACGGTGATCTTTGGCGCGATTGGCCACCGGCTGCCCCGACAGCTAACGCTTGGCCTGTGCTACACACTGGGCGGCGCATGCCGCTACTTCGTGACGGTCGGTTTCGCCTCGCGCCCCTTCGTACTCGTGGCGCTGTTCGCGGTCTGCGGACTCTTCATTGGGGCGATCAATCCCATCTTCGATACAGTCGCCTATGAGCGCGTCCCCGCCGGGCTGCGGGCGCGGGTCTTCGGCGTGCTGACGGCGGGAGCGATGCTTGGCTCGCCGCTGGGCGGACTCATCGCCGGAGCCATCGTGCCGGGCATCGGCATCATGCCCTCGCTACTGCTTTTCGGCGCTATCTACATGGTCGCCACGGTGAGCCTGCTGGTCAACCCGTCGCTCCGAGGGATGAATAAGCCGCGCGCCCTGCCCGCGACCGACGCGGCGTAGCATCCAAAAACCTCTGGCAGAAAACTGGCCACTCCTCTCTCCGTTTCCCGGATAGAATAGCCTGACTGCGCGCCCTATCGCGCCAAGAAGGCATGCGGAAAGCTGTGAGAGAAAGGAAGGAATGGCTATATGCTTCGTGGCAAGAAAGTGGTCCTGCGCCCCATCGAGCGTGACGACCTCAAGCAGCTTCATACGCTGACGCAACACGTTGACCTGGTGCTACTCAGCGATGGCGATTGGCAGCCAGAACCGCTGGCCGCCTGGGAGAAGAACTTCGACAAAAACCTGGAGAACAACACCGAACGTCCATTCGTCATCGAGGCCGATGGCAAGATTATCGGTTCAATTTCGCTGCATCCTCACGCCAATCGGCGCGCGGGCAGCGGCGAGCTGGGCATCGCCATTCATGATCCTGAGTACGTCGGCCGTGGATACGGACGCGACGCCATCGAGACGTTTCTCGACTGGACGTTCCGTATTCTCAACTTCCGTCGCATCAAGCTCGAAACGCTGGCGACCAATGAGCGCGCGCTACGCTGCTACGAAGCCTGTGGCTTCCAGCGCGAGGGGTTGCTGCGCGACGATGAGTATACTGACGGCGCCTATCGCGATGTGGTCGTCATGGGGCTATTGCGGAGTGAATGGGAGGCAGCACGCAAGCCATAACATAGCGTAATATTGGGGTGATGGCGCACGTCGTAGCAGGTACGTGTATTGGCCATGATACATCTCACGCTGGAGAAGTGATCGCATGAATACAACGCACACCAACACCCCACCGACCAGGCGCGATGCGTTGCTGACGGTTGTCGACCGCGCCCGCGCGCTGGAGCAGACGCTGGCGGGCTTCTTCGACGAAGACGCGCGCGCCGCCACCGGCACGGTAGAAGTCTGGGCGCCGAAAGACCACTTTGTGCATCTCGCCGTCTGGCAGGCCTATCAGGCTCGGCGGCTGGAGGCCATCGCCACCGGCAATCCACCCGCCCAGCCCGCGGAGAACGACGTTGTCTTCCAGGAACATCGCGACGAGCCGTGGGACGTTGTCTGGGCAGACGCGATGCGGGCGCTGGACGACGACGCGGCCGCCATCGCGCGCGTCTCCGACGAGGATTTGGCCGACCCTGACCGCTTTCCCTGGACCAATGGGCGTTCGCTCGTTTCCACGACCATTGGCAACGTCTACCTCCACCCGATTGAGCATCTGGTGCAGATGCATGAAGAGCGCGGCGATGACGCCTCGGCCGAGCAGGTGCAGATCGAGTCGGTCACGTTCATTCGCGACCTCTTTGGCAAGGGCGAGGAGTATGCCAACGCCGTCTACAATCTCGGCTGCTTCTACGCCAAACGCGGACGGTCTGCCGAGGCGATTGCACAGGTGCGTGAGGCGCTGGAGGTCAACCCTGAACTGACCGAGTGGTCGAAGGTGGACTCTGACCTGACCTCGCTCTATGAGATGCCGGAGTATCAGGCGCTCTACACCGCTTAACCGCCTAAATGACGACGGCCAGGGCCGCAGCGATGGCCAGCATCGAGAGCAGCATGCCCGCCAGGGCCATGCCGCGCCGCCGCGAGTTGCGGCCGAGCCAGCCAAACGCGATGCCCATGGCTGCCGGGAACAGCGCTACGATGCCACAGACGGGAATCAGGCTGACCGCCGCGCTGATAATGCCGAGCCAGAGGCTGGCGCGCGCCATGCTTTCGCGTCGGCCCGGCGTCACGCGCGGACGCGGAACGGGAGCAGGCCTGACTCTGGCTGGGGCTTTGGCCGGAGCCCTCGTCTGCGCCTTCAGAATGGTAGACTGATCACTTAGCGGGTTCGGCCTCATCGGAGGAGGAGGCGGATATGCCTGCTGGTTAGGATAGGGATAATCCTGCGTCGTGTCAGCGTAGAAGTCATCCATAGCCGTGGGGTCATATTCAGTTGTCTGGTTCGGATCGAATCCATAAGGATTGCTCATAAAGCGACGGAACCCTCCCATCCACGTCCTCACAAGGCAGCCCGAGCAGTCGGAGAGATACCGCCTGACTGCATTTCCGAAAGCGTGCCAACAGAGTATACGGACATTCGCACCAGAAGTTACTCTCATCCATACATTGGTTTTGACGCATCCCCGCGCCTCCGCTTCCCTGGGCCTCCATCCTCGTTCGTATCAGCGAATTTCCGTCTCCGGGATCTCCGGCAACGCGGCGCGCAGAATCTCGGCGAACGCGCTACGCTCATCGGCAAGGCCGACGGTGACGCGGATGCAGCGGTCGAGCGGCGGCGCGCCGGGCATGCGGATGAAGACATCGCGGCTGGCAAGCGCCGCGACCAGCGCCTTCGCACGCGCCGGGCTGCCGGTGTCGAGCGTGACGAAGTTGGTGTGTGACAGCAGCGGCGTCAGCTCCAGCTCGCGTCCCAGCGCGGTATAGTCTTCACGTCCGCGCGCCACCTCCGCGACGATCTGCGTGAGATAGTCGGTGTCGGCCAGCGCGGCCAGCGCGCCTTCCTGCGCGACGCGATTGATGCCGAAATGGAGGGTAATGCGGTCGAAGGCGCTCATCATCTCCGCCGGGCCAAGCGCGTAGCCGATGCGCGCGCCCGCCATGCCATAGGCTTTGGAGAACGTGCGCAGCCGGATGATGCGCGGATCGCCGATGTTCAGCGGCAATGCTTCACCTTCGGGCGCGAACTCGATATAGGCCTCATCCAACAGCAGCAGGCAGCCCTCGGGCAGGGCATCCTGAAACGCGCTGATGGCCTCGGCGGGATACCACGAGCCGGTGGGATTATCGGGATTGGCGAGATAGACGATGCGCGCGTGATGCTGATGGGCCGCCGCCGCCAGCGTCTCCAAATCGTTGCGGTCATCGTGGTAGGGGACGCGCTCCAACCGTCCACCGTAGCCCGCCACGTGGTAGTTGAACGTCGGATAGGCGCCGAGCGAGGTGACGGCGACCTCGCCAGGGCTGAGATAGGCGCGCACCACCAGCCCCAGCAGGTCGTCGATGCCGCTGCCGAAGATGATCTCATGCGTCGCGATGCCGTGAAGGGCGGCCACCGCGGCCCGTAGCTCATAGCTTTCCGGGTCGCAGTACCAGTTGACGTGACCCGCAGCCTCTCGCATGGCGGCGAGGGCGCGCGGCGATGGGCCAAAGTTGCTCTCGTTCGCGCCCAGCCGCAGCCGGAACGTACGACCGCTCTGGCGCTGCAACGCCTCGGGCGCGACAAACGGGACCGTCGCGGGCAACCCGGCGACCAGCGGTGTCGGTGGGATGGGATGGTAGGACATCGTGTGTATCTCCTGACACTACACTCATCGCTAATCGCGTGACTCAGCTATCGCCTTCCCGAACAGGCCATACAGACCGAATCCCAGCCCTACCAGCGCAATAATCACTACGAGGAAGCTCAAGCCAGTCGATATCAGCGCGAAAACAATCGCGAACAGCATGATGACGATTGCAAACAGGATGCAGTTGGTCGATTCGGCCATGAAACCATCCTTTGGTAGTACTACAGCAATAACAATCTATGAGAGCTGTTACTGCTTCGGCGCGAGATACTCCAGCGCGGCGCGGGCCATCGTCTCGACGCCGATGGGCAGGCAGCCCTCGTCGATATCGAAACGCGGGCTGTGGTGCGGAGCCATGATGCCGCGTTCGGCGTTGGCGGCGCCGACGAAGAAGTAGCAGCCGGGCGCGGCCGCAAGAAAGCTGGCCATGTCGTCGCTGGCCGAGATTCGCTGGTCGCCACCAGGAAGATGGTCCGCACCGACGGTTGCTATCGCCGCGCGCCGCACCAGTTCGGTCATCGCTTCATCGTTGACGGCGACCCGGCAGCCAGCGCCCATGTGAAACTCAACCGTCGCGCGCATACCTTCCGCCACCGCGTTAGCCATCTCGCCAATGCGGCGGATCAGGTATTCGCGGTCCTCCGCGTCGTAGGTGCGCAGCGTGCCGACCAGCTTTACCTCGTCGGTGATGATGTTCCCGGCGGTGCCACCGTGTATCGAGCCAAATGTCAGCACGGCGGTATGCAGCGGCGCGATCTCGCGGCTGACAAGCGTCTGTAGCGCCGTGATAATCTGCGCCGCGACGACGACGGGGTCCACCGAGAAATGGGGTAGCGCGCCGTGGCCCGCGCGTCCGCGTACCGTGAGAAATAGCTCGTCGGCGCTCGCCATGATCGCGCCTGACTGTATCGAGATATCGCCGACAGGGCCGGGCGACCAGACGTGCAGGCCGATGACGCCATCCACGTCGGGATTGCGCATCACGCCAGCCTCGATCATCGGGTCGGCGCCGCCGACCTTCTCCTCGGCGTGCTGGAAGGCGAACTTGACGCGCCCGGCCAGTTGATCGCGTCGCGCCGCCAGCAGTTCCGCCAGCGTGAGGGCGATGGTGATGTGGGCGTCGTGGCCGCAGGCGTGCATCGTGCCTGGCGTCTGCGAGCGATACTCGACGTCGTTCTCTTCGGTGACGGGCAGCGCGTCGATATCGGCGCGGACGAGCAGCGTCGGCCCGTTCTCCGCGCCGGGAGCCGTGCCGGTGAGCAGGCCGACGACACCCATGCCGCCGACGCCCTCGGTCACTTCCAGCCCGGCCTCGCGCAGAGCGGCGGCGATAGACGCGGCGGTCTCGTGCTCCTCGAACGAGAGCTCGGGATGCATATGGTAGTGACGGCGGCGCGCGACCATCGCTGGCACACGGCTGGCGATGTCGTCGTGCAGGTCGTCGTGGGTCGGGGCGGTCGGCGTGGTTGCGGTGTCCATCGGTTGCTCCTGCTGCTGTGAAGGAAGTGCCCGGCCAAGTGTGGTCGGAGCGGTCATGTGGCGTCTGTGGGCTATTCTACCAGATGGCGCTCCTCTTGCCATCGCCAACCGCGTACTCTATGGTGATATATGGTGATCTCGGTCGGCGTTACGACGTGAGATGAGCTGCTGGATAGATTGGGGCATGCGGATGGCAAAGGAAGAAGCGTTGCGGCATCGTTGGGATGTCTCGCCGGATGAGGCCGTCGCGATCCAGCAGCGTCTGCGCGCCGAGATACCTCTGGCCGAGCCGGATGAGGCCATCACGCTCGACCAGATTCATACTGTCGCCGGGATAGATGTTTCGTACCGCGAGATCGGGCGGGCAGCCATCGCCGTCTTTTCGTTTCCTGACCTGGCGCTCATCGAAAAGGTGACCGCGACCAGGGAGGTGACGTTCCCCTATATTCCGGGGCTGCTGACGTTTCGCGAGGGGCCGGTAGTGCTGGCGGCGTTCGAGCGACTGCGCATCCGGCCCGACGTGCTCATGTTCGATGGGCAGGGCTACGCGCACCCGCGCCGTCTGGGGCTCGCTCGCCACATGGGCGCTTATCTGGACTGGCCGAGCATCGGCTGCGCCAAGTCGCGCCTGACTGGCAGGTACGAAGAGCCGGGACCGGAGCCGGGCGCGTGGTCGTCGCTGATGAGTGGTCGCGAGGAGATTGGCAGGGTGGTGCGCACCAAGCCGCGCGTCAAGCCGGTCTTCGTCTCGGTGGGCTATCGGATCACACTTTCGCTTGCCGTCGAGGTTGTCCTGCGCTGTACGCGCGGCTATCGCCTGCCCGAGCCAACACGGATCGCTGACCGTCTCACCAAAGGGCTAACCTTATACAAAGATCGCGGATAGAACGATCTTTATTTGTGCTCATGCCTTTGGTTCAATGGACTGATGAATCTCCCAGGGGTTACCTTCGGGATCGGCGAAGTGCGCCGTACGCAGACCCCAGGGCTGGTCGGTCGGTGGCCTGAGAAGTGTTGCGCCCTTAGCTTTGAGCGCCTCGTAGGTGGCGTCCACATTCTCCACCTCAACGGCCAGCAGACTGCGAGGCCCACCCTCGATCTTCAGCTCGAGCGGCTGCTCACTAATTAGACGCGCGGCGGCTGAGAGCTCCAGCAGAAAAAAATAGACATCCCCTATCTTGAACATGACTGACTCTGGGCTACTCTCTTTCATCTCAAGCCCAAGCGTGTCCCGGTAAAACGCCGCACACCTGGCCAAGTCGCGAACGAATAACTCCGTCGCGACGATCTTGCGAATCACGGTACGTATCCTTTCACTGTAGGTCGAGTCACCCCTGATCTCATGCGTGCGATGTAATACGAGCCAATCCACATGTTCATGCGCAAAGTGGCTGAGTATTAGCTATCAACAACATAGCATAGAAGGAAGGTCACAACTTCTTCTATCTTGCTCATTGCGATGTCTGGGAGTAACCCTCAGCGCACTCCAGTGGGAGCATGACAGCGCAAACCGTGCCGCTGTTGGCACTGGCCTCGATGGTGATATCGCCATCGTGCGCCTGGGCGATCCAGCGGGCGATGGCGAGGCCCAGCCCGCTGCCTGCGCGTTCGCTCGTGTCGGCGGATGCGGCGTCGGAATGGGTGCGCGAGACATCGGCGCGATAGAAGCGCTCGAAGACGTGCGGCAGGTGTTTGGCGGGAATGCCAGGCCCGTCGTCGCTGACGGTGAGGCGCGCCCATGGCGTGTTGTCCTGCTCGCTGCGCGCCAGGGCTAGCCGGACGCATGTGCCATCTGGGCCGCTGTACTTTAGCGCGTTCTCGACCAGATTGCCCAGCATGCGCAGCAGATAGAGGCGATCCCCGAATACCGTCAGGTCGGGCAGGTCGCCCACCTCCACGCGCAGATGACGCTCCTGCGCCAGCGGCGCAAACCGCTCGACAACTTCGAGAATCAGCTCATCGAGATGGACGATCTCGTGACGCGCCCTGGCATGTCCGGCGTCGGCCCGCGCCAGAAACAGCAGATCGTCCACCAGATCAGTCATGTGCTGGCGCTCCTGCTGGATTACCGTGAGGTCGGCGCGCTGGCGTTCCGTCAGGTCGGCCTGGTCCAGCAGGCGGCTCGCCTTCAGCTCGATGATCGTCAGCGGCGTGCGTAGCTCGTGGCTGGCATCGGCGGTGAACTGACGCTGGCGGGTGAAGGCGCTTTCCAGCCGGTCGAGCATAAAGTCGAAGGTGTCCGCAAGCTCGCCCAGCTCATCGCGCCGCTTGAGCGCCAGACGGCGGCTCAGGTCGCTCGCCTCGATCTGCTGGGCCGTCGCGGTGATCGCCTGCACCGGGCGCATCGCCCGACCCGCGAGCCAGAAGCCTCCCAATGCGGCGAACAGCAGCACCAGCAGACCCGCGATCAGCAGGGTCATGGCGAGGCTGGAGAGCTGTTGTGAGAAGCCATTCGTGGGCATGCCGAACGCCAGATAGGCCACCACGCGCTGCTGCTGCACAATGGACATGCCGACCAGGCCATAGTCGCTCGGTTTGCCATTGCCCGCCACCGTGAGCGTCTCATCGGGCAGGCGTGCCAGGGCCAGCGAGCCGCGCGTCGTATCGGTCGCCGCTTTGAGTGTCATACTGACGATATCGTTGACGCTGGTCGGGGTGAGGCCACCGAGCTTCTGCAAGACCTGGCCCTGGGGTGAGAGCAGCACGCCGACCTCGTTGATATTCAGCCCGCCGGTCGCGGCGCTGATCTTGGTGGCGGTCCCCAGCTTCTGAGGGGCTGGGGTCGTGACGTCGAGCTGGTGCGTCGTCGCGTTATAGGTGAGCGCAATCTGCTGGACGCGCGTGCGCAGGAGATCGTCGAACTGCGATGTGAGGCTATGCTCCTGCGCATAGTAGACCGTCAGGCCGAACGCGCCGATGATGACCGCCAGCAGGGCAAGGTACCATAGCGTGAGGCGGAAGCGCACGCTTCTGAAAAAGTGGGCTGGGTGTCGCGCCGACATCACGGTGATCCTTGCTCCGGCGCGCCTGGTGGCCGGATACGGTAGCCGAGGCCGCGCGCCGTTTCGATCATCTTCTCCGGGAAGGGATCGTCAATCTTGCGGCGCAGGCGGCGCACATAGACATCGACCACATTGGACGCACACATGAAGTCGTAGTTCCAGATGTGGCTCTCGATCATCTCGCGCGTCAGGATTTGCCAGGGATGGCGTAAGAGGTACTCCAGCAGGGCAAACTCCCGTGTCGAGAGCGTGATGGTCTGCCCGGCGCGGGTGACAGCATGCGTCGCCGGGTCGGCGCTGAGGTCGCCGAGGATGAGCGCGCCGGTCTTGCTGGGCGCATTCCGCCGCAGCAGGGCACGCAGCCGCGCCAGTAGCTCGTGCAGCGCGAACGGCTTGACGAGATAGTCGTCGGCGCCACTATCCAGCCCCTGCACGCGATCCTCGATGGCATCGCGCGCGGTCAGCATGAGAATCGGCGTGGTCAGGCCGCGGGCGCGTAAGGTGCGGCAGACCAGCACGCCGTCGCGTTTGGGCAGCATGACATCCAGGATGATGCCGTCGTAGGGCGTGGACTCGGCAAATAGCTCGGCCTGCTCGCCATCGCCCACGGCGTCCACCGCGTAGCCCGCGTCGCCCAGGCTGGCGGCGAGCGACGCGCTCAGGCGTGTGTCATCTTCGACGAGCAAGACCCGCATGTAGTGTGCTCCTTGGACCTCACCCCCAGCCCCTCTCCTCGTAGGAGAGGGGAGCCAGAGCATATGCGTTGCCACCCGGCAGAATGGTCGCCTATGACCTCCCCTAGTAGGGGGTGGCCGAAGGCCGGGTGAGGTTCTCCCCTGGCGGCGGCCCTCCCCTACAGGGAGAGGGGAACCAGACGCAAGTGGCCGCGTTTCACTGGCGCAGCAGCGGTATGACTTCCCGCACGAACAGGTTCAGTCCGGTCATCGCCGGAAAATCGATGATGCGGATGATGAGTCGTTCCACGCCGAGGTCCACGAAGGGCTTGAGCTGCTCCGCAACCTGGCGCGGTGCGCCAATGATGACATCTGTCTTATAGGGCGAGGTCGCCGCGATCTGCTGGGCGGTGCCTTCCGTCTCGGCGATGGCGATGGCCTCGGGAGACCACGTTTTGACGATGTCCTCGAAATCGCGCCCTACCGCCTGACAATGCTGGCGCAAGATCTCTAGCTTGTGGGCGTAGTTGTCCAGCGTGCCACCGGGCAGGTTCCACCAGTCCGCATAGCGGGCGACGACACGCAACGTCTTCCGCTCGCCACCGCCGCCGATCAAAATAGGAGGCATCGGGTCAGGCAGCGGCGCGCAATAGGCGTTGTCGATCTGATAGTATTTGCCCGCAAAACTGGCAGGAGAGCGCGTCCACAGCAGTTTGACGATCTGGATGGCCTCTTCCATCTGGTCGACACGCGCGGATGCCGACGGAAAGTCGAAGTGATAGGCTTGATACTCCTCCTGCATCCAGCCCGCGCCGATGCCAAAGAGGAAACGCCCACCAGTCAGCCATTGGAGGTTGGCGGTCATCTTGGCCATCAAGGCTGGGTTGCGATACGACTGGCACAACACACTGGTCCCAAATTGGAGATGTGGGTACAGCGGGGCCAGATAGGCAATCGTCGTCAAACATTCCAGGTAAGGCGTGTCATTGGGAAGCCAGGATGAGCCAGGGACGACATGGTCATCAACCCACACGGAGTCGAAGTGTGGCTGGAGATGCGCCAGCGCATGCCGAAGCTGATCGAGAAAGTCGGCGGCGCTGCTGCCATCGACCGGGCAGGACGGCATATGCCACCCAAAGCGCAGATCACCCATGAAACCGGTCTCCTCTACACGCTGCCCATATGTCCTCGTGCGGCGCAACGCTTCCCTGTCAGGAATGCCGAACAAATAAGGATTAGCCGCAGCATGAATGCCGCGAAGTTGGATTACCACACACCTCGGCATCGAAATGCGCTTTTCGCCTCAGTCTTTTCGCCTCAGTATGGCACACGTTGATGACAGCAAGATGACAGTCGGTTTCATGTGGTGGTCATTTCGGGCAGCTACAGTGGCCTTCGCAGGCTCAAATACCCTGCGAAAAAGGAGAATGCCCGAATGACAACAAACGCGAATCATGCGCTGGAGGCAGACAACCTGGGAAGGCGCTACGGACGCACCTGGGCGCTACGCGACTGCTCGTTTCAACTGCCCGCCGGGCGAGTGGCGGCGCTCGTTGGCCCGAATGGCGCGGGCAAGACGACGCTGCTGCATCTGGCGGTGGGACTGCTCAGCCCGACGACCGGCAGCGCACGGGTGTTTGGCGCGCCGCCGCAGAGCGCCCGCCCGCGCGTCGGCTTCGTCGCCCAGGACCATCCGCTCTACCGCAATTTCAGCGTGGCCGAGACGCTGACGCTGGGGCGCAAGCTGAATCCGCAGTGGGACGACGCGCTGGCAAAGACGCGGCTGCAACGGCTCGGCATCCCGCTGGATCGCCCGGTGGGCAAGCTTTCCGGCGGGCAACAGGCGCAGCTGGCGCTGACGCTCGCCCTGGCCAAGCAGCCCGACCTGCTGCTGCTGGATGAGCCAGTCGCCAGCCTCGACCCGCTGGCCCGGCGCGATTTTCTGCGGGCGCTGGCCGAGGTGGGCGAGGAGGGCCGCATGAGCGTGCTGCTCTCGTCGCACATCATCGCCGACCTGGAGCGGGTCTGCGACTACCTCATCATTCTCTCGGCGGCGCGGGTGCAGCTTGTCGGCGAGATCAGCGAGATCCTGCGGACGCACAAGCGGCTGACAGGCGCTGCTGGCTCCCCTCTCCCTGTTAGAGAGGGGCTGGGAGTGAGATCGGCCATCGTCGAGGAATACTCGACGCCACGCCAGACCCAGCTGCTCGTGCGTACCGATGGGACGCTGAGCGACCCTGCCTGGGAAGTGGCGGACGTGAGCCTTGAAGAGATCGTGCTGGCCTATCTCGGACAATCGGATGGCGCGCCAGCCGCGCGAGAAGCCGATGCGGCGGAGTTGGAGGTGTGGCAATGATCTGGCTGACCTGGCGGCAACACCGCGCCGCGATTATCGCCATTGCCGTGGTCGTGGCAATCCTGGGAACTATTTTCGTCGTGACTGGCCAGCAGATGGCCGATGCATTTCAGCAACTGGGCGTCGCCGACTGCCTGGCGCATCCCACGCATCCCAACTGTGGCGATATCGTTGGCGCCTTTCGCGACCAGTATGGCGCGTTCATTGAGGCGTCGGGCTGGCTGAGTCTGCTGCCCGCGATCCTGGGGATGCTGATTGGCGCGCCGTTGGTGGCGCGCGAGCTGGAGCACGGCACGTATCGCCTCGTCTGGACGCAGAGTATCTCGGCGGGACGCTGGCTGGCGATCAAGCTGGCGATCCTCTTCGCCGTGACGCTGGCGGCGACGGCAATCATGACTGCGCTGATGTCGTGGTGGCATGCCAATGCCTGGAATCAGCTCGACGGGCATTTGTCGCCGCTGATGTATGACTTCGAGGGGGTCGTGCCACTGGCGTATAGCGCGTTCGCGCTGGCGCTGGGCATCGCGGCGGGCGTGCTGATCCGGCGGGTGGTTCCGGCGATGGTGGTGGCGCTGGTCGGCTTCCTGGCGGTGCGGCTCCCGATGGAGCTGCTGCTGCGTCCGCGCTTTCAGCCGCCGCTCACCTATACGCAGGATATTCTGACGGTGCTCGCGCCGACGACGCAGACGCCGCTGCGGGGCGCGTGGAATCTGGGTGAAGGCTGGATGGATAGCGCGGGCCACCCACTTGCCGATTCGACGGTCTTCCAGGCATGCGATTCGCGGGTCGGCGGCACGAAGATCGACTTGTTTCAGTGCATCCACAACCATGGCTGGCTCGCGTTCACGACCTACCAGCCCGCCGACCGCTTCTGGCCGTTCCAGGGGATCGAGGCGGGCATTCTGGTGGCGCTGGCGGTTGGGCTGCTCGCGCTGGCGATCTGGTGGGTGCGCAAGCGTATCGCGTGAGAATGTCGCTGGCGGCTGAAGCCGCGCCTATGGGCCTCCGCTGCGCTACGGCCGCAAAGCCCGCCTGCACGGGCTCCCAGACGCACGGCGTATGCCACAGGGATTACCTGAATAACACGTTAAACAGCATCAAGGGAGGGGCCGCACTTCGAGCATTGTGTCGCGCTGAGAAGAGCATGCATGGGTGGCTATTACTCGTTGCGCTGGAGCGCGGCGCGCACGAGGCGAATCTCTGCATAGCTGATATCCTCGCCGACGATCTCCTTCACCGGGCTGAGCGCGGCGAGGCCGACCTCGGCAAAGGCATCGGCGATGCGACGGTAGTGGTCGTCGGGTACCAGATTCCCAACATCAATCGCTTCGCCTTCCTCGATCAGCTTGCGGAGGTGGGTAACGATGGTATCTTGGGTCAGTTGGCGCATCGTGGCCATCTGCTCGACTCCCATCCCGGCGCGGTAGAGGCGTAGCGTCTCCTGCATGGTAGATGTTTTGGCCGCTGCTGTTCCCTGGCGTCGTTCGCGTTCCCATGCGGGCGGCGCCTGCTGTTCTGGCGCGGCGGAAAGGCCGTGTATCTCAGAGAAGCGGTCAATGGCGCGGACGAAGCGCTCGCCGTAGGCGTTCAGCTTGCGACTGCCGACGCCAGACACGCGCGCGAAGGCGTCCAGCGTGCGCGGGCAGATCAGCGCCATCGCGCGCAGACTCGCATCGGAGAAGACGACGAAGGCGGGAACATCCTCCTCGTCGGCAATCTCGCGGCGTAACGCGCGCAACTCCGCAAAAAGCTGCTGATGTTCCGGGTCCAGCGCCTCATCTGGCGCACGTCGGCTCTCACGGCCATCCCGACCAGCAGGCGGCATTGGCGCAAGCTCGAAGCGTCGCTGTCCGCGCAGCACCTCCCACGAGGCGGGATTGAGCCGCAGTACGGGATAGCTGCCCTCGGAGCCGCTCCAGCTTTCCACCAGCCCCTGCTGAACCAGCGCGCGGGCCAGGCGCTGCCACTCCGCCGCCGGGTAGTCGCGCCCGATACCATAGACCGAGAGCTGGTGGTGGTTGTTCGAGAGAATCCGCTGCGTGTTCGCGCCGCGCAGCACATCCGCCACGTGGCGCATGCCGAAGCGCTGGCCCGTCTTCGCCACCGCGGAGAGGAATTTCTGCGCATCGATGGTGCGATCTTCGGGCGCGGCAACCGTCCCCAGGCAGACGTCACATGCGCCGCAATTCTCCCCTGACAACTCCTCACCGAAGTAGGCGAGCAGTGTTGCGCGGCGGCAGGTATTGCCCTCGCAATAGGTCACGACCTGCGCCAGCTGCTCGCGGGCCACCTGTTGCTCCTGTGGCTCGCTCTTCTGAGCAATCATGTATTCGACCTTGGCGCGGTCGCCATAGGCGAAAAAGATGACGCAGCGCGCGGGATCGCCGTCACGCCCGGCGCGGCCCGATTCCTGATAGTAGCTCTCCAGGCTTCGCGGCAGGTCATAGTGGATGACGGCGCGCACGTCGGGCTTGGCGATGCCCATGCCAAAGGCGATGGTGGCGACCAGCACCGGCACATCATCACGAATGAAGCGGCTCTGAGACGCGGTGCGCTCCTCCGGCGCCAGCCCGGCATGGTAGGGCAGCGCGCGGATGCCATCACGCGAGAGGCGCTCGCTCAATTGCTCGACGGCGCGCCGACTCTGGCAGTAGATGATGATGGAGGTGTCCCCCGCTGGTCCGCCAATGTCGCGGAGCAGGCTCACCAGCTCGCCGTAGGAGTGCCGGTGCTTGGCGCGCACATCGTAGAAGAGGTTGGGCCGGTTGAAGCTGGCGACATGCAGGTATGGGTCTTTCAGGTGTAATTGCGCGAGAATGTCCTGGCGGACCCGCTCGGTGGCGGTCGCCGTCAGCGCGAGCATGGGAACGGCGCGGAAGCGCTGGCGCAGGCGACTGAGCTGGCGATATTCGGGGCGGAAGTCGTGGCCCCACTCGCTGACACAGTGCGCCTCGTCCACGGCGAAGAGGACGATACCCGGCCCAGCGGCCACGCGGTCCAACAGGGCGAGGAAGCTTTCCCCTAGCAGCCGCTCCGGGGCGACGTAGAGCAGCCGGTAGTCGCCACGCATAGCCGCCTGTTCGCGCCGCGCTCGCTCCGCCGAGTCCAGCGAGCTATTGACGAAGGTTGCGGGGATGCCGTTGGCTTCCAGCCGCTCGACCTGGTCGTGCATGAGGGCGATGA
>DATBIB010000040.1:0-14739 GCA_036557205.1 Ktedonobacterales bacterium | reverse complement strand
TCGCCAGCGCATAGTTGCGCGCGTAGCCGGTTTGCAGGCGGCGCAGCCCCTTGCTCATGCCGCCGACGAGCTGCCCCAGTCCGCTCGATCCCCGCCCCAAGACACCGTCTTCGAGTCCGATGCGCCAGAGCACGCCGATGGACATCACCGGCACGACAAAGATCGCATCGTATAGCTCATCGATGTAATACTTGTGCCGCAGGAGCGCCACCAAGGGATTGCGCGTCGGGGCGAAACGCGGCTGGTGGCGCGCATAGAGCATCCAGGCAATTGCGATGCCAATAGGCCCGGTCACCAGGCCTATCGCGGTTCCCGACCAGAACAGCCCGCTGCCCGGTGGAATACCCATGTTCACGGTATGCGTCGAGGGTTCGAGGAACGCGCCAATCGCGTCGTTCCAGGGCGTGCCATAGAAGCCGCCGATCACCGAGAGGACGCCCAGCACGATCATCGGAACCATCATCGCCGCGCCGACCTCGCGCACGTTCCGTAGCGGATCGCGCGTGTCTCCAGCTGCGCCATGGGCGCCATGCGCGCCGTGCGCCGCGATGGGTTCGCCGCGATACGTGCCGAGGAAGACGCCAAAGATCAGGCGGAAGATATAGAAGCCCGTCAGGACGGCGGTGAAAAGTCCGACGCCGTAGAGCACGTACCAGCCCGTGCCGCCGCCTGTTTGCGCGCGCTCCAGCACGACGCTGAGAATGCCATCTTTGCTCCAGAAGCCGGAGAGCGGGAAGACCGCGGCAAGCGCCAGCCCACCGATGACGAAGAGCCAGAACGTGCGCGGCAGCTTTGCGCGCAGCCCGCCCATCTTGCGCATATCCTGCTCGCCCGCCAATGCGTGAATCACCGCGCCCGCCGCCATGAAGAGCAGCGCCTTGAAGTAGGCGTGGGTCGTCAGGTGGAAGATGCCGCTGGAGAAGCCGCCCGCCGCCTCGCCCATGAACATGTAGCCCAGCTGGCTCATCGTCGAATAGGCCAGCACGCGCTTGATATCCATCTGGACGCAGGCGATGGTCGCGGCGAAGAGCGCTGTCGCCCCACCGACGATGCCGACGACAGCCAGCGCGGTCGGGGACTGCATATAGAGTCCCGACATACGCGCCACCAGATAGACGCCCGCCGTCACCATCGTCGCCGCGTGGATCAGGGCGCTCACCGGCGTCGGGCCTTCCATCGCGTCCGGCAGCCAGACATGCAGCGGTAACTGCGCCGATTTGGCCGCCGCCGCCACGAAGAGCAGCAGCGCGATGGCGGTGATGGTCTGGGAGCCAGCGTTGCCAAGTGGCGCCGCATGGAGCGGCCCGACGAAAATCGGGATGTATTGCAGCGTGCCAAAGGTCTTGAAGATCAGGAAGATGGCGAGCAGCAGCCCAAAGTCGCCGATGACGTTGACCACGAAGGCTTTGCGCGCGGCGGCCACGGCCGAGGGGCGCGTATACCAGAAGCCGATCAGCAGGAACGACGCCAGGCCGACGCCGCCCCAGCCGACGAGCAGCATCAAGAAGTTATCCGCCGCGACCAGCAGCGCCATCGTGAAGATGAAGAGGTTGAGGAAGGAGAAGAAGCGCCAGTAGCCAGGGTCGTCCGCCATGTAGCCGATGGAGTAGACGTGGATGAGGAAACCGACGCCCGTCACAATCAGCAGCATCACCGCCGAGAGCGGGTCGGAGAGCAGGCCGAACGGAATCTTCAGGCTGCCACTGATGACCCACGTCCACGGCTGGACGATGGAGAAGCGCGCATCGGGCGCGACGCCGAGCATCGCGATGAAGTCGGCGACGGCCAGCGCGAACGCCGCCAACACCACCCCGCAGCCAATCAGCGAGATGGCCATACGCGGCAGCGCGCGCCCGAAGAGTCCGAGCGCGACGAAGCCCGCCAGCGGCAGGAGCAGGATGTACGGCGTCAGGTTTAACATACTAGCCCTTCAGCGTATTGAGCTCGTCCACGTCAATCTCGTGGCGCGCGCGGAAGATCGAGACGATGATCGCCAGCCCCACCACCACCTCGGCGGCGGCGACCGTCAGCACCAGGAAGACGAACATCCAGCCGTCTACTGAGTTCAGGAAGTGCGCGAAGGCCATGAATGACAGGTTGACGGCGTTGAGCATCAGCTCGATGGACATGAACATCACCAGCGGGTTGCGGCGCACCAGCACGCCTATCGCGCCGATGGTGAAGAGCAGCGCGCTCACGATGAGATACGCGGTGACTGGCATGGTACGCTCCCTCCTCCTCGTATCTACTCGCGCACGAAGCGGCGGCTCATCACCACCGCGCCCAGCACCGCGATCACCAGCAGCACGCCCGTGACCTCGAAGGGAAACGAGAAGCCATGGAAGAGCGCCTGACCGAACGCCTCGGCGTTACCGAAGCGCGCCACCGCCTGCGACAGCCCATCGAGACCCGCCGCTTTGGCGTCCGCGGCCAACGAGCCGCTGAGCAGGGCGATAATCAGCCCGCCCGCCAGGATGATGCCCAGCCCCGCGCCCGCGCCCCACTGCCAGCGCAGTCGGTCTGGCCCACTGATGCCGCCGCCCTCGGGTGTGAGCATCGTTACCACGAAGAGGAAGAGCACCATCACCGCCCCAGCGTAGATGAGAATCTGTATCGTGGCAATGAACAGCGCTTCCAGCATCAGGAAGAAGAAGGCCAGGCTGATCAGATTCAGAATCAGGCTGAGCATGCTGTAGATCGGGTTACGGAACGATATCACGCCCAGCGCCGAGGCCACGGCGACGGTAGCCAGCACGAAGAATGCAATGGCTTGTACGGGCATACGCGCTCAGCCCTCCCTCTCTGGCTCGGACTCCTCCGGCGTGGAGGACTCGTCGGCGGAATGCACGATGGTGGGCTGTGTCGCGGGTTCGGTCTCGGCGTCGAGCAGGATCTGCTGCTCGACGGGCAGATTAGCCTGGCCCACCGCCGTCGCCGTCGCCTCAAGCCCATCGAAGAAGCCCTGGCGGCTGGGAATCGGCGTCGTCGTCTCCTCCGGCGGAGTGGGCGTCCAGTCGAGGATCGCGCCGCGCGTCGAAGTCCCCTCAGGTTCGAGCAGCTGCTCTTTGTGATAGACCAGATCATCCGGGCGCAGCGACGAGAGCTCATAGATGTTTTCGAGCGTGATGGCGCCGGTTGGGCAGGCCTGCTGGCAGTAGCCACAGAAGATGCACCGCAGCAGATTCACGTCGAAGACACGGGCGTAGCGTTCGCCGGGCGAGACCCGATGCTCGTCGGTGTTTTCCTCCGCCTCGATGTAGATGGCGTCCGCTGGGCACGCCCCCGCGCAGAGATAGCAGCCGACGCAGCGCTCCAGCCCGTTCTCATAGCGGTGCAGCACATGCCGCCCGCGAAAACGCGGCGGAAGGTCGCGCTTCTCCTCAGGATAGGAGACGGTGGTTGGCTTCTTGCCCAACTCCTTGAGCGTCGTCGCCAGCCCCTTGATGATTTCCATTCCCATGGGTATTCTCGCTATCTACTCGCTGCCTATTAGAGCGCCCAGCCTAATCCTGCCAGTGGCGGCGTTTCAGGGCGTGGCCACGGTGGTATCCGCGTCCGCAGCCTCCGTGCTGTTCGCTGGCATGACGGGCGGCCGTGATGGATCGATGGTCGCCATGCGCACGCTGGACGGCATCACCAGATCGAGGTCCGCCGTCGCGGGCGCGGTGGGCGTTGTCCGGCGGCGTGCCCGCAGCCGAAGATAATAGATGGCGCTGGCGCTCAGCAGGATGAACAGCCCGGCCAGCCCGCTGATCCACCACGGCAGGTCGAAGGCGATCACCGCGGCGGTCACGAGCGCATTCAGCACCGAGAGCGGCAGCAGCACCTGCCAGCCAAACCGCATCAACTGATCGTAGCGAATGCGGGGCAGCGTCGCGCGCAGCCAGATGAAGACGAACAGGAAGAACGCCACTTTGATGCCATACCAGATGAAAGGCGCGCCCAGAATGCCACTGAGCTTGCCAAGCGTCCACCCGCCCAGGAAGAGCGTCGCCAGCACCGAGCTGGTGGTAATCATGTTGATGTATTCGGCCATCTGGAAGAGACTCCAGCGCAGGCCGCTGAACTCCGTCAGATAGCCCGCGACCAGCTCCTGCTCCGCCTCGGGCAGATCGAACGGGGCACGGTTCACCTCCGCCACCGCCGCGATGCCATAGAGGATGAAGGCGAGCGGCTGCGCCAGGATGAACCAGATGCCCTGATGCACCTGCGCGTGGACGATATCTACCATATTCAAGGCGCCCGCGAACATCAGCACGCCCGCAATCGAGAGGCCGATGCTGACCTCGTAGGAGACCATTTGCGCCGCCGAGCGGAGCGCGCCAAGCAGCGAATAGTGGTTGCCCGACGACCATCCCGCCAGCACGATGCCATAGACGGCCAGCGACGAGATGGCAAGGATATAGAGAATGCCGACGTTTATATCGCTGATGTACGGCGCCCAGGCACGCGCGACAAACGATGTTCCCCAGGTGGTGCGGTCGCCCAGCGGGATAACCGCGAACGCCGAGAGCGCGATGAAGACGGCCAGCGCCGGGGCCAGCAGGAAAGTGAACCGGACGGCCCGCGCGGGCATGAACTGCTCTTTGAACGCCATCTTGACCGCGTCAGCGACGGGCTGGAAGACGCCCAGCGGACCCGCGCGATTCGGCCCCACCCGCCGCTGGAAGCGCGCGATCACCCGCCGCTCGATCAGCGTCATGTAGGCGAACGCGGTCAGCAGCAGCACGATGGCGATAACGCTCTTCACGACCGCCGCGACGATGCCCCATGCCAGATCAGACATCAGCCCTGCTCCCCCTGCGTTCGCGACAGCGCCGGTTCATAGCCGCCAGCGCCGCCAGAGACTCCATGCTCGACCATATCCCAGGTGAGATAAGGGCTGCCCACCAGCGCCGGTCTGCCATTCGCGTCGTCCTCGCCCACACTGAACGGCCAGCGCGCGCCTTCCTTCCCCAGACCACGACGCGAGACCCCCGCGTAGAGCGGTACGACGCGCCGGATTTCCGCCAGAATCTCCACCGGCGAGCCATAATGCCAACTCAGGCCAAGCGCGTTGGCCATGCCGCCGAGAATCTGCCAGTCGGGCAGCGCCCCCGGCAGCTCATCCATCGCGCGGCGCACCACCTGCACGGCCCGTTCTGTGTTGGTGACCGTGCCATCTTTCTCGGTGTAGGCGACCGCTGGCAGCACTACCGACGCGCGCTTCGCCGTCTCCGTCAGGCAAAGATCCTGCACGACGAGGAAGTCGAGCGCTTCGAGCCTGGCAAGCTGCTCTGGCGTGGCGTGGCGCGCGGGATCAGCCCCCATCACATATAACGCGCGAACCCCCCCATCGAGCATCGCATCATAGTCCTTCCCGGCTGTCGCGGGCAGTTCCTTCCCCCATGCCCGCGCCAGCGCCGCGCCGTTCGCGAGCGGCAGATAGCCGGGAAGCTGGTCAGGCAGGACACCCATATCGCGCGCGCCGAGCGAGTTGCCATCCTCCATCAGTGGGCCAGCGCCCGCGCCGGGCCGCCCGAAATTATCGGTCAGCAGCGCCAGTTGCAACACATCCTGCGGCAGCGTCGCGCCGGTCGGCTCGCGGGTCGCCATCTCATCGTAGAGCAGCACCGCGCCACTGGCCTGGGCAATCTCGCGTGCCAGCGCCCGTAGCGCCTCTACGCCCGCGCCCGCCGTCCGCGCCAGCGCCCCGGCGTCGCCCAGTGATTGCCGGAGTGATGCGACGCTGTCCGCCCGCTTGGTAGCGAAGTCGCCGCGGGTCAATTGCTCGCTCACAATGGTGCTGAGCAGCGCGCGCGCCACCGTCCCGGTCTGCCCGGCGGTGTAGCGGATCGTATCCGCCGCCAGCCGGTCGAGCCGTGTTGGCTCTGGCGTGACGACGTAGACATGCGTCCCCTTGCGAATAGCGCGGCGGATGCGCAGATCGATAATCGGCTGGCGCTGATACGTATCGGTCCCCAGCAGCACAATCACGCTGGCCTTCTCCAGCCCAGCGATAGAGTCGGTCCAGACCCAGGGCAGGCCGTTACGCTCCACGGCAGGGAAGCGCCCGTGATAGTGGTCAACGTTGTTCGTGCCGATCCCGGCGCGCAGCAGCTTCTGGAAGAGGTACGCCTCTTCATTCGTGGTATGGGTCGAGCCGATGCCGCCGATGGCATCCGCGCCGTGCTGCTTGATGATGTCGTGCAGCCGGACCGAGATCGTCTTCAGCGCATCATCCCAGCTGGCTGGCTGGAGCCGCCCATGCTTGTGGATCAGTGGCGTGCGCAGGCGTTCAGGGCTGTTGCTCCAGGCCATGTTCCAGCGGCCCCGGTCGCAGAGGAAGCCCTCGTCAATGGCGTCGTTGGTGCGGCTATACTGGCGCATGAGCTTGTTCACGCGCACGTCCACCAGCACGTTGCAGCCGACCGAGCATTGGCCGCAGACGCTCGGCGTGCGCTTCAGCTCCCACGGGCGCGTCACGAAGCGGAAGCTTTTCGCTGTCAGCGCGCCCACGGGGCACATCTCAACGACATTGCCGGAGAAGATCGAGTCGAACGGCGCGTCCACCTCGACGCCGACCTCCGTCTTGAAGCCGCGCTCCAGCATCACCAGGCCATTCTCCATCGCGACATCCTGGCAGAAGCGGACGCAGCGCTGGCAGGAGATGCAGCGCTCGCGGTCCAGCAGAATCTGGTCGCTCACCGGCACCGGCTTGGGGAAATGACGCTTGCTCAGATCGAAGCGGCTCGCGCCTGGGCCGTGGCGCAATGTGAAGTCCTGCAAGTCACACTCGCCGCCCTTGTCACAGATGGGGCAGTCGAGCGGGTGGTTGATGAGCAGGAATTCGAGCGTGCCCTGGCGGCTCTTCTTCACCATCGGCGAGGTGGTGGAGACGGCCATATTGGGCATGACGGTCGTGGTGCAGGCGGTCATGGGCTTGGGCATCCCCTTGACCTCGACAAAGCACATGCGGCATGCGCCCAGCGGGTCCATCTTGGGATGGTAGCAGTAGATCGGAATCTCAATATCGAGCCTGCGGGCAGCCTCCCAGAGGAGCGTTCCCGGCGGAACACTGATCTCGCGCCCATCTATCGTGATCGTGACCAGCTCTTGTTGCTCACCCATGACCTGTTTTCTTCCCGCTTGCCACACATCCCCACACATGGCTCACACAGCGCCTACGCATGCGCATGCGCATGCGCCGCGACGGCCACTCCACGCGCCCGCGGCCCAACCAGACAGCCATGCGCCGTAATGTGGTGAAGGTATTCGTCGTAGAACAGCTTGATGCTGCTGGTGATGGACATCGTCGCGGCGTCGCCCAGCGGGCAGAAGCAGCGACCCAGCATGTTATCGCAGATATCCGCCAGCAGCGGAATATCGCTCTCTTTGCCGTGTCCCTCTTCCAGACGCTCCAGCAGCTGCACCAGCCAGAACGTCCCCTCGCGGCACGGCGTGCATTTGCCGCAGGACTCGTCGCGGTAGAACTCCGTCATCCGCAGCACCGCGCCGACGATGCATGTCTGGTCGTCCAGCACCACCACCCCACCGGAGCCGAGCATCGAGCCTGCCGCCGCGACCGATTCGTAGTCCAGCGGCGTATCGAGCTGCGACGGCATCAGGAACGGCGTCGACGAGCCGCCCGGAATGATCGCCTTGATCTGCCGCCCATTGCGCACCCCGCCGCCGTAGTCTTCGATCAGCGTCCGCAAGGGTATGCCCAGCGGCAGCTCATAGTTGCCAGGCCGCTCCACATGCCCGCTGAGGCAGTAGATGCGCGTGCCCTTGCTCCTCTCGGTGCCATAGGCGGCGTAGACCTCAGCGCCGTGCTCGACCACCGCCGGGACCGTCGCAATCGTCTCGACATTGTTGATGACGGTTGGGCTGCTATAGAGGCCGACGACCGCCGGGAAGGGTGGCTTCAGCCGCGGATAGCCGCGCTTACCCTCCAGCGATTCGAGCAGCGCGCTCTCCTCGCCGCAGATATACGCGCCGGCGCCGCGATGCACCGTGATATCGAGATCGAAGCCGCTACCGAGGATGTTCTTCCCCAGCAGCCCGACGGCATACGCCTCGCGCACCGCGCGCGACATCTGCTGCTCCGCGAGGGGTAGCTCGCCGCGAATGTAGATAAAGGCGTGGTGAACGTTGGTGGCGTAGGACGAGATGATCGTTCCCTCGACCAGCAGATGGGGGCAGACCTCCATAATCATGCGATCCTTGAAGGTGCCCGGCTCGCTCTCGTCGGCGTTGACGCAGAGGTAGCGCGGCTTCGGGTTGTTCGCGGGCAGGAAGCCCCACTTCATCCCCGTGGCGAACCCGGCGCCGCCGCGTCCGCGCAGGCCTGACCGCTTCACCTCATCCAGCAGCGCATCCGGCTGGAACTGCTCGAACGCCTTGGCAAGCGCCGCATAGCCACCATTGGCGCGATAGACCGCGATGCGGTCAATGCCGGGCACGTCGAACGCGCGCGTGACGAAGCGCGGTGTCGACCCGAGAGGCAGCGCATCGCTGGGGGGAGTGGTGGGCGGCGTTCCTGGTGTGTCTGTCATTCTGTCTCCGCCCCGTTCTGGTGCGCTTTATACGCATGATCTTTATCTTTGCGCGCATGGCCATCATGCGCCGGATCGATAGAAGATGCCCCTGGCTCGTCGATTGCGCCAATGGTGGTGAACGTCGCCATGCCGCGCCCCTCGCTGACGGGACGCCACGGGCTGGCGATCTCTTCGACCGCGCCATCGTTCTCCAGATAGCCGAGCAGCGCGCTGATATCGGAGTCGGTCACATTCTCGACGAAGCGGCCATTCACCTGCACCACTGGCGCCATGCCGCAGGCCGCCAGGCACTCAGCGGACTCCAGGGTGTAGCGCCCATCGCTGGTTGTCTCGCCGCGATGGATGCCCAGCCGCTCCTCCAGGTAGGCCATCACGTCATCGCAGCCGCGCAGATAGCAGGAGATGCTGGTGCAGACTTTGATGACGTAGCGCCCTTTTGGCTCCTGGGAATACATCGAATAGAACGTGACAACCGACTCGACCTCGTCGGGCTTGACGCCGATGGCATCCGCCACTGCCTGAATGCCTTCGGGCGTGATGAAGCCGGTCTCCTCCTGCGCCAGATGCAGGCAGGGCAGCATGGCCGAGCGCGCCGAGGGGTAACGCGCGACGATCTCGCGCAGTCGCGTCTGTAGCTCATCGCTGGTCATCAGCGGTCAACCTCCCCCAGCACAATGTCGATGCTGCCGATAGCCGCCACCACGTCGGAGATGAGATAGCCCTCGATCATCAGCGGCAGCGCCTGAAGATTGGCGAACGAGGGCGCGCGCACATGCATACGGTAGGGCTTCGCGCTGCCATCGCTGACCATATAGAAGCCCAGCTCACCCTTGGGCGACTCGGTGCGCACGTAGACCTCGCCAGCGGGCGGGCGGTAGCCCTCAGTGTAGAGCTTGAAGTGGTGGATCAGCGCCTCCATATTCGAGGAGACCTCGTACTTTTGCGGCGCGACGATCTTGGGATCGTCCACCTGCCAGCGGCCCTCGGGCATGCCATCCATCGCCTGCTGAATAATCTTCAAGCTCTCGCGCATCTCCAGCATGCGGACGAGATAGCGGTCGTAGACATCGCCGTTCTCGCCGACCGGCACGTCGAAGGCGAACCGCTCGTAGCCGCTGTAGGGGAAGACTTTGCGCACGTCATAGGCGACGCCGCTGCCGCGCAACGTCGGGCCGCTGCACCCCAGCGCAATCGCCTTCTCGGCGGGCAGCAGGCAGATGCCGCGTGTGCGGTCGATCCAGAGGCGGTTGTTGGTGAGCAGGTCGTGATACTCGCGCAGCCGCTTCGGGAAAATCTTGATGAAGTTGCGCACAAGCTTCTCGAAGTTGGGCGGCAAATCGGCCTGGAGGCCGCCGGGCATGATGTAGCTGGTCATCATACGCACGCCGGAGCACGCCTCGAAGATATCGAGAATCAGCTCGCGCTCGCGGAAGCAATAGAGGAAGACGCTCTGCGCGCCCAGGTCGAGCGCGCTGGAGCCGAGCCAGACGAGGTGGCTGGCGATCCGCTGCAGCTCGGCCAGAGCCACGCGCGCGAATCGCGCCTTCTCTGGCACGTCGATGCCCAGCAGCTTTTCGACGGCGAGCGCGTAGCCGAGGTTGTTGCAGAGCGGCGCCAGATAGTCCATGCGGTCGGTGACGACCAGCGACTTGAAGTAGCTCTTGCCCTCGGCGGTCTTCTCGATGCCGGTGTGCAGGTAGCCGATATCTGGCTGCGCCTTGAGAATCGTCTCGCCGTCCAGAGTGAGCACCAGCCGGAGCACGCCATGGGTTGAGGGATGCTGCGGGCCCATATTGATGGTCATCGTGTCGCGGCGCGTACTCTCGTCGAGTTGCTCGCTCTCGTCCACCTGAAGCGTTCTTGGTTCCTCTAGCTGCATGGTGTTCCTCGAATCTCAGCGAGCATCGTCGTTCGCGGGTGTGTCGGATAGCCCATCCTCGGACGTATCGGGCGTCAGGTTGTCGGAGCGTGGCACGGCGGTGCGGTCGCTGGTACGCAGCGTCTGCTGGCCCATTCCAGGGGGCAGCGACTCGTCAAAGAGCACCTGGCCGCCCCAGTGCGGCTCCGGCAGATGGATGCCCGTCAGCGGGTAGTCTTTGCGCAACGGGTGGCCCACCCAGTCCTCTGGCATCAGAATGCGCGTCTGGTTGGGATGCCCGGCGAAGCGAATGCCGAACAGGTCGTAGATCTCGCGCTCGAACCAGTCCGCGCCCGGCCAGACCGTCGTGACGGTGGGTAGCTCCGGGTCGGGCGTATCCTCGTCGCCGACCTGCGCCTTCAGCCGGACGACGCCGTAGGTCGCCAGCGAGAGCAGGTGGTAGATGACATCGTAGCGCGGGTCGCGTTCCAGCCAGTCCACGGCAGTGATATCGGCGATATAGTCGTAAGCGAGCCGCGGCTCGTCACGGAGCGCCCGGCAGACCTCGGCGATGCGCTCCGGGTGGACGGTAATGGTCATCTCGCCGCGGTATTCGCTTGCGTCCAGCACAGCGTCGGGGAACCGGCCACGCAGGAAGGTGACAGTTGCCGCGGCCAGCGGATTCGATGGTGTCGCCAGTTCCGGCGCGCCCATGCGCTGTTCGTCAGCCATCGTCTTAGTCCTCGCTGCCGATATAGGTGATGCCAGCAACCTTCAGCGGGTCGGGCGGGGTGGGAATGCGCTGGCGAATCTTCTCCTGGAGCAGATTCAGCCCATGCAGCAGCATCTCTGGCGTCGGCGGGCAGCCGGGCACGTAGACATCGACCGGCACGACTTTGTCCACACCCTGGATGATGGCGTAGTTGTTGAAGACGCCGCCGCACGAGGCGCAGGCGCCCATCGCGATCACCCACTTGGGGTCGGGCATCTGGTCGTAGATGTGGCGCAGGACAGGCGCCATCTTGACCGAGAGCCGCCCGGCGACGATCATCAGGTCGGCCTGGCGCGGGCTGGCGCGAAAGACCTCGGCGCCGAACCGCGAGATATCCCACCGCGAGGCGCTGGCCGACATCATCTCAATCGCACAACAGGCCAGGCCAAAGGTCGCGGGCCAGAGCGAGTTGCTCCGTCCCCAGTCGATCAGTTTATTGACGGAGGTTAGCAGGATGTTGCCGCCGTCGGCAGGCTCGACGTTACGCGGCAGCCGCGGCGTCTGGGTATTCGAGACGTATTGTACGGGCGCCCAGGGATTGACGCGCTCGGATGGCTTCTGGTCGTCTATTCCCATCGGAAGGCCCCTTTGCGCCAGACGTAGAAGAATGGAATGATGAGGATGACCGCGAAGACAATCAATTCGACCAGCCCCAGCACCTTAAGCTGGCGCATGAGGATGGCTAGCGGGATGATCGACGCGGCCTCGACATCGAAGATGATGAAGAGCATGCCGGTGGTGAGGTATTTGACCGGGAATCGCGAGCGCGGCGCCTCGACCTCTTGAATGCCAGACTCGTAGGGAGCCAGCTTCTCAGGGGTTGGATTTTTGGGGCCGAGGATGAAGGTGACGAGAATCACCAGAACCGCGAAGACAAACGCCAGTCCCATCAGGATCAGAACGGGCACGACTTCAGGCATACACGGGCCTCCCACCGTCTGACACGCGCTCGCTGCCGACGCGCCCGCAGCGAATGGCTACCTGGCACGCCATAGGATAATGTAACACGGGTCGGGAAGTGTGTCAAACGTCGGATGGTGCACAAGACCGCTTAAACAGCGGATTTGTAGCCTATCAGCAGGGAGACTTGTACTGCGCCGAGTGGCCCAAATGGCCGCCTGGAGCATGCCGCAAATTACACACTGGTTTCACCTGGGATGTTGTCGCCGGGCCACCGCCCCCTCCCCAACCCCTCCCCCTGAAGGGAGAGGGGAAGCAGAACCAGAGCGCGTCTACCATTCTGGTTTCTGGCTCCCCTCCCCGCGTCGGGGAGGGGCTGGGGGAGAGGTCGGGGGCTGGGCCAACAACCTCGGCTTCAGAATGCAGTTCCGCCCGCTACGGCAGGATTTCGACGTACCCCTCTGTCCCATGCACGCGAATCCGCTGCCCATCGCGGATCAGCCGGGTGGCATGCTCCACCCCCACGACGGCTGCTATGCCGTACTCCCGTGCGATCACCGCGCCGTGGGTCATCAGGCCGCCCACCTCCGTTACCAGTCCCTTGATCGCGACGAATAGCGGCGTCCAGCTGGGGTCCGTGGAGGTGGTGACCAGGATGTCGCCCGATGCGAGATCGGCCTCCGCCATGTCCAGGATGACGCGGGCCCGCCCCTCGACAGTCCCGGCGGAAACCGGTAAGCCGACCAGCGCGCCAGCCGGAAAATCCTCGCGTCGATACGATCCCGTCACGACCTCGCCATCCGATGTGATCACTCGGGGCGGCGTGAGCGCCTGATACGATCTGAACGCCTCCTTGCGCTGGCGGATGAGTTGGTCATCCATCCGCTGTGTGCGCACGACGTCCTGGAGCTCCTGGAGCGTGAGGTAGAAGATGTCTTCCTTCTCACGAAGCACGTGGGCACGAACGAGGCGCTCGGCTTCTTTCAGCAAAGCCTGCTTGTAGATGAAGTAGCGGCTGATCATGCCGTACTTCGGATACTCTCGGTAGCCGCTGAAGGTGCGGACCCGGTCGATCATCCGCTTGACCTCTTCGGCCTTCCGCTCCCCTTCCGGCAAGACACGCAAGCGCTCCAGCAGCTCCTGTTCCTTCGCCCAGGCCTCCTGCCGCCCTTGCTCGAAGCGCCGCCCAGCTTCGCCTGGCTCGAAGTTCTTGACGTTGCTGAGGATCATCGGCACGAGTGTGGTGGGGCGTTCGCTCCAGCGCGGCCTGGTGATGTCGATCTCGCCGACGCAGCGCATGCCGTAGTTGTCGAGCCAGGCCTGGATGGCGTCTCGCGCCTCCTGCCCGCCCGCGAACCTGGGTAGCTCGTCCAGGAAGCCCTCGTCCTGCAATCCCTCGTCCTCGACACGCCGTAGAAATGCCACCACGTCCGCATGGGGGCGGATAGCGTCCCCAACGTTCAGGAGCGCCAGCCCCATCTCCGACGTGACGTTGTGAGGGACAGACTGCGTGAGCGTGTCGGCCGCGTTCGTCTCGCCCAGCCACGCCCGCAGGTGATCGTTGAGCCACCAGGTGGCCTCGAACCCCGCCATGATTACCTGATGGCTTTGCGGATCGAACAAGATCCGCCTCAACTCCTGGATATCCCCGAAGATGAAGTCGAGCAGCGCCCGGCCGGACTTCGCCTGGATCTCGCGCTTCAGGGCGGCGATGGAGGCCTGGCTGCGCCCGATCAGATCGGTGACAATGGCCGGATCGGTCTCGATTGGCGCGGGCGCGTTGCCAGCCGGAGGCCTACCAGGACCCTCACCTGGACCGTCATCAGGGAGCGCCCGAATGAAGTCGCCGCGTTCGAGGATGGCCCGCAACGCGTCTCCGATCAGCGGATCGCCTTTCCCCATGATCTCCAGAAGGCCCGCGCGGCTCGCTGGCGAAGCCAGGCCCGCCGTGACGTCGACGAATAGCCTCCCGCCCGCCACGTACATAGGCCGACCTGCCGTTAGCTGCCACAGGGAGAGGCCAAGAGGCTTCATGGCGTCGGTCATCATCTGCCCATGACCAACGGAGACGTAGACGTGATTCTCTTGGTCGCTGGCTGCGGGGATAGGAAACAGCGTGGTGATTGGCCGACTCTGGACGATCTGGAAGTCATCGTCGGCCAGGCACCATTCGATGTCCTGGGGAGAGCCGAAGTGCGCTTCGATCCGTCGGCCCAGCTGCGCCAGCCGCACGGCCTGCGCATCCGTCAGCGCTGGCTGCTCCCGCTGCTCCGGCGCTATCTCCTGTGTCTGCGTCCCTCCCGTTGGCGAGGCGTGGATGGCAAGCTGTTTGGCGCCTATCGTCCTGGCGATGACGTGGCCGTCGCGCACCTTGTAGGTGTCGGCGTTCACCAGGCCAGAGACCAGCGCTTCACCGAGGCCGAAGCTGGCTTCCACGGAGGCGACCTTCCGGTTGCCTGTGACGGGGTCGGCGGTGAACAGGATGCCAGACACCCGCGAGAAGACCATCCGCTGCACGACCACGGCCATGCGGACCTTCCGCGAATCCAGGCCATTCCGCAGGCGGTAGGTCACGGCGCGCTCGGTGAAGAGCGAGGCCCAGCACTGGCTGATGCGCTGGAGGATCGCCGCGGACCCCACGACGTTCAGGTAGGTATCCTGCTGGCCCG